>DVJY01000062.1 GCA_018716485.1 Candidatus Scybalocola faecipullorum
CGTCAACAAAAAGATAATTTATTTTTCCTGCCTGATAATTTTCTTCTACATAGGAATGCAATGCATGGTATTCCTTAATTTCTTCATATGCCAGGTCCATAAAATCAATGAAAATAATGTTAATATTTTCACATTGGCTTTTCAAATATTCAATATACGCCTGCATCAGCTTTGACTTGCCTGAGCGTCGGATACCAGTAATAATTTTAATATCGGGCGTTCCATTCAGTTCAATAATTCTATCAAGGTATTTTCTTCTCGTAATTATTTTCATATTGTCACCACTTTCAAAAATTATATTTTTTTGTTTTTTCGAAACCATCCTGTTGTGCTTATTATATCGTCTGCATAGAATATATGCAAGATATCGCTTTCAAAAAAACAATATATTTTATTTTTTGAAAACGCCCCTGTAACTGTTTCTTTTTGAATAGAAAAAGGCAGGATGCACATGCACCCTGCTCATTTTTACAAAATATTCTGTTCTCAGCAATTACAGTCCCAATCCGTCGACCCATGCCTGAATATCGGCTTCGTCGGCGCTGGAACGGAATCTCATGCCTTCCTGCCAATCACCGGTTCCGGCCAGATCTGCCAGCAGCTGTCCGCTCTCGCCGATATCTGATGAGGAAGATGTGCAGAACGGAATCACCGTCTTTCCTGTAAAATCATTATTCTCTACAAAAGTATCCAACGGCCATGCAGCGATGCCCCACCAGATCGGGTACCCGATAAATACTGTATCATAAGAATCCCATTGATCCACCTGTGTTGACACAAGTTCCACGTCTCTTAAACTTTCATCTTCATGTTCTCTGGAAACACGGCTGTTTTCATCGGACCAATTCAAATCTTCATCCGTATAAGGTTCTGCCGGCTCCACTTCAAAAAGGTCGCCGCCGGTGACATCTGCTATCGTATTAGCCACAGCCTCCGTATTGCCTGTCGCCGAATAGTAAACGACAAGGACATTGCCTAAACCGGCGTCTGCATCACTACCGTCATTTTCTGCAGTTGTCTGCGCTGCGCTGCTGTCCTGAGTTTCTGCCTCAGTCTCTGTCTGTGCAGCCGTTTTTGCAGTGCTGTCCTGACTATTTGCCCCATCTAAGCTGCATCCTGCCAAAAGTCCCATGGCTGTTATTCCGACCAACATCATAGAAAATATTCTCTTTGTTTTCATGATCATCACAAATCCTTTCTTAATTTTTTATGTCTCCCTTTTACAAGTGAAAAATATTCAATCTCCGCTCTCCATATTTCTTTCCCAGAAGCTGACTGCATGATCAATCCAGCCTTGAGCCACGGTTCCCTCGCCTAAACCAAATCCGTGACGCAGGCCCTCAAACACTTCAATTTGCGCATCTGTGCCATTGTCCTGTATACGCCGGATATAGTTTTCCATAGAACGATAGGAAGCAATGCTGTCACTGGTACCCACACACGCATAAGTCGGCGGTTCATTGCCTGTCACTTCGGACAAGCCTGTATACTGCATAATCACCGCTGCCGGCGCAGGATATGAGGCCTCTCCGTAAATTTCTGTGCCGTCTGACCCCAGCCATGCTGCCATACGGGCGCCGGCGGAACCGCCCCACAGCGAATAATCTGTCATATCAATCTGCAGTTCTTGGGCATTCTCATGGAGAAAAGCAATGGCTCTGGCCAAATCTTCACAGGCTGTATCGGCGCCCGGACGATAAATCAGTGCAAATGCGTTATATCCTTTTTCGGATAAAACCATTGCATGGGGAAAACTGTCATGCATGGCAGCCACGTAGACAAAACCGCCGCCCGCATTGATAATGGCTGTCTTTGCTCCGGGATCGCCGCGGAAGAAAAAGAGTCCTGTATTTTCTTTTTCCGGATCTTCGGCCTTTTCTTCTTCTGTATAAATATCATAAAAAATCTGTTCGCCTGATGCTGCCTGATGTTTTAAATAATTTGCAATTTCAACTGTCCGCTCCGGATTTACATTGTTATACCATATTAAAATTTCATCCAGATTTCCAAGTGTCAGATTTTCAGGAATTGTCCGATCCACCGGAAAAATCAGCCGTCCGTAATCGCCAAAAACCGGATCATTGATAACATCAGTAACTTTTGTTTCCAACGTATAATCATCAAAACCGCCTGAAGACGAACCTGATTCTGTCCCGGAAGTACCTGAATCCGCAGTTTCCAAACCGTCAGACGCTGAATCTAAACGGCTGCAGCCCGAAAGCACTGCCGCAAAAGAAAACATGGCAAGCAGTACTGTTAACAAATTCCTGAAACTGCTTTTTCTCCGCAATATTTTCATGATATTTCTCCTGTCATCGGCTATCGAATAAAATTTGTCGCTTCAAACATTTCCTTTTCAG
Organism: Candidatus Scybalocola faecipullorum; assembly: GCA_018716485.1. Taxonomy (GTDB): domain Bacteria; phylum Bacillota; class Clostridia; order Lachnospirales; family Lachnospiraceae; genus Scybalocola_A; species Scybalocola_A faecipullorum. The sequence continues at coordinate 2,361 of DVJY01000062.1, forward strand.
GCAGACCATACCGCTCTTTGCCTAAAGCAATGGAACGCATAAGAAATGTCATATTTCTCGCCAATGTCCGCATCCCCTGAAGACCTTCCGCATCATGGACAGCTTCGCCGATTTTCCTTCCGTGAACACTGTTCCAATATTGACCTGATGCCACGGGCATACCGGAAATGGTAAAATATTTATTCAATTCATCAAATGTTGCAGATAATCCGCCTCTTCTCGCCACGGCAACACTTGCGCCGACTTTCATTGTTTTATCAAACGGCGTACTGAAAAACAGTCTGTCTAAAAAAGAAATCATTGTACCATTGGCTGAAGCATAATACACCGGTGTACCGATCACAAGGCCGTCGCATGCTTCAAACTCGGAGGCAATTTCATTGACACAGTCATCAAAAACACATTTTCCTTTCTTTGCGCAGGCACGGCATCCGATACAGCCGCGGATTGGCTGATTCCCTACCTGTATGATTTTACTTTCAACGCCTTCCTTGGAAAAAATTTTTTCCATCTCTTTAAGTGCAATATATGTGTTGCCTTCTTTATGAGGGCTTCCATTAATCATTAAAACTTTCATTTCTGACCTCCTGAACGAATTTATTTTTATAAATTGAAAGCAACGCTGACGCTGCGTTGCTTTCTCAAACCTGGTGATTTATTTCTGTTCATCTACCGGCGGAACCATAGAGACATATCTTTCAAGCAGTTCCGGCGTGCTCGTATAATACCGTTTATTTTGATTCAACGCTGCGATTTCTTTCATTTCTTCTTCTGTCAGTGTAAAATCAAACAGATTAAAATTATCACGGATATGTTCCGGATTTTTAGAACCCGGGATAACTATGTTTCCGTCCTGGATATGCCAGCGCAAAATAATCTGTGCCGGACTCTTGCCATATTTCTTGCCCAGTTTTGCAAAAACCGGTTCCTGAAGCAATGCCGCATCGCCGTGTCCCAGCGGATACCATGCCTGAATAACAATCTCCGATTTTTCAAGAAATGCTTTCAGCTTTTTCTCCTGATCGTAAGGATGGACTTCTGTCTGGAGAACCGTCGGCTTAACCTCACAAGTATCTAAAATTTCCTGAATCTGTGCTTCGTTAAAGTTTGAAAGGCCGATTGCTCTTACCTTGCCTTCTTTGTAAGCCTTTTCCATCAGACGGTATCCTGAAATATAATTGCCTGCCGGCTGATGAATAAGCAGCAGATCGATATAATCCGTATCTAATCTTTCCAATGTCTTTTCCACAGCATCTTCCTGCTCATAGAAAGATGGCCACAATTTCGTTTCCAGAAAAATTTCACTGCGGTCAATGCCGGATTTTTTTATTGCACGTCCGACAGCTTTTTCATTGACATAAGCATTGGCTGTATCAATCAGACGATATCCGTCTTTTAATGCATGTGCCACTGAATTTTCTGCCTCATCCGGGGTCAGAAGAAATGTTCCTATACCTGCCATCGGCATCTTCACGCCATTATTTAATGTGATATATTCCATTGTAATTCCTCCTATGATGCTGTTCTTAATTTTATATTTTAAGTATAGACCAACTGCCGCAGCAGCGGAAGTTCCTCTTAGTTGTGAAGTATATACCTTACCGTTTATACATATATGTCTATGACATTATTATTTCTTTGTCTCCACTTTTGAACCGCCGAAAACATCGGACATCGGTACTGTATCAAGCATCCGGTCAATTTCTTCGACTTCTTTATCTGTCAGTACAACATCTGCAGCCTGCGCATTTTCAATCAGCCGGTTATATTTGCGCGTTCCCGGAATCGGCACGATCCACGGTTTCTTGGCCAGCATCCACGCAAGCGAAATCTGCGCCGGCGTAGCATTTTTTTGTTTGGCCGTTTCTTCCAAATAACGAATCAGCATCTCATTTTTATCAAATGCTTCTGCCGTAAACTGAGGCATTGAACTGCGGTAATCTGTCTTTGCATCAAATTTCGATGTTTTATTGTACTTTGCAGTCAGCAGACCGTTGGCCAGCGGTGAAAAAGCAACAAATCCGATATTCAGTTCTTCAAGCACCGGAAATAGTGCTTCATAATCTCTGTACATCATCGAATAGCGATTCTGAACAGCAGTGACGGGGCACACGGCATGGGCACGTCTTAATGTTTCTTCATCGGCTTCAGAAATACCCCAGTGCGTGATTTTCCCTGCTTCAATCAGTTCTTTCATTGCGCCTGCCGTTTCCTCGATAGGAACCTGACGGTCAATACGGTGAATATAGTACAGATCCAAATGATCTGTCTTCAGCCGCGCCAGTGATCCGTCAATGGATGCCTTGATTGTTTCCGGTCGGCCGTCTGGGATCAATGGCTTATTGACAGCCGGCGATGTTTCATCAAAACGAATACCGCATTTTGAGGCAAGCACAATCTGGCTGCGATAAGATTTAAGTGCTTCGCCAAGCAGTTCTTCATTGTCATGGGGATTATTTGGCGTACCGTAAACTTCGGCAGTATCAAAAAATGTATAACCGTTGTCCACGGCTTTGGCAAGCAGCTCCGTCATTTCTTTTTTATCTGCCGCAGGGCCATATGCATGACTCATCCCCATACAGCCAAGACCTATGGCAGATACTTTCAAATCTTTTCCTAAAATCCGTGTTTTCATCTCTCATATCTCCTTTTTCAATAACTTTCCTGAAATATTTCTAATATTTCCTCCGGCATCATCCGCCGGTAGCTGCCCGGCGAATAGTGGCATGAATCTGCGATTTTTTTCAATATTTTTGAATCTTTCACTCCCAAGTCTCTTAACGTCTTCGGCAGGCCGACTTCTTTGATAAATGCCGAAAGTGCATCAATTCCAGCCTCAGCCAGCGCCGCGTCTGTCTTTTTGCCGCTTTGGATTCCCCACACATTCTGTGCAAATCCGGCAAACTTTTTAATGCCATTTTGATAAATATGCCGATAGTATGGCGGATGAAGCACCGCCACAGCCTGTCCGTGATTACAGTTTGTATATGCTCCGATCTGATGAGCCATAAGATGGCATGTAAAATCGCACCGTTTCCCCATCTTGATCAGACGATTTTCCGATAATGTGGAATCCCAAAACAAATTGCTTCTTGCTGTATAATCTTTCGGATTTTCTAAAGCAATCCGGGTATTGCGGATGATGCTGCGCATCAGCGCTTCCGCTATTTCATCGGACACATTTTGTTCATTTGGCTCACTGAAATAGGTTTCCATAATGTGAGACAGACTGTCAAATGCCCCTGAAACCATCTGCATTTTAGGTACACTAAATGTATATGTCGGATCCATGAGGGCAAACTGGGGATTACATGCGGGATAATCATAACCTGTCTTCACTTTTTTTGCCTCATTGGTAATGACTGCGGCGCCGTTGCATTCACTCCCGGTTCCTGCCAGTGTTACGACTGCGCCTACCGGAATCGGCTCAAAGTCAATAATACCTTTGCGCTCCCAAAAATTTTTCCACGGCTCTTCTTCACATTTTGCCGCAAGTGAAACCGCCTTACAGCAGTCTATGACAGAACCGCCGCCAATGGCGAGGATAAACTGTGTCCCGCTGTTTTTGGCCAGCCGTGCGCCTTCCATCACCTTTTTGTATGTGGGATTGGGCATAATCCCGGAAAACTCTGCCACATTTTTTCCGGCCTTCATTAAAATATTCAGGATCTCATCATAGATACCATTTTTCTTGATAGATCCCTGTCCGTAGGCCATCATGACAGTATCATAATTTTTAAGCAGGCTCGTCAGGAATTCTTTAACACAGCCTTGTCCGAAATAAACCTTTGTCCTATTTTCATAGATAAAGTTATTCATGTTCTGAAAAGCCTCCTGTTCCCTTTCTGTTTTTATTATAAAAAAAAGAGACTTCTCACAGAAGTCTCAATTAGTTTGCCAGTTATTACCTTGTGCTTTATACTGATACAGCTTTTTTCATTATTTTTAAAAAACGTTTTACAAGCTCCGACGGATCTTTAGAATACAAAATACCGAACGGAATGGTATATTTCCATTCGACCGGAATGATTTTCAGCAGAGGATGTGCATCTTTCCAGTTTTCCACAGCCATTAAAATTTCATTACTGTTTTCACAGTGATTAAAAATTTCCATACTGTAAATGTCAAAATCCACAACTTGAATCTGAGGATGGTTCTGCCATATGTCATCTCTGAGTTCATCGACATAATTGCTCCACCCTCTGTGCATCATAAGAAACTTTTCTCCGTACAAATCCTGTACTGTAAGTATTTCTTTATTGGCCAGCCTGTGGTTCACAGATACTGCACAGCAAATTCTCTGACGTGAAAGTTCCATACCCTGGCACTGTCTGAGATGCAGCATTGTCTCATCAAAAATGCCTCCGACAACATCAATATTTGTCCCTAAATTTCTCAAAATTTCTCTCGCATTTTCCTGACTGTTCATATACGGTATCATCTGTACGCGGATATCAGGATATTTTTTCTGAACTTTTGACCATATTTCAAGTAAAGGTGCAGCCGGCGTCATCGGCGAAGTCCCGATGCGGATCATATTATCTTTCTCCTCCATCACTTTCTTCGCCCGCTCCACAGAGTCCTTGCAGTACTGTATAATATATTTTGCATCTTTATACAATGATTTGCCTGCTGCCGTAAGCGCCAGCCCTCTGTGCGTCCGCACAAATAACTGAAGTCCCAAATCCTTTTCGAGGAGATTAATCTGCTTTGTCACAGCAGGAGGCGTAATATAAAGTGCTTCCGCCGCTTTATTAAAACTTCCAAGGTCTGCTACAACGATAAATGTCTCGAGCTGTAAATTATACATGTTTTCTCCTCCCTGCAAATATTGGTATATATAAAACTATAATTCAGATATTTATGCGTGTCAACCAAAATTATCTTTTGTTAAACAGCCACCCCATAATCTCTGGCTCCTGCGCAAACAGTCCGCCGCCGCCATGCTGGACTGTCACACCCCAGCTCTCAAAATAGTCGGCATCTTTAATATCCAATACGAGAAGCTCATCAATTTCCTGATCCGTAAGTCCTTGGTCACGGTACATGTTATACAGCGTCTCATAAGCTTCCCTTGTCGGTTGGGACCCGTAATATTCATCGTCTTCGCCGATGACAAAATAAATTGGCGTGCGGCTCTTTACGACCGGTTCATAATCTCCATCCCATTGGGAACTGCATTGAAGATATGCCGTAAAAAGATCCGGACGTTTGCCCATGACCTGAGACATGGTCTCTCCGCCGCCGGAATAGCCTTCAGCAAATACTCTCGACGTATCAATGTTATAATTTTCCATAAAATATTCCGCCAGTGCAATCGTTTGATTTGCTGACGTTTCTCCCCAGTCAGAGAGCTGAGGCGCTACAATAATCATATCCTGTATGTAATTTTGCGCCTCGAATCCAAAATTTTCACTGTACAAATTCTCACCGACGCCCTGAAAATACAAGCCTTCATATCCGGGAAGGGTGAAAAACAGCGCATATGGCCTGCTTGCGTCATAGCTGTCCGGAACATATAAATTGTAGTGGATATCTCCATATTCTTCTGAATGAAGCACATTATCAAGAATAAAGCCTCTGTATTCCTGCGTTCCTTCTGTCACAGTCTCTGCCGCCGCACTGCTGCTTTCGCTCTCCTGTGTGTCCAAAGATGCCGTACTGCCGCCGCTTTCGCTCTCCTGTATGTCCGGCGTTCTTTGGCTGCAGCCGCCAAGTCCAAGCAAAACACTTGCTAAAAGCAGCAGCCCTATCCTTGTTTTCATCTTCATACTATGAATTCACCTCTTTCTTTTGTTCCGGCTGTTTTAATCCTTTCAGCGTATGCAAATACATACCGAAAGATATCGGAAGCATAATGATTTCCACAACAAGCTGCGTCCATATCATGCCGTAAAGCCCGATCAATACATTCATCAATATAAGCAGCGGAATATTTAAAAGCCCCTGTCTGCTGAATGTCAGAATTGCAGACTGTGTGCCTTTGCCCATCGCCTGAAGTGTATAGCTGATCAGAAAATTGACGGAAGTCAGCGGCACTGCAAGACATGCGATCCGCAAAAAAAACGGCCCCAAGTGTGCTCGTCTGCGCTTCCGGAATAAACAAATGCATGATCTGCGGTGCAAAAACCGCAAAGCAAACGATAAAACATGCCGACATGATCAGTGCTGTTTTCCACGAAAAATAAGAGACTTTTCGCATCCTCTGATAGTTCCCGGAAGCATAATTATATCCGACCAGTGGCATAAATCCTTGGCACAATCCCATGGAAACTTCCCAAAGCTGTCAGCAGATTAAACCATGGCGAAACCAGTGAGACTGCGGCCACCATATATGGATTGCCGATCTGTCCTACAAAAAAGGTATCTGCCAGATTATAGATCATCGTTACGACCTGGCTGATAATCGTAGGAATCGCAAGCGATGCCACTGCCCTCGGAACCGGTGTCGTTTCAAACAGTTCCTTTTCCGATATTTCTTTTTTCATGACTATACTCCTTCTTTCTCACTTTGCTTCTCTTGCGGCATTTCCATCGATACCCTAAAAATTATGAGCGCAAACTGTCAGACAGTCTGCGCTCATAGGCTTTTTTTCATTTACATACATGACAGCAAAATATCATAAATTTCGTCGCGGCTCAGTGCTCTTGGCCCGCACTGAATAATATTGCATGTATCTGCCACTTTTCTTAAAACTTCCGGTGTGATTTCTATTTTTGACTTCAATTCACCCATTTTCGTCGGGAGTTTGCATTCTTTAATAAAGTCAGCCAGCGCCTCAACGCCTTCCTGCGCAGTCTGTACGTCGAAAACTTCTTTGGCGAACCGTGTAAATTTTTCTGGTGCATCTTTTATAATGCAGCGGTAATATGCCGGATGAATAACTGCCAGTCCCTGTCCGTGATTGCAGTCTGTATAGGCGCCAAGCTGATGCTCAATCTGATGTGCCTGAAAATCCGTCACTCTTCCGACTTTTAAAATACCATTTTCTGCCATTGCAGAATCCCACATCAAATTGCCTCTTGCCTGCATATCATCAATATTTTTTATAAGACGTTTCATATTTACGACAGTATTTTTCATAATTGCCAGTGCTACGTCATCAGAGACATTGTCCTGATCTGAATTGCCGAAATACATTTCCATAGCATGACTCAGTGTATCAAATGCTCCGGAAATCACTTGAATTCTTGGTACTGATGCTGTATATGCCGGATCAAGAATGGCAAATCTCGGCGCTGCTGCCGCCATTCCAGCCTTAATCACTTTTTCTTCGTTTGTAATGACTGCGCCGCCGTTCATCTCTGCGCCTGTACCTGAAGCCGTTACAACAGCGCCCATTGGAATCATATCTGTCGGGAACTTATGGTCGTTCATCTCCATCTCCCAAAGATCCTTATCTGTCTTTGCCTGTGCCGCTGTAATCTTACAGCAGTCAATCACGGAGCCGCCGCCGACCGCAAGAATAAAATCGATATGTTCTTTCTTTGCCAACTGCGCGCCTTCCTGAACTTTCGCATATGTCGGGTTGGACATGATCCCGCCCCAGTCGATGACCTTCTTTCCCGAATCTTCAAGAATTTTTTTGATTTCATCATAAATTCCGTTCTTTTTAACCGATCCGCCGCCATAGGCCAGCATCACATTTTTACCATAACCGGAAATCGCTGCAGCCAAATGTTCCTTAACCGCACCTTCACCGAAATAAACCTTCGTTGCATATTCATAAACAAACTTCTGCATCACAAATTTCTCCTTTCAAATGATAAAGATTATATTTCTTCTGACTTAAATTATAAAACTGCTGCAAAACTTATTGAAGAAACAATAAGTTCCCTTGTTTATACCTAAAGGTTTTGTCCGGCAAATATCTGCCCGTGCAAGCACGGCAGCTGCTTGCCGGGTGTATCGCTCAAAAAAACTCTATATCAATGGTTTCCCGTTGACATAGAGTTTTCTCATCTTTCTTTACAATCAAATTTCACTTTCTATTCTCTGATGTATAAAACCGGATACATTTTCAATATCCATTACCAGTGCTGCCGCCAGTTCATTGTAAAGCTGCTTTTTAGCAAGCTTATAATATTTAGCATCAGATACCATTTCCTTTTTCCCTGAAAGCCGTCTTGATTGTCTGTGTTTATAAATTGTTTTAATCATCTGAGCCAATTCCTTTGGATCACAGCTCTTTAGAATTTTCTTGTAGGCCTCTTCTTTCTTCTTTTCCGACGGAATCGCTAAATCTCCCAGTGTCTTCATACTATCGATTAAATCCAGTGCCTCATCTTTTGTCATCACATAACGCATGATCATCTTATTGTTATCTACCGGTGTAAAAATCTGAGCGTTTCTGTCGTCGACCGGCGTTAATGTATAAAACATCCTGTCGCTTGACGAAGCTTCAAGTGTACCGATTTTTTCCACCTTGCAGACACCATTATGACCGCAAACAATATAATCGCCTACCTTAAACACTTTCATTTCACCTCTGTTTTTGTTGATCATTTCACGCTTACATATATAGTTTACCACCTTTTTTTAATATTTGTAAGACTTTTCAGATATTTTCAAAAACTTCGGTAATTTATACGATATTAATGCTTTCTATATTTATGAAAAATGACTGTACCTGTAGATACCCAAAGGAATCCGATGCACAAGCCTGTAAATATAAATTTATTTACAAAATCTTTCTTAATTTCCCTGCCGATAAACACTTCGTATGTCTTAGCGCACCGATTGCCTGCCTCATCCTCGGCCATCAGTGTAATTTTCTGTTTATTTTTTCCGGCCTCCAAAGGAATCAAAAATTCTCCGTCCGCTTCGTCGATCATTTCACGATGATATAAAGCTTCCGTATGTCCGTCTATAACGACTGACGCACACACCGGTACTGTGCGGTCCTTGACAACAAATGTAAACCAGTGTGTTTCTTCTTCGTATACTGCACCGTTTTCCAAATCGGAAACAATCAGCGACGGAGGCGTACGGTCGACCACGAATTCGATTTTTTTTGATTTCACTGCGTTGGTCATTGTATTGTCTGCCCTGTCTTCTGAATAAATATAAACGCAGTACATACCTTCCCGTTCAAAACATCTGCGGCTGATCGTATACATATACTGCTTCCACTGTCCCGGTATCTCCTCGGCTTTCACTGTATAGTCCTCACCTTCTTTCAGGCGGATAATCGTGCCGTCTGTACTGCAGGTGATTTCTCTAAATACAATGGTATCTGCATTCACCTCCCTGACAACTAAATCCGGCGGATCATTTGTATATACATCAGCCAGCAGCTGTTTTGTCACTTCATCAAACTCATAAGCCGAGCCGTTCCTGTTCACGGAAAATACAATCTGCTGCTTGGCAGTATTCCCCGCATCATCCGCCGCACTGGCCGTCAGCGTATAAATATCGTCCATCTGTTCCAAAAAATCATCAAAGGTAATGACCATATGCCGCTGCCCTGCTTTTTTTGAAATCACCATGTCAATATCTGCAGTTCCCTGGCGTACACCCGTCAGCGCAACGTCAATACTATTCAATGCCAGATAATCATCTGAAAAAGTGATGACCGGCTTCACATGCCCGCGATTGGACGAATAATCCTCCACCCCGCTGATCTGAATTTTGGGTATGATCGTATCAATAATAAAATACTTTTTCAGCCGCTGCTCACTTTGATTGCCCGCAAGGTCTGTACACCAAACCTCCAGTTCATAAACTCCATCCTGTTCAAAAATAACAGACGCATGGTGTCTGCTGCCTTCCGAAATCCATTGTCCGCAGCGCGGAGCAGGAATCGGCTTTCCCTGATGCTTAGCAGAAACTTCCATATGGACATTGTCAGCGCTGAAATTTTCTTCGCTGATACAAATTTCCAGTGTTCTTGCACTGTCAAAATACAGCGCTCCGCTCGCTGTGCGCCCATTTTCCTTCACTTGTACCTCCGGCGGTGCCGTATCAATAACAAACGGCTCCAAAGTTTTTGGTGCTGACCGATTTCCGGCCGTATCTGCACATTCAAAAACAACCGAATATGTCCCGTCTTTTATAAACGTCACCGTTCCTGTATGTTTTTGTCCTTCGGTACGCCAGCCGTCAAACTTAAAGCCGTTTTCACAGGAAGCCGTCACCTTGGGCATATAAGTCCCGTCAAAGTTCTTCTCATCAATCTTAATCGTAAGCGTTTTTTCTTTGTTAAAATATTTTCCTCCGATACAATCCGACACATCAAAAATGAACTCAACCTCCGGTACATCAGTATCAACTTGAAAAGGCTGAACAGTTTCACAGGATATATTGCCCGCCCAGTCTTGTGCCATGATACGCACAATAACCTCACCGCCAAATTTTTCTGTATCGATATCCAGTGTTCCTGTCCACTGGCTCTGTTGAAGTTCCATCGCAAACGAATCTAAAACACCGGTCTTTGAATCACCGGATTCCCTGCATGTGATTTCATAGCTAATCGTCTTTAAACCGGCAAAATTTTCTTCGTAGTGGGGCTTAGATACATCAATGTCAATATACGGTCTGTCCGCCGCACTATATATGGGCTGACTTTGACCCGATTTTTCCGGCATCACCTGCGCGGTAATAGAAACCGGCATATCATCGGTCATGACCGGAGCCGAGTGCATCCACGTCAGATTTCCCGAATAATCTTCAACTTGTGCATAGATAATCACCGGGCTCCTGCTGATAATGACAAACGGCTCGTCTTTGCTTTCATTCCAGTCTGATGCCGCTTCCAGCTCGGTCCTATCAAGTATTCGATCAGAAATCATGTATTTTACTGACTTTACACCGGACACATCATCATCTCCGGATACAGATGCATAAATTTCTTGGTTGGATATCCATCGGTCTGTCTTTGACTCCTCTTTTTGATCTGTACTTTGAAAGATCATCCGGCTCCCGTCATCGCCTTTGCCATACAGTTCAATTCTGCCCAAAGGCGGCGTTTTGTCGACAACACAGTCCGCCGCATAAATTTCAGAGTGATTGCCGGCCCCATCTATACAGCTGATTTCCAACCGGTACGCCCCTTCATTTTCCAATACAACCTCCGCCGTATGTATATTTGCCTGTGAATGCCAAGCCGCAGGCAGTTCCCAAGAAACTGTCTGCTGCCTCGTGTCCGTCAGCTTCACGCTTACGCCTGACGGTTCAAAATTTTTTTCAGTGATTTGAATTGTTGCCCTGACCGGATCGCTGAAATACTTTTCATCGGCTGTTCCGTCAAAATTTACCGCAATCTGCGCAGGCGCCGTATCAAATTCAAATGTCAGCTGCTGTTTGGCCGTATGTCCCAAAAAACTTCGTGCTGTAATAACTGCGGTCATCATCTGGCCCTCTTCCGGCATCTGTGACAATTCATCAGCAGCGCACGGTATCGTCAGCATCATATGCGACGGCATACCCGCATTATCCTGTGATGGCGGTTCTGATCTGTCCTGCGAATATAAAACCATATCTTCCAGCTGGTGATAGATATGATTTTCCTCCGGCCGGCCGTAAAATACAGAATACTCAACCTGAGCCGTATCATCCTGCCAAGAACTGCCGCCTGCCGAAAGGAAATCTATGTCAATAATAACGTCGCTGCTGTATAAATTTTGTCCGCTGCTGTTTCTGATTTTTGCGGTGAATATCTGATTTTCATAAAGTTCCTGCGCGGCAGTCTCCATCGGCGCCGCTGCCGTAACCGCAAACAGTACCGCAGCTGCTGCTATAATTTTTATGAAGCCCACTTCAAATCACCTCATCTGTATGTATGATCATCAGGCTCCTCTCCACAGAAAATAAAAATCCTGTATCACTTTCCATGCATATTTGCTTCTGCACCTTTTCGGTATCTTTCTTTTGCGCCGCATAAAGTGCTTTTCCAGCCGTCCGGCCTGTAAGTTCTCCGATCACTGTTAGAATTCGCATCTTAAAAAATATCACTGCAGATACAGCTGCCCACACGGCTGCCATCCCTGAAGAAAGGCACTTTATCCCGCGCCACACAACGACTGCATCTTCAAATTTTGTCATCCCGCATAACCTCCTTTACTGATATACCGCATCAATATGCCTGCGCGCAGCTTCGATGTCCGTCTGAATATCTTCAATCAGTGTCTTCACCATCTCCTGCTGTGTCCCGGCCATACGACTGATGCGCCCTTTAATCTCTTCAATCACTGCTGTCAGCTGTGTCCTTTTTAGTTCTGCCTCATTTTTAAATTCGACGGTCCGTGTATATATCTGATAAATAATCTCATGATACAGACGAAGTTCTGTGACTTGATTATCCTTATCTGCAATGTCTTCCGCCATCAATGATGTCAGATCATCCCAATAATCTTTGTAGGAGACTTCCATGTCCCCCATCTTATCGACGGCACCCAGCTGATATTTATAATAGTTGCTGATCCGTCCTAAGATTTTAGCCCGTGCCTGCCAGCGCTCTTTATAAATATCATCTTTTCCAAAGTCCAACGACTTCATATCTGCCTCGGCCGCTGGAGCAAACCAGCCGGCGGCCGACGGTTTATCCCCCTCAGGGCCGGCCATATAGTAATAGGCAAGTCCCATCTGATAGGCAAATGCAACATAGCCGCTCACATTGGACTGAAGATATAATTTATTTGATCTGCTGCGCCCGCTGCCGCGGCTGTTTAGCACAGAAAGCATCTCTTGTTCATCCTGTTCGGAAAAATCATGATCCATCGTCAAAGTCTCAAGCAGTCCCAAATATGCCCGCTCATCTGCCGGTTCAAGCGCTATAGCCTTTTTATACAGGACCGCCTTCTCGCTGCTTTCCTCTGTCGCTGCCTCATTTAAATAGTAATCGCATCCGCCCCGTACCGATAACTTTTCCATATGCCATCCGACAAGTGCCGCAGCACTGAATAATACCGTCATTCCCGCACTGATACCAAATGCAGCCGCCTTATTTTTCAGTTTTCTGCGGTAGGGGCTGCTCAGCTGTTCCGGGTGTTTAAGATCATATTCCAGTCTTTTGCAGGAAGGATACCGCGCGGCTGCATCATAGCTTGTACAGCGATCAATAATCGCTTCCAATCCAAAAAGCAAGTCTCTGTCCTTTTTGGGCGTCTCCCAAAGCAGCTGCGGCCGGCACTGTGTGATTTTCGGAAAATGAAACGGCGTCTCCGAAGGATTTCTTCCTGTCACAAGCTGATGCAACGTCGCTCCAAGACAGTAAATGTCCGTCCGCGGCCCGGTCTGCCCGCTGCCGCCGTACTGCTCAGGCGCCGCATATCCGGGAGTACCAAGACAAACGGTATCCTGATCACAGCCGTTTTTAAAAATGCGTGCTGTGCCAAAGTCAATCAATGATATATCGCCGTCAGGCTTTAAAATAACATTGGCCGGCTTCATATCCCGATAGATCACCGCCGCTTCCCTCGTATGAAGATAATCAAGAACACAGCACAGCTGCGCGCCCCACCGGCATACATCCGCCGCATCGATCGGCCTGCCTCTGATCTCCATAGATTCTTTTAAAACCGCTTTCAGAGACTTCCCCTGAATATAATCCATGACGATCAGAAACGTCCCGCCGTCATCAATAATATCTGCAATTTCGGGAAGATATTTATGTTTTAACTGCTTCAAAATCCGGGTCTCGGCAATGAGACGGTGCCGGATTGTCTCCCCGCCGATCACAGCATCTTTACGCACCTCTTTAACAGCCCACATCTTATTGGCCCGCTCATTCATCGCCAAATACACTATACTCATGCCGCCCTGCCCGATTTTATCTAAAATCTTATATTTGCCGTCAATCACTGCTCCGATTTCTGCCATGTTCCCCTCCTTTAGACAATCTTACTGTACAGCGGCTTTTCCTTTGAATGACGGCTATACATCCTCAGATACGGTTTTTACAAGTATTGATGAAATATTATCTGTTTCATGGCGCTGCTTGTTCAGTTCTGTCAGATATACAAGCCTTTCTTCCATCATCTTCTCACTGCTGATACTCTCCGGATGCAGATGCGTCAAAAACTCTTCCTGACTGATCTGATGTCTGAAGCCGTCGCTGCAGAGCATAAATACTGTCTCCGCTGATAATGTGCCTTCAAAAAAATCCGGCACCGCCGTCTCCGAAGCGCCGATACAGCGAATGAGTATATGCCGCTTCGGATGACATCGTGCCTGTGCGTCGGTCATATGACCTTTATCTGTCTCATATCGGACAAACGTATGGTCTTTCGTCAGCAGATGAAGCCCTCCGCGGATCATATAAATTCTTGAATCACCGATGTTGGCCGCAAAATACCTGCTGCCCATCATAAAAAGCACTGCGGCTGTCGTCCCGAGACGGCAGCTGTACTTTTGTCCATATACCCGCAAGCGATGATGAACATCTCCAATGACCGCACGCCATTGATTTCTGAAAACAGATGAAGCTGTATCCGTCCGAATGACCTTGGGAAGCTGTCTGCAAAACCACCGGTCAAAAGCTCTGACAACTGCTCCGCTGGCTTTCTCTCCATGATCCAGACCGCCCATGCCGTCGCATATCACACAAAGACAGCACTTTCCATACATGGTCTGCGCGGTTTTTACAAGCAGGGCATCCTGATTGATCTTTTTTTTAATTCCGACATCCGTATGTGCCGCGATCAAAAAATCCATCTGTCACCTCCTTGAAGTTGAATTAAAAAGTTGTTTTGTAAAGTTGGGAACTGATCGTACCGACAGGTACATGATTGATTTGATTAAGATGTTTTTATTTTATATCGGGCATTTCAAAAAAGATAGCCCCTTTTTTAATTTTTTTATTTTTCTTTTGAATACAAAACGCAGCAAAGGCAGCCGCAAAAATGCTGCTGCCTCCCTGCCAAAATTTCTATGCGCCAACACGTCTGAAATAATAAATATACGACGGATACTCTTCCATTTTTACCGGAAGAACCAAGCCCGCATGCATCAGTGCTGCGCCGCTGTATCTGCGCCCGCTCTGCATATCTTCATATACACTGTTTTCATCAAGGCCTTTCAGGCGGATATAATTCACATTCATATTACCGTGAGTTTCCAAAGCAACCGCTTCCATCATCACTTCACTGCCGTCTTCCGATACGAAAGACCATGCGCCCACTGCACGATCATACGGATTTGTCAGGCGATAATACAGTCCGTTTTGAATCAGCGGTGCGAACCGATGATAATCTCTGATCTGATTTCTGAGTTTGCGCGCTTCGTCTTCTGTAATTTTGTTTAAATCCAATTCATATCCGAAAGTTCCCGCCATGGCAACTGCCGCCCGCGTTTCCAGAGAAACGCTGCGTCCTGTCTGATGATTTGGCACAATGGACACATGGGAACCGACTGCACTGATCGGATAAACAAATGATGTACCGTACTGAATACGGATTCTGTCAACAGCATCTGTATTGTCGCTGCACCAGATCTGTGGTGTATAATAAAGCATGCCGGCATCAAATCTTCCGCCGCCGCCACTGCAGCCTTCAATCAGCATATCAGGATACCGGCCGATCAGACGCTCAAGCAGGTCGTATACACCAAGCACATAATCATGAAGAACCCGTCCCTGCTCTTTTGGGCCGTGTGAATAGACATCGGTAATACTCCGGTTCATATCCCACTTCAAATATTCTACCTGTCCCTGATCAAGAACTCCGCAAATCTTCTCGTAAATATAATCTACAATTTCTTTTCTGGAAAAATCAAGCACAAGCTGATTTCTTCCCCGCACCGGTTTTTTTCCCGGAATTCTAAGTGCCCAGTCCGGATGGGCTCTGTACAGTTCGCTGTCCTCGGAAATCATTTCCGGCTCAATCCACAGTCCGAATTTCAGCCCGAGGCCGTGAATCTTTTCTATCAGTTTTTGAAGCGTGCCGCCAAGTTTCTTTTCATTGACAACCCAATCGCCAAGCGCACAGTTGTCATCGTTTCTCTGCCCGAACCAGCCGTCATCCAAAACAAGCATTTCTATGCCTGAAGCTGCGGCCTTTTTGGCCAATTCATACAATGCATCACCGTCGAAGTCAAAGTAAAAAGCTTCCCAGCTATTGATGAGCACCGGCCGCACTGCATTTTTATATTTTCCGCGGCAAAGATGATTTCTGAAGCACCAATGGAAATTGTGGCTCAGTCCGGCAAGACCGGCCGTGCTGTAGCTCATCACCACTTCCGGCGCTGTCAGACTTTCACCGGGCTCCAGCGGATAGCTGAACATATCCTCCTGAAATCCCATCATCATTCGTATTTGATCGTACTGCTCCAACGACACTTCTGCCTTAAAACCGCCGCTGTAAACATAGACCATGCCGTAACATGTTCCAAAATCCTCTGTTGTCTCGTGTTCGGCTAAAATCAGTGCCGGATTATATTGATGACTGGAAGTTCCGCGGCGGCTGCCAATGGAAAAACTGCCGTGTCCAATAGGCATTCTCTGAAAATTTCTTTCCATGGCATGCCGTCCGTAAAAGCTGATCACATCATAATTGCCATAGAGAAAGTCCAAACATGCTGAATCCAGCTTTTCAACATATATTTTTTGACCGCCCTCATTAATCAGCTTCACACTGCGGGTGATTATATCTTTCTCTTCAATCACGCCGTAATAAAGGACTGCTTTGACTTTCATGACTTCATCCTTTAAAACAATTTCCAACGTATCAGCCTCCCTGCTGTCTGCATAAACTGCAGGCAGCCCTGTGAGGCCGTATTTGCCTTTATAAATTTTGTGCTCACTGTAGCGAAGGTCGCAGTTGAAAAAGCCATCTAAAGTCTTAATAATTACGGCTGCGCTTCGGAAATCTCCGTTGCCGCAGCTGGGAAATTCCTGAGGCAGGCTGTCCATCGAATAGCCCCGGTTATTGCCTGCATCATAAATATTTCCCGAAAATCCGCTCCTGTCATAATATGTCAGCAGATAATCCATAGTCCCTTCGCAGCGCGGCCCGTAGTATAGATGAAGCAGCATACCGTAGGCATCGATTTTCATTTGATACGTTGTCCGCTTTGTATGTAATGTCAATATTTGATTCTTTTCATCAAAATGAATTGCCATCATGCCTCTCCTTTATCATTATTTTTATTTTACAGCGCCACTGACAACACCATTTAAAATCTGTTTCTGGCAGATGACATAGAAAATCAAAATCGGGATTAACGCCAATAAATATGACGCAAACGCCAGATTATAATTCGTACCGAACTGTGACTGGAAGTTCAGCTGAGCCAAAGGCAGCGTATTGCTTCCTGTACCCGACATAATAATAAGCGGTGTCATTACGTCATTCCAGACACTCAGTGCTGTAAGTACAGCCACCGTCGCATGCATCGGTTTCATAATCGGGAAAATAACTCTCCAATATGTTTTCCATGTGCTGGCGCCGTCAACTTTTGCAGCTTCCTCAAGCGCCATTGGAATGTTTGTCAAATAGCCTGTATACAAAAGCACATTCATCGGCATATAGAAAACGACATACAGTAAAATAACGCCGACCCAGTTTGCCAATCCCATAACTGCTGTCTGTTTTGCCAAAGGCATCATCAAGATTGCAAATGGTACAAACATACCGCTGACAACAAACAGATAGACGAATTTGTAAAACTTGCTGTGTGCTTTATTTCTTCCTATAGCATACCCCATCAGCGAATGAAGTACAACAGATAAAACAACTGTAACGATTGAAATCAGCAAACTGTTGCCTAAAGAATGCCAAAAATCGGTAACTTCCATCGCCTGCGCAAAGTTATCTAAGCTAAAATGCTGCGGCAGTGATAAAATGCCGGAAATACTGTTTGTCATTTCCGAAGGCTGTTTAAGTGCAATAACAACTGTCATATACAGCGGGAACGCAATTGTGATCAGACCGAGAATTAAAAGAATCGTCACCGGCCAGTTTGTTCTTTTCTTATCTTCCATTATAACTGCTCCTCCTTACGTCCTGAAATAAGCATTTGTGCTGCTGAAATTGCAACAATGACTATAAAGAATATGACCGCATTGGCACTCTGGAAGCCGAACTGGCCGCCGGAAATACCATTGTTATAAATCAGGTAGGAAATGGATTCCGTACTTTGGGCAGGGCCGCCTTTGGTCAGAGCCATAATCTGATCAAATACCATCAGGAAATTTTTCACACACAATACCATATTAATTGTGAAGAATGGAATAATAAGCGGAAATGTCAAATGCCAAAACTTCTTCCATCCTTTTGCTCCGTCCAGAGAACCTGCTTCATATACGTCTTCAGGTACTGTCTGAAGTCCTGAAATATAAATAATCGTATTCATTGCGATCGACTGCCATGCACATACAATAACAATGGCAATCCACGCTGTATTTCTATTTGACAGCATACTGCTGCTCAGTGCTTCCGAACCGATCATTTCTCCCATGGCCGGAAGAATATATGTAAAAAAATAACTGAAAATATAACCCACAACCAGTGCTCCAAGAACATTGGGAATAAAATATGCACCTCGCAAAAAACTCTTGAATTTAATATGGCTGTTTAAGCCAAGAGCTAAAATCAAGCTGATGACATTGACAACAATTGTAGCGACAATCGCCAGTTTAAATGTAAATAAGTAGGAATTTCCTACTCTCGGGTCTTGGAATAAGTCAATATAGTTTCTCAGACCAACCCAGTCAAATGAACCGAATCCTTTAAAATTTGTAAAGCTGTAAATCACGCCCTGAATCAGCGGAACCGTATTGAAGCATACAAACAATGCCAGAATCGGTATCGTTATGAGCAAAAAAGTTCTTTTTCTTTCATTTATCTTTTTCATAAATCCTTCCCCCTACTGCGCAGTGCCGCCATGTTCCTGTTCATATTCCTGAACTTTTCTGATAGTATCTCTGTTATAGCGTTTCCAGTCGGAATCAAACTTTGAAAGAAACGCTTCCACATCCTGATTAATTAAAAATGTCTGAATCTGCGCGTCTACAGCCATTTCAGAAGGATAGTAATGATCCTGATAATCTGTCATATTGCCTGATTCAATGTATTCACTCATACCATCAAGCATCGATGCCAATTCAAAATCTCCTTCTTTACACGGAATAGCATTCTGATCATCGATATATTTCTGGATATTCTCATCATCTAAAAGAAAATCAAGCACTTCATAGGCCGCTTCTTTATTTTCACATTCTGCTGTCACACAAAACTGAAGATCAATACCCGAATTCAACGTATTTTGCGAAGTATCATTACTTCCCGGCATTACAAATGAGTCAATATTCATATTCTCATTGACAGATAAAATCTGTGGCACGGCATAACTTCCGATCGGATACATCGCCGATTCTCCATTGGCAAATGCTGTACATGCATCATTATACGCATACGCCAGAGGATCATCCGGTCCATACTCCAGAAGCCGGAGCATTTTCTCTGCGACTTCGCCGTATTCTTCGGAAAATGTTGTTTCTCCCCGGTTAACTTGCTGGCATACATCGGAAGGCGCCAAATCTACAGCCAGTGCATTCCATGGTGCCAGACATGTCCATGTATCTCTGAATCCGAAATAAAAAGGCAAAATGCCCTCCGACTGAATGTCGTCGCACAGCGCCAGAAGTTCATCCCATGTTGTCGGAATTTCCCATCCATATTCCTCAAACATATCTTTGTTATACAATACACCTGCCGCATTGGCTACATACGGCACGCCATACACGCCGTCTTCAGGAATAATTTTAAGTGCTTCTCCGATATCCAAATACGACTGTTTGATCGAACTCAATCCTTCATAGTCCGAAATATCCATCAGTATATCCGCATCCATATAATATGAATAATTAATATCGCCGCCAATACCAATAATATCCGGATAATCTTCACGAATAAAACGTGTTCTCAAAATGGTTGAAGCGTCATTTGGCGAATCAATTGTCAGATGGATGTCGTCATGGGTCGCATTAAATTCTGCCTCCACTTCTTCGAAATAGTTGGCCGCTTCCGGCTTGTACTGCACAATTTCAATTTCTGTCTTATTGCCGTCTCCCGTACTGTTTCCACACCCCGAAACACACGCAGAAGCAGCAAGCACAACAATCAAAACCATGCTTTTTGCTACATTTCCGGTTTTTTTCATAAATTCCTGTCTCCTTTCTTAAAAACAGTTTTTTTTCTTTAATTTCAAACAAATTATATCATTTGGCCACTTTGCTATAAATATCTGTGCTTTTCATGTTTTATGCCATTATGCTTACTTTTAGCATTTTTATTGAAGTGACATCGCATTTTGGTATATAATAAAAAACAAAGGAGACAACATCATGAGTGATTTATTATTTTCTGTATTTCCCAATGAAAACTTTATCGATCTTGGTTTATATCAGTTTGGCCGCGAACGCTGTGCGCCTTCTCATTCCTACGGTCCTGCTGCCAGAAATCATTATTTATTTCACTATGTAATTTCCGGTACCGGTTCTTTGATGGCGGATAACTCTAAAGGCGAAACCATTCATTACACCATCCGCAGCGGTCAGGGATTTATGATCTTCCCTCATCAAATTAATACATATATCGCTGATAATACGCTGCCCTGGGAATATGTGTGGCTTGAATTTGACGGTCTGCGGGTAAAAGAAGCTGTTGAGATTGCCGGACTGTCTCCGGATCATCCGGTCTATCATGCCGCTTTTAAAGATCTGCGGGAACAAATGATGGATGAAATGATTTACATCGTCCAAAATCCAGACAAATCCCCTTTTCATTTGATCGGGCACCTTTTCCTTTTTATGGACTATCTGACCCGTTCCTGTGCATCTATCAGGCTTTCATCCACAGGCCGTCTTCGGGATTTTTACATTCGCGAAGCACTTTCTTTTATCGAGCAAAATTTTCAAAATGACATTTCTGTGGAAGATATTGCCCGCTTCTGCGGCCTCAACCGCAGTTATTTCGGGAAAATTTTTAAAGATACTGTCGGCCGTTCGCCTCAGGATTTTCTGATGAATTACCGGATGGTCAAAGCAACTGAACTTTTAAAGATGACTCAGCTGTCGATCGGCGACATTTCCAATGCTGTCGGTTACAGCAATCAGCTTCATTTTTCAAGAGCATTTAAAAACATCTATGGCATCTCTCCGCGCGACTGGCGAAAAACACATATGATACATTAAATCCGTCGCATTCTTTATATGCATATGATATAATGATTGCAAATTTCTTAATCAAACGGAGGGCTTATGAAACTTATTCTTGAACATATTTTGAAAAAATTTGACACGAAGATTGTATTAAAGGATGCCTCCTTTACTTTCGAGAAAGGTAAAATTTACGGACTCCTCGGACGCAACGGCGCCGGAAAAACAACGTTGTTTAACTGCATTAACGAAGATCTGCCCAAAGACGGCGGTATTGTCCAGATTATGGAGGATTCAGGCCTGCTTCGCAGCATAACCTCCGATGATATCGGTTATGTTTTGTCTGTGCCTGTCGTGCCGGAATTTCTGACAGGCCGTGAATTTATAAAGTTTTTTATCGAAATCAACGAAAAGAAAATCAAAAATCTCAAAAGTCCGGATGAATATTTTGAACTGATGAAAATTGCGCCTGAAGATCGGGATAAACTGATGAAAGATTACTCACACGGCATGAAAAACAAGATGCAGATGCTTATTTATATTATAGGCAGTCCATCCATTCTGCTTCTTGATGAACCGCTGACATCTTTTGATGTTGTTGTCGCCGATGAGATGAAAAAACTTTTAAAAGCTGTAAAAAATGATCATATTTTAATTTTTTCCACCCATATTTTGGAACTTGCATTGGATTTATGCGATGAGATTGTCCTCCTCAGCGGCGGATGTCTTGACAAAATAGAAAAGGGCAGCCTTGATGAAGATGCCTTCAAAGAAAAAATTATTGATACACTCAGAGGTGAAGACGAATGATCAAAACACTGCTTATATCGTTAAAGCTTTCTCATGCTTACAATTTTAATACTTTTGTTTACCGTCTGAGAAAGCTGCCGCTGGTCGGCCGTCTTTTTCCCGAATCACTGTATGCTAAAACAAACTTAAAAAGCTTCATTTCTTTTTTGATCATTGCAGGGGAAATTTTATGGCTGTTTGCCGGCAAGTTTTTATATCTCGGAATTATGGTCTTCTGGCCGATTTTCCTGATGCCGCTGCCGCACTCTGAAAGTTACGTGCATCTATTATTTTGCTTTACACTGTCCGGCGCTCTTGTCAATACAGAAATTTTAAGTGTCACAAAAGAAAAGTATTATGCCGTCATTCTTATGCGTATTGATGACAAATATTATGCTCTTTCCTCATTTATACTCTATATTGCAAGCCAGTGGATTACTTTTTTTCCGGCTTCCATCGTTTTCGGTCTGTTGGCACATGTACCGGCTTATTTCATCCTGATGCTGCCATTTGCCGCGGCTCTGGGAAAAATTGCCTGTGCCGGCCTTGTATTGCAAATATTTGAGCGTAAGAAAATACTGCTTTCAGAAAAAAACTGGAAGTTTATTTTCGGCATTCTGCTTCTGGGCGCTGCCGCCGGCTACGGACTGCCTTTTACCGGATTTGCTGTGCCCGGCTTTGCGTTCGCTGTGATGACACTTATTTTTGCCGCAGCTGCGCTTCCAGCCGCCTTTTATCTGCGCAGGACAAACGTTTACAGACGGCTGTATAAACAAATACTGACTGTAAATGCTGTTGTTTTTAACACAACCGATGCTGCCGGACAAATTCAGCAGAAAAACTATTTATCCCGGCTGTCCGAGACTTCCGTTCATTCATCGAATAAAGGCTATGCCTATCTAAATGATGTTTTTGTCTCACGCCACCAAAAACTGCTGACCAATTCAGCTAAAAAGCTGACTGCGGCGCTTTTAATCATTTCGGCGGCAGCCCTATTTTGTGTGGCTGTCATTCCCGAGGCAAAGGCGCCGACCAACAGCATCCTTATGAGGCTGCTGCCGTATTTTGTATTTATCATGTATATCCTGAACCAAGGCTCGACAATCACTCAGGCAATGTTTTTCAACTGTGACCACAGTATGTTAAGCTATCGGTTTTTCCGTCAGCCTGATGCCATACTCTCTCTTTTTAAAGCCCGGCTGAAGACAATCATCACCATCAACCTTATACCGTCGCTGGTCATCGCCGCGCTGTTGCCTTTGCTGCTTTTTGTCAGCGGCGGCACAGACAATCCGGTCAACTACATACTGCTGCCGGTGTCGATTATCTTTATGTCCGTCTTTTTCTCGGTACATTATTTGGTGATCTACTACCTGCTCCAGCCGTATGATATTCATATGCAGGCCAAAAGCCACACTTACAGTATTGTTTGTGCCGTGACATATTTCGTATGTTATATGTTTATACGCATACAGGCACCGACGCTGTACTTTGCCGCAGGGGTTATTATTTTTACAGTCTTATATATTACTTTCTCACTTTATCTCGCCTACAGATTTGCGCCAAAAACCTTTAAGTTAAAATAACAGAGCAGGAGGCCGCGATATACTTTCGCGGTCCCCTGCTCTGTTTTATTGAGCAAAGACATAGTCATAAAATTCCATCATTGCCTCTTTTGTCGGGAATTTTGCAATATACGTCTGATTACCCATGGCCGGTGCCAACACTTCCGGCATACGTTCTTCCATGCAAAGACTGTTTTTGTATTTTTTCAAGATATCTTCGTGACTGTGAATATAATTTCTGTTATCGCGTCTGCCTGCAAACGGACAGTAATAATGTTCCTGAACTTCTTCCGGCTTTTTGAAATTTCTGTCATAGACGATCATATCTGCCCATCGTTTGTACACATCTGTGCTATTGGCAAAATTCAGCATATCCGGCGTAAATCCGCCGCACGGACGCATATTCACTTCCAGCGCCGCAATATCTCCTGCTTTTCCAATTCCTTCGTGATCCCGAAGCAATCTGAAAAATTCCAAATGAACAAAACGGCTTTTCACTTCAAAACTTTTGACCGTGCGCCGGCCAGCATCTCTTACATCATCTTCAAGACGTTTTACAATATAATAATAGCTTTCTTCTTCATTGTTCACAATATCCATAATCGATGTCATCGTAATATTGCCGGATTCAAATAAGGGTTCGCCTTTGCTGTTGATAATGGCGTCATACGAACAGATACGCCCATCAATATACTCTTCCATGATATACTGAACCGGCGGCAATTCTCTGAAAAATCTTTCCAGATCAGCATCATTTTTTAATTTATAGGTGGCATTAGCGCCAACGCCATTATCCGGTTTGACGATAACCGGATAACCGACCTGAGCGATAAACTCCCTCGTATGTTCGATATCGTCGATCATATGATACCTTGCAGTCGGGATACCAGCTTTTTGATAATACTCTTTCATTGCCGATTTAAATTTAACTTTGTGCATATCTTCGTTGCGAAAACCGGTGTGCAGATTAAAATCTGTCCGCAGCATTGCATCCCGTTCCAGCCAGTATTCATTATTGCTTTCAATCCAGTCGATCCGTCCGTGTTTAAAAGTCAGAAAAGCTACACCTCTGTAGACTTCATCATAATTTTCAAGGCTTGATACCCGATAGTATTCATTAAGAGACGCTTTGAGATCATCAGATAATTCCTCATAAGAAGAATCCCCTATCCCTAAAACATTGACGCCATTATCCTTAAGTTCTTTGCAGAATCTCCAGTAATGCTCCGGAAAATTCGGAGAAATAAAAATAAAATTCATAACTTGCATCCCTTTCTCAATTCCGGCCGTTTTATCCGGCCATATACGGCAAAAACTTTTTCACTTGTTCAAACCACCAATACCAGTCATGGCTGACATCATACCCCCAATAGTCAAACCATGCATGAATGCCTTTTTGTGCCAGCACCGTATCCAGTTCGCGGGTACTGGCTTTCAGTTCATCTTCCCATGCGCCCTGACCTACGCAAAAAATCATCTTTCTTGCATTGTACAGGGCTATATATGGATGATCTTCCGGCATATTTCTTAAATAATCAATCGGAGAGTTATCATAAATCAGCGGTTCCATGTAATCGCCAAAGCTGTCCCGAGAACTGTACAGCCCGCTCAGCGCCATACATCCGCTGAATAAATCCGGACGTCTGAAGAAAAAATTTGCCGCATGCATTGCGCCCATACTGCATCCGAAATTCATCACGCCCCCCGCTCTGTGACCGCCATTGCCGGCAGCATTGATTTCAAAAATTTCCGGTAGAAGTTCATCTGTGATATACCAAAACCACTGCTCATGTCTGCATATTCTGTCATGGGGATTTCCCCCTTTATCCGACCACGTCTGTCCATCAATCGTATCTGCTGTAAACATCTGTACTTTTCCTTCCTCAATGGCAGGCGCCCACACATCGAGCATACGAAAATTTTCAAAATCATAAAACCGTCCGTTCTGACACGGAAAAAAAAGCCATGGCTGCCCGCTGTGCCCATAAACTTTAAATTCCATATCTTTGCTCAGCTGATGACTGTACACCTTATGATATTCAATCTTCATGTCTTTTCCTTTCCGCCTGAATTAAATCCCCAGGCACTTCATAAATATAGGGATCTGCCGTTCCCATGACGCCTCGCAGTGGGTTCCCCCGGGAACGACTCTTGCACATACTCTGACCTGCCGGTCCATCAATACGGAAAATACTTTTTTAAATGCCGCTGCCGCATTTTTATGTCCGTGAAACTCTTCACTGCCATAATCCATGTAAACATCAGTATCTTTATACAATTCTTTTAACCGGATCATCTCTGTCAGTTTATTTGTCCCAAAATAAATACTCGGCGACAATGCTGCCGCTTTTGAAAAAATATGATTGTATTGAATCACCGCAAAAAGGCTCATTAATCCCCCCATAGAACTGCCTGCAATATATGTATGTGTTCGATCCGGCAGTGTCCGAAGTGTTCGGTCAATTAACGGCTTCAGCGTCTCTGTCAGCCAGTCCATATAAACGCCGCCCAGTCCGCGAAGCATGCCTTCAGGCCTGACTCTTACCGCATAGGGAGAATATTCATGGAGCCGTCCATAACCTTCATGATTACATTCCACGGCCACAACAATCAATTCTGAATCTACGCTGTCTAAATACTCGCCCATTCCCCAGCTTTTTCCATATGTTGCATCAGAATCAAAAAAAACATTATGTCCGTCAAACATATAAAGCACCGGATAGTGCTGATCAGAATAATCATAATTTTCCGGAAGACGAATGTAAAGTCGCCGCTCTATATTTCCTGTCAGCTGCGGAATTTTAATCTTCTCAACAATAACTTTCATTACTACTTTTACCTCCGGCATATAGATATTGGGATTAAAATCCCCAACCATGATGTCTGCGGATTGTTCCGTACTGCACACTCTCACAATGACATCATTATATTACCGTATTAATCATATCGTATTTTTTTCATGCTTTCCAGTATTTTTAGAAAATTTATGCAAAATTTGTACAATTCTTTCATCTTGACAAGTTCACCGGAAATATGTATACTTTAATCAAATACCCCACCCGGGGTGTAGTATTTAGTTAAAGTGAGGTGTTTTTTTGAAAGAACATTTTAATGTAACCGGTATGAGTTGTTCCGCATGCTCCGCTCATGTTGAAAAAAGTGTGGCCAAACTCAACGGCGTTCACAATGTTTCGGTCAATCTTTTGGCTAATAACATGACCGTCGATTATGACGAAGGTGTACTGTCTTCGTCTCAAATTTGTCAGGCTGTTGCCGATGCCGGCTATGGTGCTTCTTCTGCCGATGCGCAAAGTCAGGGGACAAAACCTCAGTCGGCTGCCGTATCTCCTGTTAAAAATGAAATTAAAAATATGCAGTTTCGTCTGACAGTTTCCATCATTTTTATGATTATTTTGATGTACGTTGCTATGGGCAGCATGATCGGACTGCCTCAGCCGCCTTTTTTAACCGGCGCCCAAAATTCTGTTATCTTGGCGTTTACTCAATTTCTTCTGGCACTGCCGATCGTTTACGTCAACCGAAAATACTATATTAACGGCTTTAAGATGCTCTTTAAAGGCGCACCGAATATGGATACACTTATCGCTGTCGGATCCGGAGCCTCTATGGTCTACGGCATTTTTGTTATCTATCAGATAGCTTGGGGACTTGGCCATAACGATATGTCTCGTGTTCATCAGTATATGCACGACCTGTATTTCGAATCCGCAGTAATGATCCTTACGCTGATTACTCTTGGAAAATATCTTGAGACACGCTCCAAGGGCAGAACTTCGGAAGCCATTGAAAAACTTATCAGTCTTGCGCCCAAAACAGCCATCAGAATAACAGCCGGCGGTGAAGAAGAAATTCCCGCACAGGATGTCAGAACCGGCGATCTTCTTCTCATTCGCCCGGGCGCCAGCATTCCGGTGGATGGCACGGTTATCGAAGGCTATTCTTCTGTCGATGAATCGGCGCTGACCGGCGAAAGTATCCCTGTAGAAAAAACAGTGGGTCAGCATGTTTTATCTGCCAGTGTCAACGGCAACGGCGTTCTTAAAATACATGCTGACAAAGTCGGTGAGGACAGCACTTTATCCCAGATTATCCGTCTCGTCGAAGAAGCAAGCGCCAGCAAAGCACCGATTGCCAAGCTTGCTGACAAAGTCAGCGGAATTTTTGTCCCAGTCGTTATGACGATTGCCGCCGCTGCATTTATCATTTGGTATTTTATTGTCGGTCAGACATTTTCATTTTCCCTGTCTACTGCCATCGCCGTACTTGTAATCTCCTGTCCGTGCGCACTCGGTCTTGCCACACCGGTAGCTATTATGGTCGGCACCGGTAAAGGCGCTCAAAACGGCATTTTGGTCAAATCAGGAGATGCTCTTGAAACAGCTCATAAAATCACCACCGTCGTTATGGACAAAACCGGAACGATTACTTCAGGAAAGCCTTCGGTCACAGATGTAACGACACTGGCCGGCACCTCTGTGCAGTCTCTGCTGATACTGGCCGCCTCTTTGGAACAGTTTTCCGAACATCCTCTCGCCGGTGCCATTATGGACTACGCCAAGGCAAATCAGACACCGCTGTCTGAAGTCCGAGACTTCATGGCGCTTCCGGGATTTGGTGTCAAAGGAATGATTCAGGGCGTCCAAGCATTGGCCGGCAATATACGTTTTCTGAAAGATGAAGGCATCTTGGTCAATGACATTGAAGTCATCGGTCAAAAGTTTGCTGCAGAAGGCAAGACGCCGCTTTACTTTGCCTGCAATGGTCAGGCGGCCGGTATCATCGCTGTCGCTGATACCGTAAAGCCGACGAGTAAAACAGCCATCGATGAATTTCATCATATGGGTATTGACGTTGTAATGCTGACCGGTGATAATAAAAAGACAGCAGATGCAGTCGGACGTCAGATCGGCGCCGATCAGGTGATTTCCGAAGTTCTTCCACAGGACAAAGAAAAAGTGATCAGAAATCTCCAGTCCGGCCATAAAACAGTTGGAATGATCGGCGACGGTATCAATGACGCGCCGGCTCTGACGCGGGCTGATGTCGGCATTGCCATCGGAGCAGGCATGGATGTTGCCATAGAATCCGCCGACATCGTACTTATGAAAAGTGATCTTATGGATGCGGTTAAAGCAATTCAGCTGTCACGCGCTGTTATCCGCAATATTAAAGAGAATCTCTTTTGGGCCTTTTTCTACAATACGATCGGCATTCCTTTGGCCGCAGGCGTTTTCTTTATTCCATTCGGGTTAAAATTAAACCCAATGATCGGTGCGGCTGCCATGAGTTTAAGCTCTGTATGTGTTGTTTCCAATGCTCTGCGTCTGAAATTTTTCAAGCCGAAATTTCATGCGGCGCATTCAGAAAATATTGCTCCTGTACAGCAAACTAAAGAAAATATATTACAAAAAGAAAGTGAGTGTTGTTCTATGGAAAAATTAATGACTATTGAAGGTATGATGTGTACTCACTGCAGCGGCAGAGTATCACAGGTTTTAAATGACATTGACGGCGTCCATGCTGTTGTCAGTCTGGAAGACAAAAATGCTAAGATATCACTGAGCAAAGAAGTTCCGGATGATGTTCTGATCAAAGCGGTCACTGATGCCGGTTATCAGGTCACTTCCTTAAAATAAAAACTACTGTCTCAGGATTAATTTCTATTAAAAAATTTGAAAGGAGGCTTTTTCTTGAAAGCAGATAAAACAAAAGTCATCCGCCTTTTAAAGACGGCCAGAGGGCAGTTGGATGGCATTCTGAACATGGTTGAGGACGACCGTTACTGCATAGATATTTCCAATCAGCTGCTTGCCACTCAGGCCATTTTAACAAAAGTAAATAAAGAAATTTTACATGCCCATATGGAGCACTGCGTTAAAGAATCTCTCTCCGGAGAAGACTCCGATCAAAAAATCAATGAAATGCTTATATTAATGGATAAATTGATGAAGTAATCCGTCATATAGGGACACCTTTTCCTATACACCGCAATAAGCCCGGACATCGGCAGATTAAGCCGTGTTCGGGCTTTTGAATTATTCTTTTGCTTCTTCAAATAATTGAACAATTTCTTCTTCCGAAACGCCGCCGATGATTCTTCTGATGACTTTTCCATCTTTAAATAAAATCATTGTCGGAATACTCATAATGTTGTATTTTATAGAAATTTCCTGATAGTCGTCTACATTTAAACGCACAATCTTATACGAATATCTATCTGCTGTTTTCTCCAGAATTTTTTCCATAATTCTGCATGGCAAGCACCAATCCGCATAGAAATCGACCATTACTGGCTCTTTCTCCTTTAAAATTTTTTCGTAAAAATCTGCGCCGTTAATTTTGATGACCTCTATAATGATACGCCTCTTTTCTCTTTAAAATATTAACCGTTCCTGTACGCCGGTCATATCTGCAGTAACTGCCGTTGGAACTTTTTTCAGCAGATGCTCTGCCTCCTTTGTATTATAAATCCATGGTATCAATTCATCTTTTTCAAGAAGCAGCGGCATTCTGTCATGAACACTTTTGGCAGATTCATTAGCTTTAGTTGTAATTATTGTATAATGCCACGCTTCATCGTATTTCTGATAAAATCCGGCCATATATAAGGTATGCCGTTCTTTTTCATAAAATGCTACTTTATTTTTTTCAGCATCCCATTCGTAAAAATGTCCCGCAGGAATAATACATCGCCTTTTTTGAAAACTGTCTTTAAACATCGGACGTACCAATGCCGTTTCCGCCCGGGCGTTGATTATCAAACGCCGGCTGTCCGGCCGGATAAACCCCCACGTCATCAATCCGGCGGCCAGTTTCTTTTCACATCGGCTGCCTGCCGCTATGATCGGCCCCTGCTGCGACGGAAAAATATCTCCTTTAGCCGCCTTTGACAGCTGCGCTTCATCTAATTCACCCACTAATAGTTTTATTTCTCTGATTGTCTCTTCATCTGCATAATAGCGTCCGCACATTTTTATATACCGCCTTTTATTTCTAGTTTTTCCTACATTTTCCTATTTATGCGCTTTATTTTCCATATCATAGTCTCAGGATAAAACATCAGAACAAACTCCTGAAACATCTTGTTCTGTTCAACTCTGCAATGATATTCCCATACTAAAGTTGCCGCATAAAACTTTTTCTCACTATAAATCACCTGCAAATGATCTATTTGAATGACCTGCCCCTCCTCATCCGGCAGCTTTATCATCATCGGTATTGCCTTATGTCCGGCAGTAAACCAGCACAATACCGCTGCCTTTTCATAATATCCTCCAAGCTTTCCCTCATCAGTCTGAATTCTCTCAATTTCTGTACGAAATGCCATGCGTCTCACCCTTTATTGCCGCCGCAGTAATTTATAAAATATAAACCCGGCTATAGTCTACAATTTGCTTTTCTTTGCTGATACCGCCCGCAATATGATCCAAAGGCTGATTAATAAATACTGCCCTCTTCACTGCATCTTTGCCGTATCTTTTTCTGATTATATCTACCATACGGTCAGCATGCCTCATTTTTTCATGATCTTCTTGCCCAAAAAGTGTATACTGCCTCTGTCCGCTGTCTTTGACAATCTTTCCCGCATGTATTGCGGCATGTCTGACTGGCAGTCCATTCCACGTTTTTCCCATCAGATGTACAGCATATTGGTAAATTTTCTTTGTTATATCCGTCGGTGATTCTAATGTCATCTGATGCTGTGTTTTAAAGAAATCACTGTTCTTTATTGTAATGCTCAAAGCGCCGGCAAGAACACCGTCCTTTCTCAGCCGCCGCCCTATATTCTCCGACAGTGATAAAAATACTTTAGAAAGTGTCAGCGCATCTGTTACATCAAAAGGCAATGTCGTTGAATTGCCGTAGCCTTTATTTGGCGGCACTTCACTGATCACCTCAGAATCATCTATACCATTTGCAAATTGCCAAAGCAATATGCCGCGCTTTTTTAAATGGCTCATTAAAATTTCCTGATCAGTCTGCCCGAGCGCACCAATCGTACGAATTCCTAACTGCCCAAGCTTTTTCTTCATTGATCCGCCGACGAAAAATAGTTTTTCTACCGGCAGAGGCCACATTTTATATTTAATTTCGTGTTGATACAATGTATGAACTTTATCCGGCTTTTCAAAATCTCCGGCCATTTTTGCCAGTAATTTATTATCTCCTATGCCGACATTTACCGTAAACCCAAGTTCATTCTTAATCCTCTCCTTTATTTCAAAAGCCAAAGCCTCCGGCGACTGTTCAAAAATGATGCCGCTGACATCCATAAAAGCCTCATCAATACTATACTGTTCCACAAGCGGTGTATAGTTCTTCAGAATTTTTATAAATGCCTCTGAGCAGCGCTCGTACAGTGTATAATTCGGAGGTACTAACCGCAGATCCGGACATTTTTGTTTTGCCTCAAAAATACTCTCTCCTGTCGCAACGCCAAAAGCCCCCGCCTTTATCGATTTTGCAAGAATAATGCCGTGTCTTAATGCAGTATCGCCGCCTACCGCATATAATCCATCTCTTAAATCGATTGTCGCGCCAAGATGATAACACCGATATGCAGCCTCCCATGATAAATATGCCGAATTAACATCTACATGAAATATTAACCGTTTCAAACGTATGTTCACCTCCATCAATTTCATTTTAAAGAACATATGTTTGTTTTTCAAGCGGTAATATTTTCCTTGATATTTTGTAACAAAAAAAACCTTGAAAAATCAAGGTTTTAAGAAACGTGCGTGAGAAGATTCGAACTCCCGACCTTCTGATCCGTAGTCAGACGCTCTATCCAGCTGAGCTACACGCACATATTCAATTTAATTATAAATGCCGGCGACCGGAATCGAACCGGTACGGGAGGATAAGTCCCGCAGGATTTTAAGTCCTGTGCGTCTACCTATTCCGCCACGCCGGCATTTATGGGGCCTATAGGGCTCGAACCTATGACCCTCTGCTTGTAAGGCAGATGCTCTCCCAGCTGAGCTAAGACCCCATACGCAATAACAATAGTCACCTGAATCTCAGGTAAACGACCCAGATCGGGCTCGAACCGACGACCTCCGCCGTGACAGGGCGGCGCTCTAACCAACTGAGCCACTGGGCCATATTCAATATTTTTTATTCTTTCCAGTGGACCTTCAGGGACTCGAACCCGGGACCGACCGGTTATGAGCCGGTTGCTCTAACCAACTGAGCTAAAGGTCCAAAAAGCCGATGATCGGACTCGAACCGATAACCTGCTGATTACAAATCAGCTGCTCTGCCAATTGAGCCACATCGGCATCCTTAATCTTTCAAACAAATTATTTATTTGAAAATGACTCCAAGGGGATTTGAACCCCTGTTACCGCCGTGAAAGGGCGGTGTCTTAACCGCTTGACCATGGAGCCTTACTCCCCCTGCCGGGCTCGAACCAGCGACACTTCGGTTAACAGCCGAATGCTCTACCGACTGAGCTAAGGAGGAATAGAGTTATATGCTTTCCATATAGCTTCAAAACTGCATACTGAAATCTTTTACATC
>DVJY01000063.1 GCA_018716485.1 Candidatus Scybalocola faecipullorum
ATGGGTTGTTGCAGCGGTTTTTTCACTGTGTCTGCTGATCCCCTGCAAAGCCAGCGCCGAAAGAACAACGCCGACAATGGAAATAACCGCAGCAACAGGGCTGAAGAAGACCAGGCATAAAACGATGGCAATAAACTTTGCATATCCATTGATGATGACATCCACCATTTTCATGCCCTGTAATTCCAAAGTAGACAATTCTGTGGTAACGCCTGCCAGAATGTCACCGACACTGTTCTGTGAAAAGTACCCAAAGGGAGCCCGTTTCAGTACATCGCCCAAATGAATACGCTGTCCAGCGGCCACTTCATATCCAATACTCTCCTGCAAAATTGCCCGGAGATAAGAAAGCAAGAAGTTCAGTGTAATCGAGCCAATAATGATTCCCAGCATTTGCCAGATTAAAACAGTATCAATCGCAGTATTCGTCCAGTACGCCTGAACCGCTTTATCCAGTGCGAATGCGGCTGCCATTGTAGGAATAGCAGTTAACAGACTGCTGAAAAAGGAACACACAGAACCAAGATAGAGGCGACCTTTATATTTACCAGCCCATCGGATAATACGTTTCATTGACTTAAGCATTGACAGCCACCTCCTTTTTCTCACCCACGGACCAGTTCTTTGCGCCAATATGCGCCTGCCACATATCCGCATAAAGCGGGCAACACTTCAAAAGTTCTTCCTGTTTTCCACAGTCAACAATCTGTCCTTGCTTCAGAACAACAATCTGATCTGCGTTTTGAATGGTAGACAGACGGTGTGCAATCACCAGCAGGGTCTTTCCTTTGGAAAGGGCCATGATGGATTTCTGGATTTTATCTTCGTTCTGCGGGTCAGTGAAGGCAGTTGCCTCGTCCAAAATCACAATAGGCGCATTTTTCAGGATTGCTCTCGCAATGGCAATTCGTTGCTTTTCTCCGCCGGAGAGCCGCTTGCCAGCGTCACCGGCCGGGGTATCATATCCTTTTTCCAGCCGGACAATGAAATCATCACAGCAGGCCGCTTTTGCGGCGGCATATACTTCCTCATCCGTAGCATTTGGATTACCCAGGCGGATGTTCTCTTTGAGAGAGCAGTTGAACAGGAAATTGTCCTGTGTCACGAAACTGACCAATTCGGAAAGCTGCCGGATGGAAAGTTCCTTGATATTCGTACCGCCTATGGAGATACTGCCGCCGGTCACATCCCAAAATCGAGCAATCAGCCGGGCCACGGTGGACTTGCCCCCGCCGGATGGCCCAACCAGGGCTGTAAAACTTCCTTGCGGCATTTTCAGGCTGATGTCGTGCAGCACTTCGTTTTGCCCGGTGCCATCACGGCCCAGGCCGCCTTCTCTTCCTGCTTTACCGGAATTCACCTTGTAGGAGAAAGACACATCCTGTAAAACAATATCTGTGTGCCTAATCGGAACAATCCTGCCAGAGTCCGGCAATACAGGCAGGTTCAGAAGTTCATTTGCAGCTTCTACTGCATACTCCATTGACTTTGCCTCGTTGATAAAAGTAGTAGCTTTCATCAGCGGGCCGACAATACTCAGCGAAAGAATAATTCCCATCGCCAATTCAGCAGGTGTAATGCTCCCGCTCTGTACCAACAGCAAACCGATGGGAAGTACTCCCAACAGGGTGGTGGGCATAATCGCCATCATCAGGTTCATTGTTTTCCAGGTGCTTTTGAACCATGCCAGAGTAAAATCCTTAAAGGACTTTACCGCTCCCACAAACTTTTCATAGGAACTGGTGCTTTGATTGAACGCCTTAACAACCTCAATGCCCTCTACATACTCAATAATGACATTATTTACATGATTGTTTGCCTCCATATAAGCTGCATACTGGCTGTTATAGTTCCGCATGAGAAAGAACATGGGGATCATAGCCAGAACCGGGGCAATCAGAACTGCAAGGCCCAAACGCCAGTCAATCGCCAGCAGCCAGATAAAAATAGCAACCGGAAGGAGCAGATTCGATGTCAGCTCCGGGATCATGTGCGCCAGGGGCGGCTCCAGATCTTCCACCTTGTCCATGATAATATTCTTCAGGTAACCGATCCTTCGTCCCATTACTTCGCCAAGGGGCGCTCTCATCAGTCGGTTTGCGATTTTCAGGCGGATACCTTCCAGTATCGTGTAAGCGGAGATATGTGCCAAAATTGTGGAAATGCCAAAGCAGATGACGCGGATCAGGTATCCGCCCACTCCCACCAAACACCAGAGCATGATGTTGTTCAAAGTAGCGGTCCGGTTAATGAACAGGAGCAGGATTTCATACACCGCCCAAAACGGAACAAAGCCTCCGGCAACACTTAAAATGGCACACAAAACCGAGAGGGTCATTTTCCCCTTGCAGGGACCTGCAAAAGAGAAAAGCGTTTTGACCCAATGCTCTTTTTGCTGCTTCATATCAATTCACCTCTCTCGATCAAAGTCATCAACCCCCATTTCAAATGGGGGTTTGGTTTTAACCCCTCCGGGGTAGTTCCCGGGTTCCGCCAGAGGCGGGATTTCGCAGTACCATTTATACTGGTCGCCTCCTAAAGAAGGCATCTCTACTTCCGTCCTCTAGCTTATCATTTTCTTCTTGTTCCTGAATGTATTTGATAATTGTTTCTTCGTTCACATTTCCTACCGTTGATACATAGTATCCTCTTGCCCAGAAATGCCTATCTCCCCATTTTGTTCGATATTCTGGATGTCTGTCAAAAAGCATCAACGTGCTTTTCCCCTTCAGATATGACATAAATTCCGATACACTCATTTTCGGGGGAATTGCCACATACATATGAATATGATCTTTGCATACTCTGCCATCTATCAGGGCAACTTGTTTCATCTCGCACAACTTTTTTATGATTTCTACTATGTCCCTCTTTAATTCCCCATACATTATTTTCCTTCTGTACTTTGGAATAAAAACAATATGATAGGTGCAATTCCAACGTGTATGTGTTATACTCTGATTATCCATATGGATACCTCCTATGTTTTTTGATATGGCCTGCGAAACCAATATCATTATAACATAGGAGTTTTTAATACTCTGGGCAACGCTACAGCTTTGCCTGTTCCCCCATCTCAGGTGGGGGATTAAAAGACTTTTTCATTTAGTCAGCAAAGAAAAAAGGATGGTTAATCTTTGCTAACCATCCTTAATGCTATCATAATTCAATTATTCTTTCCGCTCCACACGGCCTTTTTTATTCCAATCAGATAATTGATTTTCGATATTCCAACGGCGTTTTCCCCATTGTCTGATGAAATGCGGACGCGAATTTGCTGGGACTGTCATATCCCACAAGTCCCGCAATCTCCGCTACTTTCAACGACTTATCTGATTTCAGTAAAGAGGCAGCATAGTTCATGCGATAGTTTCTCATGTATGTAAAAATCGGGCTGCCATATACCGATTTGAAACAGTTTTTCATAGGGGTCAGGGCAATATCAAACCGCGTGGAGAGTTCTTCCAGAGTATAGTTTTTGGTCAAATCCTGCGTCAGAAGTGCCTGGATCGCTTTGATTTTTTCAACCTGGCCTTTATAAAAATAGGGGCGTTCTTCTGTATGGCCTGAAAGTTCCAGTGCATCCAGATACAGCAGCAACTCCAACACCTTAATCTTGAAATAGTCCTTTTTGATTTTGACCGGCACATTGTAGAGTTCGGAAAAAATATGCTCAATGGCCGGTTCTCCCGGAATGACATAGGGTGTACGGTCGCTGCAATACTTTTTCTGCAATTCATAAAGGTCCACAGAAAAGCCTTTCATAGAGGCTGGGATTTCCTT
>DVJY01000064.1 GCA_018716485.1 Candidatus Scybalocola faecipullorum
CGCTGCGGCCGGATACGATTTTAGTATCAGTCATGTGTGTCAATAATGAAATCGGCACGGTGCAGCCTCTGGATAAAATCGGAAAGATCATTAAAGATTACAATAAAGATATTTTATTCCATGTTGATGCCATTCAGGGGTTTGGCAAGATGAGGATTTATCCGAAGCGGCTGGGCATTGATCTTCTGAGTATCAGCGGACATAAAATTCACGGGCCAAAAGGTACCGGCGTCCTTTATATGAGAGATAAAGTAAAACTCAGACCGCTGATGTTTGGCGGCGGACAGCAGAGAGATATGCGTTCGGGCACTGAAAACGTACCGGGGATTGCCGGCATGGCAAGGGCGGCTCAGATGATTTATGAAGATTTTGATCAAAAGACAGAGCTTATGTACGCACGCAGGGATGAGTTTGTGGAAGCGCTTAAAACCATTGAAGGGACAGTGATCCACGGCTTTGAGCATAAAGTTTCAGACAATGGGGATATGTACGCATGCACAGGCGTTGGCGGGGACGGCTTTTCTCACGGCCCGGCGCCGCATATCGTCAGCGCTGCTTTTGAAAATATCCGTGCGGAAGTACTGCTGCATGCGCTTGAAGAAAGGGGCGTCTATGTGTCGTCAGGTTCGGCATGTTCGTCAAATCATCCGGCGATCAGCGGAACGCTCAAAGCTATCGGCGTACCTAAAAAGTATTTGGATGCGACGGTGCGCTTCAGTATGTGCGCCGAGACGACAAAGGAAGAACTTGATGAGTGTGTGGATCAGCTGAGAGCGCTGATTCCTGTTTTAAGAAGATATACTCCGGGAGGAAGACGATGATCAAATACGAAGCGTTTTTAATTAAGTACGGTGAAATCGGCCTGAAAGGCAAAAACAGATATATTTTTGAAGATACGCTGATGCGGCAGATTCAGTTTTCATTAAAAGGCACCGGCGAATTTGAAGTGACGAAGGAACAGGGACGTATCTATGTCAATATGAAGTCAGATTATGACTATGATGAAGTCATTAAAGCGCTGACAAGCGTTTTCGGTATTGTAGCCATCTGTCCGGTCGTTTATTGCGAGGATTATTCATGGGATCAGCTGACGAAGACTGTCGGCGATTATATTGAGGAAGCTTACGAGGACAAGCATTTTACATTTAAGGTAGAGTCAAGGCGTGCGGATAAGCATTATCCGAAAGTATCAATGGAAATCAATGCCGATATGGGCGAGTATTTGCTGAACCGTTTTCCTGAGCTGACAGTCAATGTGCGCAAACCTGATGTGCTGATCAATATTGAGCTTCGAAGCAAGGCTTATATTTACTCTATGTCGATCCCGGGACCGGGCGGCATGCCGGTAGGCAGTAACGGCAGAGCCATGCTTTTGCTTTCCGGCGGGATTGACAGTCCGGTGGCCGGTTATATGATCGCCAAACGCGGGGTTGTCATTGAAGCAACGTACTTCCACGCGCCGCCGTATACGAGCGAGCGGGCTAAGCAGAAAGTGGTGGATCTGGCAAAGATTATTGCCCGCTACTGCGGACCGATCAAATTGAATATTATCAACTTTACGGAAATTCAGCTGGCGATTTATGAGAAGTGCCCGCACGATGAGCTGACGATTATTATGCGGCGCTACATGATGAAAATTGCAGAGCGGATTGCCAAAGAGAATAAAGATCTGGGTCTGATCACAGGCGAGAGTATCGGACAGGTGGCAAGCCAGACACTTCAGAGTCTTGCGGCGACCAATGCCGTATGTACGCTGCCGGTTTACCGTCCGCTGATCGGTTTTGATAAAAATGATATTGTTGCGATTTCAGAAAAAATCGGAGCCTTTGAAACATCCATTCAGCCGTTTGAAGACTGCTGTACGATTTTTGTGGCAAAACATCCGGTGACGAAGCCGAATATTAAGACGATTGAACATTCAGAGAGAAATCTTGCCGATGTGATTGATGAAATGATGGAGAGGGCTGTAACAGAACGTGAAATCGTAACGTGCGAGCCGGACTGATCGGGCGGCAGTATTTTGTACTGAGAAAAACGGGCGGTGTGAATAAGCGCCGCCTGTATCCGATTGAGATTTATGCCCGGGACAGCATTTACTGCCAAAGTCGTGAGAACATGAAAAACGCATATGCAGATGCATATGCGTTCATTACAGTTCAACCATATTATTCAACGATAAAAGGTTTGATTGCAGTCATAACTTCATCAATATTTTTTTCAGCATGAATGTTTAATGTGATCGGTTTGGATAAATCAAGGCTGAAGATACCCATGATGGATTTTGCGTCAATGACATATCTTCCTGAGATCAAATCAAATTCTGTGTCAAAATGAGTAATTTCATTGACAAAAGCCTTAACTTTATCGATTGAATCAAGACAAATTTCTACTGTTTTCATACTCTGACTCCCCTTTGGAATTTAGTTTTTTTATACTTATATAATACTTTCAGGGAATCCAAAAGTCAAGACGATAACAGAGAAGAATAAAAATTTTACAAGGAGGTCTGATATGAGCAGGGTAGCATTTTATACATTGGGATGCAAGGTAAACCAGTATGAAACAGACGCCATGACAGAACTTTTTAAGGAGGCCGGCTATGAAATTGCAGATTTTCACGAGCCGGCGGACATTTATATTATTAATACATGCACAGTGACAAATATTGCAGACCGCAAGTCAAGACAGATGCTGCACCGGGCAAAGAAGCAAAATCCGGACAGCCTTGTTGTCGCTGTCGGCTGTTACGCTCAGGAGGCCGGCGAAGCGCTGACCAAAGATGCGGCCGTAGATCTGGTTGTAGGCAATAACCGTAAAAAGGATATTGTGCAGATTGTGGCAGAAGCGTCCGGACATCCGGGCGCACCGGCGGCAGATGTCATTGATATGAGCCGGGCACAGCCGTATGAAACGCTGACGATTCATGAAGTATCAGAACATACGAGAGCTTATATAAAAATCCAAGACGGATGCAATCAGTTTTGCTCTTACTGTATTATTCCGTATGCGCGGGGCAGAGTCAGAAGCAGGCAGCCGGAAGATATTTTAGAGGAAGTTCGGGGCCTTGCGAAGAAAGGCTTTAAAGAAATCGTCCTGACGGGTATTCATATCTCCTCTTACGGACTGG
Source organism: Candidatus Scybalocola faecipullorum (assembly GCA_018716485.1). GTDB lineage: Bacteria > Bacillota > Clostridia > Lachnospirales > Lachnospiraceae > Scybalocola_A > Scybalocola_A faecipullorum. The sequence goes on from DVJY01000064.1 coordinate 3,128, forward strand.
ACTTTGAAGGGGTGGAATATGATAAAAAGCACAGCAACGGAGGACACCTGATCCGTCTGATCGAACAGCTGGATCAGGTTGACGGACTGGAACGTATTCGTCTGAGTTCTCTTGAACCAAGACTGATGACAGAAGAATTTGTTAAAAGACTGGCCGCTGTCCGCAGGATATGCCCTCATTTTCATTTGTCCCTTCAGAGCGGGTGTGATACGGTGCTGGCTAGAATGAACCGTAAATATACGACCGATGAATATCTTCATGTATGCGGACTGTTGAGGACTTATTTTGACCGTCCGGCGCTGACCACAGATGTGATTGTCGGTTTTCCTCAGGAAACCGAAGAAGAATTTGCCGCAACTGTTGATTTCGTCCAAAAAGTGGGATTCGCCCAGATGCATGTGTTCAAATATTCCAGACGTCAGGGCACACGAGCGGCAGCTATGGAAGGTCAGGTAGATGAACAGGTGAAAAACGAACGCAGCGCAGCGCTGTTAGCTGTGGATGAACGGCTGAGAGAAGCTTATATCAAAGAAAACAGTGATAAAATATTGGAAGTGCTGGCAGAAGAAATTGTGGAAGCCGGCGGACAAAAATATATGGTCGGACACAGCAAAGAGTACATCAAAGTGGGGCTTGAGGATTGTAAAATCCATGAAAATCAGGTTGTCAGTGGGAAAATGACCGGGGATAGACGTAAAGATTTTGTGATTTGCGAAAGAATGGATTGAATTTTAAAGCATAATATATTAATATAATAGGTAGCAGGTTCGGACATCACGGGCTGACCCGTGAAATTTATGAGAAAGTAAGGTGTGAAAGATGCCCGATATGAAAAATACACAGTATTTTAAGGTGACTAATGAAAATGACATTGCGGTGAAGGATATCCTGGAAGCAGTCTATATTGCATTGACGGAAAAGGGATATAATCCTGTCAGCCAGATTGTCGGATATATTATGTCAGGGGATCCGACCTATGTGACCAGCTATAAGAATGCCCGCTATCTGATCATGAAAGTCGAGAGAGATGAAATTCTTGAAGAACTGCTGAAAAACTATATTGACACCAATTTAAAATAAATAATAGAGGTTGTCATGAGGATACTTGGACTGGATTATGGCACCAAGACTGTCGGTGTGGCGCTGAGCGATCCGATGGGGCTTACCGCACAGCCTGTGGAGACCATAGAACGAAAAGAAGAAAATAAATTGCGCAGAACACTTGCCCGGATTGATGAGCTGGCAAAGGCAAATGAAGTGACAGAAATAGTTCTCGGATATCCGAAGCATATGAATAATACGGAAGGCAGGCGCTGTGAGGCGACGGCGGCATTTAAAGAGATGGTTGAGCGCCGGACAGGACTGCCTGTAATTCTGTGGGATGAACGAATGAGTACGGTATTTGCTGAAAGAACATTAATTGAAGGCGGCGTGCGCCGTGAGCATAGGAAGGCGTATGTGGATAAATTGGCAGCAGTATATATCCTTCAGGGATATCTGGACAGCCGTAAGTAGGCGCGGATAGGAGTATGTATGAGCGATCAGAGAGAGCGTATCCAGCTGACCTCAGCTGACGGAGAGGTGCTGGAATTTTATGTTGTCGAACAGACAAGAATTAATAATATAAATTACCTTCTTGTGGAAGATGCGGCGCGGGAAGGTGAAGCGTATATTTTAAAAGAGACCGTCGGCGATGCAAAAGCGCAGGAATCTGTGTTTGAATTTGTGGAAGATGACAGCGAATTTGAAGCGCTTGCAAAAGTATTTGAAGCATTGCTCGACGAAGAAGATATTGAATTAGAGTAAATGATGTATAAGGCACGCGCAGGTGCGAAGCGAACTCAGGCAATGTCTGTCCTGAGCGATTTTTGTGCGTGCGCGCGTCCGAAAATTTTGGAGGTGCGTTCATTTTATGAAAAATAATAACCATAATCAGGCAAATCACAATGAAAAGGTGAAGATTATCCCGTTGGGCGGATTGGAACAGATTGGCATGAATATCACATGCTTTGAATACGATGACAGTATTATTGTTGTAGACTGCGGCCTGTCTTTCCCGACGGAGGACATGCTCGGTGTAGATCTTGTGATTCCTGATGTGACCTATTTGAAAGACAACATTGATAAAGTCAAAGGGTTTATCATTACCCATGGCCATGAGGACCATATCGGCGCTCTGCCGTATGTACTCAAAGAAGTACCGGTGCCGATATATGCGACGAAACTGACCATGGGTATTATTGAGCATAAATTAAAAGAACACAATATGATGAAGTCTGTGAAGCGCAAAGTGATCAAACACGGGCAGTTTATTAATCTGGGATGTTTCAGAATTGAGTTTATTAAGACGAATCACAGTATTGCCGATGCTACCGCACTGGCCATCTATACGCCTGCAGGCATTATTATCCATACAGGCGATTTTAAGATTGATTATACGCCGGTATTCGGTGAGCGGATTGACCTTCAGCGCTTTGCGGAGCTGGGGAAAAAGGGTGTGTTGGCCCTTATGTCAGACAGCACAAATGCAGAGCGTCCCGGATTTACCCAGTCTGAGCGGACAGTGGGAAGAACATTTGATCATATTTTTAATGAGCATAAAAATTCAAGAATTATCATTGCCACGTTTGCATCTAATGTAGACCGTGTGCAGCAGATTATTAATACAGCGTACAGATACGGACGGAAAGTCATCGTGGAAGGACGCAGTATGGTGAATATCATTACGATCGCTCAGGAACTGGGTTATATCCAAATCCCGGAAAATACGCTGATCGATTTGGAAAGTATGAAAAATTATCCGCCGGAGCAGCTTGTCCTCATTACAACAGGCAGTCAGGGCGAGACGATGGCAGCTCTTTCAAGAATGGCGGCATCCATTCACCGCAAGGTGACGATCAATCCGGGCGATACGATTATTTTCAGTTCGAACCCGATTCCGGGCAATGAAAAGGCAGTATCCAATGTTATCAATGAATTGTACCGTAAAGGCGCTGACGTGATCTTTCAGGATACTCATGTATCAGGACATGCCTGCCAGGAAGAAATTAAGCTTATTTATGCGCTGACACGGCCAAAATACGCAATCCCTGTCCACGGAGAATACCGTCACTTAAAAGCGCATGCGGGATTAGCGGAAGCAATGGGTATTGAAAAAGACCATATTATTATTATGAAGACGGGCGATGTGCTTGAATTAAGCGAAACAAAAGCAAAAGTGACGGGACATGTACAAAGCGGCGGTATTATGGTGGATGGTCTCGGCGTCGGCGATGTCGGAAATATTGTGCTGCGCGACCGTCAGATGCTGTCACAGAACGGACTGATCATTGTTGTCATGACATTGGACAAGTATACAAACGAACTGCTTGCAGGGCCGGATATAGTCTCAAGAGGTTTTGTGTATGTGCGCGAATCCGAAGATCTGATGGATCAGGCGCGGCATGTTGTCAGCAATGCGCTGGATGATTGTCTGGCAAAACATTGTTCCGAATGGGGAAAAATAAAAAATGTTGTCAGGGAATCTCTTGGTGATTTTATCTGGAAACAGACAAAGAGAAATCCGATGATACTTCCGATTATTATGGAAGTTGACGCTTAATAAATCAAAGAAAGGCCGGATAAGATGACAGAGGTTGAAAAACGGACAATAGCTCTGGCAGCCTGCATCAAAAAATGCAGTCAGCAGAGAGAATACGCAAAAGCCTATGAGAGACTCTGTACACAGCCGGATGTGCTTAGGCAAGTCAACCGTTTCAGAAAACGATATTTTCTTGCGCTGGGACTGGAGAACCGTGAGGAAAGAAAACATGCGGTCGGACAGTTGGAAGAAGAATTCTCAGAGGTACTTTCGATGTCGTCGGTCAGAGATTTTTTGGCCGCGCAGCAGAAACTTTCCGTAATGATGCAGGAAGTTTACCATATACTTGATGATGCAGTTAATCTTGACTTGGGCTTTATGTTTGAGCCAGAGGAGGAACAGTAAAGGATAATGGGTAAAAGCAAAGGGAAAAAGTCGTCCATGGGAAAAAAAATCGGTCTTGGACTGACAGAATCCGTCATTCACATCGTTGTATATATTCTCGTTATATTTATTTTTATCAGAGTGGCGACGCTTGCCTATGATTTTTCATATCAGGTTTTCGGCAATCCGTCTATGTCCAGATATAATGAGGAAATCGTTCAGGTAGACATTCCTGAAGGCTCAACGGTCAGTGATGTCTCCCGGACGCTGGCAGATCACGATCTTATTAAATACAGTCTGGCATTTTCACTGCGTATGCGATTGGCTAAGCTTTCTGACAGTATACAGCCGGGCAGCTATGAGATGAGCCGGACGATGACTGCCGACGAGATTATGTCGATGATTACGACGCCGCAGACGACAGTGATAAATGCCGGGGAAGAAGAGGGCAGCGCTCAGGAAAGTGATGCAACTCAGGATACGGCAGCTACGGAGGAAACAAATTGATAGTTGATGAGAGAATGATTGCCTATATACGTTCCCTTGACCGGGGCGAAACACCGCTCATCGCAGATATAGCAAAACAGGCTTTGGCAGACAGGGTGCCGATCATCCGACAGGAGACGGCATCTCTGCTTAAAGTTCTGTTAAAGATGACAAAGCCTAAGAAGATTCTCGAAGTGGGAACTGCTGTAGGCTTTTCTGCGCTTTTAATGAGTGAATATGCGCCTCAGGCATCGATTACAACAATAGAAAAGTTCGAACAGAGAATTATACAGGCAAAGGAAAATTTTGCAAAGGCAGGAAAACAGTCGGTGATCACACTGCTTGAAGGTGATGCCGCACAGATTTTGAAAACACTGGATTCAGAGTATGATTTTATTTTTATGGATGCGGCCAAAGGACAGTATATTCATTTTCTACCGGAGGTTATGCGTCTTTTGATGTCCGGAGGAACGCTTGTGTCGGATAATGTGCTTCAGGATGGCGACGTGGTGGAATCCAGATTTGCAGTCACACGGAGAAACAGGACAATTCACAGCCGAATGAGAGAATATTTATGGGAACTGAAACACAGACCTGATCTTGAAACAGTTGTCCTGCCCATCGGCGACGGCGTCACTGTCAGTACAAAAACGATATAAAAAGGAGAAAGAGAACATGACAAGAAAACCAGAATTACTGATTCCGGCCAGCAGTCTTGAGGTGCTCAAGACCGCTGTGCGCTTTGGCGCCGATGCCGTTTACATCGGCGGTGAAGTTTTCAGCCTCCGTGCAAAATCTAAAAATTTTTCGGCGGACGATATGCGGGAAGGCATCGCATTTGCCCATAAACATCATGTCAGAGTATTTGTGACAGCCAATATTCTTGCACATAACAGTGATCTTGACGGTATCAGAGCATATTTTAAAGAACTTAAAGATATCGGCCCCGATGCGCTTATTATTTCCGATCCGGGAGTGTTTGCCATTGCAAAAGAAATCTGTCCGGAGATTGAAGTGCATATCAGCACACAGGCAAATAATACCAACTATATGACCTATCTTTTCTGGCATAATCTGGGAGCGAAAAGAGTTGTCTGTGCAAGAGAATTGTCCATAGAGGAAATTAAAGATATACGTCGGCATATTCCGGATTCGCTGGAGATTGAAACGTTTGTCCACGGGGCAATGTGCATTTCCTATTCGGGAAGATGCCTGCTGAGCAATTATTTTACCGGACGGGATGCCAACCAAGGAGCCTGTACCCATCCGTGCCGGTGGAAATATGCGGTCGTCGAGGAAAGCCGGCCGGGCGAATATCTGCCGGTTGAAGAAAACGAGCGGGGCACATATATTTTTAATTCCAAAGATTTATGCATGATTGAACATATTCCGGAGCTGATCGATGCGGGCATTGACAGCTTCAAAATAGAAGGCCGCATGAAAACAGCGCTTTATGTGGCTGTGGTGGCCAGAACTTATCGGCAGGCCATTGATGACTATCTGAAAGACCCGGCGCTGTATGCATCGAAGATCCCGTATTATCAGGATGAAATTTCGAAGTGTACCTACCGCCAGTTCACAACAGGCTTTTTCTTTGGAAAACCGACTCACGAGACACAGATTTATGACAGCAATACTTATGTCAAAGAATATACGTATCTTGGTATTATTGAGGAAGAAGGCAGCAGCGGTATGTATCTTCTGGAGCAGAAAAATAAGTTCAGTGTCGGCGAGACGATCGAGGTGATGAAGCCGGACGGACAGGATATTCAAGTACGCGTGGAGGCCATTACAGATGAACAGGGGCAGCCGATGGAAAGCTGTCCGCATCCGAAGCAAATGATTTATGTGAATCTGGGAATTGCGCTGGAGCCGGGAGATTTGTTAAGACGCAAAGAGGAGAAGGTTTGGAAGTAAACTTCCAAATCTACCATTATTGACGCAGCAAGTGCGTCAGGAAAGAGGAAAGAGTCATGAAAACAGACGGTATAATTTTTGATATGGATGGAACAATCTGGGATACATGTGTGGAAGTGGCGCGCACATGGAGTGAAGAAATGGCAAGAATCGGTGTCAATAAGACATTTACGGTGGAAGTGATCCGTTCATGTATGGGCATGCTGATGGAAGATTTTGCAGCCAAGGCGATGCCTGAAATTGACGCGGATAAAAGAATCCCTTATTTGAAACAGTGCTGCGCCTATGAAAATGAATATTTGGCTGAGCATGGTGGTAATTTGTTCCATGGGGTGATCCAGACGCTGGAAAAGCTGTCGGAAAAATATCCGCTTTTTATTGTCAGCAACTGTCAGGCCGGTTATATTGAAGCATTCTTTCAGGGACACCATACGGAAAAATATTTTAAAGATTATGAGAATCCGGGGCGGACAGGCCTTGATAAAGCGGGGAACATCCGTCTTATTGCACAGCGCAATCATTTGAAAGCGCCGGTTTACGTCGGCGATACGTCAGGAGACATGGAAGCATGCAAAAAGGCGGGCGTGCCTTTTATTTATGCGGCTTACGGCTTCGGAGAAGTAGATGCCGGGGACTATGACGCAAAAATTGACAGCTTTGACCAGCTATGTGATCTTTTCATTAAATGATGTTGGAATCTAAAGCACGGCAGGCGGCTGCCTGCTGTTTACTGAGAAAAAAATCACAGATACATTTCTTTGGTGGATGGTCATTTTCACAAAGAACATGTATCTGCGATTTGGGTGGTAACGTATATTTATTTACTTAAAAAGGGGGGAGAGCCGGGTGCTGTGCAACCACCCGGCGTTTATGAAAAATTCGGCACACTAGCCGGTCAGCTAATGTACAAGTATTAGTATAGTGAGAAGTTGTGAACAGGCTGTGTCTAAAATCTGAAAATCTTCTGAAATTAATTGAAAAAAATCGTAAGAAATTTAATAGTAAATGAGGGATGTTTAATGAAATGGATGCAAGTACAGCCCATGGAGGGCTCACAGGCTCAGCTGACGGCCTATATACATGAAAGAGAACTTGGCCGGGGCGAATGTGTGAAGCGTCCGGCAGTGCTTATTTTTCCGGGCGGCGGCTATAACAGTATTTCCACAAGAGAAATGGAACCGGTGGCGCTGGCATTTTTTGCAAGAGGTTATCAGGCATTTGTATTGAAATATACAGTATCCTGTCCGCAGATCAAGGCGCCGGGGATGCTGCCTTTAAAAGAAGCGGCAGCGTCTGTGGCATGGATCCGAAATCAAAGCGATATGCTGGATGTGCAGGCTGATCATATTGCAGTCTGCGGATTTTCGGCAGGCGGCCATTTGGCGGCCTCTTTAGCTGTGCATTTTGACAGCGATCGTCTGGAATTTGGCAATATCCGTCCGGATGCAGCTATTTTGGCATATCCGGTCATATCTTCAAAGCCTCAGGCACAGCCGCAGCTGCACGAAAGCTACAAGAATCTTCTTGGCGAAGGGCTTGAAGATGCCGGGTATCATAATATTGAAGATCATGTATCCGGGCAGACGCCGCCGTCTTTTGTATGGCATACCTTTGACGATGAACTTGTTGTTCTGGAAAATTCCCTGATGTATGTCCGGGCATTAAATGACCACCATGTGCCGACGGAGTATCATGTTTTTGGCAGCGGTCATCACGGGCTGTCCATGTGCGGCGCGGAAGTGGGCGAAGATAATCCCCATTGCGGCAGCTGGTTCGGACTGTGTATTCAGTGGCTGGATGCCTTATTTGACTGGAAATATTAGTATAAATCAGTTATAATGACAGGAGGTACAGGAGGGACTGACGCCCCTTCTGTAAATAAAAAGGAGTTGAGATATATGGCAAAAGTAGATATTGTCAGAGCAGCCATGATTGAAGCAATGAAAAAAGGCGACAAGGAGAAAAAGGATGCACTTTCGATGCTTCTGGGCGCCTTAAAAAATGCGACCATCGATAAGAGGGCGGATTTGACCGATGAAGAAAGCGATGTTGTAATCCGCAAGGAAATTAAACAAACAATGGAAACATTGGAGACAACGCCTGCAGACAGAGCGGCTGTAATCGAGCAGTGCAAGCTGAGAATTTCAGTATATGAAACTTTTGTGCCGAAGATGATGACTGTCGATGAAATCAAAAATGTCATTGAACAGGTTTTGGCAGAACTGGGTCTGACTGAGCCGACGGCTAAAGATAAGGGCAAAATTATGAAAGTGCTGATGCCTCGTGTCAAGGGCAAAGCGGACGGTAAAGTTGTCAACGAAACACTGACAGGATATTTTAAAGGCTGATCGTCAGGGAAAAGCACTTTCGGTTCTGTGCGGCATAAGATAGAGTAAAGGCTTCAGCGAGGTGGCAGAGATTGCAGTCTTTTCCGAAACCAATGACCGCACAGGAGGAACTGGAGTGTATTTCAAGATATCGGGCCGGAGATATTGAAGCGAAAAATTTATTGATTGAAAAAAATTTAAGGCTTGTAGCGCATATTGTTAAAAAATATACAGTTTCAGGCAGGGATCAGGAGGAATTGATTTCTGTAGGCATCGTAGGACTTGTTAAAGCAGTCAATACATTTGATGCGGATAAAGGACACAAATTGGTCACTTACGCTGCCAGGTGCATTGAAAATGAAATACTCATGCTGCTGCGCAGCGAACGCAGACAGGGACGGGAAGTATCGCTGTATGATCCGATCGGCACTGACAAGGAAGGCAATGAAATCAACCTTCTGGACATTATTGAAAGCGAAGAAACGGATATTGTGGAGCGTATGGTCTTTGCAGGCAATGTCAAAAAGATGTACCGTCTGATCGATGAACTGCTGACGGCACGGGAACGTGAGATTATATGCCTCAGATATGGACTGTATCAAAAGAAACCGGTGACACAGCGGGAAATTGCCGGCATGTTCGGCATTTCCAGAAGCTATGTCAGCCGGATTGAAAAAAGAGCGCTTGAAAAGCTGAGAGCCGAATTTTAGAAAAATTTGGCTTTGATCTGTGTTACCGGCATGTCTTTGCCTGTCCACAGGCGGAAAGATGCCGCTCCCTGATAGAGGAGCATATACATGCCGTTAAATGTCCGGCATCCGCATGCCTTTGCTTTTTTTAAAAGCATGGTCTGCGCAGGATTGTAGATGATATCCGAAACAATCAGAGACGGCCGGAATATGCCGGTGTCATGGATCGGGCATGCATCGGTATTCGGAGCCATGCCCACATTGGTGCAGTTGGTTAAGATATCACTTGTTTGAACACTGTCTTTTAAGGCTGCCATATCAGCAAGGTCACTGACAGTGACCCGGCAGTCTGTTTCTTTATTAAGCTGTTCTGCAATTTTGCAGATACGGTCATAAAATCCGTCTTTGAGATTAAAAACGCGGATTTCTTTCATGCCGTCGAGAGCGGCCTGCACGACAATGGCTGTTGCTGCGCCGCCGGCGCCCAAGAGTGTCATTGTCTTTCCTTTTAATTCCACCCCGGCGTCTTTTGCCGCCATCATATAGCCGATGCCGTCGGTTGTATGTCCGATCAGCCGTCCGTTATCATTAACGACTGTATTGACAGCGCCGCCAAGCCGTGCTGCAGGACTTAATTCATCGGCAAGTTCAGCCATCAGATTTTTATTCGGCATAGTCACATTAAAACCTTTGATATTTACTTGTCTGAGTCCGTTGACAGCCTGAGCAAAATGATCGGTGCCGATGTCAAAAGCAAGATAGACAGCGTCGATGCCGAGCAGACGGAAAGCTTCATTGTGCATCATCGGCGAAATGCTGTGAGCGACCGGGCTGCCAAGCAGTGCGTAAAGACCGGTATGTCCCGTAATCTGAGATGTCATAGTGATTCCTCCTGTTGTTATAATTGCTTTGTGTACTATACTATAATGAAATTAAACGGCATGTCAATCATGAAAATGAAGAACAAAGGCACAGGATGGAGAAAAGTTCTTGTCTGCGGTAAACTTTACGGATATAATAAATATGAGAATCATCGGATATGGAGGATATACAGTGATGGCTTTAGTAGTAAGAAATTTGAAAATCGGAACAGGCATGCCAAAAATCTGTGTGCCGATTACGGGACAGAGTATTGAAGAAATCAAGGCTGAAGCTGTAAAGATAGCTGCCGATGAATCAAAAGCAGATCTGGTTGAATGGCGTGCCGATTGGTTTGAAGATGTATTTGATAAAGAAGCTGTATGGATTGTATTGAACATGCTTAGAAAAATCATAAATGATATGCCGCTCATCGCAACGTTCAGGACAAAAAAAGAAGGCGGAGCCGCAAAGCCGTGCAGTCTGTCATCATATAAGCAGTGGATTTTATGGGTTATTGGCAATGGTCAGGCAGATTTGATAGATATTGAGTGGTCAGCAGGCGAGGAAACGGCTGCCGAACTGATACAGGCGGCGCATGCAGCCGGTGTTAAGGTAATTATGTCCAATCATGATTTTGAAAAGACGCCGTCTGATGATGTTATGACAGACAGGCTGATGTCAATGGCATTGTCAGGCGCGGATATCGGGAAAATCGCGGTGATGCCCCACAGCGGGGAGGACACGGCACGGCTGCTGCAGGTGACAGCGCGGATGTCGGCGAAGCTGGCATGCCCGGTCATTACCATGGCCATGGGCTGGTACGGTATCGTCAGCCGCCTTGGCGGAGAGACTTTCGGGTCATGTATAACGTTTGGCACTGCAGGCAAGGCGTCGGCGCCGGGACAGATCGATGCCGGAAAATTAAGAACAATTTTGGAACTTATTCACGGACAGAAAGGGTAAGAGGGAGGTCCTATCATGGAAAAAAGGAAAGACTGGATGACGAATTATCTGAAAGATCATAATATTGCTCTGACCGGATTTATGGGAGCAGGGAAAAGTACGGTCGCCAAAACACTCAGTAAAATTTTCGGTGTCAAATATATTGAAACAGATGAGATGATCGTGCAGAAGGAAGGCATGACTATTAACGAGATTTTTGCAAAGTTCGGCGAGCCTCATTTCAGAAACAGTGAAACCAAAATTTTGGAAGAATTGTCAGAAACGGGAGGATGCGTCATTTCCTGCGGGGGCGGTACAGTCATGAAAGATGAAAATGTGGAACTGCTCAGGAAAAACGGCTGTATCGTATTGCTGACAGCGACGCCGGAGACAATTCTTGAGCGTGTGAAAGACAGCGATGAACGTCCGATTTTAAAAGGTCACAAAGATGTGGATTTTATCGGAGCATTGATGAAAAAACGCCGTGAATCCTATGAAAACGCCGCAGATATCATCGTTCCTACTGATGAAAAGACAATTGATGAGGTATGTACGGACATTGTGGATGCGCTGATGGATTTGGAGGCAGGCGGTGATGTTTAATCGTTTTTTTCCGGACGAGACGGCCTCTTCAGCCTACGACATCAGCTATGAGGAACTGTATGGAAGAGGCGTGAGAGGATTGATTTTTGATATTGACAATACGCTCGTTCCCCATGGAGCGCCGGCAGACGACAGGGCAAGAGCGTTATTTAAGAAACTTCGGACGATCGGTTTTAGATGCTATCTTATTTCAAATAATAAAGAAGGGCGCGTCCGTCCTTTTGCCAAGGCTGTAGGCGCCGGATTTATATGCAATGCCCACAAGCCGTCTGCAGGAGGCTATATGGCGGCGATGAAAGCGATGGGGACGGACAAATCTTCCACCGTGTTTATCGGAGATCAGCTGTTCACAGATGTATATGGCGCAAAAAGAGCAGGAATTTCAAATATTCTTGTGGGGCAGCTCCATCCGAAGGAAGAAATTCAGATTGTATTTAAGAGAAAACTGGAAAAAATCGTCCTTTATTTCTATAAAAAGGATGTCGGCAGACAAAAAAACAGTTGAAAAAAGTCTGCTTATTATTTATACTAGAAGAAGCTAAATATTAAGGAGGTTCCATTTTATGGTATCAGCAGGAGATTTTAGAAATGGTTTAACAATCGAATACGAAGGAAACGTTTATCAGGTTATCGAATTCCAGCATGTAAAACCGGGTAAAGGCGCAGCTTTCGTTCGTACGAAGTTAAGAAATATTAAAAATGGCGGCGTTGTAGAAAAAACTTTCAGACCTACTGAGAAATGTCCGCAGGCACATATTGACAGAGCGGACATGCAGTATCTGTATTCTGACGGCGATTTATATTACTTCATGGATGTGGAAACATATGATCAGATCGCTTTGAATGAAGAAGCTATCGGCGATGCGCTGAAGTTTGTCAAAGAAAACGAGATGGTGAAGATGCTTTCCCACAATGGCGAAGTATTTTCCGTTGAACCGCCGCTGTTCGTAGAACTTGAGATTACCGATACAGAACCGGGCTTCAAAGGCGATACAGCAACAGGCGCAACAAAGCCGGCGACTGTGGAAACAGGCGCTCAGGTTAACGTACCGTTATTTGTAAATACCGGTGATAAGATTAAAATTGATACGAGAACAGGAGAGTACTTATCAAGAGTATGATCTGTATTTTACAAAGCTCTGGAGATGTCCGGAGCTTTTAGTTCTTAAAGGAGATTTAACAACATGAAATTTTTTTGCTGTGACTATCATGAAGGAGCCCATCCGGAAATCATGCGCCGGATGATAGAGACTAATATGGAACAGACTGTGGGCTATGGGGAGGATGAGCATTGCGGCCGGGCGAGGCAGCTGATTTTGGAAGCGTGTCAGGCATCTGATGCCGATGTTCATTTTCTGGTCGGAGGCACACAGACCAATGCGACAGTGATTGCTGCGGCACTGCGTCCGTATCAGGGAGTGATCACTGCTGACAGCGGTCATATTAATGTACATGAAACCGGCGCGGTGGAGGCTTCCGGGCATAAAGTGCTTGCTCAGCCTTCCATAGAAGGAAAACTGACAGCAGCACAGATTCGGGCCTATGCTCAGTGGCATAAGCAAAATGGCGCCCGGGAGCATATTGTGATGCCAAAGATGGTATATATTTCCAACCCGACGGAATATGGTACTTTATATACGAAAAAAGAATTGGAAGCAATCAGCCGTGTCTGCAGGGAGGAAGATTTTTATTTATACTTGGACGGCGCGCGGCTTGGATATGGCCTTTGCGCCGAAAGCAATGATCTGACGCTGCCGGACATATTCAGGCTGTGTGATGTTTTTTATATTGGAGGAACAAAATGCGGCGCTTTGTTCGGAGAAGCGGTCGTTATTAAAAATGAAAGTCTGAAAAAAGATTTCAGATATATGATCAAACAAATGGGCGGGATGCTTGCGAAAGGCCGGCTTTTGGGCATTCAGTTCGAGACTTTATTTGAAGACGGATTGTATATGAAAATATGCCGTCACGCTATTGTTCAGGCGATGAGAATCAAAGGGGCGCTTGTGGCAAAAGGGGTGTCGTTTCTTATTGACAGCCCGACCAATCAGCAGTTTCCGATACTGGAAGATCCAGTGATCGAAAAAATCGGACAAAAATACGGATATGAAGAGGATCAGAGGATTGATGAGTCTCATTGCGCGATCCGGTTGTGTACAAGCTGGGCGACAAAAACGGAAGATGTAGATGCTCTGATCGAAGATTTAAATCAATGGCTTTAAATTAAGACGGCATTCGGCAAAAATATCAGCCGCTGTGCCGGGTAAGAGAGGAGGATATAAATGAAACTGATAAAATATGTGCTGACTGATCCTGACGGCCTCCATGCACGGCCGGCCGGTGAACTGGTCAAGCTGCTTAAAACACTGGACATCTCGGCTAAAATCATATGCGGCGAAAAAACGGCTGATGCCCGCAAGATTTTTCAGATAATGACACTGGGCGCCAAAAGGGGCGATGAAATTGTCATGGAAATCAGCGGAGATCACGAAGAACAGGCGGCCAAAGCAGTGATGGCATTTCTTGAAGAAAATTTATAAAACGGCAGAAACCGGAGAATAACCACAAAATATACGGGAGTTTCTCCGGTTTCTTTTTATGTGCGATACGCCCGGAGGGCGACTGCCGTGCTTGCACAGGCAGACATCCTCCGGGCAACGGTCATCGAACGGCAAAGCCGTGAGATGAGCGGGGTATCGCAGTAATCGGATAGGGGAAGGAATCTTTCCCTATCCGATCGATACGCCCGGAGGGCGGTGCTGCGTGCCAGTGGCACGCGTTTAGCACCGACCGAAGCGGAGCGAAGACCTGCCGTGCTTGTACGGACAGATGAATAAAAATGATTGACTTTGAATGATTTACTCAAAAATATCCAAATTCAGTCATAATAGACAAAAATAATTTGGATATTTGTGAATTGTTACGATTGAAATTGAATGAATTTGAATGTATAATAAAACCATCAAAGAAATCAATTACGGAGGTGAGGTCATGATTTATACCGTTACATTTAATCCGTCGCTGGACTACATTGTGACAGTGGAGGATTTTGCCCTTGGAATGACAAACAGAACAACCGCAGAGCAGATGTTTCCGGGAGGCAAAGGCATCAATGTTTCTTTTGTATTAAATAATCTTGGTATCGAAAACACGGCGCTGGGATTTATTGCCGGCTTTGTCGGTGATGAGATCAGCCGACGGGTTGGAGATACGGGCTGCCGTCACCGCTTTATCCGGCTGGCTGACGGATGCTCGCGGATCAATATGAAAATCAAAAATATTGACGGTACGGAAATCAACGGAATGGGGCCGGATATCGATGAAAAGAGCATTGACATGCTGCTTGGACAGATTCAGGAACTTCAGGAGGGAGATATACTGGTTTTGGCGGGAAGCATACCAAAATCACTGCCGGAAGACATTTACAAAAATATTTTAGCAATGCTGTCCGGGAAAAATGTGATGACTGTCGTGGATGCCACGGGAGAACTGCTTGTTAATGTTCTTGAGTACAGGCCGTTTTTAATTAAGCCCAATAATCATGAACTGGGAGAAATTTTTCAGACAAAATTAAAAACAAGGGAAGATGTGGTTCCTTACGGGCGAAAGCTTCAGGAGGCGGGGGCGCGCAACGTGCTCGTTTCCATGGCCGGTGAAGGCGCAGTGCTGATCGCTGAAGACGGCAGTGTCTATATGGCGCCGGCGCCGGAAGGAAAATTGGTCAACGCTGTCGGCGCAGGCGATTCCATGGTCGCCGGATTTATCGCTGGCTGGCTTGAAAAGAAAGATTATGAACATGCGTTTAAAATGGGCATTGCCTGCGGCAGCGCCAGCGCTTTTTCAGAAACGCTGACTGACAGAGCAGGCGCCATGGCAGTCTATGAACGCGTCAATGCGGGGAGGTTTGAAGGATGAAAATTATTGATTTACTGGCGCCGGAAAGTATTTCTCTTGATGCGGCTCCAAAGTCAAAAAAAGAAGCGCTGGATACGGCGATCGCGCTGATGGTTAAAAGCGGAAAAATCCGCGATAAAGAAGCTTACACAAAACAGGTATATTTGCGTGAAGAAGAAAGCACGACAGGTATCGGAGAAGGGATTGCTATCCCTCACGGAAAATGTGACGCAGTGGCAAAGCCGGGACTTGCGGCGATGGTTATTAAAGACGGCGTTGAATTTGATTCTCTGGACGGCGAGCCGGTCACGCTGCTGTTTTTGATCGCAGCGCCAAACACGAAGGACAATATTCATCTGGATGTATTGAGCAAATTGTCAGTGCTGCTCATGGATGAGACATTTACACAGAGGCTGCGCAGCGCTTCCAGTGTGGAGGAATTCCTGAAACTGGTCGATGAGGCGGATCGTGAGAAAAATGGACTTCCGGGCACAGAAGGTGCGGTGGAGAGTACGCCGGAAAGTAAAAACAAGGGTATGATACTTGCAGTCACATCTTGTCCGACGGGAATCGCACATACATATATGGCGGCTGAAGGACTGGAAAAAGCAGCAAAAAGTAAGGGATGTTTTATTAAAGTCGAAACAAGGGGGTCAGGCGGCGCTAAAAATGTGCTGACACAAGAGGAGATCGCGTCAGCGGACTGCATTATTGTTGCCGCAGACGCACAGGTTCCGATGGAACGTTTTAACGGCAAAAAGGTCATTGAATGTCAGGTGTCTGACGGCATCAGCAAAGCGGATCAGCTGATCGAGCGGGCGATGGCAGGCGATGCGCCGGTTTACAAGGCGGAATCGGGAAGCAGTAGCGAATCTGCCTCCTCCGGAAAAGGCTCCGGATCTGCCGGCCATAAGGTTTACACACAGCTGATGAACGGAGTTTCTCATATGCTCCCGTTTGTAGTGGGCGGCGGTATATTAATCGCTATCGCGTTTCTGATTGACGGTCTGAGTGTGGATATGGCGTCTTTGTCAGATGAGATGAGAGCAAATTTCGGTACGATCACACCGCTGGCAGCGGTACTTAAGCAGATCGGCGATCTGGCTTTTAGTTTTATGCTTCCGGTTCTTGCCGGTTTTATCGCGATGGCCATCGGCGACCGTCCGGCACTGGCTGTCGGTTTTGTAGGCGGCATGATTGCTTCACAGGGCAAGTCTGGTTTTCTTGGCGCTCTGGCTGCTGGCTTTATTGCAGGTTATCTCGTTGTTTTACTGCGCAAAGTATTTGAAAAACTGCCTCAGGCCATCGAAAAACTGGCGCCGGTGCTGTTGTATCCGGTGATCGGTATACTGGTCATGGGTCTGATCATGCTTTATGTGATCGAACCGCCGATCGGATTTTTAAATACATCGCTGAATACGGCATTGACGAATATGGGCGGTTCCAGTAAAATATTACTTGGTATTATTGTTGCAGGCATGATGGCTGTCGATATGGGCGGCCCGTTCAACAAGGCGGCCTATGTGTTCGGTACAGCATCAATCGCCGCAGGCAATTATGATATTATGGCGGCTGTCATGATCGGCGGTATGGTGCCTCCATGTGCCATCGCCTTAGCGACGCTGCTGTTTAAGAATAAGTTTACAAAAGAACAGCGTGAATCCGGTCCGACCAACTTTATTATGGGACTGGCCTTTATTACAGAAGGTGCGATACCATTTGCAGCTTCGGATCCTTTAAGAGTGCTGCCGTCATGTATTGTCGGTTCAGCACTGGCAGGCGCGCTTTCAATGGCGTTTGGCTGTACATTGATGGCGCCTCACGGCGGAATCTTCGTATTCCCTGTAGTTGAACACGGCCTGATGTATTTGGCCTCACTTATTGCGGGAACGATTGTGGGTGCGCTGCTCCTTGGTATTCTTAAGAAAAAAGTCAGCGAATGATAGGAGAATATGAATGCTCACAGAAGAACGTTATGCCAAAATTTTACAGCTTTTAGATGAAAAAAAGAGCGTGACGGTTCAGGAATTAAAAGTGCTGCTGGACACATCGGAATCCACGGTCCGGCGTGACCTGAATGCCCTGGACGAGAGCGGAAAGCTGATTAAAGTTTTCGGCGGGGCAGTGGCTGCCGATGACGATGAATACAGTACAACGGACGCTTATGTGTCCATGCGCGAGGAAATCAATATAAAAGAAAAACAGATGATCGCGGCGTATGCGGCATCACTGATCGGACCGGACGATTTTGTCTATTTAGATGCAGGAACGACAACAGGGCTGATTCCCGGATTTGTGACGGAAAAGACAGCGGTTTTTGTGACCAATGCGCCGGAACATGCAAGAAAGCTGGCGGCGGCGGGCATCAGAGTTTATATGATCGGCGGCGAAGTCAAGCCTTCGACGGAGGCGGTTGTCGGCAATGAGGCTGTGGAAAATCTGGAAAAGTTTCATTTTACAATAGGTTTTTTCGGCGCCAACGGCATCAGCAGGCATGCCGGTTTTACAACGCCGGATCTGAGCGAAGCTATTGTAAAGCGTAAAGCGATGGAAAATACACGGCGCAGATATGTGCTGTGCGATCACGAGAAGATGAACCGGATCAGTTCAGTGACTTTCGGCAGTTTTTCATCGGCGACGATCATCACGGATACGATTGTACAGGAAGATTTTAAGGACTGTGACAATATGATCGAGGCAGCTAAAAGTTCATAAAGTGAGAAGTATTCACATCCAAAGAAGCTTCGGTGCAGATGCATCGGAGCTTCTTTAACATTTTTAGAACTTTCTTCATAATTTCTAAGATTTCATTTGAAGCTTTGAAAGAAAAGTATGCTAAAGTGATGGCAAATGGAAAAGACAGGAGGCAGTTATGAAAAAGGTATTAAGACGTGTCAACAGAGGCCTTATTCTTGCAGCAGTCTTATTGATCGGCGTGATTATTTATATCGCGGCAGAACAGGCTCATTTTAAAGCTTCGGAAGATGAAATCAAAGAGGCGGCAAAGGCGTATTTAAATGAGGTGAAAGCGGTCAATTTGGCGCCGGCCGATGAAAGGTCCCAAAAAGCAGAGGCGCTGCTGGAACGGTATTGGTGCAGTGTGGATAACAATTACATTTACGGCAGCACGATGGAAGATATGAGAGATTATATGGAAAATTCCGGACAATATGAAAGCGCCAAGACAGAACTGACCGGATACAATGAGGTAATCCGCAATATCATGGCAGCACAAAATGGCCCGGGCTGTGTCCGCGTCAACGTCGAATATGATGTGAGCATGACCATGGACCAAGAGGATTCCCAGTATCAGATTTACGGATTGGAATGCGATACTTACGGTTATATAGGCAGTATCAATATGCAGACCGAAGATCCGCTTGTATGCAGTCAGAACCTTATGCTGACATTTTACATGTATGAGCAGGATGGACAGTGGAAAATCGGCTGTTTGGACGCAGAGTCCACGGCGTATTAATGACGGCGTATGTGAAGGAGGCAGTTATGGAAACAGCAATTAAATTAGAGGGCGTCAGCAAAAGTTTTGGAAAGCGCTGTGTTGTCGATCATATCCATATGGAAACTTATCAGGGCGAAGTTTTCGGATTTCTCGGGCCGAACGGGGCGGGAAAAACGACAACCATCAAAATGCTGGTCGGGCTCATTGATTTTGACGAAGGAAAAATTTCTATATGCGGACAGGATATTCGGAAAAATTTTGAAAAAGCCATGGCAAATGTGGGCGGTATTGTAGAAAATCCGGAACTGTATAAATATATGACAGGTATGCAGAATCTCCGTCAATACGCCCGTATGCGCAAAGGCGTGACAGAGGAACGTATTAATGAAGTCATCCAACTTGTGGGGCTGTCTAACCGGATCCATGAAAAAGTATCTAAGTATTCTCTGGGCATGCGCCAGCGTCTTGGCGTGGCCCAGTCGCTGCTGCATCATCCGAAAGTGCTGATCCTTGATGAGCCGACCAACGGTCTTGATCCGGCCGGGATCCGTCAGCTGAGAGATATTTTAAGAGATCTGGCACATCGGGAAAAAATCTGCGTTCTCGTTTCAAGTCATCTGATGAGTGAAATGCAGCTGATGTGCGACAGAGTGGGCATCATTGTGAAAGGAAAATTACTGTCAGTCACTTCTGTCGATGAACTTGTAGCATCGGCTGCGGGTATGCAGAATTGTTTTAAATATCATGTCAGCGATGCGCAGGCTGCGGTAAGGATTCTTACAAGAGGCTGCAGGCCGTGGCGTGTGTCTGCCGAAGATGATACCCATTTTGAAATCATCCTGAATACGGAGGAGGTTGAGGAGGCGCTCGGTTTGATCAGTAAAATGCTTGTGTCCGAAGATATTTTGCTGTATACGGCGGCGCCGAAAGAAACGGGACGTCTTGAAGATGCATTTATCGAATTGACAAAGGGGGATGAACAAATTGCTTAAATTAATCCAGAACGAATGGATCAAAATATTTACAAAAATCAGTACATGGATTATGCTGGCGCTTGTGGCTCTCTTCGCCGTCGGACTGACGGTCATTTCAAAGAGCTCGATGACATCTTATTCGTCGTCGGGATATACCTTTGATGACCAGTATTATGCCTCGGAAATTGATTATCTGAATATGGCCCGTCCTCAGGGCTATGAAATTCAGGTAAAGCAGATGGAATATATGAGGGATTCACAGATCACATGGACATCAGACAGCTGGCAGTATACGGCGCTTTGTCTGGCATTTGAGCAGTGGCAGTCACAGATCATTTACGGCGGGGAAAGCATCGATGAGACGGAAAAAGCACGTCTGGAAGAACAATTTAATGATGTGATGGCGCCGGTGCTGGCAGATGACTGGGAAAGCTATGCACAGAAGATGCTTGCAAATATCCAAAGTTCTGAAGAAAGTGACAGCATTAAGGCAGCGCAGGCATATCCGTATGAATATATGCTTGAGCGGGGGCTGACGCCGGAAACATGCAGTTCATGGCAGTTCGAAGGGGTACAGAATTTAAGCAGCGCCATGGAACGGCTGGCGCAGCTTAAGGAGCAGCAGGCTTTTGGAGGCTATGTTTCTGATGAAACGATGGCGCAGGCCGAAGATGATGCCGCTTTATATCAATACATTATGGATCATGAAATTGAAAGCTACATCGATAAAGACGGTATGACGGCAAGCGATTACTGGGAATCTTTTCTTCAGGGCGCCTCCGTGGTGACGATTGCCAGCGTGGTTATGGTCGTTCTGGCCGGCGGCAGTGTGGCCAATGAATTTTCTTCGGGAACCATCAAATTCCTTTTAATTAACCCGGTCAGACGCGGGAAAATCATTATCAGCAAATATATAACCCTTGTCCTTGTGGCGCTGGCAGTGATTGCCGGAGTGTTTATCATCAGCGGCATCAGCAACATTTTTGCATTTGGGGCGGATTTTGATGTGCCATATCTGACGGTCAGTCTGGGAATCGTTCATGAGGGCAGCAGCATTATATATACGTTTACTCAGTATTTGCTCAGCGGCATTAATTTGCTGGCAATGATGACGATGGCATTTATGATATCATCCCTGATGCGCAATGCTGCTGTAGCGATCGGTATCGGCGTGGCGGCGCTGATGGGCGGAAGTATGATCGTTGTCATGCTGGCGCAGCTTGGATGCGACTGGGGCCGGTACATTATTTTTGCCAATATGAATCTGACCCAGATTGCTCAGGGAAATTCATATTTTCCAAATCAGACATTAACTTTTTCCATAATTACACTGGCAGCGTACATGGTTGTCTTTTTACTGACAGCCTATGATGGATTTACGCGACGGGAAGTATAAATTTAAACTCCGGTACATATGGTGTTTTAACGCCGTGACTGTACCGGAGCATTTTATTTACCGGATTTTAAGTTTCTGTCCGACATAAATCAGATCCGGATTTTTAATATGGTTGAGACGGACAAGTTCAGAGACTGTCGTTGAAAATCTGCGCGCAATGGCAGTCAGTGTGTCGCCGGCTTTGACAGTATAGATTTGCGGCTCAGAAAGCGGCGGAGTTTGTTTTAAAATAAGGCGCGCCTTAAAGCGGTCAAGGTCAACATTTCCGGAAATACCGCCAACTCGTCCGGTATTGCTGTACTGCCATCCGGCCCATGTATCGAAATATGGAACGGAGGAAGGCGATGAAACACCGTACTGTGCCTGCCAGAGAGGATATTTGGAAAAACGGCTGCTGAGGCGTCGGGCATTGGACAGATTGGTATAAATGACCGGCGTGACACCAGTCAGTGACTGAAGCCGTTCAAGGAAGGCAAGTCCGGACTCGTGGATCTGAGTGTCGGTCAGTGCGTCTAAATTTTCATAATCCATGGCCGGCGGACAATCCATGGATTTACCGGCCAGTTTTTTGGAAAAAAATTCGGCCTGCCGGCGGGCCAAAGCCGCGTTCGATGCGGTCATGTAATGATAGGCGCCGACAAAAAGGCCGGCGGCCTTGGCATTTCTGTAATTTTCTTCAAAGCGGGCATCCGTGTAGGAAGTCCCTTCGCTTGCTTTCATATAAACAACCCATATGCCGTCATTTTTAACTTTATTAAAATCAATGGTACCTTGCCAGTTGCTGACATCGATACCTGAATAGATTGTTTCAGTCATCATATTACCTCATTCTATCAGCGGTATACGCTGGCGTATACCGGTTTTTACATTGATTTACTATCAGAATATGCGTCGAAAAAAATAAAGTACAGCTTTATAAAAAAATTATAAAAATGAATTGACATGTTATAACGAATAGTATACTATATGATATATAGTATTAAAGAAAAAACAATATTGTATACAGGAAAGGGTGAGAGTATGGTTTTCAATACAGGAGCAGCGCTTCTGGATGCAATTGTACTGGCGGTTGTATCGAAAGAAGAAGAGGGAACTTATGGCTACAAGATCACTCAGGATGTCCGCAGAGCCATAGAAGTTTCCGAGTCTACGCTTTATCCTGTGCTGAGGCGGCTGCAGAAAGATGATTGCCTAAGCACATATGATGTGCAGTTTGACGGTAGAAACCGAAGATATTATAAAGTCACTGAAAAGGGATTGGCACAGCTGAATTTATACAGGTCAGAATGGATTAACTATTCTTCTAAAATTACACAAATTTTTGATGGAGGGAGCAAATAATGAATCGCAGTGAATTTATGTTTCAGTTAGCACAGCATTTAGCAGATTTATCACAGGCCGAACGCTCTGAAGCATTAAAATATTATCAGGACTATTTTGATGATGCGGGGCCTGAAAACGAACAGAATATTATCGAGGAACTGGGTTCTCCGGAAGCGGTGGCAGCGTCGATTAAAGAGGGGATTTCTTCTGAAAACGCACAGCGCGGCGAGTTCAGTGAGCGGGGGTTTACTTCGGGCTTTGAGGAAGAACAGTTTGACGCGCCGGACAGATATGCCCAAAGAAAATCCAAATTTGACCAGGTGAAAAGTGAAGCTGAACGAAGATTCAGTAATTTTTCCGGAAAATTCGAAGAAACATCCGGAAAATTCGAAAATAAATTCAATGATTTTTCGGAAAAGTATGGAGATAAGTTCTTCGGAAAAAATCAGAAACGTGAAGAACACCACACCGGCGAATATTATTATGGAGGCGCCGGCAGCAGCAGTTACAGCGGTGCTTATGACGGGGACGGCAATTATACGAGACAGGGACACCGGCACAGACGGCGCTTTTCAGGCGGGCAGATCGCGCTGCTTGTTATCCTGATCATATGTGCTTCGCCGATTCTGCTCGGTGTCGGCGGAGGTCTGCTTGGTATTCTTGCAGGAATTGTTTTCGGAGGTTTTGGTATTCTTGTCGGTATTCTCGGCGGTCTGCTTGGTGCGACACTGGGCTTGTTTTTCGGTGGTATGGGCGGATTTATCGGCGGCGCGGTAGACTGCTTTGTTCATCCGATTGACGGCATTTTGACATGCGGTGTCAGCCTTGTCTGTATGGCGCTTGGTCTTTTGCTTGTTGTTTTTGATCTCTGGCTGGTGACAAAACCGCTTCCGGCATTCTTCCGCTGGATCGGCAGAGTATGCCGCAGAATATTTGGCAGAAAGGGGCAGAACGCATGAAAAAGGTTACAAAGTTATGTTTGATGATCGCGGGAATTTTCGGCGCTTTCGGTATTGCACTCTGTGTCATTGGCGCTATTTTAGGCGGCACGGCAGGCCTTTTTTCAAGAATACGCGACGCATGGATCAGAAATTCATGGTGGAATTTCAGCAGCGCCACAGAAGTGGTGTCTGAGGATGTGGAATATGCCGACTCGTGGAGTTATGAATCATCGATGCTTACTTTCCCGGCGGACAGTGTTAAAAATTTAGACATTCAGTCCGATCTTGGTACGGTCAATATTTACTCAAACGGCTCCTCCGATGGCGGCAATGATGAAATTACAGCCGATATTTCAAGCGAGTACTGCACACTCAATGGCGATACGCTTGAAATCAGGCTGGATATCGGCGCTGTTGCCGATGTGTATATTCCGGACAATATGATGCTGGAATCGGTGCACTTGGAAGCGGATACCGGGGAAATTTATGCCGAAACGATTAACTGCAGCGGCACATTCAGCGCAGAAGCGGATATCGGAACAATCGATATCGATTCCCTTGTTGCACAGTCGGCCAATATTACCACTGACACAGGAAGTATTAATATTTACAGCAGCCGTGTGACAGGCGATATATTTTTGGAAGCTGATGTGGGAAGTGTGAATCTGAGCGCTTATGGAAGCGAATCGGATTATAATTTTGAAATTCAAAATGATGTCGGGCAGATTTATATCGGCGGCGTGGACGCCGGAGAAAATATAGGCAGTTCAGGCACGAAAAAAATCGATAACAGCGCTGTAAAGACAATCACGGCTCATGCGGATACAGGTCAGATAGAGATTAATTTTGAAGGAGAGTAAGATATGTACAGACGTTTAACAAAATCAGAAAATCAAAGAATTCTTTGTGGTGTATGCGGCGGTATCGGAGAGTTTTTCGGCATTGATCCGACGATTATCCGTATTGCATTTGTTATCATGGCATTTGCGGGCAGCGCGGGCATTTGGATCTATTTGCTTTGCGCTCTGATCATACCGAGAAGCTGAAACAAAAACTAAGGAAAAATAAGAGCAGTCCGGCCGGACACAGAAGTTCAATTTTGACGCAGCGGGAACTATTGAACTTTTGTGTCCGGTTTGCTTTCAGATCATATACGGACAGGTCATAATTTCAAAACTGCGTCATATAGTATATCAGGCAGGTGAGATTATGGATAAAAAAGAAGAACTGATGAAAATATTTGCGCCGCAGCTGAGAAAGATTGTTGAGAGAGCTGAGGTTGATTATGAGGATCTTCAGGAAATACGTCTGAGGGTCAATATGCCGATGATGATGATTTATAAAAATCATGAGTATATGTTCCGTGAGGACGGCGGATTGTGCAGTGACAACGGACAGGCGTATGTCATCACACCGGAAGACATCCGGGAAACGATGGCACTTGTGAGTAATTATTCTCTGTATGCCTATGAAGATGAAATCCGTCAGGGTTTTATTACGATTAAAGGGGGACACAGAGTGGGCATTGCCGGTAAAATTATTCTTGAAAATGAGAAAATAAAAAGTATACAGTATATTTCATTTATGAACATACGTCTTTCGCATCAGGTCAAAGGATGCGCCGATCCGGTCATGCCCTACATACTCACAGAAAACGGTCTGTGCCATACATTGATCATATCGCCGCCGTGCTGCGGCAAGACAACTATTTTAAGAGATATTATCCGTCAGGTATCAGGCAGCCGGTGCGGCCAGAGTGTGGGCGTTGTTGATGAACGTTCGGAAATTGCGGCCTGTTATCTTGGGATTCCGCAAAATGAACTGGGCATACGCACAGATGTTTTGGACGGCTGCCCGAAAGCCCACGGCATGCTGATGCTGCTGCGGTCAATGTCGCCCAGAATTATTGCGGTGGATGAAATCGGCAGTCAGGAAGATCTGGACGCCATCGGCTATGTCATAAACTGCGGATGTAAGCTGCTGGCGACTGTTCACGGCAATTCGGTGGAAGATCTGATGAATAAGCCGGTATTATCAAGACTTGTCAAAGAGCGGATTTTTGAACGGTATATTGTACTGAACAATCACGGCAGTATCGGTCATGTTGAGGCGGTATACAATGAATTTGGAACAAATCTGTTTTACCATTAAAATCGGAGCCGCCGTTCTTGTGATCGCCGGATGCACAGGCGTTGGATTTTATCAGAGCGGGCTGGTCAGTCAGAGAATCCGTGAAGACAGGGAATTTTACCGGATAATGACGCTGCTTTACGGAGAAATAGAGTACGCGGCGACACCGCTGCCGCAGGCACTGAAAAAAATTGCCGCACGCAGCGGTCAGACATTTAAACTGTTTTTTGAAACTGTGGCGGGACAGCTGGAAAATGCCGGAGAAAAAACATTGCGGGAGATTTGGCTGGCTCAGGTACAGTACTGTTTTGCCGACAGCGCCATGGGCGCCGCCGAACGGGAAATTTTGCTCGACTTTGGAAAAAATATGGGTTATGGCGATAAAAAGATGCAGCTGAGTACAATCGCGCTGTATATGGACAATCTTGAAACAATACTTAAAGGACTGGAGGAAAATGCGGCGTCCAAGAAGAAGCTGTATCGGTGCATCGGTATTTTTGCAGGCATATTGTCGGTGGTACTTTTAGTCTGAGCAAAGGGGGGATTCATCTGACAGTCAGTTTGATATTCAGAATTGCCGCTGTGGGGGTGTTAGTTTCAGTGCTCTGTCAGGTACTGAAGCATTCCGGAAGAGATGAACACGCCTTTTTGATCAGTCTGGCAGGTCTTGTGCTTGTCCTGCTGTGGATTATACCATATATTTACGAGTTGTTTGAGACGATTCGTCAGCTTTTTGCTCTTTAGCAGAATTTATTTCGGGACAGGCAGGTGGGATAGATGGAGATGGTTAAGACGGCAGCTGTAGGTATTGCCGCAGTGCTGCTGGCACTTCAGTTCAAACAGATAAAACCGGAATATGGCATGTATATCGGTCTGGCGGCCGGCCTTCTCATCTTTGGCATGGCGGTCAGCCATCTTGGCGCCGTGACGGAAGGAATTGAGACAATTGCTTCTTTAATTTCCGTAGATTCAAAATACATTGCTATTTTGCTGAAAGTGACGGGAATTGCTTATATATGTGAATTTACGGCAAATCTGTGCAGGGACAGCGGATACTCTTCGGTAGCTTCTCAGATTGAATTGGCCGGGAAATTAAGTATTCTTGTAATGAGTCTTCCGGTCGTTACCGCGCTGTTGAAAACTGTGAACAGCTTTTTGCAATGAGGACGGGAAAACTGGCCGGCGTTATTTTGGCGGCGCTGATTGCAGCCGCGATGATGCGGATCCCGGTATATGCGGCGCCGGCGGCGGCCGGAGGGATACAGACAGAAGAACAGGATGAAACGGGCGTTTCTTTGGACTACAGCGAGATAGATGCGGCACTGGGAAAATTGGGAGAGGACAGTAATGTGAGTTTTTCAGAACTGGTTGCCGGGATGGTCAGCGGCAATATGGAAATTTCTGTGGGGACAATTCTAAATTACATTTCGGATAAGATCTTTTCAGAACTGGCGCTTAATCAGGCGATGATGTTTCAGATTATCGGCATCGCACTGATCGGCGCGCTGTTTACCAATTTTTCAGCGGCGTTTGCCAAAAAATATGTGGCAGAGACAGGGTTTTATTTAACATATATGATCGTTTTTGCGCTGCTTGCAGCATCTTTTTTATCAGCGCTGACGATTGCACAGGATGTTACCGGGCAGCTGATCGGACTGATGAAAGTAATCATACCGGCATTTTGTATGGCGCTGACATTATCGCTTGGGATTACGACCAGCGGCGCGTTTTATGAAGTAATGATGATTGCTGTCATTGTCATAGACTGGCTGATCGCCAATTTTATTATCAGTTTCATTAAAATTTATGTGGTGCTCTCTTTGGTCAATCATATGACAAAAGAGGATTATTTATCTAAAATGGCCGATCTTTTGCATGTCATTATTTCATGGACGCTAAAAACAATTATGGCTGTCACTTTAGGCATTAATCTTATACAGGGACTTGTGCTCCCTGCCTTTGATTCCATAAAAAACGGGCTGTTTGCCAAGGTAGGTTCGGTTATCCCGGGGCTTGGCGGCGCTTTCAGTATGGCGGCAAAGGCTGCGATCGGGTCCGGGGTGCTTTTAAAGAATGCGGTCGGCACAGCAGGTGTCGTTGTACTTTGCATTGTCTGCGCTGTTCCTCTGCTGAAACTGCTGCTTATCGTGCTGATGTATAAGTTGATGGAGGCGGTGCTCCAACCGGTCTCTGATGAAAGGCTGACGGCGTGTGTTCATGATGCGGGGGAGGGGATTTTGCTGCTGTTTAAATCGGCAGGGACAGTTATTTTACTGTTTGTCCTTTCTCTGGCCATGATTACGTCGTCTTCAAATATGATGATGTCGGTATAGGCAGACTGCGGGGTGGATGTATGGCGGTGTTTTACCAGTGGGTAAAAAATATTGTTGTTTTTTTACTGATGATATCGATGATTTATCAGCTGCTCCCGGATTCGGAGTACAGAAAATACATGAAAGTCTGTGCAGGCATGATATTAATGATTATCGTCTTTTCACCGGTACTGAAACTTTTCGGCGCGGATACCCGTCTGCCCTATCTCATAAGTGTACAAGGGCTGAAGAGCCAGATTGACTCTATACGGTATCCGTCTGAACTTGAAGCGGCCGATGACGAGCGTATCGCTGCGGTGACACAAAATTATAAGCAGCAGCTGGAAAAAGAGGCAGCAGCCCTTTTTGATGAGGGGCCGCTTTATTTGACGGAAGTAGAGGTGAATATCGAAGAAGATGTGCAGAAGGAGGATTACGGCACTGTGAGAACCATATACGCTGAGGCTTCCCAAACGGAGCCGGAAGACGAAGCCGGTGAGGGAGGCATCGTTTCTGTCAATCCTGTGACTGTCAGCGTCGGAGAAAATAAGGGGCAGGCAGGTCAGACATCGGTGCCGGCTGCCTGTGCCGGACAGATCCGCCAAATGAAGAAAACACTGGCGGATTATTTTTTTATAGATGAATCTGACATAACGATTTCGATGAATGGCGGGGAGGGATAGCATGAAGACAAAAATCCGTTTGGATAAAAAACAAAAATGGATTATTGCCATATGCGCCGGCGTGATTATCCTGCTCATACTGATGCCGGCTGCTTCAGGTCAAAATGAGAATGACACCAGTGCGCCGGCGGCTCAGACACCATTGGAAGGGGAGAAGCTTCAGACATATATTGAAACTCAGGAAAAGCGGCTGACTGAAATCATCTCTAAGATTGACGGTGCAGGCGAAGTTACTGTGATGATCACAGCCAAAGCCAGTGAAGAGGTAGTTGTAGGAAAAGATATTACATCAGGCCGTTCGGTCGTCGAAGAAACAGACAGCAGCGGCGGCAGCCGGAAAACTGATGAAGAAAACCGGAGTGAATCATCGCTGAGTACAGGCAGCGGAGAACCTTATGTGGTAAAGACGCTGGAACCGGAAATAGAAGGTGTTGCCGTAGCTGCCCAGGGGGCGGGGAATCCGGAAGTTGTCAGGGAAATTATGAATACGGTCAGTGTGCTTTACGACGTCCCGGTGCATAAAATCAAAGTTGTAAAGATGGCATAGACGAATGGACCCGGTCATATGATGAAAGTAGTAAAATGAAAAAATCAGGAGGGAAGCGATTTGAAAAGAATCATTAAGAAAAATCAGGTGATTATCACATCTCTGGTTATAATGATTGTTGTCGCCGGGTACTTAAACTTTACTGCAGATCAGTCGACTACGGCTGTGTCCGGAAATAAAACGGACATTTCGTCCAATCAGGCTGCCGAGACAGGAGAGGAAGATACTCTTGTGGATGTGGCCGTCAATCCGGAGGAAGATCTTCAGGATGTGGAAAATGCAGGAGAAACCATGGAGGATGCCGAGGCCGGCCAGCCGTCTGAAAGTGAAAACATTGACGATGTAAGCAGTATCGGAGAAGCGGTGCTCACAAGTTCTGCGGCAGCGGAAGGATTCAGCGCGGCTGCCCGTCTGAGCCGGGAACAGGTGCGCTCACAGAACAGGGAAGTGCTGATGGAAATTATTAACAACAGCGCCAGCGACGAAGCCGCAGTATCAGAGGCGATGGCCAGTCTGACTGCGATGAACGATGCGGCCGAGAAAGAGCAGGCTGCCGAGACACTGCTTGAGGCAAAGGGATTTGGCAATTCAGTCGTTTCTATGAATGACGGCAGCGTTGATGTGGTGATTTGCATGGAATCTATCGATGATACGCAGCGGGCTCAGATTGAAGACATTGTAAAGCGTAAAGCCGGCGTGACTGCCGACCAGATTGTAATCACCACATTGGAGACACAGGGACAGGAATAAATACTCAAGTTTTTGAATAATTTCTTTTCAAAAGGACATACATTTGATATAATAAACGTAATGACTGACAGTTTCAGAAGAAGGTTTGGAGGTTATGTATATGTCTAAAGCACAGGAGAATGCGTGCAGCTATGCGGCTGAGGGCGGACATACGCTTGGTTCTGTTAAAATTGCCGATGAGGTTGTTGCTATTATCGCCGGCCTTGCGGCGACGGAAGTCAAAGGGGTATCTTCAATGGGCGGCAACATTACCAATGAACTTGTCGGAAAGCTGGGCATGAAAAATCTGTCCAAAGGCATCAAAGTGACTGTATCGCCTGAGGATGTGAAAGCAGATCTGACGATCAATATTGCCTATGGCTACAATATTCCGGAGGTATCGGAGGCCGTTTCGGAAAGGGTGAAGAATGCCATCGAGACGATGACAGGGCTGAATGTGTCCGAAATTAATATAAGAATAGCAGATGTGAACCTTGACAATGATAAATAATGATTGCTGATTTTTTCAGGGCGGCTGTCTTTCTCATTGATAAGGCAGCCTTTTTATGTGTGATAAGGAGAGAGTGAATGAACAGGAGAGAACTCAGAGAACATATTTTCAGATTATTATTCTGTATGGAATTTCATGAGCCGGAGGCGCTTGAAGAACAGATAACGATGTATATTGAAGCTTTATCAGAGCCAAAACAAAAAGAAATCGACTATATGACCCGGAAGACAGAAAAGATTTACAAAGAACGTGAATCTCTGGATGAAAAAATCAATGCAGTGACGACCGGGTGGAAGACAGATCGTATGGCAAAGACAGACTTGATTTTGATACGCACGGCGCTCTATGAGATGGACGAGGACGAAGATGTGCCGACCGGCGTTGCGATCAATGAAGCCGTCGAGTTGGCAAAACGCTATGGAACAAAGGATTCAGCCTCTTTTGTTAACGGCGTGCTTGCAAGACTCGCATAAGATTGATGATGAAAGAAATTTATTCTGTATCTTCCGTAAACCAGTATATCCGGCAGATGTTTGAAAGTGATTACGCTTTAAATCATATTTATGTGAAAGGCGAGATTTCAAACTGCAAATATCATACATCGGGACATATTTATTTTACCTTAAAAGATAAAAATGCGGCGATTGCCTGTGTGATGTTTAAAGGAATGCGGGGCGGTCTTTCGTTTCGGCTGACAGAAGGCCTCTCGGTTATTGTGCTCGGCAGTATCAGTGTTTACGAAAGAGATGGAAAGTATCAGCTTTATGCCAGAGAAATTGTAAGGGACGGCATAGGGCTGCTGTATGCTCAGTATGAGCAGCTGAAAAATAAGCTGGCCGGGGAAGGTTTGTTCGATGAAACTCATAAAAAGCCGCTGCCGCTGTATGCCAAAAAGATCGGCATCGTGACAGCAGGAACAGGCGCGGCAATTCAGGACATTATCAATATTTCCGCACGGAGGAATCCTTATGTGCAGCTGGTGCTTTATCCGGCAAAAGTTCAGGGCGACGGGGCGGCAGAGACCATCGCCGCCGGCATTGCCGCCATGGATGCCTATGGCGTCGATGTGATGATCGTCGGACGGGGCGGCGGCTCTATTGAGGATTTATGGGCATTTAATGAGGAAATCGTGGCAAGAGCGATTTATGCATGCAAAACGCCGGTCATTTCGGCTGTGGGACATGAAACGGATTTTACGATTGCCGATTTTGTATCTGACAGACGTGCGCCGACGCCGTCGGCTGCGGCGGAACTGGCATGCGCTGATGTGATGAGCCTGTTAAGAACCATTGACGAATACAGTTTGCGTCTGGACCGGGCGATGGCCGGACAGATCGGTCTGTGGCGTCAGAAGATCAAAACGATGGAAACGGCATTAAAGCATTTGAGCCCGAAACATCTGATGCAGCAAAAACGGCAGTATCTGATGCTTTTGGAGGAACGGCTGACAAATAAAATGACAGAAACGGTTAAAGCGTACCGACACCGTCTGGAAACCGATGTGCAGAAGCTGGAGGCATTGTCGCCGCTGGCTCGGCTGTCCGGAGGATATGCTTTTGTGACTGATGAAAATGAAGCAGCCGTGCGGAGTGTGAGCGATGTCCGTGAGGGAAGCAGACTGAAAATATCTGTGACAGACGGTACAATTTTTGCACAAGTACAAAAAACGGCGCCGGCGAAACCGGCGGGAAAAGAAAGGACAGATTATGGCACGAACAAAGTCATTGGAAACGACAATGGAGGAGCTTGAAGCAGCTATTCAGAAACTGGAGAGCGGTCAGCTCGGACTTGAAGCATCACTGAAACTGTATTCGGATGGCGTGAAGCTTGTAAAAACATGCAATGATGCCATTGATAAGGCAGAGAAAAAGATGATAGAATTAAAAGCAGAGGATGAGACAGATGGACTTTACGAAAACAATGAATGAATATGTTCAGGCAGCCGAGGCGGCGGTTGCGCGCTATCTGCCGGTGCCTGAAAAACGGACGGCATTCATTGCGGAAGCGATGAATTACAGTGTTTTAGCCGGCGGCAAGCGGCTTCGGCCTGTCCTGATGCGCGTATGCGCCGATGTGTTCGGCGGCTGTCCGGAAGAAATGATCGAACCGTTTATGGCGGCAATCGAAATGATCCATACGTATTCTCTTGTTCACGATGATCTTCCGGCGATGGATAACGATCAGTACCGCAGAGGGAAAAAAACAACATGGGCTCAGTACGGCGAAGCCATAGGCATATTAGCCGGCGACGGACTGCTCAACTATGCCTATGAAACGGCAGCGAAAGCTTTTGATTATGCCGCAGATGCCGATGATATGAAGAGAATTGCCGAGGCACTCAGGCTGCTTGCTTCAAAGCCGGGAATCGGAGGGATGCTGGGCGGACAGGCAGTCGATGTGATGTCAGAGGGGAAACCTTTGGATAAGCCCCTGCTTGATTTTATTTATAAAATGAAAACAAGCGCGCTGATCGAATGTTCTATGATGATCGGCGCGGTGCTTGCAGGCGCAGACAGCGAGGCAGTCCGCACGATAGAAACAGTGGCGGAGAAAGTCGGTATCGCATTTCAGATCGAAGATGATATTCTTGACGTGACGAGCACTCTGGAAGTGCTTGGCAAGCCAATCTGCAGCGACGAGAAAAATCATAAGACGACTTATGTGACACTGTTCGGTGTTGACGGCGCCTCTGCATATGTGCAGCAGCTTTCGAATGAGGCTCTCGGGCTTTTAGATACACTGGAAAAGCCGGATGAGTTTTTAAGAGCAATGATTGTTTGGCTGATCCACAGAGAAAAGTAGCAAAGAGGGGACGTTATGTCTTGTATTTTAGATCGAATACAAAAAGCAAATGATATTAAAAAGATAGACGAAAAGGATTATGAAGCGCTTGCGGGGGAAATCCGCGAGTTTATTATCCAGTCGGTCAGTGAGAATGGAGGTCATCTTGCCTCCAATCTCGGTGTAGTCGAATTGACGATGGCGCTGCATCTTTGCCTGAATTTTCCGGAAGATAAGCTGATATGGGATGTGGGGCATCAGTCATACACACATAAAATTCTGACGGGACGCAAGGAAGCATTTGCAGGTCTTCGCACATATAAAGGCATGAGCGGTTTCCCGAAACACCGGGAGAGTGAGTGTGACGCCTTCGATACAGGCCACAGTTCCACGTCAATATCGGCAGCTCTGGGGTACGCCCGGGCGCGGGATATTATGGGCAAGGATTATACAGTTGCCGCAGTCATCGGAGATGGTTCGATGACCGGCGGCATGGCATATGAAGCGCTGAATAATGTGGCTGAACTGCAAAGCGGCATGATTATTGTCCTCAATGACAACAATATGTCGATTTCGGAAAATGTGGGAGGATTTTCAAAATATTTAAATAATATCCGTACAAAACAGTCTTATGTGGACTTTAAAGATGATCTGGAAAATGCGCTGAAAAAAATCCCGGGTATTGGGGAAACGATGATCCGAAGACTTAAACAGTCCAAAGACAGTATTAAACATCGGCTCCTGCCGAGCGGTTTTTTTGAAGATCTGGGAATTAATTATCTCGGTCCGATTGACGGACATGATATCCACCAGTTGATCCGGGCGATTTTAGTGGCAAAAAGAAGCAAAGAACCTATTGTGCTTCATGTGATCACGAAAAAAGGCAAAGGATATGCTCCGGCAGAGAAATCTCCGTCCAGATTTCACGGCGTCGGCCGGTTTGATGT
The DNA here is from genome assembly GCA_018716485.1 of Candidatus Scybalocola faecipullorum. Classification (GTDB taxonomy): domain Bacteria; phylum Bacillota; class Clostridia; order Lachnospirales; family Lachnospiraceae; genus Scybalocola_A; species Scybalocola_A faecipullorum. The sequence goes on from DVJY01000064.1 coordinate 37,545, forward strand.
GGCGTCCGGGGAGATGAAGGACCATACGGCGCCGGGTCAGACTTATACGGAAGTGTTTTCAATGGCTATGGTGCGTATGGCTCAAAAGAACCCGAAGATTACGGCGATTACGGCGGCAATGCCTGACGGTACGGGACTGACCCGTTTTTCGCGGCAGTTTCCTTCCCGATTTTTTGATGTGGGTATCGCTGAGGCCCATGCGGTCACTTTTGCGGCAGGACTTGCGGCCGCCGGTTTAAAACCTTATGTGGCGGTATATTCATCATTTTTGCAGAGAGCCTATGATCAGATCGTGCATGATGTCTGTATCCAGAGCCTGCCAGTTACATTCTGTATTGACAGGGCAGGACTTGTGGGCGCTGACGGTGAGACCCATCAGGGAATTTTGGATCTGTCTTATATGAATACGATTCCGAATATGGCGGTCTTTGCTCCGAAAAATAAATATGAATTTTATGATGTCCTGCGTTTTTCGGAGCATTTTGACGGCCCGCTGGCCATTCGATATCCGAGAGGAGAAGCCTATGAAGGGCTGAAAGAATTTCGTGCGCCGATTGTTCCCGGCAAAAGCGAAGTGCTTCTTAAAGGCAGCGGCATTGCGGTCATTGCTGTGGGAAGTATGGTTGAAACCGCCATGGACGCAGGAAAGCTGCTTGAAGAGGAAGGCATTTGCGCCACGGTTGTCAATGCCCGTTTTGTCAAGCCGCTGGACACACAGCTGCTGTCACAGCTGTCATCGTCCCATCGGCTGGTTGTGACCATGGAAGAAAATGTTTTAAACGGCGGCTACGGACAGAGTGTGGCGGCGTATTATGCGGGATGTTGCGGGAATATGCCAAGGGTGCTTTCTGTGGGAATACCCGATATATTTGTGGAGCATGGAAATGTTGCAGTGCTGAAAAAGGAACTGTCGCTGGATGGTCCGTCGGTAGCGAAAAGGATTCTGGAAGCATGGAGGCAGTTGTGAGGTAATAATAAGACAGATTAAAGGAGTTTGCATGAAAGAACGTTTAGATGTACTTTTAGTCAGACAGGGTCTGGCAGCTTCGAGAGAAAAAGCAAAAGCGATGATTATGGCCGGTACGGTCTTTGTCAACGGCGAACGCGAAGATAAGGCAGGGACCATGTTCCATGAGGAAAAAGCAAAGATTGAGGTTCGCGGACATACGTTAAAATATGTGAGCCGCGGCGGGCTGAAACTGGAAAAAGCAATCAGTCAGTTTGGTGCTGATGTGTCCGGAAAGGTCTGCATGGATATCGGCGCTTCTACCGGCGGGTTTACCGATTGTATGCTGCAAAACGGCGCCGCCAAGGTGTATGCGGTTGATGTCGGCCATGGACAGCTGGACTGGAAACTGCGCAATGATCCGAGAGTTGTTTGTATGGAACGGACGAATATCCGCTATGTCACGCCGGAAGATATCGGAGAAGCGATAGAGTTTGCTTCGGTCGATGTTTCTTTTATTTCTTTAAAAAAGGTATTGCCTGTGGCAAAAACACTGCTTAAAGAAGGCGCCTTTATGGTATGCCTGATCAAGCCTCAGTTTGAGGCGGGCAGAGAAAAGGTAGGAAAAAAGGGCGTTGTCAGAGATAAGTCGGTACATAAAGAAGTGATCGATATGATTGTTGATGCAGTCCGGGCCATCGGATTTGAAGTGCTGGCGCTTGACTTTTCTCCGATTAAAGGGCCTGAAGGCAATATTGAGTATCTGCTGTATATACGCAATCAGGAAGATAAAGATGACGCACTGCCGTTTCAGTCGGAAGATGTTGTGAAATGTGCCCATGAGGCGCTTTGAGTAGGATGATTCGATGGAAAAATTTGGAATTATAACAAATGCGGATAAAGATCAGAATATGTCAGTGACAAGAACCATAGAAGCGTATCTTGAAAAACATAACAAAGTATGGACAAAAGACTGGCAGCATTTCAAAGAAATGGATGTACTGCTTGTATTGGGGGGAGACGGTACATTCATACAGACAGCGCGCCAGTATGTCAAATTCGGCGTGCCTTTGCTTGGCATCAATTTGGGCACGCTTGGTTTTCTGACGGCCGTAGAAAAGGATCATGTGATCCGTGCGCTGGACTGCCTGATGGCGGGAGATTATGAAGTGGAATCGCGGATGATGCTGACAGGCAGGGTCATTCATAAAGGACAGACCATAGCCGAGGCCGGCGCGGTCAACGATGTGATCATTAATCGTACAGGATTTTCAAGACTTGTGGAACTGAAGTTATGGGTCAGCCAAAGTCTGGTAGATATTTATGCGGCGGATGGCGTGATTGTTTCAACGCCGACCGGATCGACCGGATATAATTTGTCGGCAGGAGGCCCGATTGTTTATCCTGAGAATGATGTGATAATCGTAACGCCCATATGCCCGCATTCACTGACGGCCCGAAGTATTGTCGTCTCCGGCAGTCAGAGTGTTGCCGTGGAAATCGGACGCCGAAGAAAAACACAGCAGGAAGAAGCAATGGTAACTTATGACGGGCAGACAGCAGTGCGTCTGGAAACGTCGGACCGGGTGGAAATCGTCCGTTCCGCGGAGAGGGTAAAAATGATCCGGCTTAAAGACAGTAATTTCTATGAAATTTTAAGAAATAAGCTGGGAAATGTATAAAAGAATATGAGAGGTGTATAGAATGAAATCAAAAAGACATGCAAAAATCATTGAGCTTGTAAACAAGTACGAAATTGAAACTCAGGATGAACTGGCCGATAAGCTCAATGAAGCAGGATTTACAGTGACACAGGCGACCATTTCAAGAGATATCAGGGAATTAAAGTTATCTAAAGTGTCCGGCAATAACGGCCGGCAGAAATATGCGCTGATTACCGGAACAGATCACCGTATGGCCGATAAGTATACGAGAGTGCTCAGAGACGGGTATATCTCCAAGTCGGTGGCGACCAATCTGGTTGTTGTAAAAACAGTGACCGGTATGGCCATGGCGGTGGCAACTGCACTGGATAATATGGATATTCCCGGACTTGTCGGCTGTATTGCCGGGGATGACACGATTATGTGTGCGATGCACAGTGAAGAAGATACATATAAAGTCATGGAACTTATTGAAAAGATTGTCAAAGGATAATATGCATCATGGGAAAGGTGTTATATGCTTTCAGGAATTCATGTAAAAAATCTGGCACTGATTGATGAGATAGAAATAGATTTTGAAAATCATTTAAATATATTGACCGGAGAGACAGGCGCCGGAAAATCGATTATCATCGGTTCGGTGAATATGGCTCTGGGGAAAAAGATGTCAAAAGATATGATCCGCAAAGGTGCAGACAGCGCGCTTGTCGAATTGTTTTTTAACGCAGATGAACATGCTGCCGTTATCGAAAAACTTCAGGCGCTGGAAATCCCGGTTCAGGACGGAAACATTATGATTTCCAGACGTTTGACACCGTCAAGAAGCGTCAGCCGCATTAACGGCGAGATTGTACCGGCGCAGACTTTAAAAACAGTGGCGGGCATGCTCATCGATATTCACGGTCAGCATGAGCATCAGTCGCTGTTGTATAAAAGCCGCCATCTTGAAATACTCGATGCATTTTCAAAAGAAAAATTGGGAACTTTAAAAGCAGAGATGGCTGATGCATTTGATACTTATAAAAAATTGTCAAAAGAGCTTTCAGAGGCAGTGACAGATGCCGGGCAGCGACAGAAAGAGCAGATTTATCTGGATTATGTGATTAAGGAGATTGAGGAGGCAGCGCCGGTTCCGGGCGAAGATGATACATTGGAAGCGGCATTTAAAAAAATGAGCCACGGGCGAAAGATTATGGAAGGTGCAGGCGGCGCATATGAGCTGAGCAGCGGTCCTGCAGCGGAGGCCATCGGGCGGGCTGTGCGGTCGCTGTCAGCAGTAGAGTCCTATGATCCGGCGCTTTCGAGTTTGATGGCCCAGCTTTGTGATGCGGAAAATCTGCTCAATGATTTCAATAGAGAAATGGCTGATTATATGGCGGATCTGACCTTTGATGAGGAATGCTTCCGACAGACCAGGGAGCGCCTCGATCTGCTCAACAGCCTGAAAAGCAAGTACGGCCGCACGATTGCCGATGTGCTTGAATATAAAGCGCAAAAACAGCTGGAACTTTTAAAGCTGGAAAATTACGAACAGTATCTTGAAGAACTTAAAGCGGAATGTACACAGGCGCAGGAAAGTTATATGGCTCTGGCGAAGCAGGTTTCAAAGATCAGAAAAATCCAGGGTAAATTGCTGGCGGATCAGATTCTGGAAGCGCTTAAAGAACTGAATTTTTTGGATGTCCGTTTTGAAATACGTTTTAAAAACCTTGAAGAAGGCAATGCCGGCGGCATTGACGAGGCTGAATTTATGATTTCCACCAATCCGGGTGAAGATTTAAAACCGCTCGGACAAGTGGCGTCAGGGGGAGAATTATCCAGAGTGATGCTGGCGATTAAATCAGTCTTAGCTGATGCAGACCGTGTGGAAACACTGATTTTTGATGAAATCGACGCAGGAATCAGCGGCCGCACGGCGCAGAAAGTTTCCGAGCGGCTGTCTGTGATCGCAAAGAACCATCAGGTCATCTGCATCACCCATCTGCCCCAGATTGCGGCAATGGCCGACGCTCATTATCTTATAGAAAAGGAAAATACATCGGATCATACGTCGACGCATATCAGAAAACTGAATGAAGACGAGGCGGCGGAGGAAATCGCCCGTCTTTTGGGCGGCGTGACCATTACAGAGACGGTCCGTTTAAATGCCAGAGAGATGAAATCATTGGCACGGCATGCAAAAAAATACTAGTTTGAAACAATAGAATACTCACATACTAAGAGAGGATATACGACAGTATATCCTCTCTTTTTTAAAGACGGACTGTGAGAGGATGAGACAAATGATGGGTATGTCAGGTAAAAATACAAAAGGTCGAAAAAGGACAGCAGCGATGCTGCTTTGGATTGCCTTTGCAGCAGCAGCTTTATTTGGGCTCAAGCCTTTAAATGACAACATTCCTTCCGCGCAGACAAAATCTTCGGGTGTGGCTGTGCAAAAATTAATGCCCGTGGGCGCGGCAGTGGGCATTCATATTCAGACAAACGGCCTGATGGTTCTTGGCACAGCACAAATTACGGACAGTGACGGCCGTACGGTCATTCCGGCCAAAGACGCGGTCAGAGAAGGTGACTATATTTTAGCTGTGGATGGAAGGACTGTAAATACAGCAGGAGAGATGACAGAGGCTATCCGGCAGAAAGGCGGCAGCGCCATGTGCCTGCGTGTATTAAGAAACGGGGAGGTGTTTGAAGTGGAAGTATCGGCAGTTAAAACGACAGACGGCAGTTATAAAACTGGCATATGGGTCAGAGATGATACACAGGGCATCGGGACGCTCAGCTTTATCGACGAAGACAACCGCTTTGCGGCGCTTGGACACGGAATTGCCGATGTGGATACAGGAAAACTGATCGATATGAGTGTGGGAGGATTGTATCCATCCAGTATTTATTCGATTGTCAAAGGAAAAAGTCTGGAACCGGGAGAAATGGTCGGAAATATTTTGTACGGCGGGCGGCAGAAGTTTGCTTCGGTGATGCTTAATACAGATTCGGGGATTTTCGGCAGACTGGATTCCGGACAATCTCTGTATAAATATGACGAAAGCAAGGCGCTGCCTTCAGGGACTAAGGAAACGATGCATGTGGGAGATGCCGGAGTTATGTGTCAGATTTATGGTGAAATTTCTGTCTATGATGCACAGATTACCGGAATTGATTATAACGGCGGGAACAGCAATAAAGACTTTATTTTAGAAATCACAGACCCGGCTCTTTTGGAATGTACCGGCGGCATTATTCAGGGAATGAGCGGCAGTCCGGTTATTCAGGATGGAAAACTTGTCGGCGTCGTTACACATGTATTTCTAAACGACAGTACGAAAGGTTACGGTATTTTTATAGAAAATATGTTGTCAAAACTCGACACCATTGGCCATGAAGTATCATAATATGTGTTTTACGGTCAAGTTCTGAAGCGAAGCCGCGCTGATTATGACGTTGCGTGTCGAATCGTGCGAACGTTCATCATTGATATTTTTTGGAAAAATCATCTATAATACTATATGTTTACAGGATGAGCGACGGAAAAGAGAAAGTGAGTCTTAAAGGGAGGAAAATTATGGGAAAAATTAATGTAGCCATTGTAGATGATAATGAGAGAATGATTCATATGCTGGACAATATTCTTCGCACGGATGAGAATATCGAAGTTGTCGGTAAGGCTGAGGATGGTGTTCAGGCGCTGGAAGTAATCCGTCAGAATGAACCGGATGTTGTCCTTTTAGATTTGATTATGCCGAAACTTGACGGTCTGGAAGTGATGCAGAAAATTAACAGCGATACAAATTTGAAGAAGCATCCCGCCTTTATTGTAATTTCTGCCATCGGCAAGGAGACAATTACTGAAAATGCGTTCAGCCAGGGGGCCGTTTACTTTATTATGAAGCCTTTTGAAAATGAAACCGTAATCAATAAGATTAAACAGGTGACAGGCGTCGGGACAGCACCGGCGGCAGGAAACGGGGGATCCGGCACGCCGGCGGCAGAAATTCTGCCAAAAGATCTGGAGGCGGATGTGACGGATATTATCCATGAGATCGGCGTTCCGGCGCATATTAAAGGTTATCAGTATTTAAGGGATGCGATCATTATGTCTGTAGAAAACAGAGAAGTTATCAACTCCATTACCAAAATTTTATATCCGACCATTGCAAAATTAAATAAAACAACGCCGAGCAGAGTGGAACGGGCGATACGCCATGCCATTGAAGTAGCATGGAGCAGAGGCAAGATGGATACGATTGATGAATTGTTCGGCTATACAATCAGCACAGGAAAGGGAAAACCGACAAATTCCGAATTTATTGCGCTGATTGCCGATAAAATACGGCTTGAATATAAAACAAAATCGTGACATTGTACAAATTTACAAAATAATACATAATGTAGCTTTAAATAATGTTGAATGTGTAGTATAATACTTCATAAGTTCAATGAATTTTATGGGTATGTTATACAGGAGGAACTTGAGATGAAAAATATTTTATTTGTTACATCAGAAGCAGTGCCATTTATCAAGACCGGCGGACTTGCGGACGTTGCAGGTTCACTGCCGAAAGCATTCAACAAAAATGAATTTGATGTGAGAGTTATTCTGCCGAAATACAGAATCATACCGGATCGTTTTAAAGAACAGATGCATTATGTGACTCATTTTTATATGGATCTGGGATGGCAGAATCACTATGTGGGCGTATTGACCATGGAGTACGAAGGCGTCACATTCTATTTTATTGATAATGAACATTTCTTCTCCGGAAATCAGGCCTATGAAGGCGGATTATGGGATCTTGAAAAATTTGCATATTTTTCAAAAGCCGCCCTGTCATGTCTGCCGCTGATCGGCTTCCGTCCGGATATCGTTCACTGCCATGACTGGCAGACAGGTCTTGTACCGGTATTCTTAAAAGACAGTTTCTGCCACGGTGAATTTTTCTGGGGCATGAAGTCAATTATGACTATCCATAACCTGAAGTTTCAGGGAACATGGGATCCTAAGACGATCATGGGGATGACCGGACTGCCTGCATATTTGTTTACTCCGGATAAGCTGGAAGCTTATAAAGATGCCAACTACTTAAAAGGCGGTATTGTCTATGCGGACTATGTAACAACTGTCAGTGATACATACGCATGGGAAATTCAAATGCCGTTTTACGGAGAAAAGTTAGACGGACTGATGCGCGCAAGAAACAACTGCCTGCGAGGCATTGTTAACGGCATTGACTATGATGAATGGAATCCGGCAACAGATCCGTTTATTCCAAATCACTATGATGCGATTACATTCCGCAAGGAAAAAATGAAAAATAAAACAGCATTTCAGGAAGAACTGGGACTGGCTAAAGACGAGAACCGTTTTATGATCGGTCTTGTTTCAAGACTGACAGATCAGAAAGGACTTGATCTGATCGATTGTGTGATGGATGAAATATGCAGAGAAGATGTACAGTTTGTAATTCTGGGCACAGGCGATGCAAAATATGAAAACATGTTCAGATATTTTGCATGGAAATACCCTGACAGAGTATCTGCAAATATTTTCTATTCCAATGAAAGAAGTCATAAAGTGTATGCGGCCTGCGATGCATTCCTGATGCCGTCGCTGTTTGAGCCGTGCGGCTTAAGCCAGCTTATCAGTCTCAGATACGGCACCGTGCCGATCGTCCGTGAAACCGGCGGATTAAAAGATACCGTTGAAGCTTACAACGAATATGAGTGTACAGGCACAGGCTTCAGCTTCAGCAATTATAATGCCCATGAGATGCTCGGCATCATTAACTATGCCAAAGATGTTTACTATAACCGGAGACGTGAATGGAATAAGATCGTTGACAGAGGTATGGCCAAAGATTTTTCATGGAACAATTCGGCAAGAAAATACGAAGATCTCTACAGAATGTTATAAATACGAAAGGCTGGCACACATGGCGCCAGCCTTTTTTAAGATCTTTCCGGAGATGCTTCTTTGATACCTTGGATATCCGGCTCCGCGATCAGAGAATAATTTGTATGGTAAATGACAAATCCGGGTGCCCCTCCGGCCACTTTTTTGACATGTTTTCTTTGGATATAATCAATTTCTACCTTTTTTGCACTGCGTCCGCTGGAGTAGTAAGCGGCCAGCCGACCTGCCTCTTCAAAAGTCCGGTCAGGCAGTTCGCTGCCGCCGGTTTTGACGATCACATGGGAACCGGGCATGCCTTTGGCGTGGAACCACCAGTCGCCGCCGTCGGCAATTTTAAAAGTCACTTCTTCATTCTGATAATTATTCTTTCCCACATAGATATGAAAGCCGTCGGAAGAAATATAATGAAACGGCCGGCTGATGATTTTTTCTTTTTTTCCTTTGGAATTGCTGCGTTTAATGTAGCCGTAGCGAGCCAGTTCATCTCTGATCTGCGCAAGATCTTCTTCGTACATGGCAATATCCAAAGCAGTGCTGATGGATTCCAGATGGTCCATTTCATTTTTTGTGGCGACAGTCAGGTCGCAGAGAGCTTCATAAGTTCGCTTTAATTTGTTGTATTTTTCAAAATAACGCACAGAATTTTCTCTGGCAGTCAGGTCTTTGTCCAGCGGAATAGTGATTTCCTCGTTATTATAATAATTAATGCATGTCAGCGAAGGCGCTCCCTCTTCCAGCTGATAACCGTATGTGTTGAGAAGCTCTCCGTAAATGCGGTACTTTTCACGTTTTTGGGTATCATTCATCTGTTTCATCTGAAGCTGATACTTTTTGCGTGTGCGTTCCAGCGCGGTATTGACAATGCGGCGCAGATCGGAAGACTTCTGACGTATTCTTGTGATAGTGCTTTTAGCGGCAAAATAATGCTCTAAAAGACTGGAAATGCTGTCATAGGAAACAGTTTTCAGACCGTCATAGCAGCACAGACGGACACAGGAAAATTCCACAGGAATATCATCTTTGTAAACAATATTCGGTTCAAAACGGCTGCTTTTAATATCCTCCATGAACGCTCCGAAAGTGTTTTGAAGGGTTTGGAGCGCATCCTCAGAGAGTGCATTGGCGCTTGTGTCGCTGTCAAGACGGGCACGGCTGCACAGTTCAAGACCGAGCAGCGGCGAAAATCCGGTCAGAGATGTATAAATTGCTTTGTACAGCGGCATTGGCCGGCTGCGGATAAGGCTGATAAAATCATCACTGCCGATCGTCAGCGGATCAGCTTTGTGCTGAGTGTCTGGAACGAAGTACATACGGCCGGGCAGAACCTCCCGCACGGAGCTGACATTAAGTGAAATGTGCTTGATACTGTCGATAATTGTGCCATCCGGATGACAGAAAATAATATTGCTGTGCTTGCCCATCAGTTCGACGATCAGGCGTTTTCTGCACAGATCTCCCATATCGTTTAAATGCTCAATATTAAATTCAATGATGCGTTCCATTCCCGGCTGGGTAACGCTGATAATTTTGCCGCCGTTTAAATGCTTGCGCAGCAGCATACAGAAATTGGGCGCTGTCATAGGATTGGGTTTTGGGTTTTCGGTAAAAAAAGCGAGCGGCAGTGATGCGCTGGCCGACAGCAGCAGTTTATAATTTGTACGTTCATTTTTTATTGTAAGTATAAGTTCGTCGCTTTCCGGCTGATAGATTTTCTGAATCCGGCCGCCGGTGAGCGTCCGGGAAAATTCATCTGTAAGGGCGGCGACGACAAAACCATCAAATGCCATAATCATTACCTCCTTAAAATCACAACCATTATAGCATCTTTAAAAACATCCCGTAAAGTGTCATTAAAACTTTAATGATTCTTTAAATATCCTTTAAGCTAAATTTCCTTTTAATCGATATAATTAGGGACATAAAGCAGAGGTGATTATGATGATGAAAATAGTGATGAACCAACTGATCGCAGTAAATGATACATATGTTTTAAATCCGCGCAGAAAGGAAGCGCTGCAAAGGGCCGCAGGTCTGGCTTGCCGTCCGTATGATGCGATGACGCTGACGGTTGCTTTTTTTGCAGTATCTCTGATCGGATGGCTTTGGGAAGTGAGTCAGCATTTTGTGAGAACAGGCCAGTTAGTTAACCGGGGCACACTGTACGGACCGTGGCTGCCGATTTACGGAACAGCGGCAGTGATGATGCTTGTGCTGCTTAAGCGTCTGGCCCAGCGACCGGGCATTTTATTCGGCTGTACCGTGGCAGTCTGCGGCGTGATTGAATATGCAACTTCTGTTGTGCTGGAGATTTTATTCCACACCCGGTGGTGGGACTACAGCAATATGCCGCTGAATATTCAGGGGAGAATATGTGTCGGCGGACTGATGCTGTTCGGGCTTGGCGGGTGTGCTGTTATCTATCTGATCGGTCCTGCAATTGACCGCCGGGTGAAAAAACTGCCGAAGGCGGCAGCGGCTGCAGTACTCATTATACTGGTTTTAATTTTTATCTGTGATGTAATTTATTCGTTTACCAATATTAGAACCGGCGCCGGAATTACAGCTCCGCCCTACCTTTTTTCTTGACTTGCCTTATAAATTGCCTTATAATAAATTATTACAAAAGCTCTGTCAAGCGGCTGGGTATCGGCTGGCACTTTAAAACTTGCCTGCACGGTGCCCAGCCCGTTTGGCGGACAAAGGAGAATATCAGATGAAACCAATGATTAAAAGCATGACCGGTTTTGGCCGATGCGAGGCTGCCGACGGCAGCCGTAAGATGACTGTCGAGATTAAAGCTGTGAATCACCGCTATTGTGATATTAATATGAAGATGCCTAAAAAGCTGGGCGTTTTCGAAGCGTCCATCCGTACCATTTTAAAACAGCATATTCAAAGAGGGAAAGTAGACGTATTTATTACTTATGAGGATGATTCAGAACATACAGTCTGTCTGAAATATAATCAGGAGCTTGCCGCTGAATATATGGAGAAGCTGAATATGATCAGTCGGGCTTTTGGTATCAGCAATGATGTGACGGCGGTCGGACTTTCAAAATATCCGGAAGTGTTTTCGCTTGAAGAGCAGGATACGGATGAGGAAGCCCTGATGAAGCTGATCGGGCAGGCTGTCAGCGGCGCCTGTGAAAAGTTTGTGGAGGCGCGCATTGCTGAAGGCGAACATTTGAAAGAGGATCTTCGGACAAAGCTTGACGGTATGCTGACGCTTGTTGACTTTATTGAGTCGCGGTCTCCGCAGGTTGTGAGTGAATATCAGGAAAGACTGACAGCAAAAGTGAAGGAACTTCTTGAAAACAATCCGACAGATGAAAATAGGATTTTAACAGAAGTGACCATATTTGCAGATAAAATTTGTGTTGATGAGGAGACTGTACGTCTGCGCAGTCATATACAGAGCGCGAGAACTGCGCTGTGTGAAGGCGGCAGCGTCGGACGCAAACTGGATTTCATTGCGCAGGAAATGAACAGAGAGGCGAATACAATTCTGTCAAAGGCCAACGATCTGGAAATTTCAAATAAAGCGATTGATTTAAAGACAGAAATTGAAAAAGTCAGAGAACAGATACAAAATATTGAATAAGACAGAGGTTGATTGTGATGAGCGGTTTATTAAATATAGGCTTCGGCAATATGGTGAACAGCAGAAAACTTGTCGCGGTGATCAATCCGGATTCGGCGCCGGCAAAGCGCCTGATCCAAAACGCCAGAGATGACGGCAGGGTTATCGATGCGACACAGGGCAGGCGGACACGTGCAGTGCTGGTCATGGATGACGATCATATCATTTTATCAGCGCTTCAGCCGGAGACTTTAGGCAACCGTTATAAAGGCAGAGAATCTGTAAATCAGGAAGCAGAAGAGGCGGCGGAAGCCGTAGTCAGTGATTAAATTAAAGAGGGAACATTTATGAAAAAAGATGGCATATTAATTATTGTATCGGGCTTTTCAGGCGCCGGCAAGGGAACGGTGATGGAGCGTTTCCTTGAAAAATATGCTGATGAATTCTGCCTGTCCGTGTCGGCGACGACCAGACAGCCAAGAGCCGGAGAAGTTGACGGAGTTCATTACTTTTTCAAAAGCCGGGCAGAATTTGAACATATGATAGAAAACGGCGAATTGTTTGAATATGCGCAGTATGTGGGCAACTACTACGGTACACCGAAGGCATTTGTGGATTCTAAGCTGGCTGAAGGTTTCCATGTACTTTTGGAGATTGAGATGCAGGGTGCCCTGAAGGTCAAAAAGGAGAGACCGGATGCACTGCTTATATTTATCACGCCGCCGGATGCGGCAAGCCTTGAAAGACGTTTAAGAGGCAGAGGCACAGAGACAGAAGAGGTTATTGCGCAGCGACTGGCAAGGGCGTGCGAGGAATCTGTCTATATGAAAGACTATGATTATATTGTCATTAACCAGGATAATGGCGTTGAGGCTTGTGCAGATACGATCCGCACAATTGTGCAGAGCGAACAGCTGAGAACACAGCGTTCGGGCACTTTTATAAAGACAATGACGGAAGATTTAAAGAGATATAAGAAAGGGGACTGAACTGATGTTACATCCATCTTACACAGATTTAATGGCAGCGATCAACAGCGATATCGAGGAGGGTGAACAGCCGATTGTCCAGAGCAGATATTCTATCGTGATCGCCACAGCGAAAAGAGCGCGTCAGATTATTGCAGGCGCAAAGCCGATGGTGGAAAAAGCTGCCGGCAAAAAGCCTTTGTCGATTGCCGTGGAAGAACTTTACAACGGTGATGTTAAAATCACCGGAGCTGATGATGATATGGAGGACGATGATATTGTCCTTGACTACAGCAATGACATGCTTGAGATGTCTTTAGAAGAAGAAAGCGAAGATGATCAGGCGGATCTGCAGACAGACGGTGAAGAAGCAGAACAAGAAGAAGACCGTGATGAAGAATTATAAAAATTAAAGAACTGCCGCAAGAGTGCAAGCACTCCTGCGGCACTTGCATTTGCGGAACATACTTTTGTGCGGCGTGGAGGTGATCTGATGTACGCGGATGTTATAGTGGATATGGCGGCAGGACAATTAGATAAAGTTTTTCAGTACGATGTGCCTGAAACGATGGCACAGTCCGTAAGTATCGGATCACAGGTAATCGTGCCTTTCGGAGCGGGAAACCGCAAAGTCCGCGGATTTGTGATCGGATTCTCTGAAAAGACCGATTATGATCCGATGAAGATTAAACCTTTGGAGTCGGTCGTTGATGGTGAACTGACGGCTGAAAATCAGATGATCCGGATAGCTTATAAGATGAAGCAGGTTTACGGATCGACGATGATTCAGGCGCTTAAAACCGTCATTCCGGTGCGGCGTCAGGTACAGGCAGTCATTCGCCGGTACTACAGACCGAAAGCGTCTAAGGCACAGGCGCCCGCAGTTCTGTCATCTGTACTGGAAGACCGGCGCAGCAGGGCAAAAAGCAGACTGATGACCTGGTTTTTAGAAGATGAGGGTACGCCGGATGGAGAGTTCCACTGGTTTTCGAAAGAAACAGTGCTTGCGGCGTCCGGTGTTTCACAGGCGACGCTGAAGGCTGCGGTGAAAGAAGGTCTTGTGGAGGAAAGCAGCCGGCAGGTGTACCGTCGGCCGCTGAACAACAATCCGGGATTTGCAGGAAAAGTCCGGCTTACAGATGTTCAAAAAAAAGCTGCGGACGATATTATGGAGGACAGCCGGCAGGTGCATCTTCTTTTTGGCGTGACAGGCAGCGGAAAAACAGAAGTTTATATGGAACTGATGGCAAGGATGATCGAGCAGAAACGTCAGGTTATCGTGCTTATTCCGGAGATAGCGCTGACGCTTCAGACTGTATCCAGATTTTACGGACGTTTCGGAGACAGAGTGTCTGTGATGAATTCAAAATTGTCGGACGGCGAACGCTACGATCAGTATTTAAGAGCAAAACGGGGTGATATTGACGTGGTCGTCGGTCCGCGCTCAGCCCTGTTTATGCCATTTGAGCGGCTTGGCATGATCATTATTGATGAAGAACATGACGGCGCGTATAAAAGCGAAAAATCACCGAAATATCACGCCAGAGAGGCGGCGGTGTGGCGGGCCCGGATGTGCGGCGCCAAAGTCGTCCTCGGTTCAGCCACGCCATCGGTGATCAGTTATACAAAAGCGCTTTCGGGCGAGTACGGCCTTCATAAATTAACTGAACGGGCCAAAAAAGACAGTGCGCTACCAAATGTGTTCACAGCAGATCTGCGGGAGGAGTTTAAGCAGCATAATTACAGCATTTTCAGCAGAAAATTAAAGCAGATGATGGGCGAGCGCCTTAAAAGGCATGAACAGATCATGCTGTTTTTAAATCGCAGAGGGTTTGCAGGTTTTGTTTCTTGCAGAAGCTGCGGATATGTATTAAAATGTAAGCACTGTGATGTATCGCTGACGGCTCATGCCGGCGGCATACTCAAGTGTCATTACTGCGGATTTGAAATGCCTGTGCCGAAAGTATGCCCTCAGTGCGGTTCAAAGTATATTGCCGGTTTCGGCACAGGGACACAGAAAGTTGAGCAGATGGTCCATGAGGCATTTCCTCAGGCAAAGGTGCTGCGCATGGATAAAGACGCAGTTACAAAAAAGGACAGTATGGAGACTATATTGTCTGATTTCAGAGCACATAAGGCAGATATTCTCGTGGGTACGCAGATGATCGTAAAAGGCCATGATTTTCCGAAAGTGACGCTTGTAGGCATTCTTGCTGCGGATTTATCAATGTATGCCGGAGATTATATGGCGTGCGAGAGAACTTTCGGGCTGCTTGTTCAGGCGGCGGGAAGAGCCGGCAGAGACAGCCTTGCAGGCGATGTGGTCATACAGACTTATCAGCCGGATCATTACAGCGTAAAGGCTGCGGCAGCTCAGGACTATGAGGCTTTTTACGAACAGGAAATTGTCTACCGGCAGATGATGCACTATCCTCCGGCGGCCCATATCCGTGTCATTCTCGGCGAATGTGCCGATGAAGCTGTTTTGGAAGCCTGTATGAAGATGCTTGCACAGTCTGCCGGGGAATATATTGAAAAGACACAGGCACAGGCGGAGATTGTAGGGCCGGCCAATGCATATGTGTCTAAGGGCAAAGATGCTTACCGGAAGGTGCTTTACATTAAAAGCAGCAGTTTGGAGCTGCTGATCCGTTTAAAAGAAAATGCGGAAAACTGCATGCAGCGGGAAAGCCGGTTCAGATCGGTCTATATCCAGTTTGATCTGGACCCGATGACTATGTATTAATTAAAGACAGAGATTCATGGGAGGAGAAAAAGCGATGGCTATAAGAAATTTACGGTATCAGGGAGACCCGATTTTAACAAAGAAAACAAAGGAAGTCAAAGAGATAACACCAAAAATCAAACAGCTGATCGGAGATATGCTGGATACAATGTATGAAAACAACGGTGTCGGGCTTGCGGCGCCTCAGGTGGGCGTACTGAGAAAAATTGCGGTGATTGATATCGGCGACGGTCCGCATGTCTTTGTTAATCCCAAAATTGTTGCCCAGGACGGAAGTCAGACCGGAGATGAAGGCTGTCTTAGCGTTCCGGGCAAAACGGGTACAGTGACACGGCCGAATTATGTAAAAACAGTTGCGTTTGATGAAAACATGAATGAATTTGAGATTGAGGGCACAGAATTATTTGCAAGAGCAATGTGTCATGAATTTGACCATCTGGATGGCCATCTGTATGTAGAGAAAGTTGAAGGCGAGTTAAGAGATGTGACCTACGCCGATGCCGATGAAGAGGAGGAAGAAATTTCAGAGGAAACCGATGAGACCCAGACAGAGGCTGCAGATGGCGCCGGGGAGGAAGCATAATGAAAGTTGTTTTTATGGGAACGCCGGATTTTGCGGTGCCGTCATTGAATGCGCTGCTTGATGCCGGACATCAGGTGGAAGCTGTTTTTACCCAGCCGGACAAGGCTAAAGGCAGGGGTAAAAAAATCATCTGTTCTCCGGTAAAAGAACTGGCTGTTTCACGGGGGATACCGGTATATCAGCCGCCAAAGGTCAGAGAGGAAGCTGTTGTTGAACAGATTCGTTCCATGGCGCCGGATGTGATCGTTGTTGTCGCTTTTGGTCAGATCCTTCCAAAAGCCATCTTGGATATTCCGGTTTACGGCTGCATTAATGTCCACGGTTCGCTGCTGCCAAAATACAGAGGCGCTGCGCCGGTGCAGTGGGCTGTTATTGAAGGTGAAAAAGTCAGCGGCGTAACGACCATGTATATGGATACCGGGCTGGATACCGGCGATATGATCATGAAGCAGGAAATTCCCCTTGCACCGAAAGAAACCGGCGGAAGTCTCTATGAGAAGCTGGCCGGTGCAGGCGCCGGGCTGCTTATAGAAACGCTGCGCCGTGTGGAAGCGGGAACAGCAGACAGAGAAAAGCAGGATGGCTCTCAGGCGGGCGCCTATGCCAAAATGCTTGATAAACATATGGGCAATATTGATTTTACACAGCCGGCGGCAGTCATTGAAAGGCTGATCAGAGGATTAAATCCGTGGCCGAGCGCTTATACCCATTTTCATGGGAAAACTATGAAGATATGGGAGGCCGATGTCACGGATCAGGAGTATGAGGGAGCATGCGGAGAAATCGTTGAGGTCACAAAAGATGCGTTAACAGTGAAAACCGGAGTCGGCGCGCTTATTATCCGCGAGCTTCAGATGGAAGGAAAGAAAAGGATGCGCACTGACGCCTTTTTAAGAGGTTTTGCCGTAAAAAAGGGCGAAAGCTTCAGTCAGGAGTGATGAATCAGTGATAAGCTTATATATGGGCTACGGTTATCCGGGCTTTTATTTTGACAGGACATATCTTCTTGTGCTGATCGGCGTATTTTTGTCGCTGGGAGCATCGGCAATGGTCAGATCCGCTTTTTCAAAATATTCGGGCATGCCAAATGGCCGGCGCATCACAGGCGCTCAGGCCGCCGGCGAGATTTTGCGTCAGGCGGGAATTTATGATGTGCGTATAGAGCATATTTCCGGAAGTCTGACAGACCATTATGATCCGAAAAACAAAGTATTAAGACTGTCGGATACGGTGTACGGTTCTGCCAGTGTTGCTGCCGTCAGTGTTGCCGCTCATGAGTGCGGCCACGCCATTCAGCACCAGAGGGGATATGTGCCGCTGTCGCTGCGCACGGCCATCGTACCGATCGCCAATTTCGGGTCAGCCATCAGCTGGCCGCTGATTCTTGTCGGCATCATTTTGGGAGGCGCCGGCAATATATTTACGACGATCGGTATTATACTTTTTACAGCAGTTGTTGCATTTCATATTATCACCCTTCCGGTGGAATTTAATGCTTCCGGCAGGGCACTGAAAATATTGAAAGAAAGCGGTATGCTGTACGGCGATGAAAATGCTGCGGCGGCGAAAGTGCTGCGGGCGGCAGCGATGACCTATGTTGCCAGTGCAGCGACCATGATCCTGCAGCTTTTAAGACTTCTGCTGATTACCCGCAGAAATAACGACAGATAAGGAGCAAGATGTGTCACAATCAGTGAATATCAGAGAAATTATATTAAATCTATTGGAAGATATGCAGCAGCATCAGACGCCGTGTCAGGCGGCTATCGGCACTGCATTGTCAAAATATCAGTATTTGGATAAAAAGGACCGGAGCATGATCAGCCGGATCACCCGGGGGACGATAGAGCGGCGCCTTTATCTGGACTGGGTGATCGGGCAGTTCTCTTCGGTGAAAATCAGCAGGATTAAACCGCTCATTCTCAATATACTGCGCATGTCGGTTTATCAGCTGCTGTTTATGGACAGTATACCGGCTCACGCAGTCTGCAATGAAGCGGTCAGACTTTCCGGCCGGCGCGGCTTTAACGGTCTTAAAGGCTATGTTAACGGCGTTTTAAGAAATATTGACCGTCGGAAGGATACCATATCTCTGCCGGATAAAAATAAAACGCCGGCAGCCTATTTGTCAGTGGCATATTCTGTGCCTGAATGGATGGTTTTGCGGTGGCTTGCATATGATGATTTTGATACGGTGCAGCGTATGCTTGCCGCATTTTTGGAACCGTCACCGGTGACAGTCCGGATCAATACAGATAAAATAACTGTTGAAGATTTTTGGAAAAAGCTGGCATGGTCAAAAACTGACGGCGGGCTGCATGCGGTGCGGGGACATTATGTACCTTACGCGGCAAAGCTGGAAGCATTTGATCATCTGACTGCGCTGGATATTTTCAAAGAAGGACTTTGTTTTGTTCAGGATGAGAGTTCTATGCTGGCGGGAATGCTTGCCGGAATTAGAAACGGCAGCACAGTGATCGATCTGTGCGCGGCTCCCGGCGGGAAAAGTATGAACGCGGCGCTGCTTGGAGGACATGTGGACGCACGAGACATCAGCGAAGCCAAAATCGAGAAGATCAGCGAAAATCTGAAACGGACCGGAATTAAAAATATCCGCGTTCAAGTGCGGGATGCCAGCATGTTTTATGCGGAAGATGAAAACTCGGCAGATGTTGTCATTGCAGACGTGCCCTGTTCCGGCCTTGGCATTCTCGGGAAAAAGCCGGATATTAAATACCGGATCAGCGCGGCGGATATTGATGCGCTGACAGTGCTGCAAAGAGAGATTATTGCCAGTGGCTGGCGTTATGTGAAACCGGGAGGAACACTGATGTACAGCACATGTACAGTCAGCAGAGCCGAAAATGAGGCACAGCTGCAGTGGATGACCGAAAACTTTCCGCTGGAGCCGGTTGATTTTTATGAACAGCTTCCAAAGGGGCTGAAAACAGAAACTGCCAGAAAAGGTTATATTCAGCTGATGCCGGGGAGACATCACTGCGACGGGTTTTTTATTGCCAGACTCAGACGGAAAGACACTATCTGAAGGGAAGATAACAGATCATGGAGAAAGCAGATATAAAATCAATGACCATCGGGGAGCTGGAAACATTTGTGACAGAGGTGCTTGGAGAGAAGAAATTCCGCGCGTCCCAGCTATATGAATGGATGCATGTGCGTCTGGCCGGAAGCTTTGACGAGATGACAAATCTTTCCAAAGCGCTGCGAGAAAAACTGCATCAGAACGCGTACCTTGCTGTGCTTACACAAGCCAGATGTTTGGTTTCTTCCATCGACGGGACAAGAAAATACCTGTTCCGTCTGTCTGACGGCAATGTCATTGAAAGCGTGCTGATGAAATACAAATTCGGAAATTCTGTCTGTATTTCATCACAGGTCGGCTGCCGTATGGGCTGCCGTTTTTGTGCCTCCACGCTGGATGGCCTTGCCAGAAACCTGACAGCATCGGAAATGCTCGATGAGGTGTACAGTATCCAGAGAGACATCGGGGAACGAATTTCCAATGTTGTCATTATGGGAAGCGGCGAACCGCTGGATAATTATGATCAGGTGCTCCGCTTTTTGAAGTTGATTTCTGATGAAAAGGGATTACATATCAGTCAGCGCAATCTGACAATGTCCACATGCGGACTTGTGCCGGAGATTATGGCGCTGGCAAAAGAACAGCTGCAGATTACGCTGGCAATTTCCCTTCATGCGGTCAATGACGAGCGGCGCCGGGAACTTATGCCGATCGCCAGACGCTATACGATCGCGCAGATTCTTGATGCCTGCCGGTATTATTATGAGCAGACAAAACGAAGAATTACTTTTGAATACAGCCTAGCGCGGGGTGTGAATGACAGCAGCGAAGATGCCAGAGCGCTTGCCCGGCTTTTGAAGGGACTGAACTGCCACATTAATTTAATCCCCATAAATCCGGTGAAAGAGCGTGATTTTGAGCAGTCAGATCCTGTTTCGGTACAAAATTTCAAAAATAAACTTGAAAAATATGGAGGAAATGTTACTATAAGAAGGGAAATGGGCAGAGATATACAGGCTGCCTGTGGACAATTAAGAAAAAGCTATACAGATAATCTGTTGGGAAAAGAGGTATGAGATGAAGGTATATGGTAAATCAGACATAGGTAAGGTCAGGTCGATGAATCAGGATTATATGTTTTATTCGACAGAGCCTGTCGGCGTTCTGCCGAATCTGTTTATTGTGGCAGACGGTATGGGCGGCCATAAAGCCGGAGACTATGCATCCAGACTGTCTGTAGAGAATTTTGTAAAGTATGTCAGAGAGGCGGGGACGCAGATACCGATCCGCGTCGTAGATGATGCAATCCATTATGTCAATGATCTTGTGATGGATGAAGCGGAAAAAAATCAGGACTACAGCGGTATGGGAACGACTTTTGTGGCTGCTTTTATTAAAGACGGGACGTTGTTTGTAGGTAACATCGGCGACAGCCGGCTTTACCTGATTGATGAAGACATTACCCAAGTCACGGAAGATCATTCTTATGTGGGAGCAATGCTGCGTGCCGGAGAGATTACAAAGGAAGAGGCCCTGCACCATCCGGATAAAAACATTATTACCCGCGCCATCGGCGCGTCAAGAGATCCTAAAGTGGACTTTTTTGAAGTGGATTTAGAGCCGGGAGACAGAATCCTGCTCTGTACAGACGGGCTGACCAACATGGTCGATGATGATGTGATTCTGGATATTATTGCCAATGAATATATTGGCGATGTTGTTGATATTTTGATTGAGGAAGCTAAGGATAACGGCGGGACAGATAATGTCACTGCCATTGTGATAGAACCATTTGATGAGGAGGTGGACAGATGTTAGTGTCCGGCAGGTATCTGGCAGACAGATACGAGATTATTGAAAATATCGGTTCCGGCGGAATGTCTGATGTATATAAAGCAAAAGATCATAAATTAAATCGTCTTGTTGCAGTAAAAGTCCTGAAAAATGAATACAGTCAGGATGCGGCGTTTGTCAGGAAGTTTAGAGTTGAGGCCCAATCGGCAGCGGGGCTGTCCCATCCAAATATTGTCGGCGTCTACGATGTCGGCGAAGAGGATGGCATTAATTATATTGTCATGGAACTGATTCAGGGCATTACGCTGAAAAAATATATAGAGATGAAAGGCAAGCTTGAGATCAGAGAGGCGCTGAATATTTCGATTCAGATTGCTTCCGGATTGAGCGCTGCCCATCAAAACAGAATTATTCACAGAGATATTAAGCCGCAGAATATTATTATGTCCAAAGACGGAAAAGTCAAAGTTACCGATTTCGGCATTGCCAAAGTGGCGGATTCCACGACGGTGACGACGACGGCAGCCGGTTCTGTTCATTATATTTCTCCGGAGCAGGCAAGAGGCGGATACTCTGATGCGAGAAGTGATATTTATTCACTGGGCATTACGATGTATGAGATGATTACCGGCAGAGTGCCTTTTGACGGCGAGACAAATGTGGCGGTCGCACTTCAGCATATTCAGGGAGAGATGACGCCGCCAAGACAGCTTGATCCGACCATACCGAGAAGCTTTGAAAAGATTATTTTAAAATGTACACAGAAGAAACCGGACCGCAGATATGCTTCGGCAAAGGAATTGATCGCCGATCTGCGCCGGGTATTGGCGGAGCCGGATGGCAATTATGTTATGCTGGGCAGCAGTGTGGCCGATGCCTCAACAGTGGTTATGGATGAAAACGACCTGAGAAATGTCCGCCGACAGAATGTCCAGAGCGGCCAGAATGCCCCAAAAAGGGAGCCTGCTTCAAAAAACGGCGTGCAGCGTCCGCCTCAGGATGATTATATGCGCCGCCAGAATCTTAAAAATCAGGAGCCGGAGGAAGATGATGAGGACGACGATAAAGAAGTAAATCCTGCATTGGAAAAAGTGATGCTGGTGCTCGGCATCGTCGGCGCAATCATTCTCGTTGTCGTTGTTGCTTTTATTATCGGACGGGCAGCAGGGCTGTTCGGCGGCAGTACCAACGATACAGAGACAGTGATCGAATCCGAGAGCGAATCAGAGAGCGAATCCGAAAGTGAGTCAGAGACAGAATCTGATGCGGAAATGAAAGAGGTGCCTGAGGTAATCGGATCATCTGAGGCGACGGCGAGACAGACACTGACAAGAGAAGGCTTTACGAATATTACAGTTGAGGAAGGCCAGAGCGATGACTACGATGAGGGACAAGTGTATGATCAGAGTCCTCGCGGCGGTCTGACAGTGGCTACAGATACAGAAATTACCATTTATGTATCTTCCGGAAGTGAAACTTTCCAGTTGGAAGACTATTCAGGCGATACGGCAGAACAGGTACAGACAGCCCTGACAGCGCTGAACCTTATTCCGAACCTGACCTACGAATACAGTGATGACGTTCAGGAAGGCCGTGTAATTTCCACAGACCCGGAACCGGGTACTGAAGTATCCGAAGGCGACAGAATCACTGTAGTCATCAGTTCCGGCGCGGAGCAGGTGACAGTGCCATATGTCATTGATCAGACAGAAGCTGCTGCAACACAGCGGCTGAGAGATGCGGGATTTTCCGTGACGACCCAGTCTTTTGAAAGCAATAAAACAGCCGGAACTGTGGCAGATGTAGTATACAATGGCAGCAGTGTATCCGGAGGTACAGCGCCAAGCGGAGCCACATTGACACTGCTCATCAGTACAGGCCCGGCGCAGACACAGGAAACCCAAGCACAGACAGTGACCCAGAGTGAAGATTTAGGTCTTGATTTCGGGGACGATGAAGATCATACAGTGAGCGTAAGCATCAACGGCGGCAGCGAAAGAAGTTTGGGCACCTATAACAGCGATACTGTAGGCAACTGCAGAGTGACCATCTCAGGGCGGCCGGGAAGCACGATTACTGTGGAAGTGTTTGTAGACGGAGAATCCATCGGAGAAAGAACATTTACAATCAATGAGGGCTGATTCATGCAGGGAAAGATCATCAAAGGCATTGCAGGGTTTTATTATGTTCATGTGCCGCAGCAGGGTATTTACGAATGCAAGGCGAAAGGAAGCTTCCGCAATCAGAAGATTAAACCGATGGTCGGTGACAATGTAAAAATTGATATTATCGATGAAGCAGAAAAGAAGGGCAATATCGTTTCGATATTGCCCCGTCTTAATGCTCTGATCCGGCCGACAGTTTCAAATATTGATCAGGCGCTGATTATTTTTGCAGTGGCTGAGCCGAAGCCGAATTTCGGCCTTTTGGATCGGTTTCTTGTAATGATGGCACGTCAGCATATTCCGACGGTTATTTGTTTTAATAAAAAGGATATCGGCTCTGCGGCAGAGACAAAGATCTTGTCAGAGACATATGCGGGCTGCGGATGTCCGGTTTTATTTGCCAGCGTGAAGGAAGAATCCGGTATTGATGCTGTGAGAGAAGTACTTCTTGGAAGGACGACAGTCCTTGCCGGGCCGTCAGGAGTCGGAAAATCTTCGCTGATGAACCTTTTGAATCCCAAGGCGCGGATGGAAACCGGGGCGGTCAGCGAAAAGATTAAGCGCGGCAGGCATACGACGCGGCATTCGGAAATCTTTTATCTCGGCTCGGATTCCTATTTAATGGATACGCCGGGGTTTACGTCTTTGTATATTCAGGATATGGAAAAAGAAGAACTGAAAAATTATTTTTCAGAATTTGCCGCCTATGAAGGGCAGTGTCGTTTCAATGGCTGCGTTCATATCAGTGAGCCGGACTGCCGGGTCAAAATGGCGCTGGAAGACGGTCAGATCAGCAGACAGCGTTACGAAAGCTATGTGCAGATGTTTGAAGAATTAAAAAATCAAAGGAGATATTAACATGTTAAAATTAGCACCATCAATTCTTGCAGCGGATTTTGCAAATTTAGGCACCGAGGTCAGAGAAGTTACATCGGCCGGGGCGGAATATGTCCATATTGATGTGATGGATGGCGCATTTGTTCCGAATATTTCACTGGGAATTCCGGTCATTTCATCAATACGGCCGTATACGGACAAAATCTTTGATGTCCATTTGATGGTCAATGAACCGGATTACCTTTTTGAAAGTCTTAAAGAGGCGGGCGCCGATATTATTACGGTACATGCGGAAGCGTGCAGGCATCTGCACAGCACGATACGCCATATTAAATCGCTGGGTATGCGCGCAGGTATCAGCCTGAATCCGGCAACACCTTTATGTGTGCTGGACTATGTGCTGGAGGAAGCGGATATGGTTTTGATCATGTCTGTAAATCCGGGCGCCGGCGGTCAGAGTTATATTCCTGCAATGAACGCCAAAATTAAAGCCCTGAGAAAGATGATCACAGACCGCGGCCTGAAGACAGATTTGGAAGTGGACGGAGGCATCGGACTGGACAATGTCAAAGAAGTGCTTGACGCGGGCGCCAATGTTATTGTTGCGGGGTCTGCGGTATTCCGTGACGATCCGAGAGAAAATGTCCGGAAATTTTTAAATATCTTTAAAAAATACGGAGCATAATTATGAATATTTTAATTGTAACCGGGGGCAATATCGAAATCGATTTTGCTCTCGATTTTTTGAAAGAAAAGAAATTTGATGAAATCATTGCTGTGGACGGCGCCTTGTCTTTCTTTGACAAAGTGGGTGAAAAAATAAAAAAAGTCGGAAAGCTGACACATATTGTGGGCGATTTTGATACGATTTCAGCGGAAATACTTAAAAAATATCAAATGGACGCCCATATACGCTGCCACAGCTTTAATCCGGAGAAAGATTATACAGATACAGACATTGCACTGAAACTGGCACAGCGTATGATCGGTGCGGCGGGCGGTACGGGCAGCATACTTATTCTCGGTGGCACGGGCACGCGGCTGGATCATACACTGGCCAATATCCAAATGCTCATCGGGCCGATGAGGCAGGGAATTGAGTGTATGATCGCCGACAGTCATAACTGTGTGCGGATGATACAAAAGGAAGCGGTGGTCAGAAAACCTTTCGGCAAATATATTTCACTGATTCCGGTGACGGAATGTCTTAAAGGCGTCGATTTGGAAGGTTTTAAGTATCCGCTGCGGGACAGAACAGTTTATCTTGGAGAAAGTCTGTGCGTCAGCAATGAATTGGCCGGGGCGGAAGGAAAAATCCGTATCAGAGAAGGAATTGCGCTGCTAATTGAATCAAAGGATTGAAAAAAGTCTGTAAATCATGTAAAATATTCTATGCAGTGCGCATATGAGAAAAGAAGTCCCTACAGATGAGGGCTGTGAAAGGAATAGATAAAGATGAAATTAGGAATCGTAGGTTTGCCTAACGTGGGCAAAAGTACATTGTTTAACTCCCTGACAAAGGCAGGGGCAGAATCTGCAAACTATCCGTTTTGTACGATTGATCCCAATGTGGGTATTGTGGCAGTGCCGGATCACCGTCTTGACGATTTGGCAAAGTTATATGACTCCGCAAAAATTACGCCGGCGGTCATTGAATTTGTAGACATTGCCGGACTGGTCAAAGGAGCTTCCAAAGGAGAAGGACTGGGCAACCAGTTTTTGTCAAATATTCGTGAAGTTGATGCCATTGTTCATGTTGTACGCTGCTTTGAGGATTCAAATATTGTTCATGTGGATGGCAGCATCAATCCGCTCAGAGATATTGAAACGATTAATCTGGAACTGATTTTTTCGGATTTGGAAATTCTTGAAAGACGCTACGCCAAAGTATCAAAACTGGCTAAAAATGTAAAGGATGCCCAGAAAGAAGCAGATCTTGTGAAAGCGCTGATGGAGCATCTTGAAGACGGAAAGCCGGCAAGAAGTTTTGAGCCGGCCGATGACGAGGCACAGGCCATGCTTGCGGGATTTAACCTGCTCACCTATAAACCGGTGATTTACGCAGCCAATGTGGCAGAAGACGATCTTGCGGATGACGGCGCCGGAAACGGTTTTGTTGCAGATGTGAGAAAATACGCCGCCGAAGAAGGTTCTGAAGTTTTTGTGATATGCGCTCAGATTGAACAGGAAATTGCAGAACTTGATGATGATGAGAAAAAGATGTTTTTGGAAGATCTGGGACTTAAAGAGTCAGGGCTGGAAAAACTGATCAAAGCAAGCTACAGCCTGCTTGGACTGATCAGCTACCTGACGGCAGGGCCGACAGAGACAAGAGCGTGGACAATCAAAAAAGGAACAAAAGCGCCTCAGGCTGCGGGAAAAATCCACTCGGATTTTGAAAGAGGATTTATTAAAGCCGAAGTCGTATCCTATGACAACCTTATGGCATGCGGCAGCTACAACGCTGCAAAAGAGAAAGGGCTTGTTGCCATGGAAGGCAAGGACTATGTCGTTAAAGACGGCGATGTGATTTTGTTCAGATTTAATGTTTGATCAGGAGGATGCTGCTATGATTGCAGGCGCGAGTATCCGTTTTCCTCATTTGGGTATTGAAATCGCCCATATGAGCAAAAGTGTGTCAATTTTCGGCTTCAGCATTGCTTATTACGGTATTATTATCGGAATCGGTATGATGGCGGGCATTGTTGTAGCGCTGCTGGAGGCAAAGCGGACAAAACAAAATACAGACCAGTATATAGACTTGGCTATTTTTGGCATTATCAGTGCGATTATCGGCGCACGGCTTTATTATGTGATTTTTGAGTGGGATTATTACAGTCAGCATTTGCTGGAAATTTTTAACACCCGCAGAGGCGGACTGGCTATTTACGGCGGTATTATCGGCGCAGTAATCTGTGTGATCATATTCTCGAAAGTGAGAAAATTGTCTGCGTGGCAGCTGTGTGATACGGCGTGTCTCGGCCTGATCACAGGACAGATTATCGGCCGTTGGGCCAATTTTGTGAATATGGAAGCATTCGGAGGTTATACGGATAATCTGCTTGCAATGCAGCTCAATGTAAATGAGGCGTATTATACGACGCCGGATTTGCTGGAACGTGCAGTGACTGTTGACGGTATTCAGTATATTCAGGTTCATCCCACATTTTTGTATGAATCCTTATGGAACTTGGGTGTACTGATTGTTTTGCTTTTATATCGGAACCATAAGAAATTTACCGGTGAAGTATTTTTAATGTATATTGCCGGATATGGCCTTGGACGTTTTTGGATCGAAGGACTCAGAACAGATCAGCTGTTGATCCCGGGCATTGGTTTTCCGGTGTCTCAGCTGCTGTCTGCGGTTTTGGTCATCGCTGCGGCGGGGCTGATTATTTATCGCCGAAGAAAAGCTAAGAGAGAGAGAGAGAGGGCTTGATATGGCAACAATTCAGGAGATTGCCGAAAAAGCAGGCGTATCCAGAGGCACTGTGGACCGTGCTTTAAATAACAGGGGACGTATTAATCCTCAAGTGGCGGAAAAGATCCGTCAAATTGCTGATGAATTGGGATATGTGACACGGTCGCAGCGCAAGGGGGAAAGACCGGCCGAAAAAGTCAGGATCGGGGTCATCACCCAGCTGGCGGGCGCATCGTTTATGCTGGAAATCAACCGGGGTCTCAGAGAAGCTCAGGCAGAACTGATGCAGTGGGGCATTGAACTGATTGTGAAGGAAAGCATGACGGTGAATGAAGAGGAACAGCTGAAGACGATTGATGAACTGCTGGCTGAAGGTATTCGCGGCCTGGCTATCATGCCTGTGGATAGTACGGCGATCAGCCTGAAGCTGAATGAAGTGATTGAGACCCACAAAATCCCGGTTGTTACGTTTAATTCGGATATTGCCGGGACGAAAAGAACTTGTTTTATAGGGATGGATAATCGGCGCAGCGGTCAGACGGCAGCGGGACTTTTCGGAATGCTTACGGGCGGCGCCGGGAAAATATTGGTAATTACCGGATATTTCAGTAATAACGTAGACAGTCAGCGCGTGGATGGTTTTATAGAAGAAATTAAGAAAAGTTATCCCGGCATAGAAGTTGCGGGTGTCCATCCCAGCTTTGATGAAGCAGGCACTGTGGAACATATTATTGAAAGTGCTCTTTCGGGAATTCCGGATATCAACGGCATCCTGGTAGTGTCCGGCGGTCAGGCCGGTATCGGAGCCGCTTTTGAGACACTGCATCTGGAAAAACGGCCGTTTGTGATTATTTATGACCAGACCCAGAAAAATGAAAAGGTACTTCAGGAAGATAAAGCGGATTTTCTTATAGATCAAAACGGATACAAGCAAGGTTATTTGGCGCCGTATGTATTGGCAAATCTGCTTGTTAAAGGAGAGACTCCGGCACAGGAGTGCCTTTTTACGGATATTATTATAAAGACAAAATACAATTTATAACGGCATTTATGTTTAAGAGCCAATTATACGAGTAAAGAGACCCGGCAGCGGGAGAATTGTGAGAGAGCTGCCGTCCCAGTTTGAAAAAGACCGGGGCGGCAGCTCTTTTTGGCGTGCATTTGCGTGAAAATGCGTTCCAAAGAAAGGTTAATATAAACAAAATGGTAAAATCAATTTTCAAAATAATAAAAAATTTAACAAATATTTTACACAAAATTTGTCCAATATAGAGAAAACAACATTAATTAGCAAAAAACACTTGCACAAAATGCCTAAACGTTCTATGATTAATACATAATTTAAAAACGCAAAAGCACATCAAGGCACGCCGAAGCACACGACGTACGAAGCGTGCATATATGGGCAGCAGCACTCACATAATTAGGAGGAAATGCTATGGTAAAAGTAGGTATTATCGGAGCAGGAAGAATCGGAAAGGTTCATATCGCCAGCATCTCTAAAGGGGTCAGGGAAGCTGTAATTAAAACAGTTGCAGATCCGTACATGAATGAGGAAACGGCTCAATGGGCAAAATCGATGGGAGTTATGAATACGACGAAAGATCCTTCAGACATTATGAACGATCCGGAAATCGATGCCGTATTGATCTGCTCGTCGACAGATACACATTCAAGTTTGTCTTTGGAAGCAATTAAGGCAGGCAAGCATGTATTTTGTGAAAAACCGATTGATCATGATGTGGACAAAATTAAAGAAGTTATTGCGGCGCTTGAGGGCACCGGCTTAAAGTATCAGGTCGGCTTCAACCGCAGATTTGACCACAATTTCGAGGCGCTTCAAAAAGCAGTGGCTGGCGGCAAAGTCGGCAAACCTGAAATTATTAAAATCACATCAAGAGATCCGGAACCGCCGGGAGTTGATTATGTTAAAAGTTCGGGCGGCATGTTCCTTGATATGACAATCCATGATTTTGATATGGCACGTTTCCTTGCGGGATGTGACGCTACAGAAGTGTATGTTCAGAGCGCTAATCTTGTGGATCCGGCTATCGGCGAAGCGGGAGATGTGGATACGGCAGTGATTACACTTCAGATGGAAAACGGCGCTCTTGTCGTTATTGATAACTGCAGACGTGCTGCATATGGTTATGATCAGCGTGCAGAAGTATTCGGCTCTGAAGGTATGGCGGCAATTTCAAATGACAGTGAGTCATCGGTGACAATTGCAAATAATCAGGGTGTTACCGGCGAGAAACCGCTGTTTTTCTTCCTTGAAAGATATATGGACGCTTACAGCAAAGAAGTTGCGGCGTTTATTGATGCGATCATCAATGACAAAGATACACCGCTTGGCGTTGAAGACGGATTAAAACCGGTATTGATGGGGATTGCTGCGAAGAAGTCCAGCGATGAACACAGACCTGTGAAAATATCTGAAGTTATGTGAGGGTGACTAAAATGTTGGATAAGGTAAAAGTAAAATTGGGGATTGCGCCGATTGGCTGGACGAATGACGACCTTCCGGATCTTGGCGCAGAAAATACATTTGAACAATGTGTGAGTGAGATGGCGCTGGCAGGTTTTACAGGATGTGAAGTCGGCAATAAATACCCGAAAGATCCGAAAGTGCTTAAAGAAGCATTGGATTTAAGAGGTCTTCAAATATGCAACCAGTGGTTTTCGTGCTTCTTGATCACGAAACCGTTTGAGGAAGTGGAGAAGGACTTCCGTGCACAGCTGGAATTTTTGAAAGCTATGGGTTCAAAAATCATCGGCGCTTCCGAGCAGAGTTACAGCGTTCAGGGGAAACAGGATGTACCGATTTTCGGGCACAAGTATGTGATGAACGATGACGAATGGCGTACTTTCTGTACAGGAATGGATCGTCTCGGAAAAATTGCAAAAGAAGATTACGGTATTGCACTGACATTCCATCATCATATGGGTACGGTTGTTCAGGATGAGGACGAAGTAAAACGTATGATGGAAAATACAAATCCGGACTTTGTAAGTCTGCTGTATGACACGGGGCATTTCGCTTACTGCGGTGTAGATCCGCTTAAAATGGTGAAAACATATGCAGATAGAATTAAGCATGTTCATTTGAAGGACATTCGTCCTGAAATTGTGGAGAAGGTTAAAAAAGAAAATCTGAGCTTCCTTGAAGGTGTACGTATGGGGACATTTACAGTACCGGGTGACGGAAGCATCGATTTTGAGCCGATTTTTAAGGTATTGGAAGAAACTGGCTATGAAGGTTATATGCTTGTTGAGGCTGAGCAGGATCCGGCCAAAGCCAATCCTCTCGCTTATGCGATCAAAGCGCGCAAGTATATTGCGGAACATACGGGGCTGTAATTGTGCAAAAACATGCATTTTAGCTTTGTATCATGGGAATATAAGGCTAAAATGCATGATATAGATTCGGAAAGCGAACAAATGATATGATAATAAATTGGTGTAAATGCATAATTTAATCATAAAAATTTGAAATAAATATTGCATTTTTTATAATTTATTATTATAATATATTCATTGATAAACGTGTGAAAATCATGTTCTGAGGAAAGGAGCGATGAAGGCGAGAAGTGTTATTTTTTGTATCGGCTGACAGGGAGCCGGTACTGGTCAATAAAATGAGAAAGTGGGTGGCAGCTATAATATGAAACAAAAAAGTTTATTCAGAACTATTGAACCTTATCTGTATTTAGTGCCTGCGGGAATCCTGTTTATCCTGTTTGTTTTCTATCCGTTTTTCAATACATTGAATTTGAGTTTGGCTAGAACAACACCGCTTGGCAGTGTGTCAGAGTATATCGGGTTTACGAACTATATAAACATTTTTACTGACGAAAGTTTCTGGCAAAGTATTCTCGTATCGTTTGAATTCAGTATTTTAATGGTTATCTTTTCAATCGGTATCGGTTTTATTTTGGCAATCGTCAGCAACGAGAGAATTCGCGGCAGAGGTATTTTCAGAACAATCTTCTCCCTGCCGATGGCAATTTCCGCAGCAGCGGCATCTGTTGTATTTATGTTCATTTTCCACAGTTCTATGGGTATTTTAAATAAAGTGCTCGGAACAAATATCGGATGGCTGACAGATAAGAAATGGGCGCTGATCGCGGTAACAATCGTTAGCGTTTGGATGAATATCGGTATGAACTTTATTTACCTGACAGCAGCACTTCAGAGTGTTCCTCAGGAACTTTACGAAAGTGCTTCCATTGAAGGTGCCGGATTTTTCCAGAAGCATTGGAATGTAACAATTCCAAGCATTTCACCGATTCTCTTTTTCCTGCTGATTATCAATGTAATCAATTCACTTCAGGCATATGCACAGTTTAAGATGATGACCCAGGGTGGTCCGGCAGGAGCAACAAACGTTATTGTGTATGAAATTTATCAGGAAGCGTTTATTAACAGCCGTTTCGGCGTCGCCTGTGCAGAGTCGACTGTCCTGTTTGTAATTTTGATTATACTGACGGCTTTACAGTTTAAATTGGAGAAGAAGGTGACATATTAATGAAACACAGCAAAACGTATATTGCGATTATTTATGTGCTGAATATTATTTTCGCATTTATTGTCCTTGTGCCGATCCTTTACTGCTTTAACGTTAGTATGATGGATATGAAGGAAATTTATGCAGGAAAGTTTTTCCCTAGTGGTGTTTCCCTTGAAAACTATATTAAAGCGTTGGAACTTGCACCGCTGTTTACATTTATTAAGAACTCGCTGATTACATCTATGATCATCACAGGTGCTCAGATTGTGACAGGTGCGCTGGCTGCATATGCATTTTCAATGATGCGTTTTAAAGGGAAAAATATTCTCTTTATGATCATGCTGGCGACGATGATGATCCCTAGCCAGGCAATCATTATCGCAAACTATCTGACAGTTGCAGGATGGGGCTTAAGAGACAGCTACTTGGCTTTGGTTCTGCCGAACCTTGCAGCAGCGTTTGCTGTATTTAATATGCGCCAGGCATTTATGCAGCTTCCGATGGAAATTAAAGAGGCAGCAGAGATTGACGGCTGTTCTAATTTTAAATTTTTCTACCGGGTGGCATTGCCGCTTGTTAAACCGAATATCGGCGCACTTGGTATTTATGTATTTGTACAGAGCTGGAACTACTACTTATGGCCGTTGCTCGTTACAGACAGCGTTAATATGAGAACTGTTCAGATCGGTCTTGGTATGCTTCAGGGGGCTGAATCTACAGACTTCAGACCGGTTATGGCCGGGGCGATGATGATTTTGATTCCGTCTATTCTCGTATTTATTCTCGGACAAAAACAGCTGATCAGTGGTCTGACAGCAGGATCAGTCAAGGGTTAATGTTTAATGTGTGCACAATGTGCAAATATGCACTGCATATAAGTAAGGCTTAAAAAGGAGGTAACTTATGAAAAACTACAAAAAAGTATTGGCGTTATTATTAGCAGGGGCAATGACAGCTTCACTGGCAGCATGCGGCGGCGGTGGCGGCACTGCTGACAGCACAGGCGGCGGAGATTCATCCGGTGGAGATTCATCAGGAAAAACACAAATCACTGTTTGGCATGCAATGGGCGGTGTTAACGGTGAAGCAATGCAGGAAATGGTTGATGATTTTAATGCATCTCAGGATGAAGTTGAAGTCAGCATTGAGTATCAGGGTACATACGATGATACGATTACAAAACTGAAAGCGGCAATGCAGTCCGGCGAACTTCCGGATGTGTGCCAGATGTATGATGTTGGTACAAAATTCATGTCCGACAGCGGTATGATCATTCCGGTAGAGGATATGTTCGAGACAACGGGCTATGACAAGAGCACAGTTATGGACGTTATTACAAGCTATTATTCTGTAGACGGCAAACAATATGCAATGCCGTTTAACGTATCCACACCGATGCTCTATTATAATAAGGATGTTTTTGAAGCGGCAGGACTTGATCCGGATTCACCGCCTACAACTTATGAAGAAGTTCTGGAATATTCCAAACAGATCGTTGACAGCGGAGCGGCTTCTGTCGGATTTGCACAGGCGATTTACGGCTGGTTCTTTGAACAGCAGCTGGCAGGTCTTGGCATGACATACGGCAATAATGACAATGGACGTACATCTGATATGACAGCGGTTGATTTCGATTCCAACGGCGGCGGACTTAAAATTATGCAGATGTGGAAAGACCTGTACGATTCAGGTTATACAGCAAACTATGGTACCACAACAGCTGATACACAGACAGCTTTCTTCGGCGGAGACACAGCGATGATCATCGAGTCTACAGCGATTTTGAAGAATGCTATCGAATCTTCAGACTTTGAAGTTGGTACAGGTTATCTGCCGGTTATCGAAGAAAATGATGAAGGCGGCGTTATCATCGGCGGTGCTTCTCTCTGGCTGATGGATACAGGTAATGAAGAAAAACAAAATGCTGCATGGAAATTTATTGAATATACAACAACTGCAGAAGCACAGGCTAAATGGTCTATGGGTACAGGCTACTTTGCGATCAATCCGGATGCTTATGAACTGGAAGATATGAAAGCATACCTGGAAGAATATCCTGCATTTGAAACAGCAATCAATCAGCTGAATGATACTCCTGCAAACAACTATACTGCAGGCGTACTTTCAGGGGTACAGACAGAATCTCGTCTGATTTTCAATGAAATTATTCCGCAGCTGTATGATGGCAGCTTGTCGCCTCAAGATGCAGTAGATTCACTGGCAAGTCAGGTTAATGCGGCAGTTGAAAACTACAATGCATCTACAGGAACAGAATAATGAGCAGTGCAGTATTGGCAAGGTAAATGAGCGGTTCATAGCTGCTGCCCGTGCGAAAGCGGGCAGCAGCTTTTCGTCAGTGATGCAGCAAAGGAGGCTGAATTGATGGAGACAGAAGGTATTGTTGGTTTTTGGAATAATATTACAGAGTATTTAAGAAATCTGAATATGGTATCAACCATTTTCCGGCTTTTATTGGCAATGGCACTGGGCTGCGTCATCGGTATTGACAGAGGTATGAAACGTCGTGTGGCAGGTGTAAAAACTCATACGATTGTTTGTCTTGGAGCGACGCTCGTCATGATGACAGGGCAATATATTCATCTGTATATGAATGCAGGAGGCACAGGAGATACAGCACGTCTTGGCGCGCAGGTTATCAGCGGCGTCGGCTTTTTGGGCGCCGGCACCATTATGGTTGTCGGGCAGCGTCATGTGTCCGGGCTGACGACGGCAGCAAGTATTTGGACAAGTTCGTGTATCGGGCTGGCTGTGGGCATCGGTTATTACAGCGGTGCCATTCTTGCGACAGTGTGTATGATGATCGTTTTCAGATATTTTAAGGCGATTGACATCTATATAGAATCCCATTCCAATGTATATGATGTTTATATGGAATTTGAATCTGATGAGGCGATGAGTAACGCCATACGCAATCTGAGAGCTGAGAGCATAAAAATCAGCAGTGTTGTTGTCGTCAAAAAGAAAACAAAAAGTCAGAATGTTATTGTACAGGCATCTGTGGAAGCCGCTCAGTGGCGAAGCCGCAATGCTATTTTCAGGGCGATTGAAGATCAGGAAGGACTGATTTCAGTTGAAGAATTATAAAAAACGCCGCATCGTCGGCGTTTTTTTGCTTTTACAGAAAAAATTTTTGAGGAAATTTTTGGATGAAAAAAATAAGGAGGTGGGGCGGTGTCCCTGTAAACAAACAGTAAAGCCGGCGGCAATCCCTGCGAAGTGGGACAGAGGGTGCCAAAGCGAGGTTTTTATGTGTAAAAATACCAAAAAAATGCGTAAAATCAACATTTTAAAAATATATGTTCAGGATGTTATGAAAGTATAAATTTTAAAAAAGCTATTGATTTATTGGGTTTAATAAGCTAATATTATAACATAAGTGGTGAAATGTGGTAGTAAGTGGTACAAAATGGAAACCGTGTGTCATCGGTAGCCATTGAAATTTACAGGAGAAAATGTTATGTTTATAGGAGAGTATAATCATACAATCGATTCAAAGGGCAGATTGATCGTTCCTTCAAAGTTCAGAGAAGCTTTAGGGGACGAGTTTGTCGTTACAAAAGGGCTGGACGGTTGTTTGTTTGTATTCCCTATGGAAGAATGGAATGTTTTCACCCAGAAGCTCCACGATTTGCCGCTGACTAAGAAAGAAGCCAGACAGTTTTCTCGTTTTTTTCTGGCAGGCGCCGCTTCCTGTGAAGTGGATCGACAGGGAAGGATTTTACTTCCGGCGGTACTGAGGGATTTTGCGCAGCTGGATAAAGAAGCTGTGCTTGTCGGCGTTTCAAGCCGCATAGAGATCTGGAGCAAAACCAAGTGGGATGCGATTAATGATATCGATGTGGACGATATGGATGATATTGCGGAACATATGGCAGACCTGGGGATTTCCTTCTGACACTATGGATAAAAAGAAAATATCCCGGAGGCATTATGGCATTTAAGCATACATCTGTTTTATTAGAGGAAACCATTGAAAATTTAAATATTAAGCAGGAAGGCATTTATGTCGACGGTACATTGGGCGGCGGCGGGCATTCCTATGAAATCTGCAAAAGACTTTCCGGCAAAGGCCGTCTGATCGGTATTGATCAGGATGAGGCGGCGATTATGGCGGGGAGCGAGAGGCTGGAACCGTTTTCGGATCGGGTGACGATCGTCAGAAGCAACTACTGCAGAATGCGGCAGGTTCTTGAAGAACTGGGCATCAGCGGTGTTGACGGCATTGTTCTGGATCTGGGCGTATCTTCCTACCAGCTGGATACGGCCGAACGCGGATTTTCATATAGAGAGGATGCTCCCTTAGATATGCGCATGGATCGTCGTCAGACACTGACAGCAAAAGACATTGTCAATCAATACCCTGAACTTGAGCTTTTTCATTTGATCAGAGATTTTGGAGAGGATCGCTTTGCTAAAAATATAGCGAAGCACATTGTCGCCGCAAGGCAGAAAAAGCCGATTGAAACAACATTGGAACTGGCGGAAATTGTAAAGGAGGCTATTCCTATGAAGTTTCGCGCGGCAGGCGGCCATCCGGCCAAAAGAACATTTCAGGCAATCCGCATAGAGTTAAACCATGAACTGGAAGTACTGTCCGACAGTCTGGAAGATATGATTGATCTGCTCAATGATGACGGGAGGATTTGTGTGATTACTTTTCATTCACTTGAAGACAGAATTGTCAAAAATATTTTCAGAAAAAGTGAGAACCCGTGCGAATGTCCGCCGGGATTTCCCGTATGTGTATGTGGGAAAAAATCCAAAGGAAAAGTCATGACACGAAAACCGATAGTCCCGTCCGGGGAAGAAATGGAAAGCAACAGCCGTTCAAAGAGTGCAAAGTTGAGAGTGTTTATGAAAGTGTGCCAGCAACAGTAAAGGAGAGTATTATGGAAAGTAACAGGCGCAGGACTGGCAGCCGTCAATCGGCCGGCAATCAGAGATATTACATCGTGGAAGGCTCCGCAGCCAGAAAAACAGCACCGTCACCGTACAAAAGACAGCCTGAAGGCACAAGAACTGTAAGAAAAACGGCAGTTACCCGTCCGGTACGGCCATCAAGGCCTCAAAGCGAATTTCAACGCGTTCAGGCCGAAAAGAAAAGACAGGTGAATCAGAGAATAGCTATGCGCAACAGAGAAAAAGCATTAAAACTGGACTTAAAATATACATTATTTTTAGGGATTTCAGTCATCTTTGTATTAATAAGCTGCGTTGTATATTTGAACCTTCAAAATCAGATGACACAAAGAAGTAATGAAATCGCTTCTTTGAAGAGCCAATTAAATACATTGACCGATGCGAATGTGGCGGCAAGAGAGCGCATCAGTGATGCGGTAAATCTTGATGAAGTTTATCAGTACGCAACAGGAACGTTAGGCATGGTATCTCCCGGACCTGATCAGATTATTACGTATCGGAGTAACGACGAGGATTATGTCAAGCAGTTTCAGGATATACCGCAGTCGAATCAGTAAACAAGCGAGACTGTCACTGTATGGTGGCAGTCTCTTTTACGAAATGCAGGATAGGTGAAGAAATGGCAGATAAAACAACGGGAAATCGAACGGGGGGAAAGAAAAGTTCATCGGAGACATTGAAAAAAAGCGCTGCCCGAAACAGCAGGAAAGCTGCAAAAGGGAGAGCGGGGAGCCGCAGAACTTCAGAAGTGCATGCCCAAAACGGAAAGCGCGCAGGTGCCGGCCAGAGTAAGTCTGTTTCGAAAAGAAGGACAGCAAGAGCGAATGAAGTCTCCGGACGCAGAGTACCGGCTAAGCGTCCGGCATCGGTGAAAACAGCTGCCGCCAAAAAGGCGAAGGTTTCTGCAAAGGCAAAGAGAATTGCTGCCAAGCGCCAAAAGCAGGCGGCGTTGATCAGTACCAATGAAACAAGAAGAAAATTTACGCTGGCTAATCGTTCAAAACTGATGATTGTATTTATGACGCTGCTCGTGCTGATGGGCGCATTGATCATTCGCCTTAATTATATTAATTTCAGGAGCGGCAGTGATTATTCGATACAGGTACTGGCTCAGCAGCAGTCAGGCAGTACGACGATTCCGTTTAAACGGGGCGATATTCTGGACAGAAACGGAACAGTCCTGGCCACAAGTGAAAAGGTGTATAATCTTGTTATCGATGCATATGTAATTTTAAATTCCGTCGTTGATGAAAAGGGCGACTGTGTCGATCCGACTCTGGACGCACTGGAAGAATATTTTGGTGTGGACAGGTCAGAGATTGAGGATTGGATCAATGAAAATCCGGACAGCCGTTACAGAGTACTTCAAAAACAGCTTTCTTATTCGGAAGTGCAGCCGTTTAATGAAATGATGAATCAGGAAGATGAGAGCGAAACGTCAGAGACATCTTCAGAAACAGCATCTTCCGAGACAGAGACATCTCAGACAGAGGAAGACAAGAGCAAATACATTAAGGGCATCTGGTTTGAAGAAGAGTATATCCGAAAATATCCGTACGGATCTCTGGCGTGTGATGTCATCGGATTTACCAATTCCGGCAATGTTGGCGCATACGGACTGGAAGCGCGGTACAACAGCACGCTTAACGGTACAGACGGCAGAGAGTACGGTTATCTGACAGACGGAGGCACATTGGAACAGACAACGATCCCGGCAGTCAATGGCAATAATATTGTGACAACACTGGATATTAATGTGCAGCGGATTATCGAAAAACATATCCGTGAATTTAATGAAGCAATCGGAAGTAAAAATACTGCGGTCATCGTTCAGGATGTTAAAAGCGGAGAAATTTTAGGTATGGCTTCATATCCGGTATTTGATCTGAATGATACGCGTAATTATGATGAACTGGCAGATTATTTTAATAAATACAGTATGGAGGAATTCAATGAGGAGAACAGCGACAATAGCGAGGAGACCGGCAGCGAATCCGACAGCAGTGGGGATGTAACGTTTGAGTCTCTGACTGAGGAAGAAAAACTCCAGCTGATGCAGAGTATATGGCGGAATTTTGCGGTCAGCGATGCTTATGAGCCGGGCTCCACAGTGAAGCTTGTGACGATTGCCTCAGCGCTTGAGGAAGATACAGCGTCGCCGTCAGATACTTTCGTATGTACAGGTTCCAAAGCTTTTGAGGGCGTTACCGATGAGGTTGCCTGCAACGGCGTTCACGGAACAATTGATTTAAGCGGCGCGCTGGAACATTCATGCAACGTGGCGCTTATGGAAATCGGCCTGAATATGGGTGTCGACAGATTTACAAAATATCAGAATTTATTCGGATTCGGACAGAGGACGAATATCGATCTTCCGGGCGAATCTTCCGGTCTTGTGTACAGTGCGGACAATATGAGCGAATTTGACCTTGCCATTAATGCGTTCGGACAGACATTTACGACCACAATGGTTCAGGTCAGTTCAGCAGTAGCTTCTATTTTAAATGACGGCGATTATTACAGACCGCATATGGTCAGCGAAGTGACATCAAGCGAGGGTAATCTTGTAGAGAGTTATGACAGTGAACTTGTGAGAAAAACAGTTTCAGAACAGACTGCGGATTTTATTAAAAATGCTATGAGAGCAACTGTTCAGCAGGATGGCAGTACAGGAACCTATGCCGCAATCGACGGGTACGATATCGGAGGTAAGACAGGTACTGCAGAAAAATTGCCGCGTTCTGACGGAAAATGTCTCGTTTCGTTTATCAGTGCAGTGCCTATGGATGATCCGGAGGTACTTGTCTATACAATTATTGACGAGCCGAATACGGTAAGTCAGGCAGATTCAAGGCTGCCGCAGATTCTGACAAGAAAGATTTATGAAGAACTGCTGCCGTATCTGCAGATTTTCCCGACAGACGAGGAAGGCGATACAACCTCTCAGACAGATGAGACACAGACTGGCGGCAGCCAGAGCGCTGAGACATCAGAGACATCAGAAACAAATCAGACCGATGAAACGGCACAGACCGACGAGACAGATGAATCTCAGACCGGCGAGACGGTTGATCTTTCGGAAGATGACACAACACAGAATACGGAAATGACTGAAGAGCGCAAACGCGAGCTTTGGGCAGAATATTTCCCGACCAATACAAACTCGCCGCTTCTTGATTAAAGATGAAAAGTCCGGCAGGGCATTTTTGCCCTGCCGGTGGCATACAGACAGGTCATACTTTCATAGGATTTAATAAAAGTCAGGATAGAGGTATGTCTGTTGCGACAAAGACAATATCATCATCGGCGCATTAAAATATTGGCGGTCATTATGGCCGTCGGATTCGTGCTCTGCATTGGCAGACTTTTTTATGTGATGATCATCCGCTCGGAATATTATCTTGTCAGAGCTGAACAGGTCGAAGAGCGTGAAAGAAAAATCAAAGCGCTCAGAGGCAATATTTATGACCGTAATCATATTCCTCTGGCAGTCAACCAGTCTGTATGTACTATTTCAGTGATCCATAATCAGATTACAGACGCCGAACAGGTGATTACCGTTTTGTCGGATATCCTGTCTATGGATGAGAAAGACGTCCGAAAAAGGGTTGAAAAAGTGTCTTCGATTGAAAGAATCAAATCCAACGTTCCTAAAGAACTGGGCGATGAGATCAGAAGCTATCGTCTGGATGGGGTAAACGTGGATGAAGACTACGCACGCTATTATCCCTACGGCGATCTGGCTTCCAAAGTGCTTGGATTTACCGGTTCGGACAATCAGGGCATCATCGGGCTGGAAGTGATGTACGATGAGTATTTAAGCGGCAGCGAAGGCAGGATTTTAACAAAAACAGATGTCAGAGGCGTTGAAGTTGAAAATGAAGCAGAAAAGCGCATAGATCCGATACCGGGGTATCATTTGAATACAAGTCTGGATTATCAGATTCAGACATTTGTTCAGCAGGTGGCGGATAAAGTATTGGAACAAAAGCAGGCCAAAGGTGTCGGGGTGATTTTGATGAATCCTCAAAATGGTGAAATTTATGCGATGGTCAATGCGCCGGAGTTTGATCTGAATGAGCCGTATACACTGAATACAGATGAGCAGGAAGGGGTAAGCTATAACGATGCCCTAAACCGGATGTGGCGCAACAGCTGCATTAACGACACCTATGAACCGGGGTCCACATTTAAAATTATTACTTCTGCGGCTGCATTTGAAGAAAATGTTATCTCTCTGACGGATACGTTTTCCTGTCCGGGATATCGTATTGTGGAGGATCGGCGCATACGCTGCCACAAAACGGCGGGGCACGGAGCTGAAACGTTTGAACAGGGATTTATGAATTCATGCAATCCGGTATTTATTGATGTCGGCGCCAGAGTGGGCGTTGGGAATATGTATAAATACTTTAGAAAACTGGGGCTGTTTGAAAAAACCGGCGTTGACCTTCCCGGTGAGTCGGCTTCGATCATGCATCAGCAAAAAAATGTGGGCGCCGTGGAACTGGCAACAATTTCTTTCGGTCAGTCCTTTCAGATTACACCCCTTCAGCTGCTGAGGGCAGTCAGCGCAGTCATTAACGGCGGATGGCTTGTGACACCCCATTTCGGAGTCAGCATTGAATCGGCCGAAGGAGAAATCATTGAGACTTTTGAGTATGAGAGGGAAGGCGGCGCTGTTTCAGAATCAACGGTTGAGACGATGAAAACCCTCCTTGAAAAAGTTGTATCCGAAGGCACCGGCAAAAATGCCGCGGTGGAGGGATATGCCATCGGGGGCAAAACCGCAACCAGCCAGAAACTGCCCAGAGGTTCAGGA
>DVJY01000065.1 GCA_018716485.1 Candidatus Scybalocola faecipullorum
TATGAGAATATAGTCTGTATCGAACTTCTTCGCCGTGGATATGATGTTTATGTCGGAAAACTGTATCAGAAAGAAATCGACTTTGTGGCACAGAGAGGAAGCGAAAAAATATATATTCAGGTAAGTGATGACATTTCCGGACAGGAAACATTTGAGAGGGAGTGTTCAGCGCTGCTTCAAATACGAGATGCTTATCCTAAGATGATTATCGCCCGGACCAGACATCCGAAATACAGCTATGAAGGAGTTAACATTTACGATATAGCTGACTGGCTGCTGCAGGAATAGTTTGCTGTGGGCTAATATGCGCTGCAGATACACAAAACACATTTGTGCTTTTCGTTAAGCCCGGTGCTTTCAAGGGCTGGCGGGGACGGGCAGGACGGTATGCGGTTTCGGTCGGGTGTTGACGCGGCGGATGTGCAGACATGGGTGAACGGACGGGGCTGTAATGATTGACAAAAAAATAATTTCAAGTATACCAACGATAAGTAAATAAATAATTTACTTATCGAAAGGAAAGCGATTATGTTATATCAATATTTGAAAGAAAATTATATTCCAGGAGAACCTATTTTTACCGGAGATATTGATATCCCAGGGATGACAGAAGAAAATCTTAGATATGTCAGCTATTATTTTATGGTGCAGCTGAGACAGATTTTCTTTTACTGGGTTCTTGGCATGGTCATCGGATCTTTCATTTCCGTTTTTGCAAAAGATGCTATTCACGGTCTGTTCGGAGGACTGAAAGATAAAAAAATGGGCTTGTGGGGCGTTGCGGCTGCAAGCCTTTTGGGCATCGCATCGCCTCTTTGCATGTACGGAACGATTCCGATTGCGGCATCTTTTTCGCGGCAGGGCATGAGAGATGACTGGCTGGCCGCGTTTATGATGAGCAGTATTTTGCTCAATCCCCAGCTTCTGCTTTATAGTACCGCTTTGGGCCGCACCGCTTTTTTGGTCCGGCTGATTTCATGTATTGTATGCGGTATTGCGGCGGGACTGATGGTACACTTTTTCTTCCGGGGAAAAACATTTTTTCATTTTGACGGGTTTGAGCCGGGCGAAGGCCATGATACAGATCCCAATCTCTTTTTGAGATTTTTAAAAAATCTCGGCAGAAATGTGAAAGCAACCGGTCTGTATTTTCTGGCAGGCGTGCTCCTTTCCGCCTTGTTTCAGAGATATGTGCCGGCGGATGCTTTTGCCGGACTGTTCGGCGAAGGCAATGAAGGCTTTGGACTGCTGCTGGCGGCAACCATCGGCGTGCCGTTATATGCCTGCGGCGGAGGGACGATCCCGTTGCTTTTGCAGTGGCTTTCTTCGGGAATGAGTATGGGCGCGGCAGCCTCGTTTATGATCACCGGGCCGGCGACAAAAATCACCAATTTGGGCGCATTGAAAATTGTTCTGGGACTGCGGCATTTTCTATTATATATCGGCTTTGTGATGGTATTTTCGCTGCTGACCGGCGCTGTTGTTAATTTAATCATATAGACCGTCAGCAGTCATTGACAGTAAGTATTATTTGTATTACTATATATAATACAAATAATACTTATTTT
Source organism: Candidatus Scybalocola faecipullorum (assembly GCA_018716485.1). Classification (GTDB taxonomy): domain Bacteria; phylum Bacillota; class Clostridia; order Lachnospirales; family Lachnospiraceae; genus Scybalocola_A; species Scybalocola_A faecipullorum. Next base: position 1,569 of record DVJY01000065.1, read on the forward strand.
TTACTGTGAAAGTCCGTCTCAAAGCATAGATAAGCGGTCTGCCTGCAGCCCGGGGTGCCTATGCTTTAGAGACGCTAACCCGTATGAGCACGAAGACTGCCAAAGGCAGGCTGAAAAGTGCGAATACGGGTAGGATTGCGGGAGCGCCAGGGGCGCGGAGCAATCCGCGGCTTTTATTTATCGTGCAAACCCGTATTGACGCAGCAGGTGCGTCAGGAAAGAGGAAAAGATGTTAATTACATTGGATACAAAAAGCAGCATACCGATTTATGTGCAGCTGAGAAATCAAATCGTCACAGGTATTGGACGGGGTGAGCTTAAAGCCGGCGAAAGTCTGCCGACGGTGCGCCAGCTGGCCGCTGATGCCGGCGTGAATACGATGACAGTTAATAAAACCTATCAGCTTTTAAAAGCAGAAGGGTTTATTGAAATTGACCGAAGAAAGGGCGCGACCGTATGTCCTGTCGGTACAGCCGATGCCGATTATCGGGAAAAGCTGGAAAAGGAACTGGAACTTTTGTCTGCAGAGGCCAGCTTAAAAGGCATGGAAAAACAGGAATTTCTTCAGCTGTGCGAGAAGATATTCAGGCAGATGAATCCGGAAAATGCGGGAGGTGTTTCCTATGATTGAAGCGGTGACATTTTGCTTTTTTGCAGCGCTCAGTTTGCTTATGGTTGGGATTTGCGCCTATTGCTATTCGGGCAAGAGCGGCTATCAGGAAGGGATGATTTTGGGTATTCATGTACCAAAGGAAGCCGGGAAAGACGAGAAAGTCTTAAGTCTGACAGCGCATTATCGGAAATGTTTCCGCCGGTTTCAGTGGATCAATGCCGGGGCCGGTCTGGCAGCATCAGCCGTTGTTTTTCTCAGTATCGGTATTTCGGTGCTTTTTTGGACGCTTTGGTGCTTGGAATATATGATCGGATTAATGATACTGAATATTCGGGGACAGAGACGTATGTATACTATTAAGATGGAGTACGGCTGGTTTATGTCAGAGAGGCATCCGGACAATGCGGTAGATACAGCTGTGAGTGCCAAAGCGTCCGCATTTCCGGTGCGGTGGCAGTGGCATTTGCCGGCCGTGTTTATAGGATTTGCCGTCTGGATCATACCGCAGCTGCGGGAACGACTGACGGCTGACCGTGGTTTATGGATTTGGCCTGCTGTGGGCGCCCTGCTCCCGCTGCTTTTTCTTTGGATTCATTTTTGTCTGGCCGGGCAAAAAAATGTTGTTTACAGCAAAGACAGCAGTATTAACGAAAGTATGAGCCGGCTGGAAAAAAGAACATGGTCTGAAGCAATATTGGCGGCAGACTATGCCAGCCTGACAGCCAATATCTATATTTGCCTGCGGTTGATTTTTGGCGGGCAGACATACTTTTGGGACTATGTCATTTACTGTGCCATAGATATGGTCGGTGCAGCGGCTGTGATCGCCGGTATGATGTATATCATCAGACAGCGGAAGAACATATTAAAGGACGATACGCAGCCGATCATGCTGGACGATGATGATTATTGGAAAAACGGATGGTACAGCAATCCAAACGATACACATCTGTGGGTTCAGAATCGGATATGCAGTACAAATTATACGATGAACATGGCGCATCCTGCCGCTAAATGGTGGGTTTCAATTGCGGGTATTTTATGTGCCGCAGCCATTGCTGGTGTCGTTATCATTTCAGGGATGCTGATTCAGATGGAACATGCGGCTACTCAAATGGAAGTTTCAGGACATTCAGTGACTCTGTCCCATGGGTTTTACCAGTGCAGTTTTCAAATAGAGGATATTCAGACAATTGGGCTGGAAAAATCATTGCCCGGCGAGCACTTTAAAAGGACAAACGGCGCAGCTACAGACCGGCAGCTTGCAGGCTATTTTGAAGGTGATGAGACGGGCGCAGCGATGATGTTTATTCATAGAGACGTACCTTTGATCATTCAAATAGAACTTCCGGATCAGACTGTATTTTTTAATGGAAGTACCCGGGGATTGACCGAGGCGTGGTATGCAAAACTGACAGGAATGTACACAGATCATTAATGACATGGGAATTTTTCAGACAATTTATCGACGGAGGCGGATTTGTGTGATATGATAGTATCAGAGCAGATGAACTAAAGAAGAAAAGCTGGTGAATCTTATGGATAGAAAATGTCATCAAAAAAAACGGCAGACGGAATATTTATTTTTGGATATTGAGTGGAATCAGACGCCGGGGACGACAGACGCAAAAAACAGAGCGCCTGTTCAGATAGGCATCGTTTCAGCGGATAAGAATCTTCAGGAAAGAAATACATTTTCTAAAACCATTCGGTTAAGTGACCCGGCGCTGCTGAATAAAGAAACTGTGCGAGTGGCGCATATGAATAAAAGCCAGATTATGCAGGCGCAAACCGAAGATATTGTATTTGACAGGGTCAGACAGACATTTCCGGCTTATAAATATGTGGTTGTGTGGACCGAAGAAACCTATGAATTGTTTAAGCGGGGTATGAAAACTTATGGTTTGACTATGCCAAAACATCAGGCGGTAATTCTTCAGGATGTACTGATGTATGCAGCGTCCGGGAAAAAGAGGCAGATCGGATTTGAAAAGGCTCTGAAGCTTGCCAAAATTGCCTATGCGCCGGGAAATCTTCATTATTCCAAACATGACGCAAAGTATCTCTATATGCTTTTTAAACAGTGCTATGAAGCCTATTTTCAAATGGCTGGAAAAGAGACGTGCGTTGCAAATACGATGTCGGGAAAACTGCACACGCAGCGCTGCCGGTATGCGAAAGCTGCAGATCAGGGTAATTTTTTGACCATGCCGAAAACAAAGCTGTTCCAAGGATATACTGTATGCAAACTTTGTTCGGGCGGCGGGGAATGGAACTATTTAGACTGGGATTCTAAAAAAATACCGGCAAAGCAGCCGACAAAAGACGGCAAAAAAGTGAAAAAAAGCACTAAAGTAAATATGCGCAGCCTTCCGCTGACGGAGGATAATATACGGCGTATATGCAGTGAACTGGGGCTGTCCTGCAGCGTCGGACAGGATGTGATATTTATAAAAACAGTATTCAGCAGATGGGCAGTGTATATTCGGAATGGCAAAGTCCAAAAGCTGCACCATGAAAATTACAGGGCATATCGGTCAGAATATTTGAAAAAGCAGAAAAAATATGCTGAAGGATATCATGAACAGAAACTGCCGTCAGACAATTTTTATGATGTTGCTTTTTATATCAAATGCCACGATGAGTCTTTTATCAAAAAAATGGGACAAAAAAGCAGGATAGAGCAGCTGTTTGATATGATCCAGTGAATGCTTTATCGACTTATCCCCCTTTTTGTGCTATGATAATGACGATATTATTTTAGCACAGAAAGGGGTATTTTCATGGAAAATACGTCTGAAAATAAAGCAGCAAAGGGTTTGAATCATATTAATATCGGTATTCTGGCTCATGTGGATGCCGGAAAAACGACTTTGTCTGAAAGTATTTTATATTTGACAGGAAGTATCCGTAAATTGGGCAGAGTTGATCATCAGGATGCCTTTTTGGATACCTATGAGATGGAACGGGCAAGGGGAATTACGATTTTTTCTAAACAGGCTCAGTTTATATTAGGCGATAAAGAAGCCACTCTTTTAGATACGCCGGGCCATGTGGATTTTTCCGCGGAAATGGAACGCACCCTTCAAGTGCTGGACTATGCAGTGCTTGTTATCAGCGGGGCGGACGGTGTTCAGGCGCATGTGGAGACGTTATGGCGGCTGCTGAAGCGCTACCATATACCCACATTTCTTTTTATCAATAAGATGGATCAGCAGGGCACAGACCGCAAGGCGCTGATGGAAGAACTGACCCGGCGGTTAGACGGCAGATGCATCGACTTTGATGAGCATCAGGATTTGGAAACTTTTTATGAAAATATCGCAGTATGCGATGAGGCTGTCCTTGAGATGTATCTTGAAAACGGACAGATCAGCACAAAGATGATACAGACGATGATCGCAGAAAGAAAAGTTTTTCCGTGTTATTTCGGCTCGGCGCTGAAAATGGATGGTGTGGAAGCGTTTTTAAAAGGCTTGGATATGTACACGGCCTGTCCTGCTTGGCCGGATGACTTTGGCGCCCGTGTGTATAAAATTGCAAGGGATGATAAAGGCACACGTCTGACATATATGAAAATTACAGGCGGCTGTCTGAAAGTGAAGATGACACTGACAAATCGTGATGGGGATATGCAGCCGTCTGAAGATGTTTGGGAAGAAAAGGCTGATCAGATCAGAATTTATTCAGGCGCCTCTTATAAAACAGTCAATGAAGCGCCGGCCGGCGCCATATGTGCGGTGACCGGTCTGACAAAAACTTATTCGGGGCAGGGCCTTGGCAAAGAGCAGGGCGGACAGCTTCCGGTTTTGGAGCCGGTGCTGACTTACCGTATTGCGCTTCCGGAGCAAGTCAACGTCCATGACATGTATACGAAACTGCGCCAGCTTGAAGAAGAAATACCGGAACTTCATATCGTATGGCAGGAGAATGGCGGCGAGATCCATGCACAGGTGATGGGTGAAGTCCAGATTGAAATTCTGCAGAATATGATCAAAGAGCGTTTCGGTACGGATGTTCGTTTTGATTCCGGAAGCATCGTATATAAAGAAACCATTAAAAACAGCGTGGAAGGCGTCGGACATTTTGAACCGCTGCGCCACTATGCGGAAGTACATCTTTTGATGGAGCCGGGAGAACCGAATACCGGACTTGTCTTTGATACGGCGGTCAGTGAAGATATGCTGGATAAAAACTGGCAGCGGCTGATTTTGACCCATTTGGAGGAAAAGAGGCATGTGGGCGTGCTGACCGGTTCGGAAATTACAGATATGAAAATCACTCTCGTAGCTGGCAGAGCACATCAAAAACATACTGAGGGCGGCGATTTCAGGCAGGCCACTTACCGGGCCGTGCGCCACGGTTTAAAGTGTGCCGAGAGTGTGCTTTTGGAGCCGGTTTATCAATTCCGTCTGGAGATTCCGACGGAAAATGTGGGCAGAGCCATTGCCGATGTTCAGAAAATGAACGGAGAATTTTCGCCGCCGGAAAGCAAGGGCGAGTTTTCCGTACTGACAGGGACAGCGCCTGCCGCCCTGATGCGGGATTATCAAAGGGAAGTAACTGCCTATACTAAGGGCAGAGGCCGGATTGCCATTGGGTTTTACGGCTATGCGCCGTGCCGCAATGCGGAAGAAGTGATTGAACAGATTGGCTATGATTCCGAAAAAGATACAGAAAATCCGACCGGATCTGTATTTTGTGCCCATGGGGCGGGCTTTATTGTTCCGTGGTATGAAGTTAAAGACTATATGCATCTTGAAGGACTGAGTAAGGAAAAGCCGGAAGAAGAACAGCCGGTGCGTCCTTTCCCGAAACATGTGGAAACATCAGGCTGGGCAGATGATAAAGAACTTGAAGAAATTTTTACAAGAACATACGGGCCGGTCAAGCGGGAATTTCACAAAAGCAATAGACCGGCAGTGCAAAGGACACAGGCGCCGGAAAGAAAGCCGAAAAAAGAAAATGATCCCAATGAAAAAGAATATTTGCTCGTGGATGGCTATAATATTATTTTTGCTTGGGAAGAATTGAAAGCGCTGGCGGCGGATAATATCGACAGCGCCAGAACGAAGCTGATGGATGTTTTATGCAATTATCAGGGATTTAAAAACAATATTTTAATTCTTGTGTTTGATGCGTACAGGGTGGAAGGCCATCCGGGAGAAATCAGCCGGTATAAAAATATTTTTGTCGTTTACACGAAAGAAGCTGAGACAGCCGATATGTATATCGAGAAAACCGTACATGAGATCGGGAGAAAGCACAAAGTCACGGTGGCGACCTCCGATGCACTGGAACAAGTTATTATTTTGGGACAGGGCGCCAAACGGATTTCTGCAAGGGGTCTTTTAGATGAAATTGAAGCGGCCGGCCGGCAGATGCACCGCGACTTCCTCGGACGGGAAAGCCGCGGCGGGCAGTATCTGCTTCAAAATCTTGACAGGGAAACCGCACAATTTATTGAAGATGTGCGTCTTGGTCAGAAGAAATTTGATAAACACTGACCGGAAAATCATCGAGAGCGTCATCTTTGGCTTCATTGGCCGTGTGATACGGCCAGTCCCACACCATGACTTTTGGATTATGGTGATGCCAGAGGGGCCAGTGAAGGCAGCCTTCCTTGTTGGGATCGCCGGTTTCAAAGAAGCGGATATAGTATTCATTGATGGCTTTGGCGAGCGCTTTCTGATCTTGGTCAGAAGTGCCTAAAAGCGCCGGCTGACAGTCGTCTAAACTGCCGAAAGCAAGGCACTGATCGAGGCAGTGAACGGCGCGTCCGAATTCTGTGGAATATTTCCAGGCACGGCAGCCATGTTCTTCTAAAAGTTGGGCCAGACGCCCTGTATGGGTGCGGTACATATAATCGGACAATACTTGCACCCACCAATGGGCCAGGTGGGCCTGATCGATTTGATCAGGATGCAGCTGTTTTAAATGTTCGATGGTCTGATAAGCATATTCGGCATAGTCTTCAAACAGATTTTTGGCAATTTCCGGCGCTGCATTCACAAAGTCTTTCGTATCTCTGGCATAGTCTGCCAGTTCATGACGGCAGCATCCGATGATGGCGTCTCCGTGCCAGAAATCTGCAGTATGCATGACGGTCTGCCAGTCTTTTGGAATGACGATGCCGTCGGCGGTCGGACCGAAAGTACATGTATTGCCGGAATTGTCACAAAGCTTTTCCTGAAGCGCAAGCAGTTCCTTTGAGGATAATTCTAAGAGTGCTTCAGGACGGTCAAAATGCCCGATAGCTATCAGACGGCGGGCAACAGCGTCTGCGGTGGCAGTGCTACGGATACTCTGAATGGCGCCGCTAGCCATCATGACCCGTCGGCAGCACCGGCAAAAGACAGGTGAAAACATAAGGGCGCCAATGGATTTTGCGCCGGCGGATTCGCCAAAGACAGTGATCTGCTCAGGGTCTCCGCCGAAAGCACGGATGTTTTCATAAACCCAAGCAATGGCCTGAAGCTGATCCAGCGTGCCCAGATTGCCGCTTTGGGCATACTTACTGCCTAAAAGGCTGCCAAGATACAGATAGCCGAAAACACCGAGACGGTAATTGAAAGAGACATAAACAAATTGATGACTGCCGATGATCTGAGCGCCGTCCTGATCCGGGCCGCTTCCGGTCTGAAAGCCGCCCCCGTGGATGTGGATCACGACCGGCAGTTTTTTGTGAACATCAGGTGTATATACATTTAAGTACAGACAGTCTTCACTGTAATCATCAGGGTCAGAGGCCGGGCTGCCATCCGGCGCCGGCAGCGGCTGCATCGCTTTTTTGCCGTAGGAGGCGCAGTCCAGTACGCCATCCCAATGCGCCGGGACGGCAGGACAAAAGCGCTTGGCACGGCCGTAGGGGATGCCTTTAAATGTATAAAGAGAATGGTCAAAATAGCCGCGGACTTGTCCGCCTGAAGTTTGAATGATCATAACGATACTTCCTTTCAAAAATGAATATATATGGAGATATACTATGGAATTTCTGCAACTGTATTATTTTAATCTTGTCGCCAAATGCGAACATATGACTTCTGCCGCAGCCCAGCTGCATATTGCCCAGCCGGCGCTGACACAGACAATACGTCGGTTGGAGCAGGAATTGGGCGTCCCGCTTTTTGATCATGAAGGACGGCGGATCCGTCTGAATCAATATGGAAAGATTTTATATCAATATTCCGAACAAATCCTTCAGGCAGTGGACAACGCCAAAACAGAGATTGACGATGTACGTCAGCAGGCCGAGCGGACAGTGTCTGCCGCCTTTATGGCAGCCTCATCGCTGCTGCCTGAAATTGTGGAGCAGTTTTATCGGAAATTTCCGGTAATACATCTGAATATTGTCCAGTCATTAAGCGGCAGCGGTACCCATGGCAATGAAGATATGACCATATTTTCGGCAGCGGAAGATCAAGTGCCGCCGGAAGCTGTTCTGCTTTTAAAAGAACCTTTACTGGCGGCGCTGCCGTCGGGCCACCGTATGGCCTGTGCCGCGTCTGTGGCGCTTTCGGATCTGAAGGATGAATCTTTTATCAGTATGGGGCCGGAAACATCGCTGGGTTCAATGACGGTCAATTACTGCCGCCAGGCCGGCTTTGAGCCGAAGATTGCCTTAATGTGTGAAAATCCGGCGATTTTCAGGGAGCTGCTTGCCTACAATCTGGGCACTGCCCTAATCCCGCAGAAAACATGGCGGATGAAGGACAGCAGCAGCTTTGTACTTAAAACCATCTCAGATTTAAAATGCAACCGATACGTGTGCCTGAAAATGCACAAGGGCAAATATGAGAGCACGGCAGTCAGAACATTGAAAGACTTTCTGATTCAATTCTTTTCAAAATTATAGAAAATCTTATATGGCAACATGCCACAGGGCCCCGGCGAGGGCTGTCAGCAACGGCAATACAGGAAGACTTAAAAGTGTACTCAGGCAGACGCAGCGGACAGCGTGCTGATAATCTTTATTGTGAATTTGGGCAAAAATAGCGGCATTGGAGCCGACCGGCGCCGCGGCAACGATCAGGAGCGCGATTTTGATTGTATTATTTTGAAAAGGAATCAGGCTCAAAAGGGCGATTGTACAAAGCGGTATGACAATCAGCCGGACGAGGCTGACCAGATAGGCATGCTTGTCCGTAAATATTTGCCTGAATTTTGTTTGAGCAAGATAAGCGCCCAGATTAAACATGGCAACAGGAGCATTCATGGCAGCTATCGCTGAGACGAAGCTGTATACAATTTCCGGTGTTTCCAAAGGAATGAAAAAGAAAATCAGTCCGATGATAAGGCCGATCAAAACCGGATTTGTAAGCACTTTTTTGATGGCAATCGTTCGTTTGTCATGGGTGATGACAAAAACACCGTATGTCCACTGGAAAATATTTAAAAGTGCCACAAAGGAAGATACATAAAAAACAGCTTCATCGCCGAACATGGCTGAAACAAGCGGAATTCCGATGAATCCGGCATTGGAAAATGCGGCGGAAAAGTGGGACATCGGAGAAGACTTAAAAATCAGCCGGGATAAAAGCATGGACAAAATCAGTGCCAGCAGCGCGGCGGCAAAGGTGATGAAAAGTCCTGACAGCCGCTGGGCGGTACATTCGGTCATAAAAGATTTGATGACAACGAAAGGCAGAATGACACTGATTAAAATATTGCCGAGACAGCGCGCGCCTTCAGATGTCATTTTGCCTGTTTTGTACATGAGTGTTCCTGTAAACATCATGGCAAACATGAGTACAATTTGTGAGAGCAGTACGGTAATCATAAAAAATTCCCCCTAAACCATTTGCTTTATTATAAAACAAAAATTTAATAAGATAAAATATATCATAAAATATAAATATATAAGTTTTAATATATGAAAATGATTGGAAAAGAAAAGCGTTTGAATTCCTATAAGTCCTATGGTATTATAGGGACATAGGAGGTTGGATACATGATAGTTTCAACAAAAGGGCGGTATGCCCTGAGAGTGATGATCGATCTGGCGCAAAATGATCAGGGACAGTGGATTTCACTCAGTGATATTGCAAAACGGCAGCAGATATCTGTGAAATATTTGGAAGCAGTCATTGCCGTTTTAAACCGGGCAGGTCTTGTGCGCAGCAAAATGGGAAAAAACGGCGGCTATCGTTTGGCAAAAGCGCCTGAGGAATATGTCATCGGAGATATTTTACGGCTGACTGAGGGCGGTCTTGCGCCGGTCAGCTGTCTTGAAAGTGAGACAAATCAGTGCGGACGCGCGGAGTCGTGTCTGACACTGCCGGTCTGGCAGGAACTGGACCGTTTGATCGGCGATTATTTGGATCAAATAACACTGGCGGACGTTCTTTGCGGACATGTTAAAAGATAAAGTCCTATTGACAGAATAGGAATTAAGTGATACGATAACAAAAACTTCAGAAGATGATTCTGACTGACGGAAAGGCAGTGACATGATGAAAAGAGAACCATACCATTTTGAAACGCTGCAGATTCATGCGGGACAAGAGCAGCCGGACAGTGCTACAGGCGCGAGAGCGGTGCCGATCTACCAGACAGCAGCGTATGTTTTTGAAAACAGCACACATGCGGCAGCCAGATTTGCCCTAGAAGATGCCGGCAATATTTACAGCCGGCTGACTAATCCGACCCAGGAAGCCTTTGAGGCGCGCATGGCGGCCCTTGAAGGCGGAACAGCTGCGCTGGCCGTGGCTTCGGGCGCGGCAGCCATTGCTTATACGATTCAAAATCTGGCTCATGCCGGAGAGCACATCGTAGCGGCCAAGACGATTTACGGAGGCACGTATAATCTGTTGGCGCATACAATGGAGGACTTCGGTGTGACGACCACCTTCGTGGAACCGGATGCGCCGGAAAATTTTGAAGCGGCGATCAATGATAAGACGCGTGCCGTATTTATAGAAACGCTGGGCAACCCCAATTCCAATTTGATCGATGTTGACGCAGTGGCAGAGATTGCCCACCGGCATCGTATTCCGCTTGTCGTTGATAACACATTTGCAACACCGTATTTATTCCGGCCGATTGAGCACGGCGCGGATATTGTCGTTCATTCCGCCACAAAATTTATCGGCGGGCACGGCGCAGCGCTGGGCGGCGTCATTATTGACAGCGGCAAATTTGACTGGGAAGGCAGCAAAAAGTTTCCGTCACTGACAGAGCCAAATGCCAGCTATCACGGCATCAGCTTTATCAAAGCAGCGCCGCAGGCACCGTTTGTGACAAAGATCAGAGCCGTGCTTTTAAGAGATATGGGCGGCTGCATCTCTCCGACAAATGCATTTATGCTGCTATTAGGCACAGAAACATTGTCCCTGCGTGTGGAACGCCATGTGGAAAATGCGCTGAAAGTAGTGGACTACTTGAAAAATCATCCGAAAGTGGAGAAAGTGCATCATCCCAGTTTGTCTGCGGGAGCGGAAGGAGAACTATATAAAAAATATTTTCCCAACGGCGCGGGATCTATTTTTACGTTTGATATCCGCGGCACAAAAGCGGATGCGATGGCATGGATCGATCAGCTGCAGCTGTTTTCACTGCTGGCCAATGTGGCTGACGTGAAATCTCTGGTAATTCATCCGGCAAGCACGACCCACGCTCAGCTGACACCGGAGGAACTGACCCAGCAGGGTATCAGTGAGACGACCATCCGTCTTTCTATTGGTACTGAAAATATCAAGGATATTATTGGAGATCTTGATGACGCATTTGAACATATTTAATCATAAAACGCGTCATATGACGCAAAATGGAGGCTGATATTATGGCAGTTTATAAATCCGTGACCGAACTGATCGGCCGTACGCCGCTTCTGGAACTGAGTCATTACGGGCAAATGAATGATATTCACGGAAAAATTTTAGCAAAAGTGGAGGGTATGAATCCTGCCGGAAGCATTAAAGACAGAGCTGCACTCTACATGATTTTAGATGCGGAAAAGAAAGGAAAGCTGGGGCCGGGATCGGTCATCATTGAACCGACAAGCGGCAATACAGGCATTGGGCTGGCATCCATCGGCGCGGCAAGAGGTTATCAGGTAATTATTGTAATGCCGGATACGATGAGTGAGGAACGGCGTAATTTGATGAAAGCTTACGGCGCCCGACTTGTATTGTCTGACGGCAAAAAAGGCATGCAGGGGGCGATTGATAAAGCCAATGAGTTATCAGTGCAGATTCCGGGAAGCATTATTGCCGGACAGTTTGTCAATCCGGCTAACTGTGAGGCGCACCGGGCGACGACCGGGCCGGAAATTTGGGAAGATACCGAAGGAAAAGTGGATATTTTTGTGGCCGGAGTGGGCACAGGCGGTACAATTACCGGCGCCGGAGGATATTTGAAAGAAAAAAATCCAAAGATCAAAGTTGTTGCGGTGGAACCGGCAGATTCACCGGTGCTGTCTGAGGGACGTGCCGGCGCCCATGGTATTCAGGGCATTGGCGCTGGCTTTGTGCCGAAAATTTTAAATACGCAAGTTTATGATGAAATCATTACAGTGACCAACGAAGATGCAATGGCAGCCGGCGCCGAGATTGCAAAGACCGAGGGCATTCTTGTGGGCATCTCGTCGGGAGCGGCTGTGTGGGCAGCGGCAAGTCTGGCGCGCCGCCCGGAAAATGCCGGAAAAAATATTGTCGTCATACTGCCGGATAACGGCGACCGGTATTTGTCTACACCAATGTTTCAGTCACAGGAGTGATCCGGAGCATCTTTTAAACAGACTGTATGAAATAGCTGTTTATACTTATCTTTTTCAGAAACTAAACAGGACAGATAATAAGTGATTTGTGCATTTCTTTGGCTGTATGCAGTCTCACAGCCGGATCATGTTGATGTCTCTGATTTATATGTATGCCTCTAAAGAAAGCTGAGAGGCCGTTGGAAAGATTCACTGCAAGCAGAATATATTTGATATAAAGATAACCGGTTGGAGCAATCTGACCGGTTTTTTTGAACATGCATCTGCATTACAATAAAGATGCAAACGAAAGAAACGTTTGACATTAAAACAACGGAGGTAAATGAAGATGGCACTTTCAAATCTTTTCGGATGGCAGAAAATGGCAGAGGCAGGTCCGGCAGCAGCATGCGCCGCCGGAGATAAATAATTGACGGCGGAAGCCTTCCGGCAGTATATGCCGGGAGGCTTGCTTGCTAAAGATATGATACGGCGTCATGGGCGTCTGAAGATAAAGAACAGAAATGGAGAAAACAATGAAACAGTATTTTTCTTTTCAATGGCATATTACCGACGATTGTGATCAGCGGTGCAAGCACTGCTATATTTTTTCAGAAGATAATTGCAAAAAATTGGATTCGATGAATTGGGATCAGATGAACAGAACTTTCGATAATTGTATGGAATTTTGTAGAATATATGGGCGGAGTCCGTATTTTTACATTACCGGGGGCGACCCGATCCTGCACCCTGATTTTTGGAAATTGCTTGAGCTTATGAAAATGCAGGACATCCCATTTACGATTTTAGGCAATCCGTTTCATTTAAATGATGAGGTCTGTCGGAAATTGAAGGCATATGGATGTGAAAAATATCAGCTTTCTTTGGATGGCATGCGGGAAACACACGACTGGTTCCGAAAGCCGGGAAGCTTTGATATTACCCTTGAAAAAATCGGATGTATTAAAAGAGCCGGCATGCGCGCGGTCATCATGACCACTGTATCAGGGACAAATATTGATGAAATCCCGGAATTAATCGACACGGTTGTGGCGCACAAGGCAGACGTATTTGCTTTTGCCAGATATTGCCCGACAAGCGAAGAAAAAGATGTTGGTATTGAGCCTCACCGCTACAGAAAGCTGCTTGAAGATTGTGACCGAAAGTTTAACGTATACGAGGCGGCAGGCTGTGATACATACTTTAATAAAAAAGATCATCTGTGGACGCTGTATGAATACGAAACAGGGTCATTTACAATTCCTAAAGGGGCCAAAGAAGGGATGATTTACGGCGGATGCAACTGCGGCAACTGTCATTTGACGATTCTGCCAAATGGAGATGTCTATGCGGCAGATCCTCAGTGCTGGAAGGAGGAAATGTGATCATGGATGCAAAAACATGTTTGCAGAAATTACAATATGTGGGTGTCTTGGCGTTTGCAACTGCAGATGCCGATGGCAGCCCTCAAGTGCGCAATATCAGCGCCATTCATTACGAGCCTGACGGGATTTATTTTTTTACGGCCAGAGGCAAAGATTTCTGCCGGGACTTGCTGGCAGACGGCCGTGTCCAGATTCTCGGGTACACAAAATATAAAGAGATGATCCGGATGTCGGCGAAGGCTATACCGGTGCCTAAAAATGAGCAGAAACATTGGCTGGATATTATTTTTAAGGAACAGCCGTATTTGGCCAATGTTTATCCGGGTGATACAAGAGACATCGGTATTGTTTTTGTGATTAAAGACGGTCAGATTGAATATTTCAATCTTAATGTTCACCCGATTTTCAGAGAGAGTTATGCCTTCGGCGGCGGCCGGATTATAAAAAAGGGTTATCAGATTACAGAAAATTGTATCGGATGCGGGACATGTATGAAACATTGTCCGCAAAGCTGTATCGAGCCGGGGCAGCCTTTTAAAATCAAACAGGAAAACTGTCTCCGCTGCGGCAGCTGCTTTGAGCATTGTCCGGTCTTGGCAGTTTCAAGAAGATAAGGACAGTAATGAGCGGTTTTACATTAGAATGTTTCAATAAAATGATCAGGAAACATGTCCCAGTATTTGCTAAAGATAGGCTGGTTTTTGTTGCATAAATTTAATTGGTACATTCTGAACGTCACTAAAAAATTCTTCGGCTGCCACATTTCACGGTAGGAATAGCAGTAAGTCATGCCAATGTTTAGCATGACGGCGCCGCTGTAAGGGTTGTTGACATCATGAGTAGCAGTGACATAAGGAATTTGAGTCAGCGCCGCCTGCCTGACGAGCGCACGGGCAGCCTCTGTCATGATGCCCTGATGCCAGTAGGCTTTTTTTAAGCCGTAGCCAAGATCGTGGGCCTCATCTGTGCTAAGGTGAATGTAACCGATCGGTTTCGGATCCGTTTTCAGGCAGATGGCATAGTTAAAACCATATTCTGTATGATAGCGGTCAAGATACTGGGTTTTCAGATGTTCCATGGCTTCTTCCATTGTTTTGAGAGGAAAAAGAGGAAGAAAGGTATTGACCTGAGGATCGCTCATAATTTCAAAAATGGCCTGTACGTCATCGGATGTGAAACGGCGAAGGATGAGACGGTTGGTTACAAGTGTCGGTGTGTTTTTTGGAAAGTCAGAAGTCTGCATATACATAAGTCCTTTCTGCAAAATAGTCTGTATTACAATATAAGTATAATCGGAAGTTTAATTTTATTCTATAGAAAGTTACTTGATTTTTGCAGTTTAAAATAGTATAGTAAATCATAGTTATGGTGCTTCTTCACCTTCTGGAGAGGCACTTTCTTTGTTATTATTGACTTTTATCGGCTAAAAGGTTAAAACGATAATATAAAAAAGGCGGTGAGACAATAGATGGATTGCTGTATTTATGAAAATGGAAAAATATTTACATCAGACAGGGAAAATCTGTACGCAGATGCGATGCTTGTGACGGACGGTATGATCCGCAAGGTGGGACGCGCAGCGGAGATTGAAAACATGGCGCCTAAAGGATGCCGCCGGGTGGATCTTGGCGGGTACAGAGTCATTCCCGGCTTTGTAGACGCACATATGCATCCTTTGATGCTGGCCGATTACAGCAGACAGATTTCGGCGCTGCCGCCAAAAGTAAATTCTATTGAGGAATTGATTCAGGCTGTCAAAGAACAGCGCCAAAAGCAGGGACCGGATCAATGGTGCCTTGGCTGGGGCTACGATGAAGGAAAGTTTGCAGAACACCGTTCAATCGATCGATGGGATTTGGATCAAGGCTGCAGCGATGCGCCGGTGTCCATTATCAGAACATGCGGCCATATACGCTGTGTCAACAGTAAAGCGCTGGAACTTGCGGGGATTGACCGGAATACGCCGGATCCGGAAGGCGGAGAAATTGAAAGAGATGCCAATGGAGAGCCCACAGGCGTTTTAAAGGAAAACGCAAGAAACTTGATCACGCCGCTGATGCCTGTGCCGGACAGCCGGCAGACGGTGGAAAATCTGACACAACTGGGCAAACTTTTGACGTCTCAGGGGATTGTGGCAGTGACGGATATGGGAAATTTGGATGAAGGCGACAATTATCCGCTCTATGAAGCTGCAGCGAAACAGGGCTTTCTTCAGCAAGTCGGCGTTTATTATATGTGGGATTTTTTTATGGATCAGGAAGATTTTTCTATTCCAAAAGAACGGTTTGACAAAAATCAGCAGATATTTGTTTCAGGCCTGAAATTGATCGGGGATGGCAGCGTTTCCGGAAAGACGGCATGGATGGCAGAGCCGTATTTGGATACGGATTCATGCGGTATTTCAGTATGCAGTGACAGACAGATGGAAACTGCCATTGATTTTTGTAAAACATATCATTGCCAGCTGGCCATTCACGCCATGGGGACAAAGGCCATTGACCGCGCCGTATCCCGGGCGGCAGCCGAAGAAAAATGGAACAGCGGGCCGGAACCGTATGTGAGAGTGGAGCATATCACACTGCCGTCTCAGGAAAGCATTGATCTGGCAGTTCAAAAAGGCATCGGTTTTGTCACTCAGCCGATTTTTATGTATGCGGAGATTGAAAGCTATATGAAAAATCTGGGCAAAGCGCGGATGAAGCAGTGCTATCCGGTCAGACATATGCTGGACTGCGGCGTCAATCTTTGCTTTTCCACAGACGCGCCGGCCACATCATGGGCGGTTCCGTCAGATCCGTTTTCAAACATTAAAGCAGCCGTGACGCGCCGGGCCTATGACGGCACAGACTGTGGGGGCAGTCAGGTGGTTGATGTGGAAACTGCAGTCATACTTTATACGAAAGCAGCGGCAAAGATGGTCGGATTTGAGAAAATCGGACAGATCAAAGAAGGCTATAAAGCGGATTTTCTTGTGCTTGATAAAGATATGATGGAAATTCCGGCCGGGGAAATCGACCGCGTCCATGTGGCTGAAACGTATATCGGCGGCCGATGTGTTTACAGAAGAAAACCATAAAACCAATGAAAGACTAAAGAGAGAAGGAGAGAGGCCTATGTTTACACTGCCTGAATATCACGCACCTGACTTTTCTTTGGAAAAGTTTAAAAATGCGCCTGATGCCCGGTGGGAGGAAGTTGGCATCGATGGGGTGGCGCCGGAAAATTTTCACAGCACATCAATGTATCCCGAATATTTTAAGATTGGCGGCGAATGGAAGCTTCCAAAACAGTCAAGGATGGATTCCAGTGTTGTTTTAGAAGATGACGGTACTCTAAAAGTTATTGAAAACAGAAATCTGAAAAAAGGCGACAAAGTGATTCTGGGCAGAACAGAAAACGGCGAAGAAGGCATTTATCTTCATACGGCAGGATTTGAAAATCCTGAGGAGACACAAAAAGATCAATTCGTGTTCAGACAGGGCAGAAGCAGGGAAACATCTTATGCCAGAGATTATGACCGGCTTTTTGAACTTTTAAACTATGAGAAAGAACACGGCAATATTTTGTGGGTCATGGGTCCTGCTTTTGCTTTTGACGCCGATGCAAGAAGAGCAATGGAAGCAATGATCGATCACGGTTATGTGGACGGGCTTATGGCAGGCAACGCCTTGGTAACCCATGATTTGGAGGGGGCTATGTTCCATACGGCGCTGGGACAGGATATTTATACACAGAAATCCTATGTCAACGGCCATTATAACCATCTGGATGTCCTTAACCGTGTGAGAAAAAGCGGTTCAATCCCGCAATTTATAGAAGATTATAAAATTGACAATGGTATTATTTACAGCTGTGTGAAAAATCAGGTGCCGTTTGTGCTTACAGGTTCTATCCGTGATGACGGGCCGCTGCCGGAAGTCATCGGAAATGCCTATGACGGTCAAAATGCTATGATAAAAATGACCGAAAAAGCGACGACAGTGATTTGTCTGGCAACAATGCTTCATACGATTGCCACAGGAAATATGACGCCGTCGTATACGGTAACAAAAGATCAAAAAGTCCGACCGGTGTTTTTGTATACAGTGGATGCCGATGAGTTTGTAGTGAATAAGCTTTTGGACAGAGGCAGTCTGTCAGCGACAACCATTGTCACCAATGTTCAGGATTTTATCATGCTTACGGTGCGCGGTCTTGGTATTTTATAAAGCGTTCTGCTTTTTGGCTTTACATGAAAAAAGCAGGATGATATAATAAGCGCATCAGACTAAAGCAGCCCTCGAAGATGCGCCGGAAGATGTGTTCTGACGGTAAATCGGAGACGGATAAAAAGGCTTACCTGACCAAAAGGTACGATAAAGTTCCTGATGACAAGGGCAAGATGTTTTGCGGATCAGACCGTTATTTTGCGCCCTTTTGGGCGCATTTTTAATTTCAGACACATATGCGCGGCAAAACGCTCCTCTTAATAAAAGATGCCACAGGGACTGAAAAGGTGAAAATCATTTTCAGGAGGAAGAACAATGTACAACAAGTATTCAATGAACGCCACAGAATTTATTGATGACAGTGAAATCAGAGAAACACTGGACTGGGCGGAGGCCAACAAAAACAATCTTTCACTCGTTTATGAGACGATTGAAAAGACAGGAAAACTCAAAGGACTGAGCCACAGAGAGGCCGCCCTTTTACTGGCATGTGAAGATGAGGAGGCGCTGAAGCGTATTTTTGAAAAGGCTACAGAGATTAAACAGGCATTTTACGGCAATCGCATTGTGATGATGGCGCCGCTGTATTTGTCCAATTATTGTGTGAATGGCTGTATTTATTGTCCGTATCACTATAAAAATAAGACAATCGCGCGCCGTAAGCTGACTCAGGAAGAAATACGGCAGGAAGTCATTGCCCTTCAGGATATGGGGCATAAGCGTCTGGCACTGGAAACGGGAGAAGATCCGGTCAACTGCCCGATTGACTATGTGCTCGAGAGTATCCGTACCATTTATTCCATCAAACATAAAAACGGGGCGATCCGCAGAGTGAACGTCAATATTGCGGCGACCACAGTGGAAAACTACAGAAAGCTGAAAGAAGTGGGCATCGGCACTTATGTGCTCTTTCAGGAAACTTACAATAAAGAAAAATACGAGATGCTTCATCCGACAGGGCCGAAGCATAATTATGCTTATCATACGGAAGCGATGGACAGAGCGATGGAGGGCGGCATTGATGATGTGGGCTGCGGCGTTTTGTTCGGACTGGATCTTTACAAATATGATTTTGTCGGACTGCTGATGCATGCAGAACATTTGGAAGCGGTGCATGGGGTCGGACCGCATACGATCAGTGTGCCGAGACTGCGCAATGCCGATGATGTGGATGTCAGCGATTTTGAAAATGCCATTTCCGATGAACTGTTTCAGAAAATTGTGGCTATTTTGCGTATTTCTGTGCCTTATACAGGTATCATTGTTTCCTGCCGTGAATCCCGGAGAACGCGGGAAATGGTATTAAAATACGGTGTTTCTCAGATCAGCGGCGGTTCAAGAACAACGGTCGGCGGCTATGCTGAGGCATTTAAAGAAGAAAATTCTGCCCAGTTTGAGACAAGCGATAACCGGACGTTGGACGAAATTGTCTGTTGGCTTTTGGAAGCCGGCTATATTCCAAGTTTTTGTACGGCGTGCTACAGAGAAGGCCGTACCGGAGACCGTTTTATGTCTCTTGTAAAAAGCGGACAGATCAGAAACTGCTGCCTGCCGAACGCGCTGATGACACTGAAAGAGTATGCGCAGGATTATGCCAGCCCGAAAACCCATGATCTGGCCATTGAGATGATTAAAAAGGAAGCCGAAAGTATACCGAATTTAAAGGTGAGGGATATTGTATACAAACATTTAAATGATATCGAAGGTGGAATGAGGGATTTCAGATTATGATGAGTGATAAGAAAAAATCAAACGATATGCACTGGACAGGAAGTTTTGGCTTTATAATGGCATCAGCAGGAGCCGCCATCGGCATGGGTAATCTTTGGCGCTTCCCAACGCTGGTCGGTGAAAACGGCGGAGGCGCTTTTGTGCTGATTTATCTGATCTGCGTGGTTGTGATCGGCATTCCGATGCTGATGGCGGAGATTTCCATCGGCAGACATTCGGGCAAGGATGCATGGGGCAGTTACGGAAGCATCAGTCGTCCATGGCGCTTTTTAGGCCTGTTTGCCATTGTCATCAGTTTGCTCGGTCTGGCTTATTACAGTGTTCTGGGCGGATGGATTTTAAGATATATCGGACTGAGCATTCAGGGGATTTCCCGGGGGACCGGAGAATTCTTTGCGGATTTTACGGCAGATACCGGAAACCAGATTATCTTCTACATCGTTTATATGGCGATCACACTTTTTATTGTAATCCGCGGCGTGGCCAAGGGTATAGAAAAAGCGTGCAAAATACTGATGCCTGTTTTATTTGTATTTCTGATTATTGTGGCGGTGCGGTCATGTACATTGGATGGCGCCGCAGAAGGACTCCGGTTTTATTTGATGCCGGATTTCTCAAAAATCACGCCGGATGCATGGCTGAAAGCGCTCGGACAAGTGTTCTTTTCATTGTCTGTGGGTGCGGGCGCGGGCATTACTTACGGCGCATATTTAAGTAAAAAAGAAAGTATTCCTAAAAATGCGGGACTGGTTGCCGGACTGGATACACTGGCAGCGCTTCTTGCAGGCTTTGCCATTTTACCGGCGGTGTTTGCGGCGGGCAAATCGCCGGACATGGGGGCGGGACTGATTTTTGTAACCTTGCCGGAGTCATTTGCGGCGATGCCGCTTGGCAGCGTGTTTGCCTTTGTATTTTTTATACTTGTCCTGCTTGCGTCCGTCACAACGACGATTGCATTCATGGAGGTTGTGGTGGCGTTTATGGTTCAGACATTAAAAATGTCCAGAAGGGCGGCGACACTGATCTGCGCGGGCGCGGCAACGCTGATGGGTATTCCGTGCGCGCTCAGCTTCGGTATATGGGAGCCGATTAAAATATTCGGAAAGACGCTGTTTGATCTTGCGGATTATTCGGTTTCTAATATCTTTTTGCCGATTTCGGCAATTTTGACATGCATTTTTATCGGCTGGGTATGGAAAGTTAAAAATGCAAAACAGGAATTGACCAATAACGGTCAGAAAAAATTCGGCCTTGCAGGCGTGTGGGGCCAGTGGATCCGATTCGGTGTCCCGGTGCTGATCTTGCTTATTATGCTCATGTCGCTGGGAGTCATCGGATAAAAATGACAGGAGTGATTTTTTATGTATGACAAGCTGACAAAAAGCGATATTCAAAAACTTCAGGAGGAAATTGATTACCGCAAACTCGTTGTCCGCAAAAATGCGATCGAGGCAGTCAAAGAGGCACGGGAACACGGCGATCTCAGTGAAAATTTTGAATATCATGCGGCCAAAAAGGATAAGAACAGAAATGAAAGCCGGATTCGTTATCTTGAGCGGATGATCAAAACTGCGCAGGTTATTTCCGATACGTCTGCAAATGACGAAGTCGGTATGAATAATACGGTGGAACTTTATTTTGAGGATGATGATGAGACAGAGACTTATAAAATTGTGACGACCATCCGGGAAGATTCCCTTGAAGGACGCATCAGCAACGAATCGCCTATCGGCAGAGCCATCATGGGACATAAAGAAGGCGACCGGGTATATGTAAAAGTCAATGACAGCTACGGCTATTATGTGGTGATCAAACATATCGATAAAACGACAGATGACAGTGATGACAGAATACGCAGTTATTAAAAGCTTTACGAATTTGCCTGAAGGCTGTATAATAAAAAGACAGATGCTTAAAATATGACAATCAGAGAGGATAATCGTATGATGGATAAAGATACAGCAATCAAGAAAATGCTGCAGCCTCAGGAATTTTTTGTGGCTTACGCACAGGCAACCAATATGCCGTATATTTCATGTGATGAAGAAACTATGGAAGATGAAGTTTGGGTTTTTGCTTCAGAAGATGATGAAAAGGCATTTGCAAAGAAGATGCAGGAGTCGCATATGTATTTGACAGGCATGAAGGTGCCTAAAAATCAGTATCAGACATTTTTCTCCGTATTATATGCAATGGGTGTCGATGCCTTTGTATTTAATGAAGGAGAGGCAAGCGCCAGATTCAGACTTGATGATATTATCCGATTCGATATGAACAAGCTGCCGGAAAATAAACGTCCGCTGATGAATCAGCCGCTTCAGCTGTCAGGTCTTTACTTTATGCAGGAACTGCGCAGACCTCAGCAGTACCGTGATCAGAAAAAGATCAATGCATTGGAAGAAGAAGTGATCGCCAATTTGAGAAAAGCGGATATTTTAATGGCTGTGGATTCCGCGCAGGAAGGAAAAGTCAACATACCATGTATCCGCAATAAAGAACAAAAGGCGTTCCAACCGTTCTTTTCGGATACGATGGAGGCAGAGAAGTTTATTAAAGGGAAAAAGCTTCGGCTGCTTCGGGTTAAATTCATGGATTTATCCAAATACCTGATCGATGCGGTGGACGGCTACGCGATCAACCCGCTTGGATTTAATCTTTTGCTGACAAAAGAGCAGATTGAAAAGCTGACAAAGCAATGATAACAGACAAAGGCTTATCTGATTAAAGGATAAGCCTTTGATGCTTTACGAAAGAAAAGAGGACGTAAGATGTATATTGCGGATTTACATATTCATTCCAGATATTCCAGAGCGACAAGCAAAGAAGGCACTGTGCCCATGCTGGATCTTTGGGCATCAAGGAAAGGCATCGGGCTGGTCGGCACCGGAGATTTTACCCATCCGGCGTGGCGAAAAGAACTTGAAGAAATGCTTGTGCCTGATGGCAGCGGCCTGTATGTGCTCAGAGAAGATCAGTGTATTGAACCGGATACGGCAGCGGCTGGACGGCCCCGTTTTGTTGTGACCGGTGAGATCAGTTCGATTTATAAAAAAGACGGGAAAGTGCGCAAAGTTCACAGCCTGATCATTCTCCCGGGATTGGAAGCAGCGGAGAAGATTTCCAAAAAGCTGGAGACCATCGGCAATATTCATTCTGACGGCCGGCCGATTTTAGGACTTGACTGCAAAGATCTTTTGGAAATTGTACTGGAACTGTGCCCGGAAGCGATTTTTGTTCCGGCGCATATTTGGACGCCGCATTTTTCCGTATTTGGCGCCTTTTCCGGATTTGATACATTGGAACAATGTTTTGAGGATCTGACGCCCCATATTCATGCGCTGGAAACCGGCCTTTCTTCAGATCCGCCGATGAATTGGCGTGTATCCGCACTTGATGGATATCAGCTCATTTCCAATTCGGATGCCCACTCTCCGGCGAAGCTGGGGCGGGAAGCCAATCTTTTGTCCTGTGAATTGTCCTATGCCGGATTAAAGAAAGCGCTGGAGACCGGGCAGGGCCTTGAAGGAACGATTGAATTTTTCCCTGAAGAAGGCAAATATCATTTTGACGGTCATCGCAAGTGCCATGTCTGCCTGACGCCGGAGGAAACACAGGCTTACGGCGGACGGTGCCCGGTGTGCGGAAAGAAAATAACAATCGGCGTATCCAATCGGGTGATGCAGCTGGCGGACCGGGCGGAAGGCTACAGGCCTGCTTGGGCAAAATCTTTTGAAAGTTTGATGCCGCTGCCGGAAGTCATCGGCGCTTCTTTGGGCCATGCACCTTCAAGCGCGGCAGTGACGGCAGAGTATATGAATATGGTCAGCAAACTGGGACCGGAGTTTGAAATATTAAGACATGTGCCGCTGGAGGATATTGCCGCTGTCTGCGGAGAGCGGACAGCCAAAGGCATCGGGCGTCTCAGAGAAGGAAAGGTCAGGAAAATTCCGGGCTTTGACGGAGAGTACGGAACGATTGAATTGTTTACGGCAGATGAGATGGCCAACATTGACGGCCAGATGGATTTTTTCAGCTTTTTGGGGGTATCAGACAGCGGCCGGCAAAAGTCGTCCGAAAATCGCGGGCCAAAGCCGCAGCAGGCAAAGACAGAGCCTGAAGTGTCTGAGTATACGGCCAAGGACAGTGCGGAAACATTAAATGATGAACAAAAAGCCGCTGCCGCCGGTATCGGGCGCGCGACGGCTGTAATTGCCGGACCGGGCACAGGCAAAACCAAGACGCTTATTTCAAAAATTTTACATTTGATGACTTACAGAAAAGTGAAGCCGTCCCAAATTACGGCAGTCACATTTACCAATCAGGCAGCGGCACAGATGCGCGCAAGGCTGGCGCATGCTCTCGGGAAAAAATCTAAAGCTTCTAAAATACAGATTGGCACATTTCATGCCATCAGCAGGGATTTGCTTTTGGCCGCCGGCAGGGAAGTGCTCATCGCTGATGACTCACAGCAAAGGCTGGCTGCGCAGGCAGCAGTGCAGGCTTTCGGAGTGAAGATGAATGTGCCGGAATTTTTGAGAAAAGTATCTTTGAAAAAATCGGGACATGCAGTGGAGGACGAAAATGGTTTTGAAGAGGCCTGCAGGGCTTACTGCAGGCGTTTAAGAGAAGAAGGCCTGATGGATTTTGATGATCTGCTGCTTGAGGCGATCGCATATGCCGAAGAGGAAAGTCATGAGGGAGCATGGGAAAAATCATTTGAATTTTTACTTATTGATGAATTTCAGGATATCAGTCCTTTGGAATACCGGCTGATCCGCCTTTGGAGCCGGCACGGCAAAGAACTGTTTGTCATCGGCGATCCGGATCAGGCTATTTACGGCTTCCGTGGAGCCGATGCCAAATGTTTTGAACGGATAGAAAATGATTTTGAAACGACAAAAATTGTTCATCTGACACAAAATTACCGCAGCGCATCCCATATAATTGATGCTGCGACAGCGCTGATCAGTCATAATCCGGGCGGGGCGCGTATACTCTGCGCAGCAGGAAATTTTGATACAGAGATGCAGCAGCAGGAAGTGCGTATGGTTCACGCAAAGACACCGATGTCGGAGGCGATTTTCATTGCAAAGGAAATTAACCATCTGGTCGGCGGCATTGGCATGTTGGAAGCTCACGCACTTTCAGGCAGTGACAGCCGCGTGAGAGGATTTGATGATATTGCCGTACTGTATCGGACACACCGTCAGGCGCAGCTTTTGGAAAAGTGTCTGGCAAAAGAGGGTATCCCTTATGTGGTCGCCGGCAGGGAAGATTTTCTGACGGCGCCTTCGGTCAGTGCAAGTTTAAGTTTCTTTAAATGTCTTGCGGACCGGCAAAATGAAACTCTGCGCAGACAGTGCCTGAGCGGGCTTTGGCAGATGGAGGACAATCCGATTTCACAGCAGGTGCTGGACTCGGCACTCCAGAAGTTTGGTACGGCCTTTCAAAAGAAAAAGCCGGCCCAGTTTATGGCGCTGTGGATCAAAGAAATGCATTTTGAAAATGATGAAGCGATGGTCAGATTGTCTGAAATGATGGTATTTTACAAAAATATGAAAGAGTTTCTTGAAGCAGTGATGATGGGCATAGAGAGCGATCTGAAGCGGTGCGGCGGGAAAAACTATACGTCGGGCGCAGTGACTTTGATGACGCTGCACGGAGCCAAAGGATTGGAGTTTAATACGGTGTTTATCAGCGGCTTTGAAGAAGGAAAAATACCTTTTGAAAGCAGCAGCCATGCAGCGGATATAGAGGAAGAGCGGCGGCTTTTATATGTGGGCATGACTCGGGCAAAAGAGATGCTCATAATGACCGGTTCGGGAAACACGTCAGTTTTCGAGAAGGAACTTGACGGTCATGTTGTCCGGGAGGAAGCACACAAGTCAAAAACAGCAGATGAACAGTGGCAGCAGATGCGTCTGCCTTTTTAAAGGAGAAATATGATTCATATTCATAATAAAAATTTTAATCTCGCCCAAATTATGGATTCAGGTCAATGCTTCAGAATGAACCAAGTGAAGCCGGAGGTGTATGATATTTACGCTTCTGACAGATATGTGCGCATCAGGAAAGATTCAGAAGGATATATGCTGGATTGTGATCAGTCGGCATTTGACCGGTTTTGGAAAAATTATTTTGATCTGGAGACGGATTACGCCAGTTATATCCAGGCCATTGATCCGGAAGATACATATTTGTCCGCGGCGGCTGCTTATGGCAGCGGCATACGGATTCTCAGACAGGATTTGTGGGAAATGATCATTACCTTTTTAATTTCACAGCAAAATAATATTGTGAGAATACGGGGCTGTATTCAGCGGTTATGTGAGCATTACGGCGCATTGTGCACCGACAGTTCGGGCAGTGTCTATAGAGCATTTCCGACGCCGGAGGCGCTGGCAGGCGCCGGTGAAGATGCCCTTCGGACACTGCGGCTGGGATATCGCAGCAAATACATTGATAAAACGGCCAAGGCAGTAACTTCGGGCGCCTTTGACATGGCGGCGGTCAGCCGCCTGCCTTACAAAGAAGCAAGACAGGCGCTGATTGGTCTGTGCGGTGTGGGAGAAAAAGTCGCAGACTGTATATGTCTGTTCGGCCTGCATCATATGGAAGCATTTCCGGTAGATACCCATATTAGGAAAGTGCTTTCCAAGCAGTATAACGGCAGTTTTAAAGCCGACCGGTATCAAGGGTTTCAGGGGCTGATCCAGCAGTACATATTTTATTATGACCTTAAGGGGCTGTCGTACGGGATTTCTGATGCCATTTCAGTAAAAGCGCCGAGTTGATAATAACAAGGACTGAACCTGCATTATGAACAAGGGCGCCCACCACAGGGTTCAGTATGCCGGTGATGGCCAAAATAATGGCTGCGAAATTCAGAGCCATAGAAAATGTAAGATTGCATTTGATGGTCAGCATCATCCGTCTGGACAGCATCAGTAAATGAGGAAGTTCTTTAATATCATCATTAATCAGTGCGATATCAGCGGCATCCAAAGCGATGTCGCTGCCTGCGCCGCCCATAGCAATGCCGGTGCAGGCTTTTTTTAGTGCCGGCGCGTCATTGATACCGTCGCCGATCATACATACGAGACGGCCGGACCGTTGATTTTCATCAATAAAAGTCAGCTTGTCTTCGGGCAGACATTCGGATTTATAGTGTGTCATATGAAGCTGTCCGGCAATATGTGCCGCCGCATTTTCACTGTCGCCGGTCAGAAGGACGGGCTGTGCGCCTGCAGCACTGATATTGGCAATGACATCAGCGGCATTTTTCCGCAGTGTATCGGCCAGTACGATAAATCCGGCCGGCTGTTTGTCAATGCTGATGTAAATGACAGTACATCCTTCCTGTAAATAACGATCAGCGGACTGACGTATACAACTGTCAGGCACTGCGGCAGTTTCGGCCATAAATGAGAGGTTTCCGGCAGCAATGTCCCGGCAGCCGACGACGGCGGAAACACCACGGCCGGGCAGCATTTTAAAGGATTGAGGCTGATCGGGCTGCCTGCCTGTTTTGGCCTGAAAACAGCGGACGATGGCCTTGCCCAGCGGGTGTTCGGAGCGCAGTTCGGCAGAAGCGGCAAAAGCGTAGAGATCATCTTCAGAAACTGTACGGTCAAAGCTGCATACAGCAGTTACCTGAGGTGTGCCGTAAGTCAGTGTGCCTGTTTTGTCAAAAGTGACGACAGACACTTTTGAAAGACGCTCAAGGGCATCCCCTTCTTTGACGAGAAAGCCGTGCTTTGTGGCATTGCCGATGGCGGCCATGATGGCTGTGGGGGTGGCAAGGACGAGGGCGCATGGGCAAAATACGACAAGGATGGTCACAGCGCGGATAATTTCACCGCTGATGAGCCATGTCAGTGCGGCTGCAGATAAAGCGATGACGACAATCCATGTGGCCCAGCGGTCGGCAATGCCTACAATTTTTGCTTTGCCGGCGTCGGCGGATTGTACAAGACGGATCATGCGCTGAATGGCGCTGTCCTCGCCCACTTTTGAAGCTTTCATATCAAAAGTTCCAAATTGATTGACTGTACCGCTGGAAACATCATCTCCGGCGCTTTTATCGACCGGCAGAGATTCCCCTGTCATAACTGCCTGATTGACAGCGGTTTCGCCTGAAAGAATAATACCGTCCACAGGAATTGTTTCGCCCGGAAGGACGCGGAGCACATCGCCGACCAAAACATCATCAGCATGGATGATTTCTTCCTGATTACCGGAAATCCTCCGTGCAGTCCGCGGTGTCAGATGGACAAGTCTTTCAATGCCGGCCCGGGCTTTGGATACAGTAAGATCCTCCAGAAGAGCGCCCAGCTGCATGATCAGGGCGATTTCGCCTGCGGCAAAATCTTCGCCGATAATCACAGAAGCGATCAGGGCAATGGAGACGAGCACATCAGCTTTAATGTCGAAAGCAGTGATAAGGCCGATAAACGCTTCAAGAATAATGGGGATACCGCATAAGATAATAGCGATCCATGCAGCATTGAAAGGAAGTTTAGGAAAGCCG
Source organism: Candidatus Scybalocola faecipullorum (assembly GCA_018716485.1). Lineage (GTDB taxonomy): Bacteria > Bacillota > Clostridia > Lachnospirales > Lachnospiraceae > Scybalocola_A > Scybalocola_A faecipullorum. Next base: position 29,731 of record DVJY01000065.1, read on the forward strand.
GTAAGGCTGACAAGAAGCGCTGCGCCCGAAATGATAAGAAAAATAATATCCCGCCGGGTGCCGCCGAAATCTAAAAGTTGTTCAAGCCGTTTCATAAAGATACCTCCTGAATAAATACATATACCTGTATGGGTATAATAAACTATAAAAAATTATACCCATATGGGTATAATTTGTCAAGACAGGATTATTTCATATTGGCAAAACGTTCCACAGCCTTTGTGAAATTGGCTATTGTCTGATCGGCGTCGCCATGTTCGATGCCGTCTCTGACACAGTGCTGGATATGGCCTTCAAGCACAATCTGACCCGCTTTATGAAGAGCGGATTTTGCGGCATTGATCTGGGAGAGGATATCTTCGCACGGGACATCTTCATCAATCATACGGTCAATGGCCTGAACCTGTCCGATAATTTTTTTTAATCGGCGATGCAAGTTCGCCGAATCCATACATTGTCTCATAAGCACCATCTCCTTCTTCACAGTGTATTATTGGAAATATTATGGGATAAAAAAATTTTTTTGTCAAGCGTGCCATTTGCCGGGGCGGCGGAGGAAAAGCCTGCGGAATGGTCGAATATTGTAAAATTTTAAGGAAAAATTATAAAACCTTAATAAATAAATAATATACATCATGTATTGTGAATAGTGGCAAGATAGAAAGGGGCTGTGCAGTATGAAATTTTCGGGTTACGAGTTGATGTGGCTGTTTTTTATATACTCATTTTTCGGATGGGTTATCGAAACTGTGGCCGGTTCTGTGAAGAAAAAACGATTTATCAATAAAGGTTTTTTTACCGGACCGTTTTGTTTTATTTACGGATTTGCCGCTGTATTGATGGCGGTGACGCTGTGGGAACTTCAGGATCAGTGGTTTTTTCTTTTTCTCGGATGCGCCATTCAGGCAACATTGATTGAGTGGCTGACCGGTCTTGTGCTGGAACGGGTCAGTCATCATAAATGGTGGGATTATTCCGGTAAAAAGTTTAATTTTGATGGATACATATGTCTGCAAAATTCTGTGCTTTGGGGAATTTTAGGTTTTACGGCCATGAAATTCGGCAATCATATTGCGTCGGCGGTCTATCATCTGATACCATCGGCGGCGGCGCATATGCTTATGTGGGTGCTGGCGGCAGTGGCGGTTATCGATCTGACGACAGCGGTTGCAGCGCTGCTGCATATTCAAAAGGATATTCCTGCGGTCCGTCAGTGGAATCATGCCGTTTCAAGGTGGACGTATGCCCTTGGCACATGGCTTGTTACTCACGTCAGCGGACGTCTTGTGAAAGCATATCCGGCTGCGGGACATAAGGCACAGAAAATGAACATCCGGAGCCATTTTGCTCAAGGATGTGGTTTTTATAAACTGTTCTGGATATTTATGATCGGTTCATTTCTCGGAGATATTGTGGAAACGGTGTTCTGCCGTCTGACAATGGGCTATTGGATGAGCAGGAGCAGCCTTGTATGGGGGCCGTTCAGTATTGTATGGGGACTGGCAATGGCGCTGGCTACAGCGCTGCTTTATAAAGACAGAGATAAGTCGGAAGTGCGGCTGTTTGTCATCGGCACGCTGCTGGGAGGCGCCTATGAATATATATGCAGTGTTTTTACGGAAGTTGTTTTCGGAAAGATTTTTTGGGATTATAGTAAATTTGCATTTAATCTGGGAGGCAGAGTGAATCTGCTGTATTGCTTTTTCTGGGGATTTGCCGCAGTGCTGTGGATAAAGTTGATCTATCCGGCGCTGTCGTGGCTGATTGAAAAAATTCCTGTCCGCACAGGAAAAATTGCTACATGGGTTATGGTGATTTTTATGACGCTGAACATTGCAGTATCTATGATGGCTCTGATCAGATCTGACGGACGGGACAAAGGTATTGCGCCGCAAAATGCTTTGGAACAGATAATTGATGAGCATTTTGATGATGAACGCATGCAGAAAATTTATCCAAAAGCAAAACCGGCTGTAAATTAATTCAGAATACGGCTTGACAGCATTTTTTATTGTGAATACAATAATTGTATATACAACTATTGGGGGTGCAATAATGCTGCGACGGCTGTTTTCTTATATGCATCAATATAAAAAATATGCATTTCTTGCAATGTTCTGTATTGCAGCAGAATCTGTTTTTGAGCTGATCGTGCCGCTTTTAATGGCCCGGCTTGTGGATGTCGGCGTTCAAAACGCCGATGAGTCTTATATCTATGTAAAAGGTGTGCAGATGCTGATATGTGCGGTGCTTGCGCTCGTTCTCGGCGCAGGAAGCGCCCGATTTGCCGCGCTGGCAGGACAGGGGCTTGGCGCGGAACTGAGAAAAGCAGAGTACGAGAAGCTTCAGGCATATTCTTTTGCGAATATTGATCATTTCCGCGTGTCATCACTGGTGACACGTCTGACCAGTGATGTCACAAATATTCAAAATTCTGTATCAACAGGTATGCGGCCGTTCTGCAGAGGGCCGGTCATGCTTGTGTCAGCCACAGCGGTGGCTTTTTCAATCAACGGCAGGCTTGCTGTTGTTTTTCTGGTGGCTCTGCCGCTTCTGGCGGGGCTTTTGACAATCATTATCGTGAAAGTGCGTCCGCTGTATTCAAAAATGCAGACGGCAGTTGATGCGGTAAATCGCATTGTTCAGGAAAATCTGACGGCAATCCGCGTTGTAAAAGCATATGTGCGCGGCAACTATGAGGCTGATAAATTCGATAAGGTAAATACAAATTTAAAGCAGCAGTCACAGCGCGCGTTTTCTTTGTCAGCGCTGAATATGCCGGCCATGCAGTTTGTTATGTACGGCACAATTCTTGCCCTTCTTTTATTCGGAGGGCGGCTGATCCGCAGCGGCGATATGCAGGTTGGAGAACTGACCGGTTTTTTAAGCTATGTACTTCAAATATTAAATTCCCTGATGATGATTTCAAATGTATTTTTAATGATGACAAGATCTCTGGCGTCAGCTTCCAGAATTATGGAAGTGATTGATGAAAAAATCGATCTGACTGATGATGAGGCAAAAGATATTTCTGTCCGCCGGGGAGAAATTGAGTTTGATCACGTCTGGTTTAAATATCGGAAAGAGGCAAAGGAATATGTGCTTTCGGATGTCTCCTTTCATATTAACGCCGGAGAAACAGTCGGTATTATCGGGCAGACCGGTTCGGCAAAAACAACACTTATACAGCTGATCCCAAGACTGTATGATGTCCAAAAGGGAGCAGTAAAAATTGACGGTGTACCGGTCAAATATTATCCGATGCGTCATTTAAGAGATGCCATCGCCGTTGTTCTTCAAAAAAATACCCTGTTTTCGGGGTCGCTTTTAGATAATCTGAAATGGGGCAGGGAAGATGCCTCGGATGAAGAAGTGAAGGAGGCATGCAGGATCGCATGTGTGGATGAATTTATAGGAAGGCTTCCCAACGGCTATAACACAGAGATGGGACAGGGAGGCGTTAATATTTCCGGAGGACAAAAACAGAGAATCTGCATCGCCAGAGCGATCCTGAAAAGGCCGAAAGTGTTAATTCTTGACGATTCCACAAGTGCGGTGGATACGGCGACAGAGGCGAAGATCCGGACGGCTCTCGCCCAAAAACTGCCTGAGATGACTAAGATTATTATTGCCCAGAGGATATCCTCGGTCCGCCATGCCGACCAGATCATACTTTTGGATAACGGTACGATCAGTGAGATCGGAACCCATGAGACACTTCTGACACATAATAAAATCTATCAGGAAATATATGAATCTCAAAAAGAGGGGGCGCAGTTATAATGGCGAAATATGTGGGATATAAAAGGCCTGAAAATACGAAGAAAACATTGCTGCATCTGCTGCGCTATCTTGGGATGCATAAATGGCTGTTTGCTCTTGTGGCATTACTTGTACTGATCAGTACGGGAGCCAATATTGCGGGTACGTTTCTTCTGAAGCCGGTCATCAACCGGTTCATCATGCCGGGAGATTTAAAAGGGCTTCTTGAGGCGGTTGCGGCTATGGGCGTCATGTATTTGTGCGGCGCTCTTGCAACGCTCGGTTATAATCAGCTGATGGTTAGAACGGCGCAGAAAGTCATCAAAGAAATCAGAGAAGATTTGTTTCGGCATGTTCAGAAGCTGCCGCTGAAATATTTTGACAGTTATACCCATGGTGAACTGATGAGCCGGTTTACCAATGATATAGATACAGTTCAGGAAGCGATGAACAACAGTTTTGCCATGATTATCCAAAGCTTTATGATGCTGTTCGGTACTGTAACGATGATGATGGTGCTCAGTGTCCGCCTGTCGATGATTGTTATTGTGTTTTTGGCGCTTATGGCGTTTTTTATTAAATTCAACGGAAGCAAAAGCCGAAAATATTTTAAGCGCCAACAGGCTGAACTGGGAAAAATTAACGGATTTGTAGAAGAAATGGCAGCCGGGCAGAAAGTTGAAAAAGTATTTAACCATGAGGCAAAAGATTTTGAAAAGTTTTGCGAACTTAATGAAGCTTTCCGCAAAGAGTCAACGGATGCGCTGACGTTTGCGGGTATGATGGTGCCGACAATTGTGAGTCTGTCCTATGTGAATTATGCGGTGTCTGCCTGTGTCGGCGGTTTGTTTGCCATTAAAGGACTGATGGATATCGGCAGCCTTTCATCATATCTTGTCTATGTCAGACAAAGTGCGATGCCGCTTAACCAATTTACTCAGCAGGTAAATTTCCTGCTGTCGGCGCTGTCCGGCGCGGAAAGAATTTTTAATATGATGGAAGAAGCACGGGAAATTGACGAAGGCAGCGTAACCCTGTGCAGTGTGGTCAATGACGGCGGTCAAATATGCGAATGTGGCAGCGTGACCGGAGATTATGCATGGAAAACAGAAAACGGGCTCGTTCCGTTGAAAGGCGATGTGAGATTTCACAATGTTGTTTTTGAATATACGAAGGGAAAGCCTGTGCTTGACGGTATTTCTTTATATGCCAAGCCGGGACAGAAAATTGCTTTTGTCGGTTCCACAGGTGCGGGAAAAACAACAATTGTCAACCTGATCAACCGTTTTTATGAAATCCAGTCCGGTATGATTACTTATGACGGTATCGATATCCGCCGGATACGCAAAGATGATCTTCGCAGATCAATGGCGATGGTCATTCAGGATACCCATTTATTTACCGGAACAATCGCGGATAACATCCGTTACGGCAAGTTGGATGCCTCTGACGATGAAGTCGAATGGGCGGCAAAAGTGGCCAATGCGGATTCTTTTATCCGAAAACTGCCCAACGGGTATGATACAATGCTTTATGGTGACGGCAGCAATCTGTCCCAGGGACAGCGCCAGCTTTTGGCCATTGCCAGAGCTGCCATCGCCAGACCGCCGGTATTGATTCTCGATGAAGCCACAAGTTCCGTCGATACGAGAACCGAACGGCTGATTGAAAAAGGTATGGATGCCATTATGGAAAACCGAACGGTATTCGTCATTGCCCACCGGCTGTCCACAGTCAGAAATTCCAAAGCCATTATGGTGCTGGAAAAGGGCGAGATTATTGAGCGGGGAAGCCATGAAGAACTGCTTGATGCCCGGGGACGTTATTATCAGCTGTATACCGGACAGTTTGAATTGGAGTGATATTGGTGAAAAAGGAAGAAATAAGAAAAATTTTATTTCAGGTGGAATTATATCGGAGAAAGTATTTCGGACATCAGTTCAGAACGATCGGATTGACGCCCGGACAGGGGCAGCCGAGGATCTTAAAAAATCTTCTGGATTCGGGGCCGATGACACAGAAAGCTTTAGCAGATTTATGTATGCTTGACGTGACGACAATGTCAAGGACATTGGACCGGCTGGAGGAAGCCGGCCTTTTGTCCCGGAAAAGCAATCCTTCGTGCAGACGTTCATTTTTGATTTCGCTGACAGAGGCGGGCGTTAAGAAGGCAGAAGAGGTAAAAGCTATTTTTAAAGAGGCAGATCAGATGATCTGTGCATGTATGGATGAAGATGAATTGGAAATGCTGTATGCCTCATTGTGCAAAATCAGGGGGAATTTTGAACAGGCGGCTAAAAAAATTTCAGAGCCTTCTGATGAAAAGCATAGAGAAAAATAATTGGAGGTATGGACATGCGTCTATTCAGTACACTGAAAGGCTATAAAAAAGCCTATTTATTTAAAGATATATTTTCAGGCATCATTATTGCTGCTGTTTCTATACCAATTTCAATGGGATATGCAGAAGTAGCCGGTCTTCCGGCTGTTTACGGACTGTACGGATCGGTGTTCCCAATCTTATGTTTTGCCCTTTTTTCAACGTCGCCTCAATTTATTTTCGGTGTGGATGCGGCGCCTGCGGCTATTGTGGGCGCTTCACTTGCTTCGGCGGGAATTGCTGCAGGCAGCAGTGAAGCGATGGCATTTGTGCCTTTGATTGCATTAATGTCAGGCGTGTGGCTGCTTGTTTTTTATTTTCTGGGAGCAGGAAAGATTGTGAATTACATATCCACACCGGTGATGGGCGGTTTTATCAGCGGAATATGTCTGACCATTATTTTAATGCAGATACCCAAAGTACTGGGAGGAACTACCGGTGAAGGAGAATTGTTCGAATTGATAGGTCATATTGCCGAAACGCTTAAAAATGTCAATGCACCTTCAATTGCTCTTGGAATTGCAGCACTTGTGTGTATCAGACTGTCGCAGAAATTTTTTCCAAAATTTCCTATGTCTATCGTTATGATGGCGCTCGGCGTGTCGGGGTCGATGATTTTCGGCATTGAAGACTATGGTGTGCGTCTTTTATCCGCGGTGGAACCGGGACTGCCGGTGTTGTCAGTACCTTCGTCGGCAGGTATCGATTTAAGCAGTGCTGCTGGGACCAGCCTGACGATTGCTGTGGTTGTGATGTCAGAAACACTGCTTTCTGAAAATAACTTTGCTTTTAAAAATCATTATAAAATCGTTGAGAACAGAGAAATCCTTGCATGCGCAGCAGGAAATATTGCCGCAGGACTGACCGGATGCTGCCCTGTCAACGGGAGTATTTCAAGGACATCAATGAATGAACAGTTCGGCGGCAAAACTCAGGCGGTTTCAGTGACGGCGTGTGCGGCGATGGTGCTTATTTTATTGTTCGGCACGGCATTTATCGGCTATCTTCCGGTACCTGTGCTGGCAGCGATTGTTATTTCCGCCCTGATGAATGTTGTCGAATTTCATTTGGCTGTGCGGTTGTTTAAAGTCAGCAGAAATGAATTTTATATTTTCATTGCCGCATGTTTGGGGGTGCTTCTTCTTGGAACAATTTACGGTGTGATTATCGGAATTATTTTATCTTTTGCGGAAGTTATCCTTAAATCGATTAATCCGCCGAGAACTTTTCTGGGAATTATTCCCGGACGGGATGGATTCTATGATCTGCGGAAAAACGAACATGCCTATAAGTTGAAAGATACCGTGATTTATCAGTTCAGTGAAAGTCTTTATTTTGCCAATATAAAAATTTTTGTGGAGGATATTGAGAAAAATATTACGGATCAAACGAAGACGGTTATCGTTGATGCCGGGGCTGTGACAGGCATGGATATTACTGCGGCAGATCAAATCGAAGCTCTGGCCGCAGAATTGAAGCGGAGAGGGATTCGCTTTTTTATTACAGAACATATGGATCAGCTGAATGCAGAGATGCGAAAGCTTGGTATCGGGCATCTGATCGAGGAAGGTATGGTGCGCCGTACAATTACGGCTGCGCTGAGTGCATCAGGCATGGAAAAACCATATCATTTGGAAGGTCTCGGTCAGCAGCACAGTGAAAAGATTTCATGGCTGCCTGCTGAAGAAGAAAATTCTCTGGAAGAATTTGCGTGGGCATTCGGAGATGATGCTGTCAGACAGATTGAAAATAAAGTTCGTCATATTATGGATACGCTGCATTATTTGGCGGATGTGCAGCAGCTTGCCGAACATGGACTGCCGATGGACGCTGATGCATGGAAGCATCCGGGGGCAATCGATGAAGACGAATTGCTGAGGCGTCTGGAAATGCATTTGGATGAATTGCCGGAAACATTGACGAAGGACCGAAAAGCGGTGATGCAGCTGATTGAAAACCGACGTCATAAGATAGAGGAACAGATGGCTAAAGAACATCCGGAGGTTATAGAAAAATTAAAATTAAGCAGAGTAAAGCTGGAACGGCGTCTTGAAAAACAAAATCCTGAGGCAGCCCAAAAACTGAAAATGTGGGAGAAGATGCTGAAAGAATCTTAACTTTCGGCATGTGTTTTGAAACCGCCAAAAGTACAAGGCGCTTCCGCACAATCAAGGAGAAATGACTGGAAGATTAAGGAAGCGCCTGCTTAGAAATTCCAAACATCAATCCCGGATCTGCATGCCGGTGATATCTGTATGATAATTTTCAGTATAGATCAGTTGTGAAACAGGCACAAGAGCGTAGCCTTTTTCTTTTAGTCCTGCGATGATTCTCGGAAGTGCATCCTTTGTATATTCGGCACCGTTGTGCATGAGAATGATTGCCCCGTTTTTCAGGTTTTTGTGATTTAAAACAGTATCGACGATTTCGTCGGCTGTGTGATCCATCCAGTCAAGGCTGTCTACAGACCATTGAATTGTGTAATAGTTCAGACTTTGCGCGGATTCAATGAGCTGATTATTGTAGTCGCCGTAAGGAGGACGGAACAGGCACATATTGATGCCGGTCAAAGCCAGAACCTTTTCATGAACCTGATTTAATTCATCACAGCAGCTGTCCGCTGACAGCTGAGACATTTGCTTGTGATTTTCAGAATGATTGCCAAGGTCATGTCCTTCGGCGGCAATAGCTTTGACATCGTCAGGATAGCTTTCAACCCATCCGCCGGTCATAAAAAAAGTTGCTCTGACATCATTTTCGGCAAGAATTTCAAGAATTCTTTGAGTGTCTTCATTGCCCCACGCAGCATCAAATGAGAGAGCAACTTGCTTTTGGTCAGTATCTACACAATAAATCGGAATTTTTCGTTCAGGTTCTGCTGTTGTGATTTTCACTGATGGAATCACAAAACGAATGAAAGCGAAACCAATCAGAAGGAGAGAACAGATAATACAGCCGCATTTAAAAAACAGCTGTATTCGGGCGCTTTTGGAAGCTTTTCGATCCATAATCCACCGCCTGTCAGTATTTATACAGATTATGTGCGTATATTACAGATTATGCAAAAATCATCGGGTTATCTCTGTACTTATCCCGTGGAAAGTGCTAAAATACTACGGGAAAGAGATGGATTGATCAAAAAAGAATACAAATGAGGGAGCAGAGAAAACTGTGATGAAAAAACAAAATAATCTCGGAAGGGATAATGTCGGCACACTTGTATGGAAAATTGCTGTTCCAAGTATGCTGGCGCAGTTTGTCAGTGTGCTTTACAGTGTGGTCGACCGTATGTATATTGGCAATATTCCTGAAATTGGCAGCGTGGCGCTGGCGGGTGTCGGTGTGTGCGGTCCGATTGTAACTATGATATCGTCTTTTGCGTCGCTGATCGGCGTAGGTGGTTCGCCGCTGATGAGTATACGCATGGGTGAAGGCAAAGAGACTGAGGCAAAGCAGATTCTGGCAAACTGTTTTATGATGCTTTGTGTGCTGTCAGTGATACTGACAGTTGCAGTGATGGCCGTCAGGGAGCCGATGCTGTATCTTTTCGGTGCCAGCAGCCAGACGTATCCCTATGCGGATGCTTATTTTTCAACATATTTGATCGGTACGATTTTTGCGCTGTTGTCCACAGGCATGAATCAGTTTATTATTTGCCAGGGGTTTGCAAAAACAGGTATGTTTTCCGTGATGATCGGTGCTGTATTTAATATTATTCTTGACCCGGTCTTTATTTTTGTCTTCAATATGGGCGTGCGGGGCGCAGCCATTGCAACTGTGCTGTCGCAGATAGCCAGCTGTATTTTTGTGCTCGGATTTCTGTTCAGTAAGACACCGCCGATAAGAATCAGTTTCGGCGGCTATAAATTTTGGATTATGAAGAGGGTTCTGACACTTGGATTTACACCGTTTATTATTATTGCCATTGACAATGTAATGATTATTGCTATGAATGCAGTGCTTCAGCATTATGGCGGTCCGGTTCAGGGCGATATACTTATTACATGTGCGACGATTGTCCAGAGTTTTATGCTGCTTGTGACGATGCCGCTTGGAGGTATCAGCGGCGGTACACAGCCGATTCTGGCATACAATTACGGTGCCGGACAGACGCTTCGGGTGATGCGGGCTCAAAAGTATATTTTCGGCTTTTGTTTAGGATATACAGCGCTGATGATGGTAGCCGCATGGCTCGGGGGACCGGTATTTGTCCGATTATTTACCGGTGATGCCGGACTGGCCGGGGAGGCGGTATGGGCGATCAGAGTCAGTACATTGGCACTGCTGCCGCTGGGAATACAGTATGAGATTGTTGACGGCTTTACAGCAATCGCCAAAGTGGGATTGTCGCTGCCTCTGTCTTTTTTTAGAAAACTGGTTTACTTTATAGCGTTATTTTTAATCCCGGTATTTTTTGAAGCTAAAATGATATTTTTCAGTGAGACGATTTCGGATATTATAGGTCCGTTAGTATCAATCATTGTTTACAGGTTTGTCATTAAGAAGATTATGCAGCAGCGTATCGATGAAGTGGATGCTGTGAGAAAATTGGAAGGCGGACTGCGGCGGTAATTTAAAACATGGCAGGTGTAACTTATGTAAGTCACATCTGCCATGTTTAGGCTGAGTCTTTCTTCTGGCTTAAATATATTTTGCGGCGATGGCTTCTAATGTCCGGATGTTAGTTTTGATCCATTGATCGTAGGTTGTGTTTTCTACAGCAATTGTCCGTCCAAGTTCTACAAGTAATTTTGGAATGTCATCTGCAGCAACGATGCCAAGCTCACGGCCGAAAGATTCGTGTCCCTGTGTTTCGCAGCCGCCTGCATACATGGCAAATGCCGGTTTCGGGCCTTCCGGTGTCTGCTTGACACCGCCCCGGAAAGCGATGGCACCGATTTGGTGAGCTGAGCATGAAGATGGGCAGCCTGAAATATGAATCTGAGGCAGGACGCCGTCAGCAAAATTTTCGGGACGTACAGCGTCTATACATGCTTTAAGCATTGCCTGAGAATCTCTGGCGCCGACCTGGCAGATTGCATTGCCGATACATGCCACAGATGTTTCAAATAACGTTTTTGCGCTGTCCCCGGTCATTTCAATGAGTCTGAGTGCTTCATCTTGTGTACAGTTGATAAAATACATGCCCTGAGACGGCGTCAGGCGGATGACAACGTCCGGCATTGAAGAAATTACTTCGGCAAGACGGCAGAGCAGCAGGGGATCAGGGTTGCCTCCGATCGGCTGATAAAAGACAGCATATAAACCGGGCTGCTTTTGCGCTGTGACTCTCGGATGGGTAAAGTCTTTGGAGGTTCCTGTTTTGCTAATGACTTTCGGTGTTACATGAAGATCCAGTGATTCGTTTTTGAAAACTTCTTCCAGCTTTTCAAGATATGCTTTTTTATAACCTTCGGTGCCGAGCGTATCCTGCATATAGCGGGTGCGGGCACGGCCGCGGACCTGATAATTGCCGTAGGCTGTAAATGTATCGATCATGGCTTTGATGTAGTAAAGAATTTTTTCCGGAGCAATACCTTTGGCAACACAAACGCCCATCTTCGGATTGTTTCCAAGTCCTCCGGCACTGTAAACATCAAAGGTATGGTCAGCGTTGGCAATAAAGCCCAGATCGCGAAAGGTTGCGTGTGTCAGATTTTGAGCGCTGTTGGAGAAACATACTTTCAGCTTTCTCGGCAGTTTGACGCGATAAATAAACGGCATAAGAAAATCTGCCGCAGCTTTTGCATAAGGCATCACGTCAAAAGCTTCATCTATCTGGACGCCGGAGAGCGGCGAAGCCATCACATTGCGCGGGAAGTCGCCGCCGCCGCCCATTGTGATAATATCGTGATCAAAAGCTTCATCAATGAGTGCGCAGACATCAGACTCACTCAGATGGTGAAGCTGGATTGTCTGGCATGTGGTCAGATGGGCAAGGCGTATATGATATTTTTTTATACTGTCTGCGATAAAAGATAATTTTTCCCCACTGATTTCGCCGCCGGTCATACGCAGACGGAGCATGCTGGCAGTGCCGCCGCGCTGTGCATAACTGCCGAAAATGCCGGACAGGCCTTTGTATTCAGCTACAGAAAGTTCCCTGCGGTAAAATTTTCGAGTAATTTCGTAAAACTTTGTCAGATCTTTTTTAAATAATGCTTTTTCTTCACTGTTCATTCCCATACCTCCGTATAAATTCGTTGCATCAATCATAATGCTAATGTACTATATTATGTTCCGGATGAAAACTTTATTATTTTTATATATTAATAAAAAAATATTATAATAAATGGAAATATAAATAAATATATGTTATGATGATGCTGAAATAAAAATTTTACACAATAAGAGGTGACGAAGATGGCATTTGAATTTGAAATATTAGACTATATACAGACACTGCATCGGCCGCTTTTAGACAAAATGATGGTTTTTATAACCTCCCTAGGCAATGCGGGAATCATATGGATTCTTTTGGGAGTGGTACTCATATGCATAAAAAAATACCGCCCGTGCGGTATTGCAGTACTGTTTTCACTTGTTTTGGGACTGATTATTGGCAACGGCATATTAAAGTCTCTGATTGCCCGCGACCGTCCGTGCTGGATCCGCACAGATGTGCTGCTGCTGATTGCCAGCCCGAAAGACTATTCATTTCCTTCCGGACATACGCTGGCATCTTTTGAAGCAGCCGCGGCGCTTTTTGTATTTAAAAAATCATGGGGTATCGCCGCCGCTGTTCTCGGTGGATTGATTGCGTTTTCAAGGATGTATCTGTATGTTCATTTTCCGACAGATATTTTGGCTGGAATACTGCTTGGCATACTATTTGGCACAGTGTCGGCATTGGTTGTCAGACGCTTTTATACGAAAAGTGTTTTGACGAGATAGTTATATATATCACTGTTCTTCTCGCGCCAGTGATCGCAAATGATAACTGCCTGATCTTTATCAGGCACGGCCAGTTGGATATCTACGATCGGCTGGCCTTTTTCTTTGACAACACAGCGGACGATATAGCGATCCGGCGCTTCTTTCCAATAATCAGCCAGAGTTTCATTTTCGCTGCGCAGCTGATATTTGTGTTCAGTCAAAAATTCATCAATCTCGCTTCGGATAGCCTCGGAAATATTTTTTCCAAAGTAGCTCAGTGTTTCTTCACCGGCATCTGTAATCATATAGTGGGAACTATTGCGGATAGTTTTCACATGTATAAACTCGGCCTGAGTTAATTCTGAAATTGCCTGCTGAAGTTTGAAATAATCGGTGTAGCCTTTGTCAAGGATAAATTCGGAAATTTGTGAATTAGTCAGCGGGAAGTCCACCCGGTCAAGCATATATAAAATAATCAGTTTGTATAAAGTTAAGGCGTCAGTCATGCTTATGAATCCTCCTTTGCATACAGGCGGCCCTGCCATGTATTTCTTAATTTCATTTCTTTTTGAAGCGTGTTCAATATGTTCTTTTTATCAGTGCTCCAAAGCGGCGCAATCAGCAGCTTTCTCGGACCGTCGCCGGTCAGACGGTGAATCACTATCTCCGGCGGAAGTATCTCAAGACATCGGATAACGATGTCAATATAACTGTCCATACTTGGCAGTAAAAAAGGTTCTTTCATATAGATATCTCCAAGATCAGTGCCTTTTAATACATGGAGCAGCGCCAGTTTGATGCCCTGAATCGGCTGTTTCGCCAGCCATGAGACAGTGGCGAGCATATCGTCTTCACTTTCGCCGGGAAGACCCAGAATCACATGGGCGATCGTTTCCAGGCCGTATTGGGAAAGTTTGGCCGCTGCCTGAGAAAATACAGAGAGCGGATAGCCTCTTCGGATAAAGCAGGCTGTCTTTTCGTGGATAGTCTGGAGTCCAAGTTCCACCCACACTGGCTTAATTGAATTTAATTGGGCCAGAAGTAAAAGAACATCTTCAGGAAGACAGTCAGGGCGTGTCGCAATGGACAGACCGACAATGTCTGGCTGCATGATAGCTTCGGTAAAACGCTTCCGAAGCAGGGAAACCGGCGCGTAAGTATTTGTAAAAGCCTGAAAATAGGCCATGTACTTTGAACCGGTATGCTTGCCTGACAGCAGCTTCCTTCCGGAATCAATCTGACTGCGGATATTAAGCTGTCTTGATGCGGCAAAGTCCCCCGAGCCGCCTGCGCTGCAGAAAATACAGCCGCCCCATCCTTTTGTGCCGTCGCGGTTAGGACATGTAAATCCGCCGTCGACGGCAATTTTATAGATTTTATCTCCGAAAGTCTGATTCATATGAAAATCAAGAGAATGGTAACGTTTTTCGTTCCAAAACTGAGCCATGACGGAATTCCTTTCTGAATAACAACATGCGGCCGGCAGCGTAAAAAAGCGTCTGTTTTGCGCTGCCATCAACTAATCCTATCATAGCATTAACTTTCAGGCAAATCAAGGCATGATTATGGCCGTATCCTCTTGCCGGGCACAGTCGGTTGTGATACAATATCGCCATGCTGTCTGCCCGCCTGCTGCCGGGAAGACGGACAGAAAATTAAAGGGAGATACAAAGGAGGATTTATGAAACTGATACTGCGCTATTTAAAGCGCTATAAGGGGTTATTTGTGCTGAATATCTGCTCAGTATTCGGCTTTGCCCTTGTGGAACTTGGAATCCCGACAATCATTTCAGATATGATCGATCAGGGGGTACTGCTTCAGGACACAGGGTATCTTATAAGAATGGGCATTGTGATTGCAGTAATCTCTGTCATCGGCGTTGCAGGAACAATACTGCTTGGTTATTGCTGCGCAAGGATTTCCACTTCTGTGACAAGAGATATCAGAAATGACGTCTTTGAACGTGTGCAGGGTTTTTCTCATGATGAGATGAATCAGTTCGGCGTGGCATCGCTGATTACAAGAACAAACAACGACGCATTTCAGATTATGAACTTTATGAATGTTATTTTAAGGACGGCGCTGATGACACCGGTGATGATTATCGTCAGTTTTGCGCTGACGTTTTCAGCGTCAATGAATTTGTCTCTGATTATTGCGGCAACAGTACCGATTATCATACTCGGCGTGATTATTGTCGGAAAAGTTTCCGGACCGATCAGTGAGCGGCAGCAGCGGTCTTTGGACAGCATCAACCGTATTTTCAGAGAAAATCTGACAGGAATCCGTGTAATCCGGTCATTTAACAATGATGCTTATGAATCGGAGCGTTTTGATGAAGAAAATAAAAACTTTATGCGCCAGTCCAAAGGGCTGTTTAAGCTGATGTCATCAACGGAACCGGTTTTTTTTATGCTGATGAATATTGCGGCGCTGGCTATTTACTTTGTGGCTAGCATTATGATTGACAGCGGTTCGCTTCAGGTCGGAAAGCTGATTGCTTTTATGGAATATTTATTTCACGCAATGTTTTCAGTTATGCTGTTCTGCATGGTTTTTATGATGTATCCGAGAGCAAATATTTCGGCGAAACGTATTATGGCAGTGCTTAATACGGAGACAAGTATTCATAACGAGCCAAAGCAGGGAAAGACAGAAGATATGCACAGTATTATTTTTGATCATGTGGATTTTGCTTATCCGGATGGAGAGGAGGCTGTGCTTAAAAATATTTCTTTTGAGGCCTGTGAAGGAGAAACCGTCGCTTTTATCGGAAGCACAGGTTCAGGTAAAAGTACGCTTATCCACCTCATACCGAGATTTTATGATGTCAGCGCCGGAAGGATTCTGATCGACGGCAAAGATGTCAAAGACTGGGATGTCACAAAACTGAGGGATGCCATCGGATTTGTGGCGCAGAAAGCTAATTTGTTCTCCGGGACGATTGCTGATAATATCCGTTTCGGAAAAAGCGATGCGTCAATGGAAGAAATTATCCATGCGGCAAAAGTTGCCCAGGCATATGATTTTATTATGGCTAAACCGAATCAATTTGAGGAAAAAATTGTAGAAGGAGCGACGAACGTTTCGGGCGGACAAAAACAGCGTCTGTCCATTGCAAGAGCGCTTGTGCGCAAACCTCAGATTTATATATATGACGATTCATTTTCAGCGCTTGATTTTAAGACAGACGCCAAATTGAGGTGTGCGCTCAAAGATGAAGTGAAAAATGCCATTGTTCTTATTGTTGCTCAGAGAGTCTCTACGATTATGGATGCTGATAGAATTATCGTACTTGATGAGGGCAGGATCGCCGGTATGGGAACCCATAAGGAACTTTTGAAAACATGCCGTATTTATCATGAAATTGCGGCATCTCAGTTAAGTGAGGAGGAATTGGCAAATGGCTGAAATGAATCAAAACAAAAACGACTCGCTTAATAAAAAGAAAGTTAATTGGAAATTTTGCCTCAGTCAGCTGATGACATTTGTGAAGCCGTATCGGCTGAAACTGGGGTTGGCTCTGTTCATGGTGTTTGTCGCCAATATTACCTTTGCTCTGAATCCGACAGTCGAAGGTATGATTACAACACAGCTGGCAGAAGATGCTGAAGCGATCATCAAAGGCACCGAAGGCGCTTATGTGCATTTTAATATATTGTTTCAGATTATGGCTGTACTCGGTATACTGTATCTGATCAAAACGATTTCTCAGCTGATCACAGCAATTTTTTTGACAGATGCGATCCAGCAGACGATGCACGATATCCGAGCTGCCCTTCAAAAGAAAATACAGCTTTTGCCGGTCCGATATTTTGATGACAGGGCTTTCGGTGATGTCCTCAGTACAGTGACCAACGACGTGGATACGCTGAGCAATGCGCTGCAGCAGACACTCCAGCGTGTATTTTCGGCGGTGCTGACATTTATATTTGTTATTATTATGATGCTTCGCATCAATCCGCTGATGACAGTCATCGCACTGATTATTATTCCTCTTTCACTGCTGATTACCCGCTTTTTTGTGAGCCGGTCGCAGAAACTTTTTGACCTTCAGCAGCAGACGCTGGGAGAATTGAACGGAACAATTACGGAAATGTACGGCGGTTTCAACGAAGTTATTTTATATAATAAGCAGGAAGATGCTGTTAATAGATTTAAAGATGTCAATAACCGTATGTGCGGCGCATCATTTAAGGCACAGTTTATGTCCTCAATGATTTCGCCTTTTATATCGCTGGTGACTTATTTGACCATCGGAATTATTGCGGTTGTCGGCTGCTTTTTTGTCATCGGCGGCACGCTGACTGTAGGTAATCTTCAGGCTTTTATCCGTTATATCTGGCAGATTAATGACCCGCTGTCTCAGATTTCGCAGCTGTCTGCACAAGTGCAGTCGTCTTTTTCGGCAATGCACCGTATTTTTGAACTGCTGAACGAAGAAGAAGAAGTTCAGAAAGGGACAGTGGCTGTTGATAAAGAGAAGATTAAAGGTAATGTTACTTTTGAACATGTGCAGTTTGGCTATGAAGATGATAAAATATTGATGAAAGATGTCAGCTTTACGGCAAAACAGGGGCAGATGGTCGCACTTGTAGGGCCGACAGGCGCCGGCAAGACAACACTGATGAATTTGCTGCTGCGTTTTTATGATGTCAAAGGCGGTTCTATTAAAATTGACGGTATCGATATCCGGGATATGGACAGAGAAGATTTAAGATCTCTGTTCTCCCTTGTGCTTCAGGATACATGGCTGTTTTCAGGGACGATCGGTGACAATATCCGGTATGGACGTTTAAATGCCAGAAAAGATGAAGTTGTCGATGCGGCCAAGATGGCCAATGTTCATCATTTTATCCAGACGCTGGGGCACGGCTATGACTCTATGATCAACGAGGAAGCCAATAATATTTCTCAAGGGGAGAAGCAGCTGCTGACGATTGCGAGAGCGGTTCTGAAAGATCCGCAGATTCTAATTCTTGATGAGGCAACCTCCTCTGTGGATACCCGTTTGGAAAAGATGCTCCAGGATGCTATGCAGAAGGTGATGCAGGGAAGGACATCCTTTGTTATCGCCCACCGTCTGTCGACGATCAGAAATGCCGATCTGATTCTTGTGATTGAGAACGGAGATATCGTTGAACAGGGAACACATGAATCACTGCTGGCAAAGAAAGGTTTTTATGAGAAACTTTATAATTCTCAGTTTGCGTCAAAGCAGGAAAAAAATGCTGTATCATAAATAATAAAACGGCGGACATACCTTGACAGGGTATGTCCGCCATCGTACAATAATAAGAGATTTTTATCATTCCAACAATAAAGGCAGGTGAGTTTTGTAATGGACGCGGGTGCCAGTTATCATTCGTATCGTAAAAATAGAATAGAGAAAAGGAGAATATCCGATGAACAGAGATATTTTTATGGAACTTTTGGCAGCCAGAGAGTTCAAAGCTGTCAGAAGTATTTTGAATGTCATGAATGCAGTGGACATTGCAACACTCCTTGCCGAATTGGATGAAAAAGCGCTTGTTTTAGCTTTCAGGCTGATTCCGAAGGACAAAGCCGCCGACGTTTTTGCCAATATGAACAATACGATGCAGTCAAAACTGGTCGAGGCTTTTACGGAAAAAGAACTCAAGGATATTTTGGATGAACTGTTCCTTGATGATACAGTAGATCTTCTGGAAAATATGCCGGCCAATCTTGTGACCCGTATTCTTAAAAATGTGGATAAGGATCGCAGAGTTCAGATCAATGAAATTCTCAATTATCCTGAGGACAGTGCGGGAAGCATTATGACGACGGAATATGTGCGGCTGCATAAGTCGATGACTGTCCGGCAGGCCATGCAGTACATCAAGCAGACGGGAATCCATAAGGAAACGATTTATACATGTTATGTGCTGGAAAGGCGCCGTCTGATCGGTATTGTGACGGCAAAGGATCTGATGATCGCCGATGATGATGTCCTTATCGAAGAACTGATGGAAACAGAGATTATCTCGGTGAATACCCACACCGATCAGGAAGAAGTGGCAAAAATACTTTCAAAGTACGATTTTCTTGCCATTCCCGTGCTGGATGGCGATCAGTTCATGGTCGGTATCGTTACTATTGATGATGCGGTAGATGTTATGAAAGATGAGGCTACTGAGGATATGACTAAAATGAGCGGTATCAGTCCAAGTGAAAAGCCTTATTTTGAAACATCAGTATTCAGACATGCGAAAAACAGGATTTTCTGGCTGCTTGTGCTCATGCTGTCTGCCACATTTACCGGGATGATCATTACACACTATGAGAATGCTTTCGCTGTCGTTCCAACGCTTGTCTCATTTATTCCGATGCTGATGAGCACGGGAGGCAACTGCGGGTCCCAAAGTTCTACATTGATTATCCGCGGAATTGCCCTTGACGAGATTCATTTTAAAGATATTTTCAGAGCGATGTTTAAAGAATTCAGAATTTCGCTGATAGTAGGAGTGATACTTGCTTCGGCCAATGGACTGAGGATTTTGTTTGTCTATCAGGATCCGAAGCTGGCTTTGGTGATCGCACTGTCGCTGATGATAACAATTGTTATATCCAAGCTGATTGGCTGCGTGCTGCCGCTGCTGGCAAAGCAGGTCCATTTGGATCCAGCGATCATGGCGGCGCCGCTGATCACAACACTGGTGGATACATGTTCGATTATTGTTTATTTTATGATTGCAACAAGGATTTTTAATTTATAAATTACAGAAGAAGTTATGAGCAAAGTATTAAATATCGGTTCGCTGAACTATGATAATGTATATCAGATGGATCATATGGTTAAAAAAGGAGAAACAGCGTCAGCAGGTTCGATGAATGTTTTTTTAGGCGGCAAGGGGCTGAATCAGTCTGTGGCTGCCGCGAGAGCAGGGCTGCATGTGTTTCATGCAGGTGCTGTCGGCGAAGACGGCGCTGAACTGTGCGGCTGCATGGAAAGTGAAAAGATTGATACACATCTTGTCCGCAGACTTTCCGGCAGAAGCGGACACACGATCATACAGGTCGATAAAGACGGGGACAACTGCATTATTGTTTATCCGGGAACCAACGGGCAGATCACTCAGAAGGATATCCATGAGATACTGGAGGAATTTGGAGAGGGCGATTTTGTCATTATCCAAAATGAAGTAAGCAATACGGCAGCAATCATTGAGGCGTGCAGCGCCAAGAAGATGGTTATTTTATTTAACCCGTCTCCTTATGACGGTCACATTGCAGCGTGTGATCTTGGGAAAGTCGGGGTGCTGCTGATCAACGAAACCGAAGGAAGAGCACTGACAGGCGAGGAAAATCCGGAGGCTGTCGTTTCAGCGCTTATTGAAAAGTACCCGAAGATGGCTGTTGTGCTGACGCTTGGCAGTGAGGGTGTTTTATATGCAGAAGGCGTGCAGCGTATCCGCCAGCAGGCTGTCAAAGTCAAAGCTGTGGATACGACTGCTGCGGGCGATACATTTACAGGCTATTTTATTGCCGGCCTTGTGCGCGGCGAGGCGATGGAAAAGATTTTGAAGCAGTGTGTATGCGCATCGGCGCTGGCGTGTACGAGAGCGGGAGCAGTACCGTCCATTCCTTATATGGAAGAAGTTCAGGAGATGGAAAAACGTCACAATATTTAAGGGGGTATTTAAAGATGAGAATATTATGTATTGGCGGGAGCGGCAATATCAGCACCTCTGTTGTAAAGCTGGGGCTTTCACAGGGGCATGAAGTGATCATTTTAAATCGTCATGGAGATCAGGAACTGGAAGCTTTGGGAGCGCGGCATATTCCGTGCGATGTTTATGAAGGAACGCAGCTGAAAGATGCCGTGGCAGGGCTTGATATCGATGCGGCGATTGATTTTATCTGCTATACACCGGAAGATGCCAAAAGGGATTTTGAAGCTTTTAACGGCAAAGTGCGGCAGTTTATATTTATCAGTTCCTGTACGGTCTATCAAAAACCGTGTTTTGTAACGCCGATTACTGAAGATGTGCCGCTTAAAAATCCGTACAGCGACTATGCCAGAAATAAAATGGCATGTGAATTTTATTTTCTTGAGCGCTATCGGGAAGATGATTTTCCGGTGACGATCGTGCGCCCGTCCCATACTTACGGCGAGAAAAAGCTTGTTGTAGGGCCGCTGATGGGCTGGCAGGTGCCGCATTGGACATTTGCTCAGAGAATTCTCGATGGAAAACCGGTGATTGTTCATGACACAGGCCGTTCTTTATGGACAGTGACTCACAGCGATGACCTGGCCAAAGGTATCTGCGGGCTGCTTGGAAATATTGCCGCCATCGGCCATGCGTTCCATATAACAAACGAGATGCCGATGACGTGGAATGAAATTATGGAAACATATGGCTGGCTTTTAAACCGAAAAGTGGAGATAGTCCATATCCCTACAGATTATATTCAAAAGCTGTATCCTGAGATGGGTGAGGGTATTTACGGCGATATGTCAGAAAACGGTGTGTTTGACAATTCAAAAATCCGTCGTTTTGTGCCGGACTATCATCCGTGTATTACGCTGAGAGAGGGACTGGCCCGTTCGCTCAGATGGTATGACAGCCATCCTGAAGAAAAACAGGTGGATGAGGCGTATAATCAGTGGATGGACCAACTCATTGCATCATGGCAGAAAGTCTGAGGGGCATGAAGGTTAAAGCGGCACAGAACTTTTTATATAAATAGCGCCGGTATGATTGACACAGGCGCGGCAAATTGCTATAATACATCCAGTTTTAGAAATCAGGAGGTCAGACGAATGAAGAATACTTGCAGATAAGCAGATGAATTGAACGTAAAGACGACGGCTAAGATGCCGTTTATTTGCGGTGCTTATTGCAGGGAATATCATTCATGACATATGTACCGGAGTGCAGATTGAGCATATCCGGTGTCAGTGTGCGTTTTGCAGGCTGTGGGATGATTCATTCCACAGCCTTTTTTAATTAATTGGAAAAGCACCGGCAAGCAGCCGCCATGCCCGCATGAGCGGATATTTGCCGGACTGAGCTATCCAACATGGATGGTCATGCAGGCACCGCGCAGAAATGAGGTGGCAGATATATGTCTTTAATCCATGTACAAAATCTTACATTTGCCTACGACGGCAGTTATGATACTGTTTTTGAAAATGTCTCACTGATGTTGGATACTGATTGGAAACTGGGCTTTACAGGCAGGAACGGCCGCGGCAAGACCACGTTTTTAAATCTTTTAATGGGGAAATATAAATATTCCGGTACGATCAGCGCCAATGTCCATTTTGACTATTTTCCATTTCACGTCAGTGATCCCCAAGCCATGGCCGTGGATATTGCGGAGACTGTTGTTCCGGAGTTTGAATACTGGAGGCTGCAGAAAGAACTGAACAAGTTAAAGCTTACAGATGAAGTGCTTTACAGACCTTTTGAAACACTGTCCAACGGAGAGCAGACGAAAGTGCTTCTGGCAATGCTGTTTATGCGGGAAGATAATTTTTTGCTGATTGATGAGCCGACCAATCATCTGGATATGGCCGGACGGGAAATCATTAAAGATTATTTGAACTCAAAAAAAGGTTTTATTCTCGTTTCCCATGACAGAACGCTGCTAGACGGCTGTGTGGATCATATTTTATCCATCAACAAAACAAATATTGAAGTTCAGCAAGGCAATTTTTCGTCATGGTATGAAAACAAAATACGTCAGGATCATTTTGAGATGGCTGAAAATGAACGTCTGAAAAAAGAAATATACAGGCTGAAAGCATCGGCAAGTCAGGCCGGCCAGTGGGCAGATCGCGTAGAATCAACGAAAATCGGACATAAGCAGCAAATAAAATATGAAAAAAATATCGGTCTCAGATCGTATATCGGAGAGAAATCAAGACGGATGCAGCAGCGGCGCAAAAATCTGGAACGGCGGCAAAATCAGGCAATCGAAGATAAAAAGCAGCTTTTGAAAAATGTGGAGACAACCGATGCCCTGAAGCTGTCTCCGTTAAAATATCACGCACCGCGGCTGATATGGTTTAATAAAGTCAGTTTCGGTTATGAAGGATGGCATTTATGTGACAATGTATCTTTTGAAATCAATACAGGTGATCGTATAGCGATTTGCGGTGCCAATGGATGTGGCAAATCAAGTATTCTCAAAATGATTTTAAATATTGGGGAAATACAAAATCTGACTTATGAAGGACAGATCCAGATTGGCAGCGGCCTTAAAATATCCTATGTCCCGCAGCGCACAGATCATTTGAAAGGCAGTCTGACAGATTATGCACGGCAGAAAGATATTGATGAAAGTCTGTTTAAAGCAATTTTGCGGAAAATGGATTTTGAACGTGTCCAATTTGAAAAAAGTATGGAAGATTTCAGCGAAGGTCAGAAAAAGAAGGTGCTGATCGCAGGCAGTCTTTGTGAAAAGGCCCATTTGTATATATGGGATGAACCGCTGAATTTTATCGATATTTTTTCCAGAATGCAGATTGAAGAGATGATTTTGTCCGGCAGACCGACCATGCTTTTTGTGGAGCACGACAGGAGGTTCGCTGAAAAAATAGCGACAAAGATGATCAATCTGGACGATTTTGCGGCCATTGACAATCCGAAAAAATAACGGTAGTATAGCTTAAAAGACAGAATTTACAGGAGGGATTTTCATGGAATTGACATTTACGAGAGCACAGGCACTGGAACTGCTTAAAAAATATAATAAAGAACCGTTTCATCTGCTCCATGGTCTGACGGTGGAAGGTGTGATGCGATGGTTTGCCAAGACACTGGGTTACGGTGACCAGGCAGATTACTGGGGACTTGCAGGACTTCTCCATGATGTGGATTTTGAGATGTACCCGGAGCAGCATTGTCAGAAAGCGCCGGAACTTTTAAAAGAAATCGGTGCTTCCGATGATTTTATTCATACAGTGTGCAGCCATGGATACGGTCTGTGCAGTGATGAGGTGCCAACCCATCAGATGGAAAAAGTGCTGTTTGCAGTCGATGAATTGACTGGCCTTGTGGGAGCGGCCATAAAAATGCGGCCGTCCAAAAGTGTGATGGATCTGGAAGTATCAAGTCTGAAAAAGAAATTCAAGGACAAACGCTTTGCTGCCGGATGTTCCAGAGATGTCATACGTCAGGGCGCGCAGATGCTTGGATGGGAACTGGATGAATTATTTGCAAAAACCATTGAAGCGATGAGAAGCTGCGAAGCGGCAGTGAATGAGGAAATGAAGGCAGAGGAAGTTCATGCGGACACTGAATGAACATATTAAAACGGGAAAATTTAAAAATGTTTATCTTTTGTATGGGCCGGAAGTCTATTTGAGAAAGCAATACAGAGATAAGTTAAAAACTGCCCTCATCGGCGATGACGACACGATGAATTATAATTATTTTGAAGGCAAAGGGCTCGATGTGAAAAGTATCATCAGCCTTGCGGAAACCATGCCGTTTTTTGCCGAGCGCAGGCTGATCATTATTGAAAACAGCGGGTTTTTTTCGTCATCACAGGATGAATTGGCCGACTATATCAAACAGATGCCGGATACTACATTTATAATTTTTGCGGAGGAAAACGCTGATAAGCGCAATAAGCTTTATAAAACAGTCAGCAGCGTCGGTTATGCCGCAAATATGGCGAGTCCTGATGAAAAGACATTGAAACGGTGGATTGGGAGTATTATCCGCCAAGAAGGGAAAAATGTATCTGAAAGGACAGTAGAAAAGTTTTTAGATACTGTGGATAATGATATGGAAAATATCCGGCAGGAGCTGGAAAAGCTGCTCTGCTATACAGTCGGGAAGGATATCGTTGACGAAGATGATGTAGCTCAGATATGTTCTGTGCATACGGAGAATAAGATTTTTGAGATGATCAACAATGTTGCGATGAAAAAGCAGAGGGAAGCGCTCCGTCTTTATGACGATCTTCTGACGCTGAAAGAGCCGGCTATGCGGATTCTTTATCTCATTGCCAGACAGTTTAATACGCTGCTGCAAATTAAGGAATTGGCAGTTCAGGGGTTTTCGTCCCAGATAATCGCAGAAAGGACAGGAATGAAAGAGTTTGTCGTCAGAAAGAATATGGGACTGACGAGAAAATTCAGCATTGAAGAATTAAAAGAAGCACTGACTGACTGTGTCAGAAGCGAGGAAGCAGTAAAGACCGGTATCATGAACGATCAGATGGCGGTGGAACTGATCATTATCCGCTACAGCGCCTGATTATTAAACAAAAAAGCCATGTGACAGAGGGTTTGGTCACATGGCTTTTTATATGATCAATATCAATTTATGTCAATTAAGCAAGTTTATTTACAGCTAAATTCAAGCGGCTGATTTTTCTGGAAGCTGTGTTTTTGTGATAAACACCTTTAGATGCTGCTTTATCAATGGCGCTTGTAGCGTTTAATAAAGCTGCCTTTGCTGCTTCAACGTCTTTAGCGGCGATTGCTGCATCCACTTTCTTGATTGCTGTTTTTACACTTGATTTGATAGATTTGTTTCTTGCTGCTTTTGTCTGATTTACTAAAATTCTTTTCTTAGCTGATTTAATATTAGCCAATGTTTTGCACCTCCGAAAAAATTTCATATCTTGATAGGTTGTGATTATATTCATTGGTTTTCGCAATGCGGACACGGACGTTTACGAAAACACACTGCTAATATAATAGTTGAAATCAGAGGTATTGTCAATACATAATCTGAAATGTTTTGGAGAAAAATATGTGCATACAGACAGCGATATATGAGCGGACGAAGGAGATGGATGAAGATGAAAGCAATGTGGGAAAAAGCGGCGCCAGTGCGGACAGATATTGCGCTGGAAGCAGCAGAATACTATACCGGCGGCCGTCGGTCCTCAGACGGCATTCATATTGAAGAGTTTTATGACAAGGACAACGATATTCTAGTAACTAAAGTCCAAGTGACCAATGAGGCCGGCCAACAGCGGCTTCATAAGCCAAAGGGCACATACATTACGTTGGAAACGCCCCATTTGGGCGAGCCGGATGAAGATTATCACAGGGAAATCACCGGCGTGCTGATGGCACAGCTGAAAACACTGCTTCCCGGCATTGAAAAGAAAAAAATTCTTGTGGCGGGGATCGGCAACCGGGAGATTACGCCGGATGCCCTTGGGCCGCTGACTATTGAACATCTTTTTATTACACGGCATTTGATCAAAGCCTACGGGCAGGATACAGAGGTGACAAAGGGACTGGGCAATGTCAGCGCCATTGCGCCCGGCGTCATGGCTCAGACAGGTATGGAAGGCAGGGAAATTATTTCGGGAATTATAAAATCGACGGCGCCGGAAGTGCTGATTGTGATTGATGCGCTGGCAGCACGCAGCACGAAGAGGCTGAACCGGACAATCCAGCTGACGGATACAGGTATTCACCCGGGCGCCGGTGTAGGTAATTACAGAAATGAACTGACAAAAGACACGCTTGGCATTCCGGTCATTGCCATTGGTATTCCGACGGTTATTGATGCGGCAACGATTGTCAGCGATACGATGACAGGAATGCTGCATGTGCTGGAAAATCAGAAGAAGCTCCACGAGATTTATGATGCGGTGAAAGACTTTGATGAACAGGAGAAGTATTATTTAATGAGGGAACTGATGGAACCGTCTATGGCGGATATGTTTGTTACACCGAAAGATATTGATGAGACCATCGGACGTATCAGCTATACCGTATCGGAGGCGATTAATTCACTCTGTCATGCCGTTTAGCGGTATGAGCATATCTGCGATGCCGGAGAATATAATAGATTAAAGATAACATCGGTGTACAAGAAAGACAGCATCTTGGCTGCCGGTGTCTGGCAGAAAGCAGATAGGAAGTGAAAAAGATGGCGTTCCGATACGGCAAATACAGACTGAGACTTTGGCGGGCAGGCGGATTTTGTTTGTGTGCCCTGATGGCATTCCAGATCAAGATTAACGGCAGTCCTGCACGTTTTTTATTTCAGGCGGTTTTTCCGGGCATTAATTATACTGAAGGAAATGATTCGGGAAGTTTTTTTGAAAACAGCGCCGCGCTCGTAAAGCAGTGTTTGTTTCCGGGGGCGGCGTATATTTATGAACAGGCTTCGGGGAAAATAAAAATAGCCGATGAATATTATCCGAGCCGGACAGATTTAAATAGAGTCAGTGAAGAAAATGCGGCAAAAGTTCAGGAAAATCTTGAAGAACAGGCTGAAAAAGAAAATGCGGCTGCAAGAGAAAGCGGTGCAGACAAGGACCATGATGAAGATGCAGTATCTGCGCAGGCGGCTGTATCGTCCAACGTATCCGGGACGGTTTATCCCATGTCTTCCCTGCTGGACTACAATTTTGTGATGAATCAGTTTTTTATCGTTGATGCGTCCACATCCTGTGATCGTTCGGTCATTAACCCTGAAGTTCTGCTCGGCAAAGATCTGACCATGGATTTGGCAGGTGATGAGCCGAAAGTGCTCATTTACCACACCCATTCGCAGGAAACCTTTGCCGACAGTGTCCCGGGAGATGAATATGGCACGGTCATCGGGCTGGGCAATACACTGACAGAGATTCTTGAGGAAAAATACGGGGTTAGTGTGTATCACGACAAAGGGGTTTATGATATGATCGATGGCGTGCTGGACCGCAGTGAAGCGTATTCGCTGGCTCTGCCGGTCGTTGAACAGATTTTGGAAGAAAACCCTTCGATTAAAGTGGTCATTGATTTACATAGAGATGGTGTAAATGAAGATACTCACCTTGTTACTCAGATAAATGGAAAGCCGACCGCACAGATTATGTTTTTTAACGGATTGTGCAGAAGCGCTGCCTCAGGCACGAGCGGGTATATACAAAATCCTTATTTGACGGACAATCTGGCGTTCAGTTTCCAGCTTCAGCTAAAAGCTGCCGAAAAATATCCGGATTTTACGAGACGCATTTATTTGAGATCTTACCGCTATAATATGCATGTAGCTCCGAGAACACTGCTGGTCGAATGCGGCGCTCAGACCAATACGGTTGAGGAAGTGCAAAATGCCATGGAACCGCTGGCGGATATTTTATACAGTGTGCTGTCGGGAACGTGATTTTGCTTGTATGAAAAACCTTTTATATGCTATAATATACTCTGTATGTAAAGCCGCCAATATGACGGCAGAAGCAGAAGATAAGTTATGCAGACAGGAGGCTGTGATTTTTTGAGTATAGACCAAAGTAAAATCAGAAATTTTTGTATTATTGCCCATATCGATCATGGCAAATCGACATTGGCAGACAGAATTATTGAAAAAACAGGATTACTGACGAGCCGTGAGATGCAGGCTCAGGTGCTTGATAATATGGAACTGGAGCGGGAGCGGGGCATTACGATTAAATCTCAGGCTGTGCGTATCATCTATAAGGCAAAAGACGGCGAAGAGTATGTTTTCAATTTAATTGATACGCCGGGACATGTAGACTTTAATTATGAAGTATCAAGAAGTCTGGCGGCATGTGATGGAGCAATTCTTGTCGTTGATGCGGCTCAGGGCATCGAAGCGCAGACACTGGCAAATGTTTATCTGGCACTGGATCATGATCTGGATGTGATGCCTGTCATCAATAAAATTGATCTTCCAAGCGCCGATCCTGACAGAGTCGTGGCGGAGATTGAAGATGTGATCGGTATTGAAGCCCACGATGCGCCGAGAATTTCGGCGAAGAACGGTACGAATATTGATGAAGTGCTGGAACAGATCATTATGAAGATACCGGCGCCGGACGGCGATCCGGATGCGCCGCTGAAAGCACTGATTTTTGATGCCGTCTATGATTCTTATAAAGGCGTCATCGTCTTTTTCAGAGTGCGGGATGGAAAAGTCGCCAAAGGCACAAAAGTGCGTATGATGGCCACAGGCGCGGAATTTGATGTTGTGGAAGTCGGCTATTTTGGCGCAGGGCAGTTTATTCCGTGTGATGAACTGAGCGCGGGTATGGTCGGCTATCTGACCGCAAGTATAAAAAATTTAAAGGAAACCCATGTGGGAGATACAATCACAGATGCGGCGCGTCCTTGTGATCAGGCGCTTCCGGGGTATAAAAAAGTCAACCCGATGGTATACTGCGGCATGTATCCGGCAGACGGCGCCAAGTATCCCGATTTGCGGGAAGCCTTGGAAAAGCTGCAGTTAAATGATGCGTCTCTTCAGTTTGAGCCGGAAACTTCCGTCGCTTTGGGATTTGGCTTCCGATGCGGCTTCCTCGGCCTGCTGCATCTTGAAATTATCCAGGAACGGCTTGAGCGTGAATATAATCTGGATCTGGTGACGACGGCACCGTCGGTTATTTACAAAGTGCATAAGACAAACGGCGATGTCATTGATCTGACCAATCCGTCCAATATGCCGGATCCTTCTGAAATTGAATATATGGAAGAACCGGTTGTTTCTGCGGAAATTATGGTGACGACAGAATTTATCGGGCCGATCATGGAACTTTGTCAGGAGCGCCGGGGCGTTTATCTGGGTATGGAATATATGGAAACGACCCGTGCCGTGCTGCGCTACGAACTGCCTCTGAATGAAATTATTTATGACTTTTTTGATGCATTGAAGTCAAGATCCAGAGGCTACGCTTCTTTTGATTATGAAATGAAAGGATATGTCCGTTCGGATTTGTGTAAATTGGATATTCTTGTCAACAGAGAAGAAGTGGATGCACTGTCCTTTATTGTATTCAGCGGTTCGGCCTATGAGCGCGGGCGCAAGATGTGCGAGAAGCTGAAAGAAGAAATTCCGAGACAGCTGTTTGAGATTCCGATCCAGGCGGCTATCGGCAGCAAAATCATTGCCCGCGAGACAGTGAAGGCAATGCGCAAAGATGTACTGGCCAAGTGTTACGGCGGCGATATCAGCCGTAAAAAGAAGCTGCTTGAAAAGCAGAAGGAAGGCAAGAAGCGTATGCGTCAGATCGGCAATGTGGAAATCCCGCAGAAGGCTTTTATGAGTGTATTAAAACTTGACGATAAATAAAAGGAAGGTGTGCTTATGGCAGTCAAAGACGTTGAATGCTGTGATGAAATTTTGGTGCATGATGATCTTGTGAAAGCTGTGCGGGCACATATTCCGGATGAAGACAAGCTGTATGATCTTGCGGAAATTTTTAAAGTATTCGGTGATTCTACAAGAATCCGTATTTTATACGTCTTGTTTGAATCGGAAATGTGCGTCTGTGATATTGCCCAAGCGCTGAATATGACTCAGTCGGCGATTTCCCATCAGCTGAAAATTTTAAAACAGTCGAAACTTGTCTCAAACCGCAGAGAAGGAAAATCTGTCATTTATTTTCTGGCGGATGGACATGTCAGAACGATTATTAACCAAGGACTTGAACATATTGAAGAATAATTGGGAGGAAGCGAATGAGCGAAATCGTGATTAAAAAATATCCAAAGCTGCTCCATGGCGGAGATTACAACCCGGATCAGTGGCTGGACTGTCCGGAAATTCTTGAAGAAGATATACGTTTGATGAAAAAAGCCGGCGTTAATGCCGTTTCTCTCGGCATTTTTGCGTGGGCTGCCCTTGAGCCGGAAGAAGGGGTTTATGCATTTGACTGGCTTGAAAAAATGATTGACCGTCTTTATAGTGAAGGTATTTATACGGTGCTTGCTACACCTACCGGAGCAATGCCCAACTGGCTGACAGAGAAATATGAAGAAGTCCGTCAGGTCACACCGGAGGGTGTGCGCCATCTTCCGGGCAAGAGACATAACTATTGTCCCACATCTCCGATCATGCGTGAAAAGACAAAGGCCATCGATACGGCGCTCTCCAAGCGCTTCGGCAGACATCCGGCCGTGATTTTATGGCACATTTCCAATGAAATCGGCGGCAACGATCATCAAAGTGCCTGCTGGTGTCCGAAATGTCAGGCGGCATTCAGACAGTGGCTTCGGGAAAAATACGGGACGCTGGAAAATCTCAACCATGCATGGTGGACAGCGTTTTGGAGTCATACATATACGTCATGGGAACAGATCCATGCACCGTCGCCGGCAGGCGAACCTTGGCTGCATGGTCTGAATTTGGATTGGCGGCGGTTTACAACGGTGCAGATGCGAGACTTTTACAGAGAAGAAGTAAAAGCGGTGCGAACTTACAGTACGGTGCCTGTAACGGCCAATATGATGGGATTTTTTAAAGATTTGGATTATCCCAAGTTTGCAGACGATATTGATATTATTTCGTGGGATGCCTATCCTGAGTGGCACAGCGAGGCAGATGATGTCAATATTGCCGTATGGGCTGCGGCAAACCACAATATCATGCGTTCGATGAAAAAAGCCCCGTTTTTGATGATGGAAAGTACGCCGTCTGTAACTAACTGGAAGAAAAACAATATCCAAAAACGTCCGGGTATGCACGAAGTTTCATCGATGCAGGCAATCGCTCTCGGCTCTTTGAGTGTTCAGTATTTTCAGTGGCGCAAGAGCCGCGGTTCCATGGAAAAGTTCCATGGAGCTGTTGTCGGGCATATTGACCACGGGAATACGCGGGTGTTTAAAGAAGTGGCAGCCCTCGGCGAACATTTAGCCTCTGTCAGTGATGCGGTTTATCATACATGCAACAAGCCGGAAGTGGCTATGATTTTCGACTGGGAAAACTGGTGGGCGCTGGAAGACTGTGCCGGCCCGAAAAGGGGCAGCGAGATGCACTATGTGGAAACATTTTTAAGCCACTATAAGCCGTTTTGGATGATGGGCATAGATGTGGATATGGTCGATATGGATGCGGATCTTGACGGATATAAGCTGATCATTGCGCCGATGAATTATATGTATAAAGACGGGTATGCCCGGAAAGTGCGGGAGTTTGTACAAAAGGGCGGTATTTATGTGACAACTTACTGGAGCGGACTTGTCGATGAAACAGATTTATGCTTTATTGATCAGGCGCCTCTTCAGGATGTCCTCGGTCTTTGGGTTGAGGAAACAGATTCGCCAAATGAATTTTATGAAAATGAATTTGAATATGACGGACAACGGTATCCGGCAAAAGATATTTGTGATATTGTCAGAACAACCGGTGCCCAGAAGCTGGCTTCTTACTGCGGCGATTATTATGAGGGCCGGGCGGCGCTGACGAAAAACAGTTTCGGAGATGGCACAGCTTATTATATTGCCTCTGGGAGCAGTGAAGAATTTTGCATTGATTTTTACACAGAACTTATCCGAAAATATGAGATTCATCAGGCCATTCCGACAGAACTGCCTTACGGCGTGACCGTTTCAAAGAGAGAAGCGGCGGCGCCGGGAGCAAAGACATTGTACTTTGTTCAGAATTTTAATCCGTATGAAGTGACGGTCATGCTGGATCATCCGTATCATTGCCTTGAAACAGATGAAATGTTGGGCGAATTTCTGGAGATGAAAGGCTATTCATGCACAGTATTGTATTAAAACGACAAAATTTGATGATTTACAACTTTAATCTTTAAAAGTCTGGCCGGTTGTGTTAAAATAGCATCATTCTACAGTCAGATCAGGAGGAAAAGTGATGAAGAAAGTAGTAAAGTTCGGCGGCAGTTCGCTGGCTAACGCACAGCAGTTTATGAAAGTCGGTGATATTATCCGTAAGGATGATGCCAGAAGATATGTTGTGCCAAGCGCCCCGGGCAAAAGATATGCTGAAGATGTTAAAGTAACCGATATGCTTTACCAGTGTTATGCAAAGGCCGAAGCAGGGGAAGCCTTTGATGAACTTTTAAATAGAATCAAATCAAGATATGAAGAAATTATCGGAGGCCTTGGTCTGGAACTTTCCTTGGACGGCGAATTTGCAAAGATCCGGGAAATGTTTGAAAATAAAGCAGGCACAGATTATGCGGCTTCCAGAGGCGAATATTTAAACGGCATTGTGATGGCGGCTTATCTCGGATTTGAGTTTGTCGATGCGGCTGATGTTATCTTTTTCGATAAAAACGGTGCGCTTGATGAGGAAAAAACAAACCGCGCCATCGGGAAACGATTAAAGAGCGCAGAATACGCGGTTATTCCGGGATTTTACGGTTCGATGCCTGACGGGAAAATCAAAACCTTTTCGAGGGGCGGTTCAGATATCACAGGATCCCTTGTTGCCAAGGCTATTCAGGCCGATCTCTATGAAAACTGGACGGATGTGCCGGGATTTTTAATTGCAGATCCGAGAATCATCAACAATCCTGAAGTTATTGAAAGTATCACATATAAAGAGTTAAGAGAGCTTGCATATATGGGGGCGACTGTGCTCCACGAAGATGCGATTTTCCCTGTGAGAAAGGAAGGTATTCCGATTAATATCCGAGATACAAATGATCCGGATCAGGCGGGTACGATGATCGTAGAGAGTACGTGCCGCCGTCCAAAATATACAATTACAGGGATTGCCGGGAAAAAAGGGTTTGTGTCGATGAACATCGATAAGGCGATGATGAACTCGGAAATCGGTTTCGGGCGCAAAGTGCTTGGTGTTTTTGAAGAAAACGGATTGTCTTTTGAGCATATGCCGTCAGGTATTGACACAATGACTGTCTTTGTTCATGCTGATGAGTTCGAGCCGAAAGAACAGCAGGTCATTGCCGGCATTCACAGAGCTGTCCATCCGGATTCTGTTGATCTTGAATCGGATCTGGCGCTGATCGCCGTTGTGGGACGAGGCATGAAATCGACCCGGGGCACAGCCGGACGTATTTTTTCAGCTCTGGCTCATGCCCGTGTCAATGTAAAAATGATCGATCAGGGTTCCAGTGAGCTGAATATTATTATCGGTGTCAGCAACAGTGAATTTGAACGTGCGATTCAGGCGATTTATGATATTTTTGTAACCGCCCGGTTATAACGGAGGTGCCTGTATTTTGCAGGATGGCTGAGTCTTATTGATAAAAAAAGCTGTGATATCGTAACATTCGTTACAATATTAACAGCTTTTTTAGTATATGATAAAGCAAGATACAATATTGATGAAGCACATAGGCGAGGAGGAATAGATTATGAAAAAGAAAATATCATTATTGTTGGCCGCGGTGATGGCTGTATTTGCAGTGACAGCGTGCGGAAGTACAGGACAAAATACCTTCCAGACGGCAGCCCAGTCGGAGTCGGTTTCGCAGACGGAGACAGAGAGCGAAACCGGGGCGGAAACAAAAGATTATGGAACGCCTGTTGATGTCAACATTATGGCATTGAAGGGACCGACGGCAATGGGTATGGTAAAGATGATGGACGACGTGGACAACGGTAATCTTACAGATGAAAACTATCAGTTTACAATCGCGGCATCTGCCGACGAAGTGACGCCGAAGCTTGTTCAGGGAGAAGCGGACATTGCCGCAGTGCCGGCAAATTTAGCGTCAGTCCTTTACAACAATACCGACGGCGGCGTTAAAGTGCTGGCAATTAACACGCTGGGTGTTTTGTATATCGTGGAGAATGGCGATACGATTCATTCGGTGGAAGATTTAAAAGGTAAAACCATTTATGCCAGCGGCAAAGGCGCTACGCCGGAGTATGCATTGAACTATATTTTGGAGGCAAACGGCATCAATCCGGAAAGTGATGTGACAATTGAATGGAAAAGTGAACATTCCGAATGCGTTGCGGCAATGGCGGCAGATACGACAGCAATCGCTATGCTCCCGCAGCCGTTTGTAACGACGGCGCAGGCAAAAAATAGTGATATCCGTGTAGCGCTTGATCTGACTGAAGAATGGGATAAGACTCAGGAAGGCGAAGCAAACGCCAGCGCGCTGCTTACCGGTGTTGTCGTAGCAAGAGCGGCATTTATTGAAGAACATCCGGAAGCGGTAGATGCCTTCCTTGACCATTATGCAGAATCCGTAGACTATGTCAATGAAAATGTCAGCGACGCGGCCGGGCTTGTGGGAAATTATGATATTGTGACAGCACAAGTGGCCGAAAAAGCGATTCCGGAATGCAATATTGTATATATTGACGGCAGCGAGATGAAGACGCAGCTGTCAGGTTATCTTAATGTTTTGTATGAACAAAATGCCAAGGCCGTCGGTGGCCAGATGCCGGGGGATGATTTCTATTTCAGCCGATAAGAAAAAGACGAAAAAAATTAAATTATGGGCAGTCATTTTCTGGCTTGCCGTATGGCAGGCGGCCAGTATGGCAATCGGGCAGGAGATACTTTTAGTATCTCCTGCTGCCGTGCTTTTCAGGCTTTTCCAGCTTGTTTGGACTGCGGATTTTTGGCAGGCTGTCGGATTTTCACTGATCCGGATCGCCGGCGGCTTTTTTTGCGCGGTGATCGCCGGCGTTATATTTGCCGGGCTTTCTGCCCGCTGGCAGTGGTTCGGACAGCTGCTTTCACCTGCGATTCTGACGATCAAAGCCATTCCGGTGGCGTCGTTTATCATACTTGTTCTGATATGGATATCTTCAAAGAATCTTTCCATACTGATTTCTTTTTTAATGGTACTGCCGATTATCTATACCAACGTTTTGGATGGCATCGGCGCAGTGGACAAAAATCTTTTGGAAATGGCTGAAGTATTTCAGGTGCCTGCCGGGCGGCGGCTGAGGTATATTTACATATCACAGGTACTGCCTTTTTTCCGTTCCGGCTGTTCAATAGCGCTGGGACTTTGCTGGAAATCAGGGATTGCGGCGGAAGTCATCGGCATACCGGATCATTCCATCGGAGAACACTTATACAATGCGAAAGTTTATTTAGATACACCGGATTTGTTTGCATGGACTCTTGTAATTGTTCTCATCAGTATTGCATTTGAAAAATTGTTTTTAACTGTTTTAGATGCAGCTGTTCGATATACGGAAAGGATGGTATAATATGGCAGTCAAAATCAGACATTTGTATAAAAGTTACGGCAGCCAGAAAGTTTTGGAAGATATCGGGATGCACATAAATGATGGTGAAACGGCATGTATTATGGGGGTCTCCGGCCGGGGAAAGACGACGCTGCTGCGTATTTTGATGGGACTTGAGAAGGCGGACGGCGGAGAAATTCTCGGTATGGAAGGCCTCAGGAAAAGTGCTGTATTTCAGGAAGACAGACTTTGTGAAAATTTAAGTGCAGCAGCCAATATCCGGCTTGTGATGACGGGAAAGATTTCACAGGAGACACTGCTGAAGCATTTTGAGGCTGTGGGACTTCCAAAGACGTGTATGAGACAGCCGGCAAAGGAATTGTCCGGCGGTATGCGCCGCCGTGTGGCACTGCTGAGAGCGCTTTTGGCACCGTGGGATATTTTGCTGATGGACGAGCCGTTTAAGGGGCTTGATGAAAGGACAAAATCTGCAGTTATTGATTATACGAGAGAATTGTGCATGGGAAAAACAGTGATCTGTGTGACTCATGACGCCAATGAGGCCAGCCGGCTTGGAGCCGGACAAAATATAATACTATAAATATACATGAGGTTTTATCAATGAAAACTAAGGAAAAGGGATTTTATAAAACGTTTTTTTCGATGTATTTTGTGCTCGTATTTCAAAACGTAATTTCTTTAAGCGTGAATCTGGCCGATAATATTATGCTCGGCGCTTACAGTGAAAATGCGCTGTCAGGGGTGGCGGCTGTTAATCAGATCCAATTTGTTTATCAGCAGCTTTTAATGGCGGCAGGAGACGGTATGGTCATTTTCTGCAGCCAATACTGGGGGCAAAATAAAACAGGACCGATTAAAAAAATTGCGGCAGTTTCTATGCATACGGCGCTTGCCATTGGGGCAGTGCTCTTTTTGGCGGTCAGTTTGTTTCCGTATAAAGCGGTCGGGCTTTTTACAGAAGATCAGGCGATTATTGAAGAAGGTGTCCGCTATCTGGAGATTATCCGCTTTACTTACTTCTTTTTTGCGGTAACGACAATACTGCTGGCAACACTGCGCAGTGTAGAGATTGTGAGAATTGCTTTTTATTTGTCGTTGACCACACTGGCGATCAACTGCTGTATTAATTACATTTTGATTTATGGAAAATTCGGTGCGCCCCGGCTCGGCGCCGAAGGCGCGGCAATCGGGACGCTTGCGGCAAGAATTACCGAGTGTGTTATTGCGGTAATATATGTAGCCAAAAAAGAACCTCATCTGCATCTGCGCCTGAAAGATTACATGACAACGGACCGGATGCTGGCAAAAGATTATTTTAAAGTTTCTCTGCCAATGTTTTTGGTTCAGGGGCTATGGGGGTTGAATACAGCCCTTCAGACAGTCATCCTGGGACATATGACCGCCGGGGCGATCGCGGCCAACAGTGCGGCTTCCAATTTGTTTTTGATGGTCAAGTCTACAGCTTCCGGCGCGGCATCGGCAGCATCAGTGATGATCGGCAAAGCTATCGGACGGGGCAACATGGACGTTGTCACAAATTATGCGCGGCGCATGCAGAAAATATTTGTCATTATCGGAATATGTTCAGGTATTTTATTATTTTTCCTGAGAATTCCGATTTTGAGCCTGTATGAATTGGCGCCGGAAACGCGGCAGATGGCCGATCACTTTCTGATCATTCTGAGCATTGTCTGTGTGACCATGTCCTACCAGATGCCGACAAACAACGGCATTATCCGGGGCGGCGGCAGCGCCATGTTTGTCGTTAAAATGGATTTGATCAGTATATGGGGCATTGTAATTCCTTTATCTTTGGCGATGGCATTTATAATTAAAGCATCTCCGGAAGTGGTCGTATGCTGTTTGAATGCAGATCAGGTGTTTAAATGTCTGCCGGCGTTTTTCAAAGTGAATTGCGGCAAGTGGGTAAAAAAACTGACGCGGTAAGTCCATACTTTGGCTAGGCAAAAGCCGCCTCATCGTTTATAATGTGATACAGAGAGCGCAATGAATGTATCATAAAACGAAGAGGAGGCTTTTTTATGCGAAGAGTACATGAAGTGAAAAAGACAACGGACAACCCATACTTAAATATGTATGAGCTGGATATGGTTAATGATAAAAAGGAGCATTCTACATATTATATGGCATCCAGGACACCGCAGATCGATCAGCTGAAATTAAATACAGGCGTCAACAAAGCAGATGGTGTGATTATTTATGCTGTTTATAAGGGTGAACACAAAAACGATCATTCGCAGGAAGAAAAACTTGTGCTGATCCGGCAGTACCGTGCCACGCTCAACGGATTTATTTATGAATTTCCGGCAGGTCTGGTAGATGACGGGGAGACATTTAAGTTTGCCGGCGGCCGGGAACTTTACGAGGAGACCGGACTGACGTTTGAGCCTGCTGATGCAGATGATATGTTTACAAAGCCTTTTTTTACAACTATCGGCATGACTGATGAATCATGCGGAACCGTTTACGGATATGCCTATGGCGTGCCGTCTAAATCAGGTCAGGAAGCTACAGAGGAAATTGATATTGTGCTGGCGGACAGAGCCGAAGTGCGGCGGATTTTAAAAGAGGAGCGTGTGGCAATTATGTGCGCCTATATGCTTATGCATTTTTTGAACACGCCGGAAGGCCATGCTCTCGATTTTCTTAAAAACGGTGATGAAGCGGAGACGGAAGTTTGGAAGCAAACTTCCAAATCTGCCATTATTGACGCGGCGGATGCGTCAGAAAAGAGGAAAGAATGAATCCCCAGACAAGGCAGGCCATACGGTCGCTGGCGCCGGTCAACACGGCAGTTGTGGCGGTCAATATCATTGTTTTTATCATTATGTCACTGATTGGAGACACAGAAAATTCCATATTTATGCTGACACACGGCGCATCATTTGCGCCGCTGATCGTGGAAGGCCATGAATACTGGCGGCTGCTGACATGTATGTTTCTCCACTTTGGCGTCAGACATCTGTTCAATAACATGCTTGTGCTTGCTTTTGTCGGTGATCGCCTTGAAAAATCGGCCGGCAAAGTAAGATATATGATTATTTATTTTGGCGGCGGATTGCTCTCAAGCCTTGCATCAGTTGGTTTTGAGTATTGGAGCGGTGATTTTTATGTGTCCGCAGGGGCGAGCGGCGCGATTTTTGCCGTAGTCGGCGCAGTTGCGTGGATTGTCATACGAGACAGGGGACAGTTTCAGGAAATCAGCATGTTTCAGATCATCATGTTTATTTTGTTCAGTATTTATCTGGGATTTCAAAATGGCGGCGTGGATAATGCGGCCCATGTGGGCGGACTGATCTCTGGTTTTGCGCTGGGTTTTCTTATATGCAGAAGAAAGATATACAGGCGGCGGCAGGCGCGCGGCTAAGAGAAAAGTATACCGGTCTGTAAAAATATGGCGCAGGCAATAAATTAAAGTAGAAACATCGGTGCAGTTATGGTATAATGGTTGCACGATGTATAAAGAGGTGCATAAGGTGGAAGATTTTAAAAGAATATTATTAAAATTAAGCGGAGAGGCGCTGGCAGGCAGCAGGGGCTTCGGCTTTGACGAAGCTACATGTCTTGACGTGGCAGATCAGGTGAAACAGCTGACAGATTCGGGAAAGCAGGTGGCGATCGTGATCGGCGGCGGCAATTTCTGGAGAGGCAGAAACAGCAGTAAGATTATTGAACGTACAAAATCCGATCAGATCGGCATGCTGGGAACAATTATGAATTGTGTCTATGTTTCTGAAATTTTCCGTACGAAAGGTATGCGTACAGAAGTATTTACGCCGTTTACTGTAGGCGCATTCACAACTCTGTTTTCCAAAGATGGGGCTATTGAGGCGCTGGAATCGGGAAAAGTTATTTTCTTTGCAGGCGGGACAGGCCATCCGTATTTTTCTACAGATACAGGAACAACATTGAGAGCCATCGAAATTGAGGCCGATGCGATTATGCTGGCAAAAGCCATCGACGGTGTTTATGACAGTGATCCGAAAGTCAATCCAAACGCTAAAAAGTATGACAGAATCAGTATTGATCAGGTACTTGATGAGAAGCTTCAGGTCGTTGATCTGACAGCGACGATTATGTGCTACGAAAACCGTATGCCGATGCTTGTTTTCGGACTGAACGGTGAGAACAGTATCGTTAAGGCGTTAAGTGATGAATTCGACGGAACCTATGTTTATGCATAGTAATGCGGTCACATATAGAAAGGAATCAACGACAGGAGGAGTTTAATAATGGATGAGAGAGTAAAAGTTTACGAGGAAAAGATGAATAAATCTGTGGAAAGTCTGGAGCGTGAATATGCATCGATCCGTGCGGGCAGAGCCAATCCGCATGTATTGGATAAAATTACTGTCGATTATTACGGCACACCGACACCGATCCAGCAGGTCGGCAACATCTCAGTGCCGGAAGCGCGTATGATCCTTATTCAGCCGTGGGAGACAAAATTGATCAAAGAAATTGAAAAGGCGATTTTAGTATCAGATCTCGGTATTACGCCGACTAACGACGGCCGTTCCATACGACTTGTTTTTCCTGAACTGACGGAAGAAAGACGTAAAGAACTGGTCAAAGATGTTAAGAAAAAAGGAGAGGCGGCTAAAGTGGCTGTAAGAAATATCCGCCGCGATGCCAATGATGTATTTAAAAAGAAAAATAAATCCAAGGAAATCACGGATGATGATTTTGAAAACATCAGCGATGATATTCAGAAAGTTACAGATAAATACATTCAAAAAATCGACAAAGCTGTAGAAGTAAAGAGCAAGGAACTGCTGACTGTCTAACAGCCGGTATACGCTCATGAAAAAAGAGGCTGTCAGGTGCTGACGGCCTCTTTCATTAAGTCAACAGTATCGGAGGAAGAGTTTGGAAGTAAACTTCCAAATCTACCATTATTGACGCAGCAAGTGCGTCAGAAAAGAGGAAAACATGGAAAGAGAGATTGACGGCCGTATGCTGACGATTCCCCAGCATGTGGCAATTATTTTGGATGGCAACGGGCGATGGGCCAAAAAACGTATGATGCCTAGAAATTACGGGCATGCACAAGGAAGTAAAAATGTGGAAAAGATGTGTGAGGAAGCATGGAATCTGGGAATTAAATATTTTACAGTTTATGCATTTTCTACAGAAAATTGGAAGCGCCCTGAAAATGAAGTAAATGCACTGATGAAGCTTTTGCGCAATTATTTAAAGGACTGTATCAAGCGGACGGACAAAAATAATATGCGGGTCAGGGTGCTTGGCGATAAACGGGGGCTTTCTGAAGATATAAGAGATGCAATTGTTGAATTGGAAACTGTTTCAGCTAAAAATACGGGACTGAATTTTTCCATCGCCTTAAACTACGGAAGCCGTGATGAGATGGTGCGTGCTGTGCGATCGCTGGCTTTGGATGTCAAAGAAGGAAAATTGACGCCGGATAAGATTGATGAAGCGTGTTTCAGCAGTTATTTGGACACAAAAGATATTCCTGATCCGGATCTTTTAATTCGTACAAGCGGGGAACAGCGGCTGTCCAACTTTTTACTCTGGCAGCTGGCCTATACGGAGTTTTACTTTACTGATACACTCTGGCCGGATTTTGACCGGAAGGCTCTTATTGAAGCTATTATCCAGTATAACAGCCGTGATCGTCGGTACGGCGGCGTGTAAGGAGGACTAAAAATGTTTTGGACGAGGCTGTTCAGCGGTATTGTGCTGCTGATTATTATAATTGCGGCAATTTTTGCAGGAAGTCCGGTCATATTTGCGCTTGCGGCGATTTTGTCACTTATTGGGCTGTATGAAATTTATAAAGCACGCGGAATGGAAAAGAGCAGTATCGGATGTGCCGGTTTTGCTGCGGCAATTTTATATATTGTATGTACATGGTTTGACTTTGAAGGGTCTGCACTGACGGCAGTCGCAGCAGGCTTTTTGATGATTATGTGTTTTTATGTATTTTCATTTCCCAAATATAAAGCGGAGGATGCGGCGTATATCGTTTTCGGTATGATTTATGTGCCGGTACTGATGATGTGTATGTATAAAGTACGAATTATGGAGGAAGGCATATATCTTGTGCCGCTCATTTTTATCAGTGCGTGGGGCAATGATACGTTGGCTTACTGTGTAGGAAAACTGATCGGAAAACATAAGATGGCTCCTGTATTAAGTCCGAAAAAAAGCGTGGAAGGCTTTATCGGAGGTATTGTGGGCGCAGCGCTTCTGGGCGCGCTTTACGGTATCTTTGTAAATACGAAAATGATTGAGGACTCTGTGAATTTTGTCCCTGTGTTCGCGGTAATCTGCGGTGCGGCAGGAGCCATATCTGTGATCGGCGATCTGACAGCTTCCGCCGTCAAACGGGATTACGGCATTAAAGATTACAGCCGGCTGATACCCGGACATGGAGGCGTTATGGATCGGTTTGACAGTATTTTATTTACGGCGCCGGTTGTCTATTTTCTTGCAGAATCAATCTTATAGAGGTGTGCGATGAGAAAACTCAGTTTACTCGGATCTACCGGATCCATAGGGACGCAGACACTGGATGTGGTGCGTCATCAGCAAGATATCGAAGTGGCGGCTCTTGCCGCCGGCAGCAATATTGATCGCATGGAAGCCCAGATTCGTGAATTTAAGCCTGAAATTGCGGCGGTATGGGACGAAGCCCGGGCAAAAGAACTAAAAATAAGAACAGCGGATCTGCCTGTGCGTATTGTCTCCGGCATGTCCGGACTGATTGAAGCGGCTGTATGCGAAGAGGCTGATATGGTACTGACAGCTGTG
Source organism: Candidatus Scybalocola faecipullorum (assembly GCA_018716485.1). GTDB lineage: Bacteria > Bacillota > Clostridia > Lachnospirales > Lachnospiraceae > Scybalocola_A > Scybalocola_A faecipullorum. Next base: position 72,388 of record DVJY01000065.1, read on the forward strand.
GTCGGGATGATCGGCATACAGCCCACCCTTGAGGCTATCCGCGCGGGCAAAGATATTGCACTGGCCAATAAAGAAACACTGGTCTGCGCAGGACATCTCATAATGCCTATGGCAGATGCATATAATGTGAAGATCCTTCCTGTAGACAGTGAACACTCGGCAATTTTTCAGTCGCTTCAGGGAAATTCATGCAATAAAATCAGAAAAATACTGCTCACGGCTTCCGGCGGACCGTTCCGGGGGAAAAAGAAAAAAGATCTGGAACATGTCCGTGTGGAAGATGCGCTCAGGCATCCCAACTGGGTTATGGGCAGGAAAATTACAATTGATTCGGCGACGATGGTCAATAAAGGACTGGAAGTGATGGAAGCTAAATGGCTGTTCGGAACAGATTTGGATCAGATACAGGTTGTCGTGCATCCTCAGAGTGTGATCCATTCGGCTGTAGAATATCAGGATGGCGCGGTCATTGCCCAGCTTGGTACGCCGGATATGCGGCTTCCGATTCAATATGCACTTTTCTATCCGCAGCGTCGTCCTTTAGATTCCGAACCGCTGGATTTATTTAAACTTTCTTCGATGACCTTTGAAGCACCGGATATGGAAACTTTTGAAGGTCTGGCGCTGGCTTACAAAGCTGCGGAGCAGGGAGGTCTGATGCCGACCATATTTAATGCGGCCAATGAACGTGCCGTAGCCATGTTTTTAGACGGAAAAATCCGCTTTTTAGAAATACCGGAAATTATTAATATGGCTATGAAGGCCATTAAAAATGAAAACAATCCGACAGTGGATCAGATACTTGAGGCGGAAGCTGCGGCTTATGAATTAATTGAAAGCAGGTGATGGATTGGGCATAGTTATTGCAATTTTAATATTCAGTATCATTGTGATATTTCATGAATTCGGACACTTTATACTTGCCAAGAAAAATGGCATACGGGTCAATGAATTTGCTGTAGGCATGGGACCGAAGCTGTTCGGATTTAAAAGGGGAGAGACAGATTATGTGCTCAGAGCATTGCCGATCGGCGGCGCCTGTGTCATGGCGGGAGAGGATGAAGATGTGACCGATGAGGGCACATTTAATTCAAAATCTGTATGGGCAAGAATGTCTGTCGTGCTTGCCGGACCGTTTTTTAATTTCTTTCTGGCGTTTATTTTCGCGGTTATTATCATTAATTTTGCCGGTATTACGCCGGCGGAAATTGGTGCTGTCAGTGAAAATTCTCCGGCTGAAGCTGCGGGACTTGAGGCCGGGGATGTTATCAAAGAAATTGACGGTGAAAATATCCATATGTTTGATGAATTGAGAATGCATATGATGCTTGACCCGAAAGCCCAGTATGAAGTGACTTATGAGCGGGATGGTCAGACTTATGACACCATTGTCAATACAGTGACCGGAAGCGACGGCTATCCGATGATGGGTGTGACCGCATATGTCAGGAAAGCCAGCTTTACAGAAATGTTTCAATATGGATTTTATGAAGTCAAGTTTAATATAGAACTTGTTTTTAAAAGTCTTGCTATGCTGTTTCAGGGAAAGCTGACAGCGGATGATATGGCAGGACCGGTCGGTATGGCGCAGATTGTCAATGAAAATTATGAGACGGCTATGGATTATGGCGTTTCATCGGCCATACTTACAATGATGAATATTGTGGTGATTTTCAGCGCCAATCTCGGTGTGATGAATTTGCTTCCGATTCCAGCACTGGACGGCGGCCGTTTCTTATTTTTAATTTTTGAAGCAATCCGGGGAAAACCAATTAACAGAGAAAAAGAAGGCTTTGTCAATTTTGTCGGCTTTGCCCTGCTGATGGTACTGATGGTATTCATATTGTTTAACGATATATCCAGGTTATTTTAGATGACACAGTCTGTGTGTCAGAAAGAGAGGAAAAATGTTCAGAGAAGAAACAAAAGTGATCCGTATCGGCAATGTGGCCATCGGAGGCCAAAATCCGGTAGCTATTCAGTCGATGTGCAATACAAAAACTGAAGATGTCAGGGCAACTGTAGATCAGATTCTTCGTCTGGAAGCTGCGGGATGTCAGATTATCCGCGTTGCCGTGCCGACGATGGAGGCCGCCCGGGCAGTGGGCGATATTAAAAAGCAGATTCATATTCCACTTGTGGGAGATATTCATTTTGATTATCGTTTGGCCATTGAAGCAGTCAATCAGGGCGTGGATAAGATCAGAATCAATCCGGGTAATATTGGCGGCGCCGAGAGGGTGGCAGCCGTTGTGAAAGCATGTAAAGCGCGGCATGTGCCCATCCGAGTGGGGGTCAACAGCGGGTCTCTTGAGAAACCGCTCATTGAAAAGTACGGCGGTCATGTGACGGCAGAGGGCATTGTGGAAAGTGCCCTTGATAAAGTACGTATGATCGAGGCGCTGGATTATGATCAGATTGTGATCAGTATCAAATCTTCCGATGTGATGATGTGCGTAAAGGCCCATGAACTGATCGCCCAAAAGACGCCCTATCCGCTCCATGTCGGTATCACAGAGGCCGGAACACTGATTTCAGGAAATATCAAGTCTTCAGTCGGCCTGGGCATTATTCTTTATGAGGGTATCGGCAATACGATCCGTGTGTCTTTGACAGGCGATCCTGTGGAAGAAGTCAAATCGGCCAAATTGATTTTAAAGGCCCTCGGTATGAGAAAAGGCGGCATCGAAGTCGTGTCCTGCCCGACATGCGGCAGAACACAGATCGACCTGATCGGCCTTGCCAATCAGGTGGAAAATATGGTTCAGGATATTCCTCTGAATATTAAAGTTGCCGTGATGGGATGTGTGGTCAATGGGCCGGGAGAGGCAAAGGAAGCCGACATCGGCATTGCCGGCGGTAAGGGTGAAGGACTGCTCATCAAGCACGGAGAGATTATTAAGAAAGTCCCTGAAAGCGCGCTGCTTGATACGCTGCGCGAAGAACTTTTAAACTGGAAGGAAGCGTAATATGCATACAGCATTTTTTTCGGTTTTTCCTGTTTTGAATCTGGATCCGGGCAGCCGGTCATGGTTTGAAGATGTGACGGTGGAAAAAGTAACCGCCTCAAAGCATAAGCAGCTGCTTAAAGTGTACATAGAAAGTCAAAGGCTGATTCCAAGAAATGTGGTCAGAGATACAGAAGAAGAAATCAAAAGGCAGCTGTTTGGCAATACATCAACAACCATTGAACTTAAAGAGCATTATGCGCTGTCACAGCAGCATACGCCGGAAGTGATATTCGGTATGTATTATGACAATATTATGGATGAACTGGCAGCTGAAAGTTCGCTGGAGGCCAGTCTGTTCCATAAGGCGGATAAAGAGTTTTTGTCAGGGAATATACTGCATATTGAGATTCCGGACAATTTTGTGGCCGCAGAGAAGATGAAGCGTGTCAAAGAAATTCTTGTGACAATCTATAAGGAGCGGTTTGACATTGATCTTCAGGTTGATGTGGAGCGGATCGACAAAGGCGAGAGCCAGTATGCCATTGATGCCGGCGAAGCCCTGAAACAGGAAGTCAGGAAAATTGTTACAACTTACGAGGAAGCAAAGAAAGAGGCAAAGGAAGAAGCTAAACAGGAACGTCGGGAAGCCCGGGAGAAAAAGGAATTCGTGCGCAGGGAAAGAAACTTTACTCAGCGGCGCATCAACGATAAAGATATTTTTTACGGCAGAGGCTTTGAAGGCGAGGAAACGAAGATATCGGAAATTTATGATGAAATCGGTGAAGTCGTCATCAAAGGCCAGATTTTCAGTGTGGATACACGGGAAATCCGCAATGAAAAAACGATTGTCATGTTCAATGTGACTGATTTTACAGACAGTATTTCCGTTAAACTGTTCGTAAAAAACGAAGTGCTTGCCGATGTTCTGTCAAATATTAAAAAAGACAATTTTATCAAGCTTAAAGGCATGGCTGTGATGGACCGTTATGATAAGGAAATAACGATCGGTTCCGTGGTGGGCATAAAAAAAATACCTGATTTCAGAATCAAAAGAGTAGATCACAGCCCTAGAAAGCGTGTGGAATTGCATGCCCATACGCGCATGAGTGATATGGACAGTGTTGCAGACTGTACAGCTATGTTAAAAACAGCATACGGCTGGGGACATCCGGCATGTGCGATCACTGATCACGGTGTTGTTCAGGCATTCCCTGATGCCAATCATTATATTGAAAAAATCGACGGAGAGGCGCAAAAAAAATATCAGTCGGAGCATCCTGATGCCGAAAAGTCTGAGGTCAAGGGTGTTAAGGCTCCGTTTAAAGTCATCTATGGTGTGGAAGCTTATATCGTCGACGATTTAAAAGAAATCGTGGATAATTCAAAGGGACAGAGTCTTGATGAAGATTATGTTGTTTTTGATATAGAAACGACCGGATTTTCATGTGTAACAAACAAAATTATTGAAATCGGCGCTGTGAAAGTATCAGGCGGACAGATTGTTGACCGGTATTCCACATTTGTAAATCCAAAAGAGCCGATTCCTTTTGACATTGAAAAGCTGACAAGTATTAATGACAGTATGGTGGCTGATGCACCGGATATTGAAACCGTATTGCCGGAGTTTATGAAGTTTTGTGAAGGCTGTATCATGGTCGCCCACAATGCTTCCTTTGATATGAGTTTTATCCGTGAAAACTGCCGGCGTCAGGGCTTGGCCGATGAATTTACGGTTGTAGACACTCTGGGTATGGCAAGAAGTATGTTTGAGAATCTTAAAAACTACAAACTGGATACAGTTGTAGAAGCTGTCGGCGGCAGCCTTGAACATCATCACCGGGCGGTTGATGACGCGGAATCTACTGCGGATATTTTTGTGAAATTGTCGGCGCGTTTAAAAGACAGAGGCGTCACAGATTTGGATGAGTTAAATGCCATGTCCCATATGTCTGAGAGTGCGATTAAAAAGCAGCGAACGTTTCACTGTATCATTCTCGTACAAAATGAAACAGGCCGTGTGAATTTGTACCGTTTGGTATCCCTGTCCCATTTAAATTATTATGCAAGACGGCCGAGAATTCCGAAAAGTCTTTTGAATCAATACAGGGAAGGATTGATTGTCGGTTCTGCCTGCGAGGCGGGCGAACTGTTTTCAGCGGTTGTTGAAGATCGGCCGGAAGAAGAAATCGCAAGAATCATCAGCTTTTATGATTACCTTGAAATTCAGCCCATCGGTAATAATGCATTTATGATTGACAGTGAAAAACATCCGAATGTACACAATACGGAAGATTTAAAAAATCTGAATCGAAAAATTGTGTCGCTTGGAGAAAAGTTCGATAAACCGGTGTGCGCTACATGCGACGTGCATTTTCTCAATCCTGAGGATTCCCTTTACAGAAGCGTGATTATGGCAGGTAAAGGGTTTGAAGATGCCGACCGCCAGCCGCCTCTTTATTTGAGAACAACCGAAGAGATGCTGGAGGAATTTGAGTATCTCGGTGAAGAAAAGGCAGAGGAAGTTGTTATTACAAATACCAATTTAATCGCCGATCAGATTGAACGTATTTCACCGGTCAGCCCGGATAAGTGTCCGCCGGTCATTGAAAATTCCGATGTGACGCTGCGGGAAATCTGTTATGAAAAAGCACACAGCATGTACGGTGAAAATCTGCCGGAGATTGTGACAGAACGTCTTGAACGCGAATTGAACTCAATTATCAGCAACGGTTTTGCCGTGATGTACATTATTGCTCAGAAGCTGGTGTGGAAATCTGTGGCGGACGGTTACCTTGTCGGTTCCCGAGGCAGCGTCGGTTCTTCCTTTGCGGCGTTCTGCGCCGGCATTACGGAAGTTAACTCCCTTCAGGCGCACTATCTTTGCCCGAACTGCAAATATGTGGATTTTGATTCGGATTATGTGAAAAGTTTTTCCGGTCGATCCGGATGCGATATGGAAGACCGTCTTTGTCCGGTCTGCGGCACGCCGCTGTCCAAAGAAGGACATGATATTCCTTTTGAAACATTCCTCGGTTTTAAAGGCAATAAAGAGCCGGATATCGACTTGAATTTCTCAGGAGAATATCAGAGCAAGGCCCATGATTATACAGAAGTTATTTTCGGTCACGGCCAGACGTTCAGGGCGGGGACGATCGGTACGCTGGCGGAAAAGACAGCGTTCGGCTATGTAAAAGGCTACTATGAAGACCGGGAAATTCATAAGCGCGGCTGCGAGCTGGCCCGTATCGCCGAAGGCTGTGTCGGTGTTCGCCGGACGACCGGTCAGCACCCGGGAGGCATCATCGTTGTGCCGATGGGTATGGAAATTTATACATTTACGCCGGTGCAGCATCCGGCTAATGACGTGAATTCAAAAACGATCACCACCCATTTTGATTATCACTCTATTGACCACAACTTGCTTAAGCTTGATATACTCGGACACGATGATCCGACAATGATAAGGATGCTTGAAGATATTACAGGCGTCGATGCCACCAAAATCCGTCTGGATGATCCGGACGTCTTATCATTGTTTCACGGACTTGATGCGCTGCATATCAAACCGGAGGATATCGGAGGAACAGATCTTGGTTCCCTTGGCATTCCTGAATTTGGTACGGATTTTGTTATGCAGATGCTGCGGGATACAAAACCGGAAGCTTTTTCAGATCTTGTTCGTATTTCCGGGCTGTCCCACGGGACGGACGTGTGGCTGGGAAATGCCCAGACATTGATCCAAGAAGGAAAATGTACGATTTCTTCAGCTATTTGTACCCGTGACGATATTATGATTTATCTAATTAATAAAGGTATTGAATCGGAACAGTCCTTTAAGATTATGGAAAGTGTCAGAAAGGGCAAAGGGCTGACCCCGGAATGGGAAGAACTGATGAAAGAACATGATGTGCCGGATTGGTACATTTGGTCATGTAAGAAGATTAAATACATGTTCCCGAAAGCTCACGCGGTCGCCTATGTTATGATGGGCTTTCGTATCGCATGGTTTAAAATACACAGGCCCCTTGCCTACTATGCCGCGTTTTTCAGTATACGCGCCACAGCCTTTGATTATGCACTCATGTGTCAGGGTAAGGAAGTGCTTGACAGACATATTAAAAATTATAAAGCCAATCCGAATTTGTCCAAAAAAGAACAGGATACGCTTAGAGATATGTGTATTGTTCAGGAAATGTATGCCCGGGGTTTTGAATTTCTGCCGATTGATCTGTATGAATCGCAGGCGACAAAATTCATCATCAAAGACGGCAAGCTGCTGCCGCCGTTTTCAAGTATTGAAGGTATGGGAGGCATCGCGGCGGAAGCGCTGTATGATGAAGCGGCTAAAGGAAAATTTATGTCAAGAGATGATATACGGCAAAGAGCAAAGGTCAGCCAGACAACATTGGACACAATGGCAGAGCTTGGGCTGTTGGGAGACTTGCCGATGAGTAATCAGTTATCTATTTTTGATCTGAATTTATAAATTTTTTAAATTTGTTTAATATTAGTAAACTAAAAATAAAGTAATTGTTGACAAAGCATTTGTTTTATAGTATAAATAACTATGTTGCCGAAGTTTGCCGGAAATGTCAGGATTTTCCGGGAGAAAACAAGCGGCGGCATAGTTATTTTTTTACGAAAGCTTAGGCAGATTGCGGTTGGTGCCAAGACACGGTGCAGTCTGCTTTCGCCTGTGATGAAACAAAACAGTAGGCAGGGGAGTGAATGAGATGACGCAGAGAATTTGTTTTATGGGACGCGGCGGCGTCGGAAAGACGATTCTTGTATCCAATATCAGCGCGGCGCTGGCGGCCAAAGGCTTCCATGTGCTTCAGATCGGCAATGATATCAGTCTCAATTCGACAGAGCTGTTAAGAGAAAGCAAACAAATTACGCCGGTATTGGATGAATTTCGATTAAAGTACGATATACGTGTGGAGGATTATCTTGTGGAAACGCCCTCCGGCGTCTATTGTCTGGAACTGGGAAGTATTGACCCGGGCGCGGGCTGTCTGGCCAGAGGCCTGAGCATCGTTGATGAGATGATGGACAGCCAGAAGATGCTTGAAAAATATCATATTGATGTCGTGATTTATGACATTGCGGGAGATACGCCGTGTACCGGATATATTCTTCCGGTGCGGGAAGGTATTATGGATAAAGTGATTCTTGTTACCAACGACCGGTATGCATCTGTTTCTACAGTCAACTGCCTGCTGTCTGCAGTGCTCAGACAGGGAGAGGGCCATCCGCTGGTCTACCTTCTGGAAAATCATACAGACTGTATGTCCGAGAGTGAACTGCTTGACGCTTATGCGGCAGAGACACATATGACGGTGCTTGGCTGTATTGAATATAACGAAGTGACGGAACATGCTGCGCTGATGGATGAAACGGTTGTCTGTGAATATCCTGAAAGCGGGCAGGCAAAAATATTCAGAGAGCTTGCACAAAAAATTGTTGATGTAAATACATGCAGCGAGCCGGAGCCGTTCTCACGGACAGAACTGCTTGAGTGGCAGCAGCAGTGGAAGATGAAACGCCTTGAAAAACTAAAGAGAATGAAGTGATGACAATGTATGATTTGATGATCACCGGAGGCAGAGTCATTGATACTAAAACCTGTACGAGCAGTATTTTAAATATCGGTGTCAAGGACGGAAAGATTGCCTATGCCGGCACTAAACAGGCGGATGCAAAAGTGATTGTGAATGCGTCCGGAAAGTATGTATGCCCGGGATTTATTGATGTTCATGCCCATATCGACGGTCACCTTTACAGCGGAGAACTGTCGGCGTGTCAGGGGATCACCACCACCATAGGAGGCAACTGCGGTCTGAGTCCGCTGGATATCGGACATTTTATTGAAAAGCAAAACGCGGGCGGTTTTTATATAAACCAAATGGAATTTATCGGACATTCCTTTACCCTTCGCCATGCGGTGGGACTTAAAAACAATTACCGGAAAGCGGATGCCGGGCAGATCCGTCAGATGGCTGCGATGGCCGAGGAGGCGCTTGATTCGGGCGCCTGCGGTGTATCGTTCGGTCTGGACTACGCTCCGGGGACTTCTCTTGAAGAGATGAGAGTGCTTTGTGAATTGGCCGCGCGCAAAAATAAACTGATGGCTGTGCATACACGGCTGTTTACTGATAAAGATATGAACTCACTCTATGAAATTCTTGCTGTAGCGAAGGCAACCGGCGTGCGCGTGCTCATATCACATTTTGTATATCAGTACGGAAACGGATGTATGGAGGAAGCACTGCGGATTGTGGATAAGGCAAGAAGTGAGGGACTGGATATTTATATTGACAGCGGTATGTATACAGACTGGTCGACCTATGTCGGTACAGAAACGTACAGCGAAGATGTCATCAAAGACAACGGCTATGTATTCGGCGATTTTGTGGTTGCCACCGGAAAATATACAGGCAGACGGATGACTAAAGAAATATATGATGAACTGAGAAATTTTTATCCGGATGACTCAGTCATCTGTTTTACAGGGAAAAAGGATGAGATACGCATGGCGCTGAAAGCGCCGTATGCCATGCCTTCCACCGATGCGGGCGCATACGATGAAGGCGAAGGCCATCCGCAGATTGCGGGCACTTATCCAAAATATTTTATTGAGATGGTCAGAGAGCATAAGGATCTGACGATCGAAGAAGCGGTATCCAAGGCGTCGCTGCTGCCGGCAAAAGTATTTAAAATTCAAAGCAAAGGCAGTTTGGAGACAGGTATGGATGCGGATATTGTTGTGATGGATCTGACCAATTTGATCGATCATGCCGCGTTCCCGCATCTGGGGCGGCCGGATGGGAAACCGGAAGGTATTGATGAAGTGATTGTGGGCGGCGGCTTTGTTGTCCATGAAGGTAAATTTACAAAAAACAGGCCGGGAAGGATTGTTCAATGAAAGAGATGATGAAAAATACAAACCCAGTCATACTGGAATTAAAAAATATTACAAAGAGCTTTGACAATACACAGGTTTTAAAAGGTATCAGCCTCAGTGTCAGAGCAGGAGAATTTATTACACTTTTAGGATCTTCCGGATGCGGAAAAACGACGACGCTGCGCATCATTGCAGGGCTTGAACTGCCGGATTCCGGGGAAGTGGTTATCGACGGAGAGTCTATGGGCCAAAAAGCGCCGGAAAAGCGCAATGTTAATACAGTTTTTCAAAACTACGCCCTTTTTCCTCATATGAATGTCTTTGACAATATTGCTTACGGTTTGAAAATTAAGCATGTATCTAAAAACGAAATTAAAGAGCGGGTGACAAACATGCTGTCACTGGTTCAGCTGGAAGGTTTTGAGAAACGTATGCCGTCGGAGATGAGCGGCGGCCAGAAGCAGCGTGTTGCCATTGCCCGCGCGCTGATCAATAATCCTAAAGTGCTTCTTTTAGATGAACCTCTGGGAGCGCTTGATCTTCAGCTGCGCCGTCAGATGCAGCATGAGCTGAAAAAACTGCAGAAAAAACTGGGTATTACATTTATTTATATTACCCATGATCAGGAAGAAGCCATTAATATGTCTGACAAAATTGTGGTTATGAGAGACGGTATTTTTGAACAGGCCGGATCTCCGTCAGAAATCTACGATTACCCGAAGACAAGTTTTGTGGCTCAGTTTGTCGGCTCTGCCAACATTTTAAAAGGTTATGTGACCGAAGTTGGCGATACGTATGCAGTGCTTACCGGCGAATACGGCACGATGGCCTGCAAAAAAGAAGATTACAATATACAAGAAGGCATGGAACTTGTCATGGCTGTGCGCAGTGAAAATATAAGTATCTGGCGCGAACCGAAATCTCCGTATTACATTCAGGGTATTATTTCGGAGAAAAGTTTTGTCGGCGGTATGCTGAGGATCGTTGTCACACTCAATGACGGCACACAGGTTGTAGTCAGCCGTCAGGGCATTAATTTTGACTATGAAAACGGAGAAAGAGTCTGTCTTGAGTGGGAACCGGAGAAAGCTGTTTTCGTAGATATGGAGGGACAGCATGAAAAAGAAGACTAAATGGTGGCTCTGCCTGGCGCCTATGTATATCTTTACGCTGCTGTTTATTCTGGGACCGATCATTTATATGTTTGTCGTCAGTTTCGCGACAAATAACAGCAGCGGCTACGGATTTACATGGACGTTTACTTTGGAAAATTTTGCCAGAATGCTGGATCCGGTTTATGTGGACTGTTTTGTACAGTCATTTAAGCTGGCGTTTTCAACGACAATCCTTGTCATACTGATCGGTTATCCGTTTGGATATTTTATGGCCAAATTATCCGCAAAAGGGAAAAAAATTATGATGTTTCTGATCATGGTGCCGTTTTGGACAAGTTCTCTGCTAAGACTGTATGGCTGGATCATCATACTTCAGGCAAAGGGGCTGTTTAATACAATTTTGATGAAAATCGGCATTATTGACGAGCCTTTGAAAATATTGTATTCATATCCGGCAGTTTTGATCGGTATGGTCTACGCGCTGCTGCCGTTTATGATACTGGCCGTTTATTCCAGCGTGGAAAAGATGGACTGGGCACTTGTGGAAGCGGCGAGAGATCTGGGTGCGTCGCCGTTTCGGGCATTCCTGACCGTGACATTGAAGATGACTCTGCCGGGACTTTTATCCGGTGTTATTTTAACATTTATTCCGTCTATGGGCTTGTTCTTTATCGCGGATATTTTGGGAGGCAATACAATCGTTCTTGTCGGAAGTCTGATTCAGGATCAGATGAACAGAGGCAGCAACTGGCCGTTTGCGGCTGCGCTGGCGGTTATTTTAACGATTTTGACAAGTATTATGATTTTCCTCTATAGAAAAATAACCCATGTTAAAGATTTGGAGGGGATTGTGTGATGCGAAAGAAGAAATTTCAATTATCAAAAATATATTTGGCAGTCATTATGCTGCTGACATACCTTCCCCTTGCGATGGTCGTCATCTTTTCGTTTAATGATTCTAAGCTTACTGTATCATGGAAAGGTTTTACATGGCGCTGGTATGAGGAATTGCTGGCCGATTCGGCGATTAAAGAAGCGCTGTTCAACAGTATTATTCTTGGCGTGATCAGCTGTGCTGCTGCGGCAGTCATCGGAACGCTGGGGGCTATCGGTATGGCGAGAGTGAATTATAAAACAAAAGGCATGATGGAATACCTTTCAACCATTCCGATCATGGTTCCGGAAATTATTCTCGGTATGGTATTTATGGCTTTTTTCTCACTGCTTGGACTGCCGTTCGGCATGACGACACTGGTCATTGCACATACGGCATTTTGTATTCCGTATGTATTTATGATGGTCAAGGCAAGGCTGGTCGGTATTGATAAGTCGCTGGAAGAAGCGGCAAGAGACCTGGGCGCCTCTCCGGTCAGAATCTTTTGGGATATTACACTGCCGCTGATTATGCCGGCTGTAGCTTCCGGATGTCTTCTGGCGTTTGCGATGTCGTTTGATGATGTTGTCATCAGTATTTTCGTGACAGGGCCTAGGACCTCCACACTGCCGATCAAAGTTTATACTCAGTTAAAAACCGGTGTAACGCCGGAAATTAACGCACTGTGCACAGTGATACTTGTTGTCGTTGTGCTTGTACTTTTGATCAGTTCTCTTTTCAGAAGAAAATCAAAAGTCGAAACAAAATAATAAAGGTCCCACGGACAAAAATGTCCTTGAAAATAAAAGGGGTGGCGTATATCGCCGGAAAGGAAGGAAGAATGAAAAGAAAAATTTTAGCTGTATCACTTACGGCAGCAGCCGTAATGGCCATGACCGCATGCGGTACAACAATGAACACAAATCCTCAGGGCGCACAGGGAGAGACTTCAGCAGAAAGCACGGGAGGAAGTTCAGGCAGCAATGAACTTGTACTGTATACATGGGCAAATATGTTCCCTCAGGAAGTTCTGGATGGTTTTGAAGAAGAGACTGGTGTCAAAGTAATTTATTCTAACTTTGATACTGATGAGACGATGCTGGAAAGACTGGCGCAGGCGCAGGGCGGCGATTATGATGTGATCATTGCAGATGATTATATTATCGAGCAGGCCGTTAATGAAGGACTTGTCAGCGAAATCGATAAAGATATTGTTACAAATTTCGGTAATATCAATCCTTTATATCAGGGACAGTTCTATGATCCGGAGGATATTTACACAGTGCCTTACGGTGCAGGTGTTCCGGTCATTGTTTACGATCCTGAGCAGGTTGATTTTGAAATTACGGGATACAATGATCTTTGGAATCCTGAACTGGAAGATAAAGTGGCTATTACAGCCAATTATCGTGTCATTAACGGTATTACGCTGATGTCTATGGGCAAATCTATGAATGAAGAAGATGTCAGTGTTATTGAGGAAGCCGGACAGAAGCTTCTTGAGCTGGCGCCGAATATCCGTCTGATTCAGGATGATAATACACAAAACGCACTGCTTAACGGTGAGGCAAGTGCCGCATTTCTGTATACATCACAGATGATTTCAGCACTGGCAGAAAATCCGGATCTTCAGGTCGTTTATCCGGAAGAAGGACTGGGCTTTGGTATCATGGCGGCATTTGTACCGTCACAGGCGCCGAACAAAGAAGCAGCCAATCAGTTTTTAAATTACATTCTTGAGCCGGAAATTTCCAAACAGTGTATGGAATATATCGGATATTACAATACCACACAGGCGGCTGACGATATTGTAGATCCGCAGCTTGTTGTACCGGATTCAGTTACAAGCGGCGAAATCGTGCAGAACGTTTCTGCCGAAGCTGATGAAGCTTACAATAAAAACTGGACAGAATTCAGAGCAGCCTGCGGACAGTAATCCACTGGAAAATTGAATTTTTAAGGACGGGACAGTATGATTTTTGGAACATGCTGTCCCCCTTTTTTTTATGGGCCAGATTGATTTGGCCGTCATAACGTAACGATTTATGAAAACTGATAAAAAGTAACAGAACTAATTCTGAGGCATAAGAGCATCTTTGAGCACCTCAATTTCAAAATGATCTGTTGTTGAACTGCCGCCTTGACGGTGACGCGCCGCGGCCATGGCGATGGCGGATAGAACCATCGTAAAGGCTGTTTCTACAGGATAATAATATTTGAAAAGCGAAGTATCCATAGCCGGGATAATCACAGACATATCCGACAGTTTTGCCAGAGGAGACGCCGGGGCTGTCGTTAAGGCAATCACACAGGCGTCCCGGCTTTTAATGAGCTGAGCATTTTCAACGGTATCCTGACTGGCGCCGCTGTGGGAAATGAAAAGAGCAGCCGTATTTTTTTTGGCAAGGACAGAAATCTGTTTCATAGAAATGTGGTCCCATGCGATAAGAGACGGGATTCCCAAGGATTTCATGCGTTCGCAAAAAACGAATCCGGATTGTCCTGAATAGATAAAACCGTAAATGAGCAGCAGGTCGCAGCTGCATATTGTATCTGCAATACGGATAAGCTGAAAATAATCCAGCTGAGTATACATTTTTTCCAGAAGATGAGATGTGCCTGAAAAAAACCGGCGCAGTCGTTCTTCAAACGAGGCGGAACTTCCGTTTTGAAGCAGTTCCTTCTGGTATTGGATGCTTGTATGATTAAAAGCAGCCTTGGCGATTTCGACTTTTAATTCACTGTATCCGGAATAACCGATGACCTTGCAGAAGCGGACAATGCTTGATTCGGACGTTCCGCACTGCTGGGCAGTTTCTTTAACCGACTGATAGATGATTTGGTCGGCTTCTTTTAAAATATAGTCAGCAATCCGTTTTTCCTTCGGATGGAAGGAGGAATATTTGTTTTGAATTCTGACTAATGGACTTTCGTTGTATGTATTCATTGAAAAAAATTTCCTTTCTGATCATTTTTTAATTATCATACTATCATAAAAAAGTGAGATTTGTGTTAAATTCAAAAGAAATTCCGGCAAAGAATAAGCGGGCAAAAAGAAAATTACAGACCGACTGATTTCACGAAAAAGGAATTTTGTTCCGCAAATTACTTGGATTTTGCGGACAATATGCAATTTACCCATATTTCACAAAGTTTAACGCAGATTTGGTGGAACAAAATTCCGCATATCGATACAATAAAATGCGTAATCAAGAAGTTCAGCGAGTAAATCAGGAGGTATATCATGAAATTTATTCATCTGACAGATACGCATATACGCTGGCAATATGACAATGACGGCATCGATGCTATTTTGGGACAGCTTAAAAAGACAGCGCCCGATCTTGAGTATATGCTTTTGCACACAGCATGGGAAGATATTGACGCAGTGATTATTACGGGCGATCTTGTTCATGAAGGGACGGCGCGGGACTACGCTTATGTCAAAGAAATGATGGAAAAAAATGTTCCGGCACATGTGAAAATACTTTACGTCCTCGGAAATCATGACAATAAAGAAGCTTTTTATGAAGGAATCTTCGGGGAGAAGAAATCACAGTCATATTATTACACGGAAACGGCAGATGGCTACAGACTGGTTGTATTGGATTCTGCAGTGCCGGGAAAAGAATCGGGCATGATAGTGGAGGAAGAACTGGCGTGGCTGAAGGAGGTTTTGAAACAGCCTTACGGTAAAGGAAGTATAGTATTCCTGCATCATCCGCTGTTTTGGACAGCAAAAGGCGGTGAAAGCATGGCTGCCAAAAATGGACAGGCGGTACTTGATATATTAAAAGATACCGATGTATTTGCAGTATTTTGCGGACATACACACACAAACGCGGTGAATACATTAGGAGATATGATTCAATTTACAGCAGATTCGGCAGCGTTTTCTCTTGAAACAAGAGGAAAGAATCTTGTCTTTACAGATAAGAGCGGATATGCCGTTGTGGAAGTTCATGACAAAAATGTTTCCGTGCATCAGGAAACGATGGCTCAGGATACGGCGGTTGTGGAAATACCGTTGGATATTTTTGCAGAGCAATTAAAGAAATTAGATCATGAGGATTAGGAAAACAGGAGGTACGTATGAAATTCAGAAGATTATTATCAGCAGGACTTTGTTTGGCGATGACAGCGGGATTTATGACGGGCTGCCAGACTGTGCAGGCTCAGGGAGGCACGAGTGCAGCGACACAGGCGGCGGCCGACAGTGAAAGTGCATCAGAAGGCGTGACATGGTCGGAAAATCTTTTAGATCCGGCAAATCCGGTGACGGTGAAATTTTATTCCTACAGTTATGCAAGCCCGGCATTTGGTACAGGGTTTCAGACGATGATGGACAATTTTAATAATGGCATCGGCAAAGAAAAAGGCGTTATTTTGGAATTTGTGGCCGATGATACAGGGACAAAGGCTGAAACTGATGTAAAGGCCGGTCAGCAGGTAGATATTGTACAGAGCGGTTTTGCAATTATCGACGGCAACAGAGACAATCTGGGCATTTCCGCTTTTGAGGATGTTTTCCAGGCAGATGAAATGGAAGCTCATTTTGAGGGAATTCCGGAAAATTGTTTGAATCTTGGACGGATTGACGGAAAAATGTACGGCCTTGCGTTTACATTCAGTACACCAATGCTGTATGTCAACGGTGATCTGCTTGAGGAAGCCGGGCTT
The DNA here is from genome assembly GCA_018716485.1 of Candidatus Scybalocola faecipullorum. Lineage (GTDB taxonomy): Bacteria > Bacillota > Clostridia > Lachnospirales > Lachnospiraceae > Scybalocola_A > Scybalocola_A faecipullorum. The sequence continues at coordinate 88,912 of DVJY01000065.1, forward strand.
GATCCGACGCAGGCGCCGAAGGACTGGGATGAAATGTACGACTGGTGTGTACAGATTAAAGAAGCCACCGGAAAATATGGCCTTGCATTATCTCCGTCCAATTCTTCCGGATGGGTAACAGACAGTATTTTATATTCCAACGGCGCAACCGTGCTGAATGAGGACCGCAGTGCTGTGGAATTTGCCAGTGAAGAAGGCGTAAAAGCATTTGAATCATGGAAACGCTTTTATATGGACGGAGTCGCTGTCGGCGGAACAGATACAGAGGCCATGCAGGCGTTTGCGGCAGGAGAAGCAGCAATGCACATTCAGTCGACCTCTGTTTATACATCATTTGTCAGTGCGGCCCAGACCGGCGGCTGGACACTGTACGGCTATCCGATGCCGGGTTTTGACGGCAATCCATCCATACCGACCAATTCAGGAAGCGCTATTGTAGTCAGACCGGACAGTGAACAGAAAGCACAGGCAATCTGGGAAGTTATTAAATATGTTACAGGCGATGAGGGATATACAATTATTACATCTGAAATCGGATATTTGCCGCTGAGACCGTATCTGGCTGAAGATGAAAACTATTTAAAAGGTTTTGTTGATGAAAATCCGATTATCAAAGCCAATATCGAACGTCTTGCGGACATTCAGCCGGCATCGATCTGGCCGGGAGATCATGCCACAGAACTGGCGACACTGTACGGTGATATGGCGGTTAAAGCGCTGACAACAGATGCTGATATTGCA
>DVJY01000066.1 GCA_018716485.1 Candidatus Scybalocola faecipullorum
AGAGCCGGGAAATATCGCATATCTCAGACCGAATTACGCAGCGGCTGTCGTTGAAGTTGTAAAATCTCTCGGCGGCAAAGTATTTTTGACGGACTGCAATACTTTATATGTGGGCGGCAGAAAAAATGCGCTGGATCATCTTGACTCTGCATATACAAACGGTTATTCGCCTTTTTCAACCGGCTGCCATGTGATTATTGCCGACGGCCTCAAAGGAACGGATGAAGCTTATGTGCCGGTCGAGGGCGGCGAATATGTGAAAGAGGCGAAAATCGGACAGGCCGTGATGGATGCAGACATTATTATTTCCCTCAATCATTTTAAAGGACATGAATGTACCGGCTTCGGCGGCGCTTTGAAAAATCTGGGTATGGGCTGCGGCTCAAGAGCCGGAAAGATGGAGATGCACAGCGCAGGCAAACCGACAGTGGATCAGCAACTTTGTGTAGGCTGCGGCAGCTGTGTGAAAATCTGTGCCCATGAAGGTGTGACGGTTACAGATAAAAAAGCGTTTATTGACCACAGCAAATGCGTCGGATGCGGAAGGTGCATCGGTGTCTGTCCGATGGATGCTGTCGCTGCGGCTCAGGATGAAAGCTTTGAAATTTTAAATAAAAAGATTGCCGAGTATACATGGGCAGTTGTTCACGGACGTCCGAATTTCCATATTAACCTTGTCATTGATGTCTCACCATACTGCGACTGCCATGCAGAGAATGATGTGCCGATCGTGCCGGATGTCGGTATGTTCGCTTCCTTTGACCCGGTAGCGCTTGATGTTGCATGCGCCGATGCCGTGAACCGCCAGCCGGTGAACCCGGGAAGCATTCTTGCCGAGCGCGAACACTGCCACCATGACCATTTTACAGATGTAACGCCGGAGACAAACTGGCGCTCCTGTGTTGAGCATGCGCAGAAACTGGGTGTCGGCTCATGCAGTTATGAATTGATCGAAGTCAAATAAAGGACAGAAAAAGGAGACAGACATTGTTTGAGTATCATGTTGAAAACGGCGGTGCGGTCATTACCGCAGCCGATGGAGAAAGTGAATATTTAATCGTACCCAAACAGCTTGACGGCTATCCGGTGACGGCTGTCGGCGAGCGGGCATTTTACGGACAAAAGCAGCGAAAAAAAATTGCGCTTCCGGATACGGTGACGGCTATCGGACCCTATGCTTTTGCAGAATGCAGACAGCTTCAACATGTGACGATGCCAAAGCATCTGACATCCATAGGTAATTATGCTTTTTATAACTGCCACGCCCTTGAGGAAACGGCGCTGCCGCCCCATTTGAATACGATGGGATACGGCGCCTATAAAAACTGCAGCGCGCTGAAACTGGTCCGCGTCTATGCTGATGAGGGACAAAAAATCGCTGTCAGTGCGCTGATTGATGATTTATCCAATGAAGTGGCGTTGGATATGTACGATGCTTCCGGAAAACTTTTAACCAAATTAGTTTTTACAGAATATGAATATGACTGTATAATTCAAGTAGAAGCGCGCCAATTTGACTGGGTATATCACGGCTCCGGCAACATATACAGAGAATGCATCAGTGACAGCGGTGTGGATTATCATAAATATGACGGCGCTTTTCACAATGCAGTCCGGGAGGATTGGCCAAAGACCGCAATGCGCATTGCCCTCGGCCGCGTTTTGTATCCGTACCGCCTGTCTGAAGAGTATAAGAAAGTCTATACAGATTATCTTATAAAGAATAAAGAGGCAGTTTATGAGATGCTTCTAAAGGAAAGACAGCTTTCGGAATTGGAAATGTGCGCCGGCTTTCTTTTGGATGGGGAAACTGCCGACAGATGGATCCGGCTGGCAAGAGAAGACGATGCCGGTGAATTTGTCAGCTTTCTGATGGATTATAAACTCCGGCATTTTTCCGGCGCCGCAAAACAGTTTGATTTATAAAGGAGGGCGCCATGAATCACGTCAGAGCACAACTTGAACAGACAGGGAAAGCGATTCTTTCACATTCGCGCAATGAAATTTATGTGTCCATGCGGTTTATGGATATTGCTCTGAGTATGCTCGGCTATGAAATGAATCTTTCCACAAAAACAATCGGCGTGGATGGCAGCAAGATTTTATATAATCCCAGATATTTGATTGATTTATTCAGGGATGACGAAATTCTTGTCAATCGGGTCTATATGCATATGATTCTTCACGGCCTGTTCGGGCATGCTTATTTCAGAAACGGACGGAATGAAGAATACTGGTCGCTGGCATGTGATATTGCCGTCGCATCGATTTTGGACAGTATGCCGGCAAAATCCGTGCGTCAGGTGACGCCGGATTTCAGGGCGGCCGTATACAGCCAATTGAAAAAAGATTTAAAGGTACTTAATGCCGAAGGCATTTACCGGATTTTATGGCAGACGCCGATTTCGCCTCAGCAGTTTGAAATGCTCAAAGAAGCGTTTATTGTGGATGACCACCAGTTTTGGGAAAGCAAAAAAGAAGAAGAACAGGAAACGCAGCAGCGTCAGAACAATCAGGAAAAATGGGATAAAGCCAGTCGGCAGATCCAGACGGGTATGGAAACGATGATGAAAAAATACGGTACAGAAGCGGGAGAACTTTTGTACCAGCTGCAGATCAGCCATCATGAGAAAACGGATTTAAAAGAGTTTTTTCGAAAGTTTGCCGTCCTGTCAGAAGAAATTAAAACCGACGACGACAGTTTTGATTATATTTTTTATACATACGGGCTGCAGCGGTACGAAAATATGCCGCTCATTGAGCCGCTGGAGTATAAAGAAGTCAAAAAGACGGAAGAATTTGTCATAGTTATCGACACGTCGGAATCCTGCCCGCCGGAAGCGGTAAAGGCATTTTTGGAAGAGGCCTGTTCAGCACTGACAGACAGCGAGACTTTTTTCAGAAAAGTGAATATTCATATACTTCAGTGCGATGTTCAAGTTGTATCGGATGTCCGGCTTACATCGAAAGAAGAAGTGGAAAAATATATGGCAGATGTTACAATTCAGGGCGGCGGAGGCACAGACTTCCGGCCGGCATTTGCTTATATTGACGGCTTGATACAGCAGGGAGAGTTTCAGAATTTAAAGGGCATGGTATATTTGACAGACGGTATCGGGCAGTATCCGGCAGCGCCGCCGGCCTACGATGTCGCTTTTGCCATGCTTGATGATCAGGCGGAGGAAGCAAAAGTACCGTCATGGGCGATCAGGCTTGATCTGGACAGTGATGAGCTGAGAGAGGCTTTTGCGCACAGCCGGGCAGCGGAGGACGACAGTGATAATAAACATTTGGAGGATATTTAGGTCATGATGAACATACAGCAGGCAAAAGAAACGATTAAGCAGACGATTCAGGCGTATTTGCTTAAAGATGAATCGGGCGAATACAAAATACCGTCAGTTCGGCAGCGGCCGGTACTGCTGATGGGGCCTCCGGGCATCGGAAAAACGGCCATTATGGAACAAGTTGCAAGAGAGTGCCATATCGGTCTTGTTGCTTACACAATTACTCACCATACCCGTCAGAGCGCCATCGGCCTGCCTTATATTGTGCATAAAAATTTCGGCGGCAAAGACTATGCGATGACTGAATATACGATGAGCGAGATTATTGCTTCTGTCTATGAAAAGATGGAAGCTACCGGGCTTAAAGAAGGTATTTTGTTTATCGACGAGATCAACTGTGTGTCTGAGACTCTGGCGCCGACAATGCTTCAGTTTCTTCAGGGAAAGACTTTCGGCAATCATCGGGTGCCGAAGGGCTGGATCATCGTTGCGGCAGGTAATCCGCCGCAGTACAATAAGTCTGTAAAAGATTTTGATATCGTTACGCTGGACCGTGTGAAGCGGGTTGATGTATGCGAAGATTATGAAGCATGGAAAAGCTATGGCTACAGTCATCACATTCACGGCGCCGTGATGACCTATCTTGAAATTAAAAAAGAAAATTTCTATGCTATAGAAACAACAGTAGACGGCAGACGTTTTGTAACTGCCAGAGGCTGGGAAGATTTGTCGGAGATGATCAAAGCCTATGAGCAGCTGGAGCTTCCGGTGACGGAAGAACTGGTGATGCAGTATGTGCAGCATTCCAGAATCGCCAAAGACTTTGCCAATTACTATGATTTATACAAAAAATACGAAACACAGTATCATGTGGAAGAAATTTTAGACGGATGTTGGTCTGAAGCGGTTACATCACAGCTGAAAGAAGCGGCATTTGACGAAAAAGTGAGCATGATCGGTCTTCTGACAAGCCGATTAAACGAGGCTTTTAAAGAAGCCTGTGATGCGGATTCGTATACGGATTTGCTGTATGCGCAGCTCAAACAACTCAAAGATGATCTGAGCCGTGAAACGGAGCAGACAGGGCTTGAAATTTTGGAACATATGACAGCAGAATCCGGCAGCCGTATGCTCTGTGAAAAGGAAAGCGGACTTTTGGACAGAGATCAGGCAAAGATTCATACGAAAGTTGTAAAAACACTGGAATATTACGGACAGCAGTGCCGAATGGGCGGCATAAAAGCGGCAGACGGCGTATTTGAAACTGTCAGAACATTGTTTGGCCATGATGTCAGCGCGCGCAGCGAAATCATTGAACAAACATCAAAAATGCTGCATCAGGCATTTGCTTTTCTGGAAGATACTTTTGGCGAAAGTCAGGAAATGGTCATTTTTATGACAGAATTGAATATGGATGCTTATGCGGTGAAATTTATCGGAGATAATGGCAGTGAGGATTATTATAAATATAATAAGACACTGCTGTTTGGAGAAAATCGGAAAAAAATTCTTGCGCAGATTGATTCGGTGCCTGTATCATATATTATATAATGATGCCAAGGGTCAAAAGGTCTGAGCCCGCATGAGCCTGCTCATAAGCGGGTGAAAGACCTTGGGAGCCGCCCCGATATGAGCATAAAAGCGGGATGTATATCCCGCGATATGCGAATATTGGGGAGGATTGTGAGAGTGCGCAGCACGGAACAATCCGTAGGCATCATGGAACACCAGTAGAGCCAAGGGTCAAAAGGTCTGAGCCCGCATGAGTCTGCTCATAAGCGGGCGAAAGACCTTTTGACCAGACTAATAAAGGAGGAGCAGATCATGAGAATAGGAATGGGATATGATGTACACAAACTAGTAGAAGGCAGAAAGCTTATACTCGGCGGTGTGGAGATTCCGTATGAAAAAGGACTTCTTGGTCATTCCGATGCGGATGTACTGCTGCACGCAGTGATGGATGCCATGCTCGGTGCCGCGGCACTTGGTGATATAGGAAAACATTTTCCGGATACGGATCCCGAATTTGAAGGCATATCCAGTCTGAAACTTTTGAAACGTGCGGCGGCTACAGTCCGAAAAAACGGTTATACGGTAGGCAATATTGACGCCACCATTATTGCCCAGCGTCCGAAAATGGCTCCTTATATCGAACAAATGCGCCATAATATTGCAAAAGCACTGGGCACCGATGTGGAAAATATTAACGTAAAGGCAACGACAGAAGAAGGTCTTGGATTTACCGGCAGCGGTGAGGGCATCAGTGCCAATGCCGTATGTCTGCTCGAACGTATTTAAAATATTCAAAAATATTTATTGACAAATGCGGGGAATTTTCATATCCTAGTAATTGAACGCAGAGTTTTAATTTATAAATGTCAAAGCGGAACAAAACAGTCCGTTTGGCTAAAACGATCAAAGGCTATGACCGGAAAGAGTAATCAGGACAAAAATAGCAGAGAGAATCCGTCACCGGCTGAAAGCGGATTTTATAAGACGTCCCGATGAAGTGCATCCGTGAGCCGGCTGCAGGAACAGAAGTATGGCAGCCCGAGGTACGCGTTAAGTACAGTCAGCAGACACAAAGGGAAAGGCATCGCCTTTAAATAGAGTGGAACCGCGGAATATTCGTCTCTAAAAGCAATTTTAGAGACGTTTTTTTATTGGAAAAGCACCGGCAAGCGGGCGAAGGGAGCGGCGGATACGGCGCGAGATTCGCCCATTTGCCGGGCAAAGGCATATGAGTATGGAGTGCGGAGCACGGAATACGAATGTGGCGGGCAGACGGCGGGAGAGCGAAGCTCGGAGCCGTCTGGCTTTTCCAATAAAAAGTAAGACGGGTAAGTACAGTGAGCAGCTTTGCTGCGAACTGTGCGATATCGCAGCCATCGGACGGCGTTAGCCGGAACGATGGCAGGAAAAGCACCGGCAAGCGGGCAAAGTCATATGAGTATGGAGTGCCGCGTATAAAAGTTATGAAAGGGGGGAAGCGGTAATGCGTTTCATTAAGTATATCAAAGAAGAAATTGCAATAATCCGGGAACGCGACCCTGCGATCAAGTCCAATATGGAAGTGCTGCTTTATCCAAGTTTTAAAGCCATTTTAAGATATAGAATTGCGCATAAATTGTATTTAAAAAAACATTATTTTTTAGCCCGGTGGTATTCCCAGCGGACAGCAAGAAAAACAGGCATCGAAATCCATCCGGGAGCGACCATCGGCAAAGGGCTGTTTATTGACCATGGCCATGGTGTTGTGATTGGTGAGACCGCCGTTGTAGGAGATAATGTGACATTATATCAGGGCGTTACTCTCGGCGGTACAGGTAAGGAAACCGGAAAGCGGCATCCGACGATTGGCGACAATGTGATGATCAGCGCCGGCGCCAAAGTGCTGGGGTCATTTTCCATTGGTGAAAATTCCAAAATCGGCGCAGGCAGCGTTGTATTATCGGAAGTTCCGCCCAATTCTACAGTTGTTGGCGTCCCGGGGCGTGTCGTCAGGCGGGGCGACAAGAAAGTACCGAGAATGGATTTGGATCAGGTACATCTGCCGGATCCGGTTTTAAACGATATTTTGGAACTGTATAAAGAAAATAAAGAATTAAAACTGCAGATTAAAAAGCTGTGCAGCTGTGTTGCGGAAGGCAAAAGCAGATGCGGCAAAGATGAGCAGATGCTGTGCAGAAATATCGAAGCAGAAGAAACGAAGAAAAATTAAAGGAGGCATCCAATGAAGCTTTATAACACACTGACACGAAAAAAAGAAACTTTTAAACCGATTGAGGAGGGTAAAGTCCGCATGTATGTGTGCGGCCCGACGGTCTATAACCTGATCCATATCGGCAATGCCCGCCCGATGATCGTATTTGATACGGTGCGCAGATATTTTGAATACAAGGGCTATGAAGTCAACTACGTTTCCAATTTTACGGATGTGGATGACAAAATTATTAAAAAGGCAATGGAGGAAGGCGTCGATGCCAAGGTGATTTCCGAGCGCTACATTAAAGAAGCGCAAAAGGATATGGCCGCGATGAACGTCAAAGAGGCAACACACCATCCGAAGGCCACCGAAGAAATCGACGGTATGATCGATATGATTCAGACGCTTATTGAAAAAGGCCATGCCTATGCATCGGAGGGGACTGTCTACTTCAGAACACGCAGTTTTCCGGAATATGGAAAATTGTCAAAGAAAAATATCGACGACCTTGAAGCAGGACACAGAGAGATTAAAGTTACCGGTGAAGAGGGCAAGGAAGATCCGCTGGATTTTGTTCTTTGGAAGCCAAAAAAAGAAGGTGAGCCTTCATGGCCGTCACCGTGGGGCGAAGGCCGTCCGGGCTGGCATATTGAGTGCTCTGTGATGTCCAAAAAATATCTCGGCGAAGAAATCGATATTCACGCTGGCGGTGAAGATTTGATTTTCCCGCACCATGAAAATGAAATTGCCCAGAGCGAGGCATGCAATGGAAAAATGTTCGCTCATTATTGGATGCACAACGGATTTTTAAACATTAACAATGTGAAAATGTCCAAATCGTTGGGGAACTTTTTTACAGTCAGAGAAATCAGTGAAAAATACGACCTTCAGGTGCTGCGCTTTTTCATGCTCAGCGCCCATTACCGCAGTCCGCTCAATTTCAGCGCGGATTTAATGGAAGCGTCTAAAAACGGTCTTGACAGAATCGTTACAGCAGCGGAGCGCTTAAGAAGCCTGACAGGCACACAGGCGGCCATGTCTGATGATGAAAAGGCTGTGCTTGCGCAGCTGGAGGCGCTTGTTGGCAAATATGAGCAGGCCATGGAGGACGATTTTAATACAGCGGATGCCATATCAGCTATTTTTGAAATAGTGAAGCTTTCCAATGTCAGTGTGTCCGAAAACAGTTCAAAGGCATTGATTTCAAAATTTGTTGAAAGGATTGAAACACTGTGCGGGGTGCTTGGCATTGAAACAAAACGGCAGGAAATGCTTTTGGATGCGGATATTGAGGCGCTGATCGGACAGCGTCAGGAGGCAAGAAAAGCAAGAGATTTTGCCCGTGCGGATGCTATACGTGATGAACTGGCGCAAAAAGGAATTATCCTTGAAGATACAAGGGAAGGTGTCAAATGGAAAAGAGCGTAGATTCACTGGTCGGACATTTTTATGAGACATTTGATATAAAACCTCAGGATGTCCGGAATTATTCGCCGCTGACACTGGCCTATATCGGTGATGCAGTCTATGAAATTATTATTAGAACAATGATTATAGAAAAGGGCAATGCGCCGGTAAATAAGCTGCATAAGCGGTGCGCGTCGCTTGTCAAGGCATCGGCGCAGGCGGCGCTTGTCCTTAAAATTGAACCGCTGCTGACAGAAGACGAAATGCATATATTTAAGCGAGGAAGAAATGCCAAATCTTATACGACGGCCAAAAATGCGTCGATGATCGATTATCGGATGGCGACAGGGTTTGAAGCGTTGGTCGGCTATCTTTATCTTAATGGAAAATTTGAACGTTTGTTTGAATTGATTAAAGAAGGATTGGAACAACAGGAGAGGAAAAAATGAATGAGATGAATAAAGAGCAGACAGAAAATATACAGCCGGGCAGTTTCGAGGAATCTAAAGTTGAAGGGCGCAATCCGGTTTTGGAAGCCTTTCGCTCCGGGCGGACAGTAGATAAGCTTTATGTCTTAGATGGATGTCAGGACGGGCCGGTGCGTACGATTATCCGGGAAGCGAAAAAACATGACACGAAAATACAGTTCGTGGCCAAAGAGCGCCTTGACCAGCTTTCTGAAACAAAGCACCATCAAGGTGTCATTGCCGTATGTGCAGCCTATCATTATGCGCAGGTGGAAGACATTTTGGAAAATGCCCGCAAAAAGGGCGAGGCACCGTTTATTTTTATTCTCGACGGTATCTCGGATCCGCACAATCTTGGTGCGATTATACGTACAGCAAATCAGGCAGGAGCTCACGGCGTGATCATTCCGAAAAACAGGGCGGTCGGTCTGACGCCAACAGTAGCCAAAACTTCAGCAGGCGCGTTAAATTATACACCGGTAGCAAAAGTAACCAACATCGGCAAGACCATTGACGAACTGAAAAAAGAAGGCATCTGGTTCGTATGCGCTGATATGGGCGGTGAGACTATGTATAGACTGAATCTGACAGGCCCTATCGGCCTTGTCCTTGGCAGTGAAGGTGAAGGGGTCAGCCGTCTTGTGCGTGAAAAATGTGATTTTACAGCATCAATTCCCATGTTTGGTGATATTGACTCTTTAAATGCGTCGGTGGCCGCAGGTGTGCTTGCCTACGAAATTGTCAGACAGAGGATTGGCGGCAGATATTAAAAAGCGTTGGAAAGGGAGCAGTGAATGAATCAGCAGTTATTTGATTCGATGACAGATGAGGAAATTGTCAGGTATATCCGTCAGGGCCACAAAGAAGGTATGGAATATTTGCTGGACAAGTATAAAGAACTTGTCAGAAACCGGGCGCGGTCGCTTTACTTAATGGGCGGGGAGCGTGAAGATCTTATTCAGGAAGGTATGATCGGTCTGTTCAAAGCTATTCAGGGCTTTGATGAAACAAAGGACGCTTCGTTTCAAAGCTTTGCGGATCTTTGCGTGAGTAGACAGATGTACACCGCGGTAAAAGCGGCCCAGCGTAAAAAACATAGTCCGCTCAATTCCTATATTTCTCTGGACAGCGTCACTCAGGATGAGGACGGCTCAGTCAGGACCAACGACGCGCTTGCCACAGACAGCGGGCCGGAGCAAATGTTTATTGACAGGGAAAATGTCAGCCAGATGAGAAAAAAGATTGCAGAGTGTTTAAGCCCTTTTGAATATCAGGTCATGAATTATTATCTGGACGGCATTGGCTATGTCAAGATTGCCCGGATGCTTGGTAAAAGTGAAAAATCTGTGGACAACGCACTGCAGAGAATTAAAGCAAAAATTAAAAAAATATTAAATTAACCGGAGGTAAAAAACATGCTTATCAGTTTGATCAGAGGCTTTTGTATGGCGCTGGCAGACAGTGTGCCCGGCGTATCGGGAGGAACAGTCGCTTTTTTACTTGGCTTCTATGATAAATTTATCCAGTCACTGAATGACATTTTTTTGGGAAAAAAACAGGAGCGTATCGAAGCTTTTAAGTTTCTTGCAAAGCTGCTTGTCGGATGGCTGATCGGTTTTTGCAGTGCAGTGCTCGTACTTACAAGTGTATTTGAAAGTCACATTTATGCGATCAGTTCCCTGTTTTTAGGATTTATTATTTTTGCGATACCATATGTGATTGCGGAAGAAAAAGAAACAATCAAAGGTCATTGGTGGCATTTGATTTTTGCCGTAATCGGTATTGCAGTCGTCGTTGTCATCAGTTTGTTGAATCCGGCAACAGGCAGCGGTCTTAAAATCGATGTGGGCAGCCTGAATCCGGGATTGATCATTTATGTTTTTGTTGCTGCAGCTATTGCGATTACAGCGATGATTCTTCCGGGAATTTCAGGTTCCACACTGCTGCTCATTTTCGGATTATATGTGCCGATTATTTCTGCCATAAAAGAAGTGCTTCATTTTAATTTTGAGTATGTACCTATATTGATTGTCTTTGCGATTGGTATGGCTGTCGGTATTTTATCAATGATCCGTCTGCTGCGCATGGCATTGAAAAAATTCAGGTCTCAGACAATTTATTTAATCATTGGCCTGATGATTGGTTCTTTATATGCGATTGTTCAGGGGCCGACGACCCTCGACAATCCTCAGCCGCCAATGACAGTCTCCACATTCAGCATTTTGTTTTTTATTATCGGGGGCATTATTATTGTTGGCTTACAGATGTTGAGAAAAGTTATTGAAAAAAATGATAATATGTAACGCTTGTTACGGAATATAAGGAGAAATTATGTCATAGTAAATTCAGACAGAGGCTATGCCGATGCCTGAAAATATAGATAAACAGGAGGAGAGTATAAATGGAAGCAAAATTTTATATCTGTAATCATTGTGGAAATATTGTAGCATATGTAGAAAATAAAGGTGTGCCGGTGATGTGCTGCGGCGAAAAGATGCAGGAACTTGTGCCGGGAACAGTTGATGCGGCAGTTGAAAAACATGTGCCTGCCGTAACAAAAGAAGGCAATACTGTCAAAGTTCAGGTCGGTTCGGTAGAACATCCGATGCTGCCGGAACACTATATTTCATTTATTTGGGTACAGACAACTTCAGGAAATCAGATGAAGTCGTTAAAACCGGGCGATAAGCCGGAAGCGGTATTTGTGCTTGCGGACGGCGAAGAAGTGGTCGGCGTTTACGCATACTGCAATCTTCATGGCCTTTGGAAAGCGGAATAAAGATGACATGTTTTGAAGAAAAATTAAGAACGTATGCATCTTTGATTGTCCGTTTTGGTGTCAATATCCAGAAAGGGCAGGAGATGGTGCTTCGGTGCCCTGCCGAGGCATATCAGTTTGGAAGGATGCTCACTGAAGAAGCATATAAGGCCGGCGCAAAAGAAGTCATTGTCCAGTGGCGTGACAGTGTGGAGCGCCGTCTGTGGTATGATCACGCGCCGATGGAAGTCATGGAAAATTTTCCGGAATGGAAAGCGGCTTCTTTAAACAACTATGCTCAAAGCGGCGCGGCCTTTGTGACAGTCGTCAGTGACGATCCGGAGATATTTAAAGGTGTTGATGACGCTAAGATGCGCGCGGCTTCCAAAGCTTCAAACGAGGCCTGCAAATACTTTTACAAACGTATGATGGCCAGCGAAATCCAATGGAATGTCGCTGCAGTTTCCAATGAAGCGTGGGCGCTTAAAGTTTTTCCGGAACTTGACGCGGTGCAGGCAGTGGAAAAACTTTGGGATGCGATTTTTAGGGCGGTACATATTACTGATGACACGGATGCAGTCAAAGCGTGGGAACAGCTTGATGAAACTTTATCTCACAGGTGTCATGTTCTGAATCAGTATGCATTTGACAGACTGATTTATAAGAACAGCCTTGGCACTGACTTTACAGTCGGTCTTGTGCAGAACCATATATGGGAAGGCGGTTCGGAATTTTCAGGCAGCGGCGTAAGATTTTTTGCCAATATGCCGACAGAGGAAATTTTTACAATGCCGGACTGCCGGCGGGCCGAGGGCACATTAAAGGCGTCGATGCCGCTGTGCTATGACGGCACGCTGATCCATGATTTTTCAATCACCTTTCATGAAGGAAAAGTGACGGAATTTTCGGCTGCGGAAGGACAGGAAGTGCTGCAGCGGATTATTGAGACAGATGAAGGAGCCGGACGTCTTGGTGAAGTGGCGCTTGTGCCATATCATTCGCCGATTTCACAGATGGGGCTGCTGTTTTACGAAACATTGTTTGATGAGAATGCGTCCTGTCATTTCGCGCTTGGCGCCAGTTATCCGACGACTGTAAAGGATGGCGCCTCCATGAACAGTGAGCAGCTGACGCAGATCGGCGGCAACGATTCTGCGGCACATGTGGATTTCATGGTCGGAACGCAGGACTTGGAGATTACAGGCATTACAAAAGACGGTAAGGAAGTCGCTGTTTTCAAAAACGGTGACTGGTGTCTTGATTGACAGATATATGAAGATTATCGAAAAAGATGATAGCATTAAGCATATCGCCTGATGCTGTCATCTTTTTTGTTTTGTACATTTTAGACAAATATTATCGTGATATTGCCCATTGATTTTCTTTTCGGAAAAATATATTATAAAAAAGGAAAAAATGTTTTCCAAAAGAAAATATAAAAGGGGGATTTTTATGAAACAAAAGACAAAAAGAGTTTCACTCATTTTCCTTGCCGTGGCGCTCGTGCTTATTTTAGCGGGCAGTTTTTTGGCAAGCATGTTCAACACGTCTTTCTTCAGTGTGAAAGTCAGTGAAATTGAGTTTGAAACAGAGCGGGGAACACTGGCAGGACTTTTATACATGCCTGACGGTGCCGGCGCAGATGATCCGCGTCCGGTGATTGTGACGACACACGGATATTTAAACAGCAAGGAGATGCAGGATGCACCGGCTGTTGAAATGTCAAGAAGGGGATATATTGTCCTTGCACTGGACATGTATGATCACGGCGATTCCAGATGGGCGGCAGACATCCCGACAGGAAGCCAGTTTAGCACGTTCTGGATTTATTCGCAGTATGATGCGGCTGCCTACATGGCACAGCAGCCGTATACAAAAAAAGACGAGAACGGCAATGCTTATCTTGCAGTCAGTGGTCATTCCATGGGAGGATTTTCAACATTAGTAGCAATGTACATGGATGAAATGACAGCGCTTCAGACAGGAACACGCTCAATCTATGCAGGCATTTCAGTAGGCGCGGATTATTCCTATACCGCAGCGATCGCGCCGGAAGAGGATTTTATCGCGGCGTTCGGCGACAGAACCGTCGGTATGATCGCAGGCCACTACGATGAATTTTTCTTTAACAAATCTGATGAAGAAAAGACAGAGGAAGAAAAGAAAGTCCAGGGCACAGTGACTTATAAAGATTTTGCCGCAACAAATTCGGGAAAAATGTTTCTTGGTGTAGCAGATCAGGAAGAAGCGGCACAGGCCGGACAGTTCTATACAGTTGAATCCGGAGAAGTGCTTTCCGAAGAAGGCGATGTGCTCCGTGAGTCACAGACCGGACAGCATGTGATTTACACACCGAACCAGACACATCCGTGGAACCATTTTTCAAAAACAGCAACAGCGGATCTGATCAATTTTTACACAACGGCATTCGACGGAGTAACATCACAGAGTCAGACAAACTGGAATTTACCGGCAGACAATCAAATTTGGTATTTCAAGGAAATGTTCAACTGTGTGGCATTGATTGGTTTCTTCCTGTTATTTGTGCCATTGATTTCTCTGCTTTTGGAAGTACCGTTCCTGAAATCATCAATTACTGAAAAAGTTGCGCCGGTAGCTGCACCGACCACCGGTATTCAAAAAACAGCATTTTGGATATGTATTGCTGCAAGTATTTTATATCCGGCTGTGTTCTTTACAACATTGATGGATAAGCAGACGGCCGGTCTGAATGTTTTGACCGTACTTTCAGTTCTGGCACTGGTCGGCGGCGTAATCATCGCAGTCGTCAGCTTCCGTTCAGGGAAAAAGAGTCAGGGCATTGCGGGAACGGCGGCAGCAGTCGCTGCAGCGGCTTCGATTTTTCTGTTTAAACTGGCACCGCACATATTGGCGCTTGGACCGATTTTTTCAGAACCGACGACCAATCAGATCGCATACTGGGCTGTCAGCTGCGGCATGATCGCTTTAGTGATTCTTCTGATGTTCTTTGCCCTTTCAAAAAAGGCCGCGGGAACAAAGTCCGCCGATTATGGTGTACGACTGAATATTAAAGCCATCGCAGCAAGTTTTGTCACAGCACTTTGCGCAGTAGTGATCGGCTATATCATTTTGTTTGTGATCGAGGCAATTTTTGGCACAGATTTCAGAATATGGACATTGGCAGTGCGCACATTTAAACCTGAATTTATCGCTGCGGCACTGCGGTATATGCCATTCTTCTTTATTTATTATCTGATTAATACAGCAGCGATCAATGCCAACACAAGAAATAGAAAGTGCGGATATCTTATAGCGATTCTGCTGAACACGGGCGGCTTGATCTTATGGCTGCTTCTGCAGTACGGACTTGATTTTGCACGAGGCGTTGCACTGTATCCGAATCAGGCATTAAACGGTATTTTACTGTTTGCGACAGTGCCGTGTCTTGGTGTGGCCGCAGTTTACGCAAAAAAACTGTTTGAAAAAACCAACAATGTATGGCTGGCAGCATTTGTCAATACAATGCTGTTTACGATGATTACTGTTGCCAATACAGCATTGTTCTGGAATATGGTCTGATTACGGCAAAGGGACATATTGTAAAAAATTCTCTGTCCAAAGTTCCGGGAATTACTTGAGAACCTTTGATTTTACTGTTATACTTGTGCTATCGGGTATGTGTAAAAAGCAGAGGTGATGTTAATGAAACTGGAATGGATGGGTGAATACAGGGAGTTTGTGGAGCAGCTGATTAAGTACTGCAACTATTATGCTGCCTCATATAAGAAGGAACGCTGCTACGGTACGGAAATTCCTATATCTTTTGCCCAGATCCAGATTGTGGAATATTTATTGGAAAATGAAGAACTGCACCAAAATATGAGTGAAATCGCATTAAGGCTCGGCATATCCAACAGTCAGTTTTCAAAGCTGACGGATAAATTGGTGGCAAAGGGATTGCTGGAGCGTTTTCGCACATTGGACAATAAAAAGGATGTTATTGTACAGGTCACAGATTATGGCAAAAAGATATATGATCAGTATGCAAAGGTGATTTATAAGTATCATTTCAGCAAGATGTTCCAAGCAGGCGAGGCGCTGCCGAAGGAATATCTCCCGGTAGTTGCCGCGATGCTTGGAACTGGCTGTGCTTCTGAGAAAAAGAGTAAGAAAAAGAAAGAAGTGCTGATTCCTATTTCTAAAAAACGAACAGATGCGAAGACACAGGAATGATGTTTATACAGGCTGACAGCCGGGAACTGCGCCAACCGGAAAGAATCATCTTATGCCGGTTGGCTGCAGGTCATTTTTGTAACTAATATACAAAAAACAGGTTGACAAACCGAAAGGGCTATAGTATATTATTATCGTTGCGACAGCGTGCTGCTATGGCTCAGTCGGTAGAGCGTCGCCTTGGTAAGGCGGAGGCCACGGGTTCAAGTCCCGTTAGCAGCTGAAAAATCCGGGTTATTTTGCCCGGATTTTTTTTGTGCATATATAAAGTATATAAAATGCTGCCGCGGCAATTAAAATCCATTTGATGACGGAACCGTAGGCCGCGATATATTTTGAAACAATGGTCCATGACTGCCCGGCAAAGCGTCCCAGACTGACGAGAAGAATATTCCAGATAGCAGAACCGGTGACAGTCATTGCCAGAAAAGCGCCCCATGGCATTTTGGACATACCGGCAGGAATTGATATAAGGCTGCGCACGATAGGAACGCAGCGGCAGAAAAAGACAGTATATTTTCCTTTTTTTCGAAACCAGGTCATTGTGTATTCCACATCATCCTGATGAAAATGAAGTATTTTCCCTAATTTACCGTATAAAAATTTTTCCATCCGTTCTTGAGTCAGCAGATATCCAAGCTCATAGAGGACGACAGCGCCGATGGTAGATCCGGCGGTGGCGCAGGCGATAACACCGGCCGGAGTCAGGCGTGAATAGGTGGTCATAAAACCGCTGAAAGTAAGAATCACTTCTGACGGGATCGGCGGAAAGATGTTTTCTACGGCAATCAGCACAGTAATGCCTATGTACCCGTACTGATTTAAAAGAGTAATGAGCGTATCAATCATGATAGGTCCTTTCGCGGGCATACGGTTATTTTAATATACGAAAAAGGTGTTTATAAAATTCCTGAAAGGGTCATATTAATGATGAAAAATCAGAGGAAACGGATGCGGTGAATGATGAAGAAAACAGCACAATATTTGTTTTTATTTGCCCTTGGCGGCGCAGCTTATTACACATTGGAACTGATATTCAGAGGCTTTTCACATCCGACCATGTTTTTGCTTGGCGGCCTCTGTTTTCTAATCTGCTGCGGCATACACGCGCTGATCGGGGAAAATACAGGACTTGCGGCTCAGATGCTGCTCTGCGCAATCGCTATCACAACAATGGAACTTTTATTCGGATATATTCTTAATCTGAAGCTTGGGATGAATATATGGAGTTATGTAGATTACCGGCTGAATTTTAAAGGACAGATATGCCTGCGTTTTTCAATGATCTGGTATCTTCTCGGCGGCGCGGCTATTGTGGTCAATGACTGGGTATGCAGGAGGCTGTACGGCAGAAAATATCCGCCGTATTCTATCATGGGAAATCGGGAGCAAAGAGTCAAAAACGGCTGATCGGAACAAAATCAAAAATCAGGTTTACAATTGGAAAAAATATGGTATTATTAATATATTATGATTTCGGGAGGCTTTTTACGATGGAAAAAGAAACTGTTTCAAAGAATTTTATTGAGCAGATCATAGATAAAGACTTGGAAGAGGGGAAAGTTCAGGCAGTCTGCACGCGATTCCCTCCGGAACCTAATGGATATCTGCATATCGGACATGCAAAGTCTATTTTATTGAACTATGGTCTTGCAAAGAAATATAACGGCAAGTTTAATCTGAGATTTGATGATACAAATCCTACGAAAGAAAAAACCGAATTCGTACAGTCGATTATTGACGACGTGGAATGGCTCGGCGCTCACTATGACGGCGAAGTTCGTTTCGCTTCCAACTATTTTGAGCAGATGTATGAAGCGGCAGTAAAGCTGATCAAGAAAGGCAAAGCATATGTCTGTGATTTAAGCGCTGATGAGATCAGAGCATACAGAGGCACATTAACCGAACCGGGCAAAAACAGTCCGTACCGTGACCGCAGTATCGAGGAAAATCTGGACTTATTTGAGCGTATGAAAAACGGCGAATTTCCGGACGGCTCCAAAGTGCTGAGAGCGAAGATCGATATGGCATCGTCCAATATTAATATGCGTGATCCGGTCATTTACAGAGTGGCGCGTATGACCCACCACAATACAGGAGACCGGTGGTGCATTTATCCGATGTACGATTTTGCCCATCCGATCGAAGATGCGATTGAGGGTGTGACTCATTCCATATGTACATTGGAATTTGAAGATCACAGACCTTTATACGACTGGGTTGTCAGAGAATTGGAATATCCGAATCCGCCGCAGCAGATTGAATTTGCAAAGCTTTACCTGACTAATGTCATTACAGGCAAACGCTATATTAAGCGGCTTGTGGATGAAGGGATTGTTGACGGCTGGGATGATCCTCGCCTTGTAACGATCGCTGCGCTGCGCCGCCGGGGATTTACACCGGAATCTATAAAGATGTTTATGGATCTTGTGGGCGTTTCAAAAAGCAACAGTTCTGTGGATTATGCCATGTTGGAATACTGTATCAGAGAAGACCTGAAAATGAAAAAGAACCGTATGATGGCAGTGCTTGATCCGGTCAAAGTCATTATCGATAATTATCCTGAGGGACAGACAGAGTATTTTGACGTTGTCAATAATCAGGAAAATGAATCACTTGGTACGAGAAAAGTGCCGTTTTGCCGGGAACTTTACATTGAACGCGAAGACTTTATGGAAGAACCTCCAAAGAAATACTTCCGCCTTTTCCCGGGCAATGAAGTGCGCTTGATGAATGCATATTTTGTCAGATGCGTTGATTATAAAAAAGATGAAAATGGAAAGATTACGGAAATCCATTGTACCTATGATCCGGAAACAAGAAGCGGCTCTGGCTTTACAGGCCGTAAAGTGAAAGGTACAATTCACTGGGTCGCAGCGCCTTATGCGGTGCCGGCGACAGTGCGCCTGTATGAAAATTTAGTTGACGAATCCAAAGGCGTTTACAATGAGGATGGTTCTTTGAATCTGAACCCGGATTCTCTGACTGTTCTTGAAAATTGTCAGCTTGAGCCAAACTTTAAAGATGCGGCAAAGGGCGACAGCTTCCAGTTTGTAAGACACGGATATTTCTGTGTGGATACAAAAGATACAAAGGAAGGCTCCCTTGTATTTAACCGGATTGTTTCGTTAAAGAGTTCATATAAGCCGGGAAAATAAAAAATGTACGAAAGATGCATCGCCGGGTGGTGATGCGTCTTTCTTTTTTGAAAAATGAAGATATAAAGAGAAAACAAGAGAAAAACAGAATAAAGACCATAAAAATCGGAAATATTCGGATAAAGACGTTCTTGCAAAAATAGAAAGAAAAACATATTATAAGGACAGTTGGTTAGCACTCGATTTTAGTGAGTGCTAATAAATCAAAAAAGCAATTTATTTCAAGGAGGAATTCTAATATGAAGTTAGTACCATTGGGAGACAGAGTTGTATTAAAACATTTAGAGGCTGAAGAAAAGACAAAATCCGGTATTGTTCTTGCCGGTCAGGCTAAAGAAAAACCTCAGGAAGCTGAAGTTATCGCTGTAGGCCCGGGCGGAGTGATCGACGGTAAAGAAGTAAAGATGGAAGTTTCTGTCGGCGCTAAAGTTATTTATCAGAAATATGCAGGTACAGAAGTGAAGTTAGACGGTGAAGAATATGTCATCGTTAAACAAAGCGATATCCTTGCTGTTGTAGAATAATCCGACAGTATTTAGTTAAAGAAAATCAGTTTCATGAATATATAGGAGGCAATTATTATGGCAAAACAGATCAAATACGGCGCAGAAGCGAGAAAAGTGCTTGAAGCAGGCGTAAATCAGCTTGCAGATACAGTCAGAGTGACATTGGGACCAAAAGGAAGGAACGTTGTCCTTTCAAAATCTTTCGGCACACCGCTGATTACAAATGATGGTGTGACAATCGCAAAGGATATCGAACTTGAAGATCCGTTTGAAAATATGGGCGCACAGATTGTCAAAGAAGTTGCAACAAAGACAAATGATGTTGCCGGTGACGGTACGACAACAGCAACTGTACTTGCACAGGCGATGATCAACGAAGGTATGAAAAACCTGGCAGCAGGCGCAAATCCGATTATTTTGAGAAAAGGCATGCAGAAAGCAACAGATGTTGCTGTAGAAGCTATTGCTGATATGAGTTCTGACGTTACAGGAAAAGCACAGATCGCAAGAGTTGCTGCAATTTCCGCAGGTGATGACAGTGTTGGCGAGATGGTTGCAGATGCAATGGAAAAAGTTACAAACAACGGTGTCATCACAATCGAAGAATCCAAGACGATGAAGACAGAATTAGATCTTGTTGAAGGTATGCAGTTTGACAGAGGTTATTTGTCAGCATATATGTGTACAGACATGGAAAAACTGGAAGCAGTACTTGACAATCCGTACATCCTGATCACAGACAAGAAGATTTCAAATATTCAGGAACTTCTTCCGCTCCTTGAGCAGATCGTTCAGTCCGGCGCTAAGCTGCTTATTATCGCTGAAGATATTGAAGGCGAAGCTTTGACAACATTGATCCTGAACAAGTTGAGAGGTACATTCCAGGTTGTTGCTGTAAAAGCACCGGGATATGGCGACAGAAGAAAAGCTATGCTTGAAGATATCGCAATTCTGACAGGCGGCAAAGTGATTTCAGAAGAACTTGGCTATGACCTTAAAGAAACAACAATGGATATGCTGGGCCGTGCAAAATCCGTTAAAGTTGACAAAGAAAACACAATTATCGTTGACGGCTTAGGCGATCCGGAAGCATTAAAGGTTCGTATCGCTCAGATCAAGAATCAGGCAGATGAAACAACATCTGATTTCGATAAAGAAAAATTACTTGAAAGACTTGCAAAACTGTCCGGCGGCGTAGGCGTTATCCGTGTCGGCGCAGCAACAGAGACAGAGATGAAAGAAAAGAAACTTCGTATGGAAGATGCTTTGGCAGCAACAAGAGCAGCGGTTGAAGAAGGCGTTATCTGCGGCGGTGGTTCTGCATATATCCATGCAGCTAAGAAGGTTGCTGAAGCAGCAAAAGATCTGACAGGCGATGAAAAGACAGGCGCTAATGTAGTATTGAAAGCATTGGAAGCTCCGATGTATCATATTGCAGCAAATGCAGGTCTGGAAGGCTCTGTGATTATTAACAAAGTCAAAGAAAGTGAAGTAGGCATTGGCTTTGACGCATTGAATGAAGAATATGTAGATATGATCAAAGCAGGTATTATCGATCCTGCGAAAGTTACAAGAAGCGCATTACAGAATGCAACAAGCATTGCAGCCACATTGCTGACAACAGAATCCGTTGTTGCTGACATTAAAGAAGAAGTACCTGCAGGTGCAGGCGCACCACAGGGTGGCATGGGCATGATGTAATTGCCTGATACAGCAAAGATAAAGATATGTAACAGCCGCCGGAAGTACTTCCGGCGGCTGTGTTATTTGATACACCCGGAAAGCAGATCATTGGTTTATCGCGGCGGCGGGGAAGATGCGGTCATGTCTGATTTTGAAAGAGTCGGAATTTATATTAAAGTTTAATAAATTTTCCTTTAAAATGCTTTATCATTTCCTGCAGATTGTGTATAATAAATAGCAGTATATTACATAGTGGAGGAATAATTACGATGATGAACGAAAATACGGGAGATGTATTCTCAGAGGTACTTGTGAAAAGAAAGATGGTGTCGACCAATTATCTGATTGTTTTGGCGACAGTACTTGGCGCGGCTGTGCTGACATTGGCGCTGCTGTTATTTTTGCCTACATTTATTGTTGTTGCTATAGCAATTTGGTTCGGTGTCTATTTTGTAATCAGCATACAGAAAGTAGAATATGAGTATATTTTCACATCGGGAGATTTGGATATTGACCAGATTTCCGGCAATTTCAAAAGAAAAAGAAAGTTGGAACTGACAGGCGACAGCATTGAGATTATTGCCCCTGAAGACTCGCATGAATTAGATTCATATAGAAATGGCCAGTACAAAGTATATGATTTTTCTTCAAGAGATAAAAGTAAGAAAAGATATGTGATTATTGCTAATATAAGTAACGGACGTGTGAAGGTCTTCTTTGAGCCTACAGAGAAGATGATTGACAATATGTGGAAGTATTCACCAAGACGCGTTAAAAAATATTAAACAGGTGCGTGCCGCTGAGGAAACTCAGACGGCGCGCATTTTGTTATTAGAAAATCGTGTACTAATAAATAAGATAAGTAATAATAATACATAATCTGTTGACTTTTTCAGACACATTTGATACACTTTTCTAAACTTGTGAGGACATCATATTAATAGGATGTTAAACAGTTCAAAGAGAAAATAAGAAAGTGAGGATGAAGTCGTGGGTAGAATTATTGGTGAAGGCATTACATTTGATGACGTTTTACTTGTTCCTGCATATTCAGAGGTGATTCCGAATCAGGTGGATATTTCAACACATCTGACTAAGAAAATCAAACTGAATGTGCCGTTGATGAGTGCAGGTATGGATACCGTGACTGAGTATAGGATGGCGATTGCTATGGCCAGACAGGGAGGTATCGGTATCATTCATAAGAATATGTCGATTCAGGCACAGGCTGATGAGGTCGATAAAGTGAAGCGTTCTGAGAATGGCGTTATTACAGACCCATTTTATCTTTCTCCTGATCATACACTGGCAGATGCCAACGAGCTGATGGCTAAATTCCGTATTTCCGGTGTGCCGATTACGGAAGGCAAAAAACTTGTCGGTATTCTGACAAACCGTGATTTAAAATTTGAGACAGATTTTACGAAAAAGATTCGTGAAAGTATGACATCAGAAGGATTGATTACGGCAAAAGAAGGCGTAACGCTGGAAGAAGCGAAAGTGATTCTCGGAAAGGCAAGGAAAGAGAAGCTGCCGATCGTAGATGATGACTTTAATTTAAAAGGTCTGATCACAATCAAAGACATTGAAAAGCAGATTAAATATCCACTTTCAGCAAAAGATGCTCAGGGACGGCTTTTATGCGGTGCCGGCGTCGGTGTTACAAGAGATATTATGGACAGAATTGAGGCGCTTGTGAAGGCACATGTGGACTGTATTGTTATTGATACAGCGCACGGACATTCAGCAAATGTACTTCGTGTTGTCAGACAGGTCAAAGACGCTTTCCCTGATCTTGATGTGATCGCAGGTAATGTGGCAACAGCCGAAGGTACAAAAGCGCTTATTGATGCCGGGGTAGATGCAGTCAAAGTCGGTATCGGACCGGGTTCGATCTGTACGACACGTGTTGTTGCAGGTATCGGTGTGCCGCAGATCAGTGCAGTCATGGACGCATACAGCGTCGCTAAAGAATACGGTATTCCGGTAATCGCCGACGGCGGTATCAAATACTCCGGTGATGTGACAAAAGCGATTGCTGCAGGCGCCAATGTATGTATGATGGGCAGCATTTTTGCAGGCTGTGATGAAAGCCCGGGAAGCTTTGAACTTTATCAGGGAAGAAAATACAAAGTTTACCGTGGCATGGGTTCTATTGCAGCGATGGAAAACGGCAGCAAAGACCGCTATTTCCAGTCAGATGCAAAGAAACTTGTGCCGGAAGGCGTTGAAGGACGTGTGGCGTACAAAGGCCTTGTAGAAGATACGGTATTCCAGCTGATCGGCGGTTTGAGAGCAGGTATGGGATATTGTGGTACGAAAACCATCGAAGAATTAAAAGAAAACGGAAAATTTGTCCGTATTTCAGCTGCTTCATTAAGAGAGAGTCATCCACATGACATTCAGATTACAAAAGAAGCGCCAAACTACAGCGTAGACTGATAAATCTTAAAATTTAATGAAGAAACATAAGTATTCCTTAGCATTTCTTGTTTTTTCAATAAGCAGATGATACAATAACAGTATGCAAGGTCAAAATACCTTTGTCCTTATACCAGTTTATAATATCATACGAAAGAAAAGCAGGTTAATTGATGGAATACAAGAATAACAGGCAAAGGACGGCGGCGCATCCGTCCGGGCCGAGGAAAAAATATAAAAAAAGACGAAAAAACAAATACCATCGCCGGCTTTCATTTTTGAAAGCCGGCATTATTATTTTGCTGCTGTGTATCGGCGTTGTTCTGTTTTTTATATTGAGACCCCATGGGGACTCTCGATGGAAAGTGGAAGCTTCCGAATATGATGATCATCGCCCGGCGTTGGATGTTCAGCTGCTGACGCCTAATGAATATTCGCGGCCGCAGACGCCGCTGACTTCTGTTAATGGGATTGTGTTTCATTATACGGCAAATCCGGGGACAGATGCACAAAACAACAGGGATTATTTCGAAGGACTCAAAGACAGTCACCTGACTTATGCCAGCAGCCATTTTGTAGTCGGTCTGGAAGGACAGATTATTCAGTGTATTCCGACTTCGGAGATATGTTATGCGTCAAACAGCCGGAATTCAGATACTGTAGCCATTGAAGTCTGTCATCCTGATGAAAGCGGGAAGTTTACGGATGAAACATATGATGCCCTTGTCTGGCTGACCGGGTGGCTTTGTACATATTTGGAGGTCAGCCCTGATCAGGTCATCCGTCATTATGATGTTACCGGAAAAATATGTCCGAAATATTTTGTTGATCATGAAGATGCATGGAATGACTTTAAGGACGATGTAAAGGCGTGGATTCGAGTCAATACATAACAGACAAACATGCGGCAGTGATACAGCCGGCCATGATACCATGGCCGGCTTTACTTATGAGATAATACTTCAAAGGAAGCCTTTGAACGCTGATGATACCGTATGTCTGAGCAGCGGCAGCCAGTCCGCCGAAACAGACAAAAGCAGCAGAGCCGATAATTTTAACAGAGTCATCAATGTTTAAAGCGCAAAGAGCGGCAAGGCCAGTTGTCTGTTCCATAAAGCCGGAAAGACAGGCAGGAAGAAATCCTGACACATTAAAAAGTGCCGGAAAGGGAAGCTTAGACAGCAGTTGGCAGAAAATAGAAAAAATAATCATATAACCGCCTATTTTTTGAATGAGTTCAAGAGAGGAAATCAGACATCCGTCCACAGATAATGATAAAGCCGACATGGGCATCTGTGCGGAAACTGACAGGAATGCCGGCTGTTTTCTGTAAAAAAAGAAGCGCCATATCCGGGCATTGAGCCAGGTGCTTGTGAAAATAACGGCAAAAAACATAATAGTCAGGTCCGGGCGGGCAAGACATGCGCCAAGGACAAAGTTTACGACAAACATAGGACTTGGATTATTGCAGAAGCACAGCAGATAAACAGCTTCGTTCCGGCTGATGACTTTGGTGTTCAGACTGTCGGAAATTGCTTTGGCGCCCATGGGATAGCCGCATAAAAAGCCGATGATCACGGCATAGGAGCCGCCCGAAGTACATCCGAAAAGCCGCGAGATAACCGGGCCGAACAGGCGGTTAAAGAGGCGGATGCCGCCGCCGGCGCGGATAAGGCCTGTAATCAGAATAAATGGGAAAACAGAAGGGATCATTGTGTTAAACCAGAGCAGAAGACCATTTTTTGCGCCGGCAGCACAATCTGCGGGAAATATAAAAAGCAGCGCCAGAAAGAGCAAAACCGGCCATATATAAGTTTTCATGGGCACACCTGAATGGGACTTTACATTAAATATATGCAGGGGGCCACGGCGGCTATGTCCGCAGCGGGCGGTTTATACGATAATAAGGCCCCGGGAAAATTCATGGGGAATAAAACGGCGGCCCCTCTCATTTAAAACTTGACGGTAAAGATTATCGGCAAACAGATTTTGATTAAACAGCGCCAACTGTGCTTCGTTCAGACGACGGCCGGCATCGGCAGCTTTGGTAATCACGGGAATACTGCTGTTTTCCTTTAATGCGCGGAGCAGCGGAGCAGCAGACTTCCTGAAACCGAGGATCCGGACATAAGGCGCGGCTTCCATTTGAAGAAAATTTTGCATATCCTTCTGAGTGATGCCAAGCATGACATGGGTCAGCGCCCGGGCAATCCGAGTCATCGTGTAATTTTTTGACTTAATATGCATGCAGAAACTGTCAAAGTCCTGATATTGTCCGAGCAGCTTTGAGATGCGTGAAGCGAGAAATTCATCCATATCTTCAATTTGTTCAAGATGACAGCAGACAGACAGCGCATAGTAAAGCATTCCTGAAAACATCCTGCCGGAAACCGGCGGAAAATCTTTGAGGAACGAAATATAGGCAGATGCGGCAGCTTTTGGCATGTATTGGTCAAAAGTCTTAAAATCCGGCTGCTCAAAGGTGAGGCGGCGCAGCGCTTTGGCAGAACAAAAATGTTCCCCCAGCGACAGATCGTGATATCCGGATGACTGACGGCGGACTGTCACAGGAAGTATGGGCGCGCCGGTTTTTTGAATTGCCCGGATGTATTCGATGCCGAGAATATTATTCGGTGTCAGCAGGCCGAAAGCTTTAGGAAAACATGATTCAAGCGCCTTTTGACGGGCCAGAGCGTAAGACTGGCCGGATTTTATCCCTGCTTTAAGCACGGCTTTAAAATCTTCCGGTTCTTGGGACAGTATTTGCGCAGCCTGCTCAAGCAGCCGGATATCGCCGCACTCGGAGCCAAATCCAAGATGGGTCACAATGCCGGTATGTGCCAGCAAAGAGACACCGCCGAAGGCAAAATATCCCGCACTGGCGCAGGCAGCATGAACAGGCAGTTCAATGACGAGATCAGCGCCGCAGTCAAGAGCCATCTGTGTCCTGACGTACTTATCTGTAATGGCAGCTTTTCCGCGCTGCGTAAAATTGCCGCTCATGGCAATGACCGTGTAATCGGCGCCGGCAAGCTGCCTGCAGGCGTCAAGCTGATAACTGTGTCCGTTGTGAAAAGGATTATATTCTGCGATAATTCCGAGAACTTTCAAAGGGCTCACCTCCGGTCAATGATGCCTTTTATTATAATAGAAACATCAGGCGCTGACAAGCCTGAAAATCTTGCTGTGCACTGATTAAAATACAAAGAAATCCATTGTAATTTTTATAGAAAAAGTATAGAATAATAGGTGAAAACTTGAAAAAGTTAACATATTGTAGGAGGTAACTTTATACTATGTTTGGATTCGGAACTTTAATTGACATTTTGAAAAAACATCCGAGAAAAATCGTGTTTACAGAAGGTATGGATTCACGTATTCTGGAAGCATCATCACGGTTGCTTGCAAGCAATTTTCTCCATCCGATTTTAGTGGGAAACCCGGATGAGATTTTTGCAGCGGCAGAAGATACCGGCTTTAATATCCGCGGCGCCGAGATTATTGATCCGCAGAATTTTGACCGTATGGACGAGATGGTAGAGATGTTCTGCGAACTTCGTAAAAGCAAAGGTGTAACTCCGGAGCAGGCAAGAAAAATCGTTGTTCAGCCAAACTATTTCGGTACAATGCTTGTAAAGATGGGTATTGCAGACGCACTTTTAGGCGGCGCTACATATTCGACAGCAGATACGGTTCGTCCGGCACTTCAGCTCATTAAGACAAAACCGGGCAATTCTATTGTATCCTCATGCTTTATTATGGTGCGTTCCACTGTCGGCGGCAACGAAGTGCTTGCGATGGGCGACTGCGCGATTAACATTAAACCGACAGAAGATGAACTTGTGGAAATCGGTCTTGGCTGCGCAGAATGCGCAAAGATTTTCGGTATTGATCCGAAGGTGGCATTTTTAAGCTATTCAACCCTCGGCTCAGGCAAAGGCGAAGATGTGGATAAGATGCGCAACGCAGCGGCAAAAGCAAAATTGAAAGCGCCTGATCTTCCGATTGAAGGCGAGATTCAGTTCGACGCAGCTGTAGATCCGCGTGTTGCCCGCACAAAATGCCCTGATTCAAAAGTTGCCGGCCATGCCAATACATTTATTTTCCCTGACATCAATGCTGCAAACATCGGTTATAAGATTACGCAGCGTCTTGGTAATTTCGACGCTTACGGTCCGATTTTGATCGGTTTGAATGCGCCGATCAACGACTTGTCCCGCGGCTGCAACGCAATGGAAGTTTATTCAATGGCGATTATTACCGCAGCATTGGCATAAGAGACGAAAAAAGAGAACCAAAACAGCAAAAGCCGAAGCACATATAACTGCTTCGGCTTTAATATGTGAAAAAAACTTGTATGATTTTACTAATTATTATATAATATAAGCGTGCAGCCTCGGCGAACAAGGGAAACAGTGCGAAGGTTGGGGAGGCGCCTGATGAAAAAATAAAGTAAAAGGAGAAATTTCAATGAATGTTTTAGTAATCAACTGTGGAAGCTCATCTTTAAAATTCCAGCTTATCAATTCTGATACGGAAGCTGTATTGGCCAAAGGTTTGTGTGAGCGTATTGCTATCGACGGAAGCCGTCTTGTATATCAGCCTGCAGGCAAAGAAAAAATCAGAAAAGAAGCGCCGATGCCAACGCATACAGAAGCCATTGCGATGGTGCTTTCAGCGCTGACAGATCCTGAAATCGGCGTCATCAAGGATATGAGCGAAATTGATGCAGTAGGCCACAGACTTGTTCACGGCGGTGAAAAATTCTCAGCATCAACAATACTGACAGACGAAGTATTGAAAGTCGTTGAAGAGTGTTCTGAGTTGGCGCCGCTGCATAATCCGGCAAACCTGATCGGCGTTGCGGCATGTAAGGAACTGATGCCGAACACACCGATGGTTGGTGTTTTTGATACGGCGTTCCATCAGACGATGCCTGAGGAAGCGTATCTTTACGGGCTGCCAAAAGAATATTATGAAAAATATAAAATCAGACGTTACGGCTTCCACGGAACAAGCCACAGCTATGTATCAAAGAAAGCTGCCCAACTGCTTGGGAAACCTTACGATCAGGTAAGAACAATTGTCTGCCATCTGGGCAACGGCGCAAGCTGCTGTGCAGTAAAATACGGAAAATCTGTAGATACATCGATGGGGCTGACACCGCTGGAAGGTTTGATCATGGGGACACGTTCCGGTGATATTGATCCGGCGATTGTCGAATTCATTGCTAAAAAGGAAAATTTGGATATTGAAGGCGTTATGAACGTTCTGAATAAAAAATCCGGTGTCTTAGGTATTTCCGGATATACAAGCGATTTTATGGATCTGGAAAGAGACAGTCTGGCAAATAAGCCGGAAGCGCTTTTGACAATGAAAGTTTTTGCGTACAGAGTTGCTAAATACATCGGCGCTTACACAGCAGCTATGAACGGCGTGGATGCTATCGTATTTACAGCAGGTCTCGGTGAAAATAATAAATATGTGCGCAATGATATATGTGCTTACCTGGGCTATCTGGGCATTGAACTGGATCAGGAAAAGAATGCAAAGCGTGGTGAGGATATTATTATCAGCACTCCGGATTCCAAAGTTGCCGTCATGGTAATTCCTACAAATGAAGAACTGGCGATCTGCCGTGAAACAGTTGCGCTTGTAAAATAATTCTAAAGTTTTAGTTGACAAAACAGGAAGCCGAATGTATAATTATCAAGGTATGGATTTAGGAGATGTCTATGATAATCAATATATCTGAATTATTATCTGCAACTGAAAAAAAAGAACACTATACGGTGCCGTTGGAAAAAGATGATTTCCGTATTCAGGGTCGGAGATATCCGATCATATCAAAGTCACCGGTAGAGATTGATATTATAAATCAGGGCGAGCGCAAAATATGTGTGGACGCCAAGGTCAGTCTTGTTGTAGATATTCCATGTGACAGATGTCTGGAAGATGTATCGACGAAGTTTGAGTTTGACATTCATAAGGAACTTGATCTGAATGAATCTGACGAAGACAGAGTCAGAGATATGGATGAGACAAGTTATGTGGAGCATAGCAGCCTGGATGTTGATTTAATGGTTTATAACGAGATGCTGATTCACTTTCCGATGAAAACGCTCTGCAAAGAAGACTGCAAAGGTTTATGTCCGAAATGCGGCCATAACCTGAATCTTGGAGAGTGCGGATGTGATCGGGAATCTCTTGATCCAAGGATGGCAGCCATCCGAGATATCTTTAATAATTTTAAGGAGGTGTAATCCATGTCAATCTGTCCAAAGAATAAATCATCAAAAGCAAGACGCGACAGCCGCAGAGCAAACTGGAAAATGACTGCGCCGGCTTTAGTTAAGTGCAGCAAATGCGGTGAATTAATGATGCCTCACAGAGTATGCAAAAACTGTGGCACATATAATAAGAAGGAAATCATTCCTCAGGATTGATGAACAAAATATGTTAAGATAAAAATAAGATCTTCTGTGCATGCAGAAGGTCTTATTTTTTACAATATTTTAACATAGTCCTGATAGATTCCTGTGCCTATTTTATATATATTAATGTCAGGCGGAAAATCCGCGGCGGACATTAAAAGTAAAGCGAGGAAAACTGAATGGGTAAAATTTATGTTTTGGATACGAATAAATAGGTTATAGGAGATGCAGACGACAGATTGGAAAAGAAGATATATTTTAAGCAAATACAAAAAAATGAAGAAATTCATGCAATGATCGAAAAAGGAAATGAGATTTTAAAAACCCTTGGTTATACGGAACATTCAGTGAAACATGCCTCAAAAGTTTCAGCTGTGGCAGCCGATTTGCTGACAAAACTGGAATATGATAAACATACGGCACAGCTGGCACGTATTGCCGGATATATGCATGACATCGGGAATTGCATCAACAGACATGATCACGCGCAAAGCGGCGCAATTTTGGCATATCAAATTTTAAAAGAGATGCAGATGCCGCTGGATGATATTTTGACGATTGCTGCGGCAATCGGAAACCATGACGAGCATACAGGCACTGCAGTTGACGCTGTGTCGGCTGCGGTTATTTTGGCGGATAAAACGGATGTCCGCCGCAATCGTGTGCAAAATCCTGTACTTTCAGATTTTGACGCCCATGACAGAGTCAATTATGCAGTGCTTTCTTCGGGACTGGAACTGCGGAAAGATAAAAAAATTATTCAGATGAATATGGAATTGGATGATAGTATGTGTTCGGTCATGGATTATTTTGAAATTTTTCTTGAACGGATGATGATGTGCAGGAAAGCGGCGGATGTATTGGGATGTAAATTTAAACTTGTGGCCAATGGCAGTAAATTATGCTGACAGAATCTTATTTTTGCCTTTTCAAGCAGCTGCATGATGTGATATGATAAGAAATGTATACGGTGTAAAACAGCGCGTATACGTTGACCGAGACTCTAATAAAGCGAGATGAGAGACATGCCACTTATTTATCAGTTGGGCGAATGTTTAAACGAATTAGAAGATGCACAAATCTGGCTGGCACATAAAACACCGACGGTTTTTATTACAAATTCGGCGGAGGCCAGAGAGGTGCTGGATCTGGCCGGTATCGTATATGATGGCGAGATTCAGCTGGAAAAGGTTGGATTTTGTAAAATGGAGACGCAGCAGGAGTGTATGGCGGGAACATTGTATATTCCAAAACTTTCAGATGTTCTCGGTGAACGCTACCAGGTGATGTTTTTTGTCAATAGATATAATATTGTGATTGTCGATGACGGTAATTTTTCCAGAAGACTTGTTAAGCGCATTAAGCGTAAAAGGACAAATCAGGGTGAGACAAAAGAACGGTTTATCTATAATTTTATTGCGGAATTTATGAGCAGAGATTTGGAGCTGCTTGCCCAATATGAAAAAAAGCTGCTGCGTATGGAAGACGAAGTCATGCATGGCGATATTGAAGATTTTCAGAGCGAATTGATGCCTATGCGCAGAAAACTGCTGATTTTGCGTGGCTATTATGATGAAATTATGGATGCCTGTAAAGAATTGGAAGATAATGAAAATAACTTTTTTGCCAAAAAACAGCTGAAGTATTTCGGAACGCTTTCTGACCGGGCGGATCGGCTGATGGGCCGGACCATCCATCTTCTGGATTATGCCCAGCAGGTAAAAGATGCCTATCAGGCGCAGATTGATGCAAAGCAGAACAGCAATATGCAGTTTTTGACGGTGATATCGACCATTTTCTTCCCGCTGACATTGATCACCGGCTGGTACGGCATGAATTTTCAAAATATGCCGGAACTGGCTAACGGTTATCCGGGAGTGATTATTTTAAGTTTGATCGTTGTCGGTATTTGTATATTTATATTTAAAAAGAAAGACATTTTTTGAACGTTGACGCCGCGCAGGATTTTCCTGCGCGGCGCCGCTGATTCAACCGCTTTCGTTAAAAAGGGGATTGTTAAAACAGGCGCAGTAGTGATATGATAAAGAAGTAGATGTATTGTGCAAGACTGAGAAAGGAATGAATATATGAAAACAAAGGATCATTTATGCCTTGCCAAATCAATTATGAGATATATGCGGACAAAAGAACACCATCGTGTCGCTTTTTTACTTGGCAATATACTGCCGGATCTGTCGCCGATTTCGTATTTTTATCCGTTTGCCGGCAACTGGTTCCAGGGACACTGTTTTAAGGGGAAAAAGCGTTTTATTGCTTCAAGGCTGACATCAAACTATAAAAATACGATGCTTTGGTGGTATTTAAACGGACGAGTGATGCATTATCTGGCGGACAGTTTTACAAAACCGCATCAGATAGAATTTAATTTTTCAAAAGAAGATCATGCGGAATACGAGGCAAGACTTCATACTTATTTTACGGATCGTATACGCAGGGAGAATTTGGCGGCAATTATTCCGGGTCTGACAAAAAAACAGCGGATTGCATGGCTGAACCGCCGGTATGAACAATATATGTGTGAAGCCAATGACATAGAGACCGACTATCCGTTTATTGTAACGGCCGCGGCATTTGCACTGGAATGGCTGTGGGAAGCATCCGGAGAGCACCGGCCGCTGCGTTTTATACGGCCGATGCGGCAGGGTTCTGTATTTGGCCCTGTACACGGCTATGGAATCGGGCAAACTGTACCTGTAAAAGTGAAGTTTGGAAGTAAACTTCCAAATCTGCCATTATTGATGCAGCAGGTACGTCCGGAAAGAGGAAAAGATGAAGAGCAGCATTGATTCAGGAGGTAATTATGACACAAGCGTTGCATGACAAAAATTTTGTATTCAGGAAACTTAATCAGGGTGATATTGAAGAGTTTAACGATTTGCTCAGCTATGCCTTTCAGGTAACATCAACGGAGCTTAGAGAGTCGGGCTGGGAAAACAAAGATGACATTAAACGTTCAAAACAGCCGATTTTCGATTTTTCATATGTGCTTGGATGCTTTTATAAAGGAAGCCTTGCCAGCCAGATTGTCATTTACCCGATGGAGGTTAATATACACGGAGAGATTTATAAAATGGGCGGACTGACCGGCGTGACGACCTATCCTGAATTTACAGGCCGGGGGCTGTCCCATGCGCTGATCCGCAAAGGACTTGAATATATGAAGGAAAACGGCCAGACTATTTCCTTTCTGTATCCGTATTCCATACCCTTTTACAGGAAACAGGGCTGGGAGATTGTATCCGATCAGATGACATTTACGATCAAAGACACCCAGCTGCCTAAGAAACGTCCGGTCAGCGGTATGATCGAACGTGTCGATATCGATGACGAAGATATTAAAAATGTCTATAAATATTTTGCCATGCAGCATCACGGCGCTCTGATCCGCGGTGAATTTGAATGGGAAGAATATTGGCGGTGGGATACCGAAGACATGATGGCGGCAGTATATTATGATAAGGATGGAAAGCCGCTTGGATATGTGATTTATTTTATCGAAAATGACCGTATGCTGATCAAGGAAATGATTTATTTGAATTCAGAAGCCAAAAACGGCATATGGAATTTTATCAGCGCCCATTATTCGATGGTATCTGAGGTGAAAGGCTATAATTATACCGGTGAGGCCATAGCTTTTCAGTTTGACGACAGTGAAATTAAAGAAACGATCCAGCCCTATTATATGGCGAGAATTGTCGATGTACAGCCTTTTATGGAAAATTATCCGTATCAGAACAACGATGACAGTCTGACATTCTATTTCCGCGTCCATGACGCTACGGCGCCGTGGAATGAAGGTGCCTTTTATCTTCATTTTGAAAATAACGAACCAATTTGTGAAAAAGTGGATGAATATGAAGAATCGTATCTTGTGGAATTAGATATTTCTATTTTGACAACGATGATGATGGGATATAAACGTCCGACATATTTGTATAATAATGATTACATAAAGGTCGATTATTATTTGCTCCATGCGCTTGAGATGCTGATCGAACCGAAAAAACCGTATTTTTCAGATTATTTTTAAAATGCATTCTATAAAAGAGAGCAGTGGGAGGTTCACATGAATTTTGAGATTATTAAAAAAGAAATTGAAGACGGACGGGCGGTCATCGGCATTGAGTTTGGTTCTACGCGGATTAAAGCGGTGCTGACAGCCTCCGACGGCCGTCCGGCTGCTGCGGGAAGTTATCAGTGGGAAAACCGGTTGGAGGATGGCTTTTGGACTTACAGCCTTGAGGATATATGGATCGGGCTGCAGACATGCTATCAGTCGCTGGCCGGCGACGTGGAGAAAAAATACGGCATTCATCTGAAGAGGGCAGCCGCCATCGGCATCAGCGCGATGATGCACGGCTATATGGCCTTTGACAGTGACGGGCAGCTGCTTGTGCCTTTCAGAACATGGCGCAATACAAATACGGCTCAGGCGGCAAAAAAGCTGACGGCGCTGTTCGGATGTAATATTCCGCAGCGGTGGAGTATTGCCCATCTGTATCAGGCTGTTTTAAACGGTGAGGAGCATTTGGGCAGGCTTGATTATATGACAACACTGGCCGGTTATGTCCATTGGAAACTCAGCGGGCAAAAGGTGCTCGGCATCGGAGATGCGTCGGGGATGTTTCCGGTGGATTCAGAGACAAAAAATTACCGCTCGGATATGATGAAGTCTTTTGATGATATTGATCAGGTACATGCGATGGACATGCATATTGAGAAGCTGCTGCCAAAAGTGCTGACAGCGGGCCAGTGTGCAGGCGCACTGACTGAGGAAGGAGCGCGGCTTTTAGATATTTCGGGAAATCTTGAACCGGGGGCTTTGATGTGTCCGCCTGAAGGCGATGCGGGTACCGGCATGACGGCAACCAATAGTGTGGCGGTGCGTACAGGCAACGTTTCTGCGGGGACATCTGTATTTGCCATGGTTGTTCTTGAAAAACCGCTGTCCAAACTATATGAAGCCATTGATATGGTGACGACGCCGTCCGGTGAGCCGGTAGCTATGGTACACTGCAATAACTGTACATCGGATATTAATGCATGGGCAGGATTATTTGATGAAGTCCTCGCGGCTTTCGGCTTGAATGTTGACCAGAATCTTTTATTTGAAACACTGTATCAAAAAGCCGCTTCGGGGGAAAAAGACGGGGGAGGACTGCTGTCCTACGGATATTATTCGGGAGAGCCGGTGACAGGCTTCGAATCCGGCTGCCCTCTGTTTGTACGCAGCCCGCAAGGCCGTCTCAATCTTGCCAATTTTATGCGCACTCACATTTACGGGGCATTGGGCGCATTGAGTACAGGTATGGAGATTTTGTTTGACGAACATGTGGGTATTGACAGGATGACCGGACACGGCGGCCTGTTTAAAACACCGATGATCGGACAGCAGATCATGTCGGCGGCAGTGAAAGCGCCGGTAACTGTGATGCAGACAGCCGGCGAAGGCGGCGCGTGGGGCATCGGACTTCTGGCGCTTTATATGCTTGATGCTGCCGGGGAGGAAAGTCTGGATACATATTTAAATCGAAAGATATTTTCAGATACCGACGGCGTTACAGTCACGGCTTCTGAGGAAGAAAGACTGGGATTTGATGCGTTTATGCGCAGTTATAAAAAAGGACTTGCCATTGAACGGGCGGCAGTGGAGACGAAATGGCAGGATAAAACATTAAAGGAGTGCTGATTGATGCTTGAACAGTTAAAAATAGATGTCTGCGAGGCAAATAAGATGCTTCCGGAGTACGGGCTGGTCACTCTGACATGGGGAAATGTCAGCGGCTTTGACAAAGAAAGCGGATGTTTTGTCATCAAACCAAGCGGTGTAACGTATGATGCGCTGACGCCTCAGATGATGGTCGTTGTAGATCTTCAGGGCCGTCAGGTGGAGGGCAGTCTTAGGCCGTCATCAGATACGCCGACCCATCTGGAATTGTATAAAGCATTTCCGGAGCTTGGCGGTATTGTACATACACATTCGGCGTGGGCTACAAGCTGGGCGCAGGCGGGCAGAGATATTCCGTGTTATGGTACGACTCATGCGGATTATATGTATGGGGATATTCCGTGCCTTCGCGGTTTGACAGCCGAAGAGATTCAGAATGATTATGAAAAAAATACAGGACTTTTGATTACGGATTACTTTAAAACAAAAGACTATAAAGCGATGCCGGCGGTACTTTGTAAAAACCACGGTGTATTTACATGGGGAAATTCTCCAAAAGAAGCTGTCCAATATGCAGTCGTTCTTGAAGAAGTGGCGAAGATGGCGGCGCGCACAGAAAAGATTAATCCCAATGCCAAGCGGGCGCCGCAGCCGCTGATGGATAAACATTATTTTAGAAAACATGGCGCCAACGCCTATTACGGTCAGAAAAACAGATAAATTTGACACTTTATCACATTAATTTGATATTAGATGTAGAAAAAAGCGGAAACTTTTGATATAATATTGCACGAAATATTTTTACGAAAAGGGGGAGTCCGCTTGCTCGACTCAATATCAGCTTTTTTTGCGGTCATCGTTTCGGGGATCCAGAGTGTTGTTACTCAGATCAACGATATTTTGTGGGGTCCGCCGATGCTTATATTGCTCTGCGGCACACACCTGTTTCTGACATTCAGAACAGGATTTATTCAGAAAAAAACTTTCAAAGGAATCAAACTGTCGGTCAGCCGTGATCCGGATGTGGAAGGCGATATCAGCCAGTTCGGCGCTTTAACGACGGCGCTTGCATCAACCATCGGCACAGGTAATATTATCGGTGTCGGTACAGCGATTGCTCTGGGCGGTCCGGGCGCTGTATTTTGGTGCTGGCTGACAGGGGTATTCGGTATTGCCACGAAATATGCAGAGTCATTGATTGCCGTGAAATACAGGGTTAAAAGTAAAGACGGCAGAATGATGGGCGGCGCCATGTATGCCCTTGACAGAGGTCTGCACCTGAAATGGCTCGCCGTGCTGTTTGCGCTGTTTGCGGCGATCGCATCCTTTGGTATTGGCTCTATGGTACAGAGTAATGCCATTGCTAATGTATGGAAAGAAAATCTTGACATGCCGGCGTGGATTGTCGGCGTTGTCTGTGCTGCGCTGACTGCGCTTGTCATTTTTGGCGGCGTCAAAGTCATTGCCAAAGTATGTGAGAAACTGGTGCCGTTCATGGCTATTTTCTATGTTCTTGGCTGCATTATTATATTAATTTATAATTGTGATTATATTATCCCGGCCATCCAGACGATTGTGACGTTGGCCTTTAAGCCGGGGGCGGCAGCAGGTGGTCTTGTCGGTTCCGGTATTATGATGGCCGCCAGATATGGCGTTGCCAGAGGTCTTTTTTCAAATGAATCCGGTATGGGTTCTGCGCCGATCGTAGCGGCGGCTGCTCAGACGAGAAATCCGGTGAAACAGGCGCTCGTATCTTCTACAGGGACTTTTTGGGATACAGTCGTTGTCTGTGCGATGACAGGACTTGTGCTTGTCAGCAGTATTATGAAAAATCCGAACATCGATGTGGCAAATATTACAGACGGCAGTGAACTGACATCGCTGGCATTTGCCCAGATTCCTTTTATCGGTAAATTTATCCTTGTTGTCGGCATCGTATCTTTTGCCTATTCGACGATTTTAGGATGGGCTTATTACGGGGAACGCTGTATCGAGTACCTTGGCGGGCCGAAACTGCTGATGCCGTACAGAGTTTTATATATTGTCTCTATCGCTGTGGCGCCGCTTGTTACACTCCAGCTGGTGTGGGATCTTGCAGATACGTTTAATGCGCTGATGGCGATACCTAATATTATAGCTTTGCTTCTGTTGTCCGGCGTTATTGCCAAAGAAACGAAAAAGTATATCAATGATATAGAAAAGAAAGACACGACGCCGATTCCTGTAGTCGACGAACTGGAAAATATAAAATGACCGATGATAAAGAAGCCTGCATGCGCAGGCTTCTTTGTGGTTTACATGCTTTAAATTAAACGTTATAATAGACCATATATGAAAGATTGGAGACTTGCCTATGACTTGCCGAGAAGCCCAGTCGTGCATCGTGCCTTTTATCGAAGATAAAATGGATGATGAACGCATGGAACAATTTCTGCATCATATTGAAAACTGCTCGGAATGTTACGATGAATTGGAAGTTTATTTTATTGTTTTTTCGGGTATCCGTCAGTTGGATAATGATCAGGAGGATATTTCTGATTTTAAAGGAGAACTTAAGAAATATATTCAATCTAAAAAAGAAAAATATCATAAGAAGCACAAAAGATCATTGTGGATCAGAGTATCTATGGCTGCGTCAGCCTGCCTGATTGCCGCTGCGATAGGTATTGCGGCATTCTATCGGTTTGACGATACGGGTCTGTTTGAGGGCATTCAAAGACAGATTGATTATGTGAGCGGCAATTATACCGTGTCGGCAGTGCACAAAAGGCCGCGGGATGCCGTATGCCGTTATCTTACAAAAAACGACGGTACTATTAAAATTATCAGAGAAGTAGAGGAAGATCAAGATGGAGAAGAAAATCGTTCTGATTGACGGACACAGCCTGCTTAACAGAGCATTTTACGGGATTCCCGATTTGAGTAATTCTGAGGGAATGCATACAAATGCGGTTTATGGCTTTTTAAACGTCATGTTTAAAATTTTGGATGAAGAAAAGGCGCCCTATCTGGCTGTGGCGTTCGATCTGAGTGCGCCCACATTCCGGCATAAGATGTTTGAAGGCTATAAAGGCACGCGCAAGCCGATGCCTGAGGAACTCAGGAGTCAGGTGCCGGTCATTCAGGAAGTGCTTCAGGCGATGCAGATTGAAACCATGTCCATGGAAGGTTATGAAGCTGATGATATTCTTGGCACGGTCAGCCGGCAGTGTGAAGCTGAAGGATTTGAAGTGTCTATTTTATCGGGAGACAGAGATTTGCTGCAGCTTGCCACAGATAAAATTAAAATACGTATTCCAAAGACAAAGATGAGCGGTACAGAGGTTGAAGATTACTATGCCAAAGAGGTGGAAGCCAAGTATGGGGTGACGCCAAAGGAATTTATCGATATGAAAGCGCTGATGGGCGATGCTTCGGATAATATTCCGGGTGTTCCGGGCATCGGTGAAAAGACAGCGTCGAAAATTATTTCGGCATATCATTCCATTGAAAATGCATATGCTCACGCAGATGAGATTAAGCCGAAAAAGGCATCGGAAAATTTGAAAACATATTACGAACAGGCACAGATGAGCAAAACATTGGCGGCGATCAATACGGACTGCGGTTATGTGCTGGATATTCAAAAGGCGACTGCGGATCATATGTACAACGAAGCCTCCTACCAGTGGTTTAAGCG
The DNA here is from genome assembly GCA_018716485.1 of Candidatus Scybalocola faecipullorum. Taxonomy (GTDB): domain Bacteria; phylum Bacillota; class Clostridia; order Lachnospirales; family Lachnospiraceae; genus Scybalocola_A; species Scybalocola_A faecipullorum. The sequence goes on from DVJY01000066.1 coordinate 39,411, forward strand.
TCTGGAGTTTAAAAATATTTTAAATCGTTTTGGCGGTGATGTTCAGGTTCATGACGATGTGGCCGGGAAAGTAACAATCGTCTATGAACTTGCCGATACGGCGGAAGTTTTTAATAAGGCGGCTAAATGTGAAAGTGTGGGTCTCCATTATATATCCGAGCCGGGCAGCGAAGGTTTATCGCTTTGCCTTTCTGAAAAAGAAATTTATTTTATCCGATGCCATGGTTTTGTGAAAAAGGATTACCTTGCAGGCGAAGTCCGGGCGCTGCTGTCAAAAACGAAAGGTGTATTTTTGAATTTGAAGCCTCATGTGGGACTGTTTGGGCTGACAGAACAAGAAAAAGCCTTTGATGCTTCGGTGGCTGCTTATCTGCTCAATCCGCTCAAAGACAGTTATGACTACGATGATATTGCCAGAGACTATCTCGGCCTGACTGTGCCTTCAAGAACAGATTTGTTTGGAAAAGGGGAACTGCCTCAAGATGACAGCGATCTTTTTAAAAGATATTCAGGCTATCTGTCTCTTGTGCCGTATATGGCTATGCCGATTTTAAATCAGGCGCTGGAAGAAACACAGATGAAGACGCTTTATGATACGATTGAACTGCCGCTGGTTTATGTGCTGGAAGATATGGAAAAATTCGGTATTAAAGTACAAAAAGAAGCGCTGCATGAATACGGGCAGCAGCTTGGCGCGCAGATTAAGTCTCTTGAAGCATCGATCTACCAGCTTGCCGGGGAAACTTTTAATATTAATTCGCCAAAACAGCTTGGTGTGATTCTATTTGAGAAATTGAAACTGCCATACGGCAAAAAGACAAAAACAGGGTATTCTACGTCGGCGGAGGTGCTGGAGAAGCTTAAAGGAGAAGATCCGATCATTAAGCTGGTGCTGGAGTACCGTCAGCTGACAAAACTGAAATCGACGTATGCGGATGGTCTGGAAGGATTTATATCATCGGATCATCGTATTCACGGCAAGTTCAATCAGACGATTACGGCTACGGGAAGAATCAGCAGCACGGAACCAAATCTGCAGAATATTCCGATACGTATGGAACTTGGCCGGCTTATACGGAAAGTTTTTGTTCCCGAGGATGGTTATGTGTTCGTTGACGCCGATTACTCCCAGATTGAACTGAGGGTGCTGGCTCATATGTCCGGAGATGAGGCGCTGATTCAAGCGTACAAAGAGGCGATGGATATTCATCGGATGACAGCCTCCCAAGTGTTCCATACACCTTTTGATCAGGTCACTGATGAAATGCGCCGTAATGCTAAAGCAGTAAATTTCGGCATTGTTTACGGAATCAGCTCTTTCGGACTGAGTCAGGATTTGAGCATTACCCGAAAGGAAGCCCAGAATTATATCCAGAAATATTTTAAAACATATCCGAAAGTCAAAAGTTTCCTTGATCAGGCCGTGGAGAACGCCAAAAATCAGGGCTATTCGGTAACGATGTTTTCGCGCCGCCGCCCCATCCCGGAGCTGCAGTCGAAAAACTTTGCCCAGCGGTCTTTTGGAGAGCGTATTGCAATGAATTCACCGATTCAGGGAACGGCAGCGGATATTATTAAAATTGCCATGATCAATGTATCGCGGGCGCTGAAAGCGAAAAATTTAAAATCCAAGCTTATTCTTCAGGTTCACGACGAACTGCTGATTGAAGCGTGGGAGAGTGAAACAGGTACGGTGATTGAAATCCTTGACAGAGAAATGAAACGTGCGGCTGCCCTTGCAGTGCCGCTGGAAATTGATGTGCATACCGGACACAACTGGTATGAGGCAAAATAGGGGAGGGCAGCAGTATGGATAAGAAAAAAGTCATCGGCATCACCGGAGGCGCCGGAAGCGGAAAATCTGAGGTGATGAAAATACTGGCCGGGCAGTTTGGCGCCCATATCATTGTGGCTGACGAAGTTGCGAGAAAGCTGAGTATGCCGGGCGGACGGTCATATCAAAAGATTGTGGATTATTTTGGCGGAAATGTTCTGGACGGCAGCGGGCAGATTGACCGGGGGAGGCTGGCGCAGATCGTATTTCACGACAAAGCGCTTTTGGAAAAGCTGAACAGTTTTACCCACCCGATCGTCAAGGAAGAGATTTTGGCAGAAATTGACCGGGCGCAGAAAGAGCCCATGTGCAGGCTTATCGTCATTGAATCGGCGATTTTTATCGGTGCAGGTTATGAAGATATATGCGATGAATTTTGGCTGGTGTATACAGACCCCGATCTGCGCAGGCAGCGTATGAAAGAGAGCAGGGGTTACAGTGATGAAAAGGTGGACAGCATTATGAAAAATCAGCCCGATGATGATCTGGTAAAAAAAGCCTGCCAGAGAGTTATCATTAACAATACAACATTAGATGATGTGCGGGCGCAGATTTCGGAAATTTTGGATGACGCCGGCGTGGTTTGATACTTATATTGATCAAAGAAAAGTTCTGTGGTTTGAAATATTTTTCAGCCGCGGAACTTTTTTGGTTGAGAATCATCGAAAACGGGCAGCGGGAGAGTACCGGAGAATGTATATTCAGCCACAAAAAAAGTTTACATAAAAATATTATGGAAACCTGAAATGGGAAATAGAGAGGAATATGCAAGAATGTAACAAAAAATTAATATTTTGGTAAAAATACATGTGATAAAAAATTATCACGCAAATATCGCGGGGAAAATATTGGAAAAAGTATTACATAAATATTACAAAAAGTTAATATATTTTAAAAATCAAAACATAAAAAGCGAAAGAAAGAAGTTATGGAAACTCAAAAATGGGGAGGAAACACTATTTTGAGTGTAAAAATATTGACAAAGTGGGGAATGGTTGCTAAAATAACGGTGTAACAACAAAATCAATATATTAACAGAATGTTACATTATGAGTACATTTTATGTTAATCCAACCATGATGTCCGATGCTTTTGGAGGGTCGACGGGCAGTTATGGAATTTTTGTCAAAGGATATATACCGTTCGGTATATATGATGGAGGCGTTATGATTGGGAAATTTTTAAAAAAGCTTTTGTCTGCAGCGATGTGCGCGGCGCTGATCGCGGGTGTTGGATACAGCACAGACAGGCTGATGGGAGAACTTTCGGGTGTAGTATTTGCTGATGAAGCAGAGCAAACAGACAGACAGTATACATATTATGAGGCTTCAGTAAGCACAGTGGCGCTGGCAAGACGTTCGGCAGTGCCGGCGGATCAAAGTACTGTAAAGCAGCTGGCCGGCACAGATCTTGTACTCTCGGTGATGGAACATAATGAAGCGGTGCAGCCTTTAAGCGGCGCGGTGGCTGTGACTGCAGAGCCGTTTGTTAATGTGCGTATGGAAGCCGGAACTGACAGTGAGATTGTCGGACGGTTTTATCCGGGAAGCGGCGGCGTGGCTGAGGAAACAAAAGACGGATGGACGAAGATTGTTTCCGGTGACGTTTCAGGATATGTTAAGACAGAGTATCTTCTGTTCGGCGATGAGGCCGAGGAAGTATATGAAACACAGGGAACCAAGGACTCTCAGGGAGAGTGGCATTTGCCTGAGGCCGTCGATATGGACCAAGTTTATAAAGAAGCTTTGGAAGCCGAACAGGCATCAGAGAACCGGAATCAGGCCTCGGCGCCGTCGGAAAATGCACCGTCGGAGACTTCACAGGGACAGACAGTTCAGGCAGGTACCAGTGATGCATATTTGCTGGCGTGTCTTGTGTACAGTGAGTCTGGCAATCAGTCATATGAAGGTCAGCTGGCAGTGGCCAATGTTGTTTTGAACCGGGTAAAGAGTCCGCTTTTTCCGAATACTATTTCTGAAGTGATTTATCAGAAAGGACAATTTTCACCGGCATCCAGCGGGACGCTTGCATCAGTTTTGGCGTCGGGACCGTCGCAGACATCCATTAAAGCGGCCAACGATGCTCTTGCCGGCGTCAATAATATCGGCAATTATTTGTTTTTTAACGGTTATGTAGATACGTCAAAAGTAAATTCATATGTGGTCATCGAAGACCATACGTTTTATAATTAAATGACATGATTTTGAAACAAGGCTTGTATTTGGATAAAATACAGGCCTTTTTGCTTGTTTATTTTAATGTTTTGTATTATAATTGAGCAGGCGAGGTGAATGTAAAATGCAGTTCGGAACGATAGCCAGCGGCAGCAGCGGTAATTGTCTGTATGCCGGCGACGGCGAAAATCATATATTGATTGACGCGGGCATCAGCGGAAAGCGCATTCAGGCAGGGCTTGAATCCTTTGGTGTAAACCCGGGAGCAATCGATGCAGTGCTTGTGACCCATGAACACATTGATCATATTGCGGGGCTTGGCGTCATTGCGCGTAAATATAAAATTCCAATCTATGCGACCCAAAAAACGCTGGAGGAGATAGAGCATACAAAATCTGTCGGTAAAATACCCACAGAACTGTTTAGAACGGTCAGGCCGGAGAATACATATTGCATCGGCGATATACATATACGTCCGTTTTCGATTTCTCATGATGCGGCGGATCCGGTCAGCTATGTTTTGGAAAATCATTGTGTGAAAATCGGCATGGTCACTGACCTTGGCGTATATGACGAAGATACGGTGGAACATCTTAAAGATTCGGATCTGCTTTATGTGGAGGCGAATCACGATATACGAATGCTTCAGGCGGGGCCGTATCCTTATTATCTGAAACAGCGGATTCTTGGCAGCAGGGGGCATTTGTGCAATGAAAAAGCAGGCAGCCTGATCAGAGAGCTGTGCAGTGACCGGCTGAAAAATGTAATTCTCGGTCATTTGAGCAAGGAGAATAATTATCCTCAGCTGGCGCTTGAAACTGTCAAACTGGAATTTCGGGATTTTTGGGAATCCGGAAAGAAAACGGGACTGAGCGTTGCTCCGAGAAGTGAGGCTTCTGAACTGGTCGTTTTATAAAGGAGGATATAAAACATGAAAAAGACGATAATCACCGTTATTGGTAAAGATACTGTGGGAATTATTGCAAAAGTTTGTACTTATCTGGCAGAAAATAAAGTGAACATTCTGGACATTTCGCAGACGATTGTTCAGGGTTACTTTAATATGATGATGATTGTTGACCGCAGTCAGTCTGAAAAAAGATTTGAGCAGTTGGCGTCAGAACTTGAACAGGTCGGAGAAGAAATCGGTGTAAAGATTAAAATGCAGCATGAGGATATTTTCAACACGATGCACAGAATCTGATAATAAGTAGGAGATTTGGACGATGATTAATTTATATGAAGTGACAGAAACGAATAAGATGATCGAGGAATCCAATCTCGATGTCCGTACCATTACGCTGGGCATCAGTTTATTGGATTGTGCGGATGGCGATTTGAATAAAACATGCGAGAAGATTTACAATAAGATTACAACGGTTGCTGAAGATCTTGTGGAGACCGGACGGGAGATCGAGTTAAAATACGGTATCCCGATTGTGAATAAACGTATTTCTATAACTCCGGCAGCGATTGTAGGCAGTGCATGCTGCAAAACACCGGCAGATTATGTGGCGATCGGAAAGACGCTGGATCGGGCGGCCAAGACAGTGGGCGTTAATTTCCTCGGCGGTTTTTCGGCGCTTGTATCTAAAAACATGACAAAGAGCGACAGAATGTTGATCGAAGCTATTCCGAGGACATTGGCGGAGACAGAACGCGTATGCAGTTCGGTCAATGTGGGTTCGACAAAAACCGGATTAAATATGGATGCTGTGAAACTGATGGGAGAGAAGATTGTGGAAACAGCGCTTCTTACGTCGGACAAAGACTCATTGGGCTGCGCCAAGCTTGTTGTTTTCTGCAATGCACCGGATGATAATCCGTTTATGGCAGGGGCTTTCCACGGAGTGACAGAAGGCGATGCAGTGATCAATGTGGGCGTCAGCGGACCGGGCGTTGTGAAACGTGCTATAGAACAAGTGCGCGGAGAAGATTTTGGCACACTTTGCAGCACTATTAAAAAGACGGCATTTAAAGTAACCCGTGTCGGACAGCTTGTGGCTCAGGAAGCTTCAAAACGGCTGGGTATTCCGTTCGGAATTATTGATCTTTCACTGGCGCCGACACCGGCAGTGGGGGACAGCGTGGCAGAAATTTTGGAAGAAATCGGCCTTGAACGTGTCGGCGCGCCGGGAACGACGGCAGCATTGGCGCTTTTAAATGATCAAGTGAAAAAGGGCGGCGTGATGGCTTCTTCTTATGTGGGAGGGCTGTCCGGAGCATTTATTCCGGTATCAGAAGATCAGGGAATGATTGATTCAGTGAATGCCGGCGCTTTGACGATGGAAAAATTGGAAGCAATGACTTGTGTATGCTCGGTCGGGCTTGATATGATCGCTATTCCGGGAGATACAAAAGCGACAACAATTTCTGGTATGATCGCAGATGAGATGGCTATCGGTATGATTAATCAGAAGACAACGGCAGTGCGCCTCATTCCTGTAATCGGTAAAAAAGTCGGTGAAGTCGCACAGTTTGGCGGACTGCTCGGCTATGCGCCGATTATGCCGGTTAATCAATTTGACTGTTCGGCGTTTATCGAAAGAGGCGGCAGAATTCCTGCGCCGATTCATAGCTTTAAAAACTAAAATCCGGAGGCAAGTTTTATGTTAGAAAATGTTCAGCCAGTTAAGGTTATGAGTTTTTTTGAAAAAATATGCAGTATTCCTCACGGTTCGGGCAATACAAAAGCAATCAGCGATTATTGTGTGAATTTTGCGGAATCGAGAGGGTTTTGGGTACGCCAGGATGAGATGAACAATGTTGTGATCGTTAAGGAGGCGTCCGAAGGATATGAGCAGGCACCGACATTGATGATCCAAGGGCATTTAGACATGGTGTGCGAAAAAAACGGGGATGTGGACTTCGATTTTGAGAAGGAAGGACTTCGTCTTCAGACAAAAGGTGATTTTGTTTATGCCGAAGGGACAACGCTGGGCGGTGACGATGGTATTGCTGTGGCCTGTGCGCTGGCAATTTTGGATGATGACACAATAAAACATCCACGTCTGGAAGTGATTTTTACGACAGAAGAGGAAGTAGGCATGGAAGGTGCATTGGCGCTGGATATGTCAGATCTTCGCGGAGAGTACTTGATCAATATTGATTCGGAAGAAGAAGGAAAGATTTTGACCAGCTGTGCAGGCGGTATGCGTTCCGACATAAAGTTTCACATGAAACCATGGGCAATGGATGGTATCTGTGTAAAATTGACAATTCGCGGTCTGCTTGGCGGTCATTCGGGAACAGAAATCGATAAAAGACGTGCCAATGCAAATGTTATTTTAGGCAGAGCATTGTATGAATTGAATAAAATGGTGAATTTTGGTGTCGCTTCGGTTAATGGCGGAGCAAAAGACAATGCCATACCGAGAGAGGCGCAGGCTGTCATATGTGTTCCCGAAGATGCTGTAGACACGATGCATCAGATGATGACAAAGTTTATCAGTGATATCCGCAACGAATATAAGACAAGCGATCCGGGATTGGAAATTGTGGTTGAATGTACAGAGGCAGTTCGTGATTTTGGGGTGTTTTCTCCGGATAGTTTTCAGAGAGTATTATTTGTATGGTTTAACGCGCCGAATGGTATTCAGTCTATGAGCGCGGATCTGGAAGGACTTGTGGAAAGTTCTTTGAATTTAGGTATTATCAGCACAGTTGGCGATACGGTTGCTTTGCGGTATTCTGTGAGAAGCAGCGTTAAGTCGTTAAAATGGTATATCAGTGACAAATTGGAGTATTTAACGGAAATGATGGGCGGAGATTATTCCTTTGAAGGAGAATATCCGGAATGGGAATATAAAAAAGATTCATCTCTGCGTGCCCTTGCATCGGATGTTTTTGAATCCATGTATGGAAAGACACCTGAACTGGAAGCAATTCATGCCGGACTTGAGTGCGGTTTGTTTCACGAGAAAAAGCCGGAACTGGATATGATTTCCATAGGGCCGGATATCTTCGATATCCATACGCCGCAAGAGCGGCTCAGCATTTCATCAACACAGAGAACCTATGCCTACCTTATGAAAATGCTTGAACAATTTCCGAAATATTGTAAGTAAAGAGTAATTATAAAAAGACAGCAAAGGCGATGACCGGCCTCCATTTGCAGGACTTTAAGTTCTGCAAATGGGGGCCGTATGATTTTATTGCCTTTGCTGTTTTTTTTATTCTATTTCTACAGGAAGACTGTCAGAATATTAAAAGTTCGATATAAAAAATATTACTATCTATATAAATGTGGATGGTAATATACTATAATACATCTGCCGAATATCTGCTTGACAGACACGGCAGCTTACCGGGTAACGAACAGCAGCGGTTTCTGTCTCCTTGGTTCTTAAAAATGCGGACAACACATATGTATACAATAAAAGTATTTGGGAGGTATATTGATGAAGTATGATTATCAGGATATTAAAATACTTCGCGAAAAAGCAGAAAGAGAGACGAAAAATATAGATATCGGAAAACGCAAAAAGAATACACACTACAAAAATATGGAAAGCAACAGAGAAGATATACATATGCAGAGCTGTGAAAATACAGCGCAGAATGATAAAAGATCGGGGCGGCTGATGACATTGGCCATCTGTCTTTGTATGATTGCGGCTGCCGGAGTATGGATTATGAATGCGTCCCCCGACGTTTCGGGCGCTTTTTATGATATGTGCAGTAAACTCTATGAAAGTCCGGCAGTCCAAGGTGTCAGAACTGCGCTTTGGGAAATTAAGGAGTTATTTACAATATCATAAAACAATATTCGGCAGATGGAGATATTAGAACATTTATTTAAAGAAAAATTACGGAATATTGAGGCGGCCAAGGGCGGTCATGCATAAACTAAATCAGACCACACAGTATCAGCTGTTTGTGTCTGAAAGGAAGGATGCATATGCAAAAAAAATTTTGGAACCGTTTGTTTGGAAGCAGTGGTGATTCAGATACAGTGCGTGCCAGTGAATGGTTTAACAATAATCAGCGGGATCAGCGGCGCGGCAGTCAAAATTGCGGCTGCTGCCCGCCGGATCCTTGTTGTGTCTGCTGCCGCTGCGTGACAGGCCCGACAGGGCCAGCAGGAGTCACGGGCCCGACCGGCCCAACGGGACCAACAGGGCCGACGGGGCCGACAGGAATTACCGGGCCTACGGGAGTTACAGGGCCAACCGGCGTAACGGGAGTCACCGGGTCAACGGGGTCGACCGGAGTCACCGGGCCAACCGGGCCAACAGGGATTACCGGCCCGACGGGGCCGACAGGCCCGACCGGGCCAACCGGAGTTACAGGGCCAACAGGTGTGACGGGGATCACCGGGCCGACGGGGCCGACCGGAGTTACGGGGCCAACGGGGCCGACCGGAGTTACGGGGCCAACGGGGCCAACCGGAGTTACGGGGCCAACAGGCCCGACAGGAATCACCGGGCCAACAGGCCCGACAGGAATCACCGGGCCAACAGGGCCAACAGGGCCGACAGGTACAGAGGAAGCTTCCTCGCTGCTCAGCCTTTATTCGGTGCCGGCGGCATCGGGCAGCAGCGGTCAGGGAATTCTTTTTGATAAAAACGGCGCTTCCAACGGAGCTGCAATTTCGCATACAGCAGGCAGCGCCACAGTGACGATTAACGAACCGGGATTTTATGAGTTGTCATTCCACGGAACAGTGGTGCCGACAGGCAAGCCGTCGTATCCGGTATCACTGCTGATGTATTTCCAGCAAAATGGGTCTGCACTTCCCGGCAGCGGCGCCAGACAGAATTTTTCACAGTCAACCCCGTCAGCCAATGTGGCTATGTCACAGATGGTGCAGATAACAACGGTGCCGGCCAACATTCAAGTTGTTGGAACGGGCACAGCCAATTTCCTGTATTCGGATATTTCTATGACGGTACAAAAGATAGGAAATTGAATATATATTGTAAAATTGCATAAAGTTTAACAATATTGAAGGGTCTTGCATAAAAACAGGACCCTTTTGAATAGAAAATCATACAAATAATAAACAAAAAAAATATAAATTTTGTCTGGTGTAATTGTTGAAAATCAGCTAAAATAGGAAATAATAGCAGATGTATCAGCAGAAATACACAAAGACATTTTAATATAACGTGATATACACAAAAATGAATAAAAATAGGGCTGAATAACCCGAAAATGGGACAAGTGGTACTGGTTTAAAACGATTTTGCGTAATATAATAAAAATGATAATTATGCATAAAAGTATAACAAAATATGAGGTGAAAATCATTTTGGAACAAATGAAGATTGCTGTTTGCGATGATGTAAAAGAGGATAGAGAAAGATTAAAAAATGATTTAGCCGATGTTTGGGCAGATGCTGCAATTGATACTTATGAAAGCGGATATGATGTACTGCGGCAGGTTCAGAAAGGGATGAACTATGATCTTATTTTTATGGATATTATCATGAAACAGGGAGACGGCATAGAAGCAGGGAGAGAAATCCTCAGATACTTTCCGGAGACAGAGATTGTTTATATAAGTACAAGCAGAGAATTCGGACCGGAAGCGTTTGAATTGGATGCGCTTCATTATATTATAAAGCCTTATGAGCCTAAAGTTCTTCGGGAAGTGAAAAGGCGATATGTCCGTATGAAAGAGAAAAAGGCGGTTGTTCATTTAAAGAAGGACCAGCAGCAGGAAATACCGTTCCATATGATTGCCTATATTGAAAGCGCCCATAATAATCTGCTGATTCATTTGATCACAGGCGCTACTTTAAAAATCCGGGGAAGCATACAAAGCTTTATGGAAGCTCTCGACGAGAGATTTCTCAGGATCAACAGAGGAATTGTTGTAAATATGGAAGCTATCGATAAGATGAAGACGGATTCATGCGAAGTGGCGGGAGTTACATTTATGCTCAGCCGAAAAGAGCGGGCAGAAAATAAAAAAAAGTACAATGACTGGCTTTTTAAAAACGCCATGGGAGGATGGAATAGTTCGCAGTGATAGAAAATGCATTTGTATGGCGCTATGCCGCCGTGCAGTTTTTAGGTTACATTTTTCAGATATTTCCGGTTGTATTGCTCCTGTTTGCGCCATTTCCGGAGAATGCGTTCCGATGGTCAAAAAATAAGCTGGTTTCAGCCTTTTCAGTGTGTCTGTTGGCTGTCATCGGTATTACCGTCGGAAAGTTGTCTGCTGATTATATGCGCGGGGAATCCTATGAACATTTGCTGGTGTGGGGCAACATGGTGTTTGCTGCCATATGGGTCGTCGGAACTGCGGTATATTTTTTGAGCTTAAAAGGAGACAACAGGCGGGGGAGCCTTGTCTGTTATTTTACGGCGATGCAGTATGGCGTTTTTATATACACATTGTCAGAAATCGCTGTTAAATTTATACACTTGGAAAGTTATGAAACTATGCCGCCGTATACAGTGGCGGCAGACATTGTTTATGGCGCGGCTTTCCTGTTGGCTTTTCCGTTAATTTATCATTTTGTCAGAAAATACAGTTTTCCGGGCATACGCAGGCTGTCAAGCAAAAGCCGTATATTTATATCGGCATGTCTGGTCATGCTGTTTCTGCTGTATGTGGCGGCATTGACGCTGGAAATGTCGATCCCGGTTGACAGGCGTTATGTTTTAAGCAATATTTATCTGAGCCTCTGGCTGATCTGCATGCTTTTGAGCAATGGCTTTGTATATGCTATTTATTTTTTCGTCCTCCATGTGGAGAGTGAAAAAGAAATGATGGACATTCAGATAGCAACCTATGACATTCAGTGTCAGTCGATGATGGCAAAGATTCAGGAAGAAAAAAAGATGCACCACAATATGAGGCATCATTTCAGGACACTGATCAGCCTGACGGAAAATGGTGAATATGATGCCGTAAAGGCGTATCTTCAAAAATATTTAAAAGAGTGGGAGGAACTTAGGGCCGGACAGATTTCAGATAATCCTCAGTTTAATACAATTTTAGGCTACTATGTTTCTCAGGCAGAGCAAAAGCAGATTAAAGTGATCACGGATATTGAGATGAAAGCTTATTATCCGCTGGATATGATGGATATGACTGTGCTTTTGGGCAATGCCATGGAAAACGCGCTGGAGGCCTGCGAGCGGGCCGGCGCATCGGAACCGTTTATCAGCATAAGCATCCGCCAGAAAAAGCAGATGCTTCTGATAAAGATAGAAAACAGCTGTGAGGACAGCTCATTGGCAGAGGATGAAACAAGACATCTGCCAAAATCCTCAAAAAAAGGGAGAATATCCGGATATGGCATAAGCAGTATGCAAAATATTGCGCGCAGATATCAGGGCGAGCTTGACTTCTTTAAAGACGGGACAACATTTATTCTGCGTATTGTGCTGAATATTCCGGACAACGAAAGGTAGGTCATGCGAAAAATGAAATTAAAAGACGGACTCATTTTGCGTGAAGTGGCCGGACAGTATGTCATCGTGCCGACCGGCAAGCGTGTCCGTGAAGTGACTTCCATCGTGTACATATCGTCGTCAGGAGCGTACTTATGGGATTACATGAAAGATCATGAATTCGAAAAGGAAGACCTTGTGGCGCGGATTATGGAGCATTATACTGGAGTGTCGGAAGAGCAGGCATCGGCGGATATTGAAAAATTCCTTAAAACACTTGCAGATAACAACATATTAGACGACGGCATCGTCCGGGGCAGAGTTTTTGTCCGGATGCCGAAGAAGGAATAGATATGAGCTACGAATTTGAACCTGCGTGCCGCAGGATGGAGTGGCTCGATCCGTTTTATAAAGCTGTCTGGGAAAAGGCGTTTGCCGATGCCATACCGATTTCGGGAACGTTTGAGCTGACGCCCAGATGCAATTTTAATTGCCGTATGTGCTATGTACACTTAAAGCCGGAGCAGATCCCCAAGTTTGGCAGAGAACTTAATGCCAAAGAATGGCTGCGTATTGCCAAAGAAGCAAAAGAGGCGGGGACCACATGGCTTTGTATCACCGGCGGGGAACCGCTGATGCATCCGGAGTTTGAGACGATTTATAAGGAACTGGCTCAGATGGGCTTTTTCATCACCCTGCAGACAAATGCGTCGCTTATACAGGGCAAGGCTGCAAAGCTTCTTGAGGATTATCCGCCAAAAGGCGTGAAGATCACGCTGTACGGCGCCAGCGACGAGACTTACGAAGCAGTATGCGGCGTCAAGGAAGGCTTGAAGAAAGTCAACGCCGGCATACAGACGTTGAAACATCTGGAAATTCCGGTGCAGCTTGTAAGTACAGTGATCCGGCAGAATCTAGACGATGTCCAGAAGATGGCATTTTACGCCTACATCAACGGCCTGCCGTGGATGGCGACCGGCGGTGTGAAACAGTCGGCCAGAGGCGCCGACAGTGAGGCGAAAGACATACGGGTGGAGGAAAATCTGGAAGCCCAGCGCAAAGAGAGTATTCGGCGCCGATTAAAGGAGGCGCCTGTAAATATTGAACGGAAGCCTTGTACCTACTGTAAAGACTACAGACTGGGGTACTGGGTCACTTGGAACGGGGATATACGGTTCTGTAGCTTTATGAATGAGCCAAACATTCCTGTGCGTGATATGGCATTTAAAGACGCTTGGAAGGCGCTGATTGATTACGAGGAAGCGCTGGACTGGCCGAAAGAATGTTATACATGCAAAGTCCAGAAGGCATGTTTTAAATGTGCCGGCGAGCTGACCGCGGAGTGCGGGAGTCCCCATCAGGTCAGCGAGGAATTTTGTAATAGAGTAAAGAAATTTTATGATGAAACGAAAGGTGAGTGGAAGATATGGGCAAGGAATTAGGTATTACGTATGAAGAAGTGAAAGCTTATCAGGCATCGCAAGGTATTAATACATATGCAGCAGATTCTAATGGTGGTTATACAACTGGTGGCGTCTATGTAGAATGGGAGGTGACATCAGGTTTTACTGGACAAGGTTGGGATGAAACTAATAATGAATCTCCTTATAATTGGGTTACGCGAGAAGAGTGGAATCAAGATATTGCTGATGGAGATTTAAATGATACATTTCGAAAATGGACAAGCCCTGTAGAGCAAGGTGGATTGGATTTTGAATCTCGTTATGCGTGGGTTGGTACAATGATTGCTCGTGGCTGCGCGTATGAACAACAATAGTCAGCATGTTTACAAAATTATTAATATGTTTTTTTGCCTAAATAACAAAGATAATTTACATTTAGATTGTTCTTTCTTTAAGTTTAGAAAGATGATAGAAAAACAGGAGTCTACTATAGTAATTGAAATTGAGAATTTGTATGAGAAAGTTAGTACAGAATATGAGTTTTCAATAGCCAATATTGATAAATATAATCGAATGATTGTATGGAAAGATAATTTATTGATGATCAATAAAGATTGGATGAATTGTCATATCTATGTGATTTCCAATGTTTTTTTATGAACATTTTGGCACAAATTTTTTACACCCACGCTGTCCAACGCCATATGATCCAACTTCACAGTTCTCTCATTGCTACCACAGACAACCGAGGGCTTATGTTCCTCGGTCCGTCCGGCATCGGCAAGACGACACAGGCGGAACTGTGGCACAAGTACCGGGATGCCCTGATTATCAATGGTGATATCGTCTTTGCACAGGAGACTGAAGATGCATTTCTCGGCTGGGGGACGCCGTGGCACGGTTCATCGCCTTACTGCGAGAATACAAACGTGCCGGTGGAAGCGCTCATTGTGCTCAAACAGGCGCCGGAAAATTCCATCCGGGAGCTGACCGGCTTTGAAAAAGTCTCAGAAGTGTCCAACAGTGTTTTTTATCCGCGATGGCTTGAAAACGGCATGGAACTTTGTCTTGAGACATTGGATCATCTGCTTTCCAAACTTCCGGTCTATGAACTTCGCTGCCGACCGGACGAAGACGCCGTCCGGCTGACCGAAGAAACCATATTTAAAAACTAAATTCAATGATGGATTCAAAGTCATGTATTTTGTGTCAAAGCAAAATACATGACCTTTTGACCGTTATGTCAAAACAAATCCCGTTCTTGTATTCGGGGAAGTGAGTACGGGGACGGGATTTTTGTTGTGTGTGATATAAAAATGCTTATGACAGCAGGACAAAAATTGACGCTGTCTGTTTAGGACATATATCCTTGGAGGTTTATATCATACAGAAGTTTACAGCATTTCATCACTGTATATTATTTGAGCATGCTTTTTTCGTTAAAGTTGGTATGCCGGGAGGCGCCGGCAATTTTGGAGCAAACAATCGGCCGATTTTCGTCAAGTTCGCGAGCATAGCTCAGCTCAAAATCAATTGTATGAGCCTCGGCAGAGGCGAGTTTTGATTTTGACCTGTCATTGGCGGCGCAGCAAACTAAGAAAATCAACGTGTTTGCGGAAAAAGGCCTGCGCCCCGGCAGATTAATTAGAATATAAATTCCATGTTCATTGATGCAGTGATGGCATGATAGAAAACGAGGAACCATGAACAGTATCAAAACATTCATTCGTAAAATTAAAGAAGGAAAATTAAAGAAGCTTTTTTCAGAGTTTATCTGGATGTACACTTACGTCCGCCGGTACTGGCTCATGATCATTATCTATGTGCTGCTGGGCGCTTCCGGCTCCCTGCTTGGCCTGGGCACTTCCGTTGTCAGCAAAGACCTGGTGGACGCAGTGACCGGTGTCAACACAAGGGACATTGTTTCTGTCGCTGTCCTTTATGTTGGCGTCGGTGTCTCTCAGATTTTCATTAATGCGGTGAAAACCCGGATTTCCCTGAAAATCCGCCTGAAAGTCACCAATGAGATCAGAGAAGATATTTACGGACAGATTTTACATACCGACTGGGAATCGCTGGCAAAGTTCCGCTCCGGCGACCTTTTGTACCGGATCAACGGCGACGCGGGCATGATCGCCAACAGTATTTTAACTTTTTTGCCAAATGCTGTGTCCATGTTTATCAGCTTCGGCGGCGCCTTTGTTATTGTCATGCAAAATGACCCTGCCATGGCTGTGCTTGCGCTGGCCGGCGCGCCCATTTCGTTGCTGGCGTCCAGATATACAACGAAGAAGATGCGGGATTTTCAAAAAGAAAATCAGGAACTGGCCAGTGACCGGACAGTGTTCGATCAGGAAACGTTCCAAAATCTTCAGTTTATCAAAGCATTCGGTATGCTGGACCGGGTGACGGAGAAGTTCCATAAAATTCAAAACGAATCCGTCAAAGTGTCTTTAAGACAAAATAAATTTCAGTCCATGTCATCGATTTTTACGTCTCTTGTGGGACAGGCCATCGGCTATGCCTGCTACGGCTTTGCAGCCTACAGACTTTGGCAGGGAGAGATCAGCTACGGTACGATGACCATGTTCGTATCCATGGCCGGTTCTTTGAGAGGATCATTTTCCGGCATTATCGGCCTGCTGCCCATGGCCATCCGGGCGGGCATCAGCGCCGAGCGTATTATGGAAGTGACTGATCTCCCGAGAGAAAATGATGAATTTAAAGAAGAAGCGATGGCTATTAAAGCCAAAGGACGCAGCGAAGGTGTCTATGTCCACATGGAAGATGTGGATTTTGCCTATGAAGATGAAAAATGGATTTATCAACATGCCGGCTTTTGGGCGGAGCCGGGAGAGATTGTGGCGCTGATCGGTCCGTCGGGCAACGGCAAGACGACTACCCTCAATTTAATACTCGGTCTGTATAAACCGCAGAAGGGGACAATCACCATCGGCAATCCGTCAGGACAGTGTCTGAGGGCGTCGTCGTCCACCCGGTGTATGTTCAGCTATATACCTCAGAATAACACCATGTTTTCCGGCACGATCGCAGAAAACATGCGTATGGTCAAGCCGGAAGCCACCGATGAAGAGATTCAGGCAGCCCTTGAAGCGGCGTGCGCATGGGAATTTGTTTCCAAACTGGAAGACGGTATTGAAACTGAAGTGCGTGAGCGGGGACAGCGGTTTTCTGAAGGTCAAAAACAGCGCCTTTCCATTGCACGGGCGCTGCTTGCAGATGCGCCGGTCATGATTCTTGACGAGGCGACAAGCGCTCTTGATGTGGCGACCGAGCGGCGTGTTCTGCGCAGTATTATTAAAAAAGAACCCCACAGAACTGTCATCGTGGCGGCCCACCGTCCAAGTGTTTTCTCTATGTGCAGCCGGGTGTATAAAGTGGGCGACGGTACAGTCAAAGAAATTAATGAAGCGCAGCTTGAACGCTTCTTAAATGAATTTTAACAGATTCCGGCATATTCGCCTGAAGAACGAAAGAAAGGAATGAGCTATGAAATTTATAAGAATCATCGTAATTGTAGTTTTTTGCCTGTCGGCAGCTATTTTCGGCGCAGCACAGGTCAGAGAAATCAGCAGTGCCGATGCGACGGTGCCGGAAATCACAAGCGACAGGGATGTGCTGGAGATTTCGTGTGATTACACCGAAGAACAGCTTGTGGAAGGACTGACGGCCTATGACGGAAAAGACGGCGATCTGACATCTCAGATTATCGCCGGAAGCTTTTCAAGATTTATTGCAAAAGGAGAATGCAATATTAATTATGTTGTTTTTGACAGCGCCAATCAGCCGGCGACGTTAACGCGCAGAGTTGTTTTTACAGATTATCATTCACCCCGTTTTACACTGACCCAGCCCCTTGTCTATGAAGAAGGCGAAGGCAGTTACAACACGTCCATGGAACGTATCGGCGCTTCGGATATGCTGGACGGCGATTTAAACGACTGGATCACACAGACAGATACTGATCTTAATTACAGCCGTGAGGGCGACTATCATATGACAGTGGAAGTGACCAACAGCTTTGGGGATACATCGACGCTGGCAATGCCGGTTCATGTCGTTAAAGAAGGGGCGCAAAATATTAATATTGAATTGGAAAGTTACATTGTATACATAGAGCCGGGAGAGAGCCTCAGTCCGAGAAGCTTTGTGTCAGGTGTTTATGACAGCCGCGGCAATCAGCTGGACAGTGATATTCTGGAAATATCCGATGATATTGATGAAGAAACAGCGGGATGTTATGAAATCCATTATCATGCCGATGACGGCGAGGGCAATACCGGCGACATGTGGCTGACAGTGGTTGTTCAGGAGTAAAGGAGAAATGTCTATGAATCGTGATGGTATTAATTTAGATGAGATCAGCTACAGAGGCATTTTAATGGATTTGCTCAAAAATGTCTGGATGATCATTTTGACAGCGGCGGCTGTCTGGCTTGGCTGCACAGGGGTGGGAAAGCTTTTATATCAGCCCCAGTATACAGCCTCTTCAACCCTTGTTGTCACTGTAATGGGCAGCAGCAATGCTTATTCATCCCTGTCTACGGCCACACAGATGGCAGACGTTTTCAGCGAAGTGTTTCAAAGCAGCGCCCTGCGTTCACAGATTGAAGAAGATGTGGGCGGCACTATTGAAGGTTCGATTTCATGCTCCCTCATTGAAGAGACCAACCTGCTTGTATTAAGCGCCACATCGCCGGATCCAAGACAGGCATATCTGCTGATCAACAGTGCGCTGCAGCACTATGAAGATGTGTCCGGCTATGTATTTTCAAATGCTTCCCTTGAAATTGTTCAGGAGCCTTCAGTGCCGTCTGAACCGTCCAGCAGTTCATGGCTGATCGCAAGACGTAATCTGCTGGCACTTTTGGGGGCTGTGGCGATGGCCGGCATCATTGTTTTATTTTATTTATTCCGTTTTACAGTGAAAAATCCGCTGTCAGCGTCACGGCAGCTGGACGGAACCATCCACGGCGTTGTGCCGTTTGAGAAAAAAAGAGAGCCCGGCGCAAGGAAAAACAGCGCTCTGCTGCTGACCTCGCCGGTTGTCAGTATGAATTTTGCGGAGTCGCTGCGGCGGGCACAGGCCCGCATTGAACATGATATGCGCAGCAAAAATAAAAAGGTACTGCTTGTGACAAGTATCAGTGAAAATGAAGGCAAATCAACGACAGCGGCCAATATTGCACTGGCGCTGGCGGAAAAGCGGAAAAACGTTCTTTTAATCGACGGGGATTTAAGAAAACCGGCCCAGTATAAAATATTCGGCGGGAATCTCCAGTTAAAAGGTTCTTTGGAAAATGTCCTGCGCCGTAAACAAAATTTTGCCGATGCGGTGACAAGGAACACAAAAACCGGTATTTATCAGCTGTTCCAGGAAAAAGCGGCAGCCAATCCTTCAGCCATTTTAGATCCGGCGCTGATGGGCCAGATGATCAGTTATTATAAAAATGTGATGGATTATGTGATCGTAGACTGCTCGCCGACAGCAGTGGCCGCGGACGCAGAACTTTGGATGCAGGTGTGCGATACAGGCGTGCTTGTTGTCCGTCAGGACTGGTCTGATGTGCGCGCCATCAATGATACGGCAGATTTAATCTGGCAGACATGCGGTGATTTTTCAGGATTTATTTTAAATGCTTTTCATGATGAATGGTTTTCAGGACAGTCTGCTTACGGATACAGTTATAAAACTTACGGCAGCGGATCAGAACATGGTGAAAGAGGGTGAGGCACATGCAGGAAGAAAAGAGAGAACAGGCCGTTCGCGCTAATGACAGCGGCGATGAGATGGAAATCGATCTTGCCGTGCTGTTTCGGGATTTTTTTAAGATTTTCAGTAAACTGTGGTGGCTCGTCCTTATATTGATCGCGGCGGGCATCGCAGCCTACGGCGCATTTTCTTTTGTGCGCTACACGCCGATGTATCGGTGTCAGGCCACATTTACAGTAGCGACCGGCGATGAAGACAGCGGTACATATAATTTTTATTATTCACAAAATACAGCGGACCAGCTTTCAAGAACTTTTCCGTATATTTTGGAAAGCAGTTATTTCAGAAGTGTTCTTCTTGAAACGCTGGGGACCGAGACACTTAACGGGTCGCTTTCAGCAGAAACCGTGGAAAACTCCAACATGGTCACGATGACTGTAACAAGCAGCAGCGCCGGCGATGCCTATGAGATTTTAAATGCGGCGCTGACTGTTTATCCGGAAACAGCCCGTTTTGTGCTCGGTACGATCCAGTTTCATTTGATTGATGATCCTCAGACGCCGACAGCACCGTATAACAGGCCTGTGCCGAGACAGATCGTGCTTAGGGGCGGTCTTGCGGGCGCTGTACTTGGCATTGTGATTCTGGGTATATTGGCGCTGTTTAGAAAGACGGCAAAGACGCCGGATGAAATGCGCCGGTTTACCAGCCTGAAATGTCTGGCGGCAGTTCCGGCTGTGAAGTTTAAGGCACGCCGCAATCAGAGCGGCAATCGTATTTCGATTTTAAACAAGCGGCTGTCTTACGGCTACGTGGAAAGTATCCGTGCCCTTCAGATCCGTTTGGAACATGCCATGCAAAAGGATGGCGGAAAAGTGATTCTTGTGACGAGTACGGCGGCCGGGGAAGGCAAGTCCACGATTGCCGTGAATCTGGCGGAAATGCTGGCGACCAAGGGCAAGAAGGTACTGCTTATCGACGGCGATCTGCGCAAGCAGCAGGACGGGAAAATGCTGGGCTGCACAGACAGTGTGGGCCTTGGCGATATTTTCCGCAAAGAACATCCGGCCAAAGCAGTGATCCGACGTCTTTCTGAAGAAAATTTCTGGTTTTTGGGAGGCACCCATACGGTGTCAAAGCCTGCGCAGATTTTAAGTCATCCTCAGCTTGGCGCATTCATTAATGCAATGAAGAAAAAAGTGGATTACGTTATTTTGGATACACCGCCGTGCGGTATTTTTCAGGATGCGGTTTTGCTGGCAGAGCATGCCGATGCTATCCTTTATGTTGTAAAATATGACTTTGTACCTCAGCCGAAGATTCGGGAGGGACTGTCGTTTTTAAGAGATGCCAGTTCAAAATTTGCCGGTTATGTGTTCAATGCTTATCCTCAAAATATGAATGATTACGGCTACGGACGCTATGGCTACGGCAAATACGGCTATGGCAGATACGGTTACGGCAAGTACGGCGGCAGATATGGCAGCAGATACGGCGGTGACAATCAGGAAGACATTGAAGTTGATACAGAGGACGGACGCTGATGTTTGACTTACATATGCATATCCTTGCAGGGCTTGATGACGGGGCAGAATCAATTGAGGAATCATTGGAAATGGCCCAAATGGCCGTTAGGAGCGGCATTCTCGGGGCGGCGGCCTCGTCTCACGCCAATCTTTACCGCGGCGCCAAAAAATCTGCCGGTATCGGGGCATATGTGACAGCTTTTAATAAGCTTAAACAGCGGCTGGCCGCTGAGAAAATCCCGCTGACCCTTTATCCGGCAATGGAAATTATGGCGGACAGACATGCGGCGGCGCTGCTTCAGACAGGAAAGCTTCTGACAATCAATCAGAGCCGGTATCCTCTCGTTGAATTTTATTTTGACTGCAGACCGGGATATATGTCTGAACGTCTGGATATGATCAGAGCGGCCGGATACACGCCCATACTGGCCCATCCGGAGCGGTATGACTGCATACGTCAAAATCCCGGCATTTTATATGAACTTCACGAAAAGGGCATCATCCTTCAGGTGAATAAAGGCAGTATTCTCGGACATTTCGGCAGCGGGGTCCGCCATACGGCGCGGTGGATGCTCATGCACCGGCTGGCAGGGCTTGTTGCTTCCGATGCTCATAATACTTATTCAAGAACACCGGATATGGAAGCATTGGTTCAGTGGTTGGAAATCAATCTGGGCATGGATAGTGTGCGGATACTTCTGGATGAGAATCCGAGAGCCATTTTAAGTGATGTTAAAATAAAACCGGCAAGGCCGGTGTGAGAAAATCCGTCAGGCGCAGGGCCTGGCGGATTTTTTGTTTCAGTGTGCCCGGAGACCCGAAAAAATTACGAAAAAATCACGTATATTATTTGAAAGCATGATAATTAAACAAGAAATATATTGACTAATACGAAAAAATCACTTAAAATTCTTTGAAAGGAGGAATTGTATGCTTATAAGATTTAACATCCGTAATTTTTTATCTTTTTCATCAAAAGCTGATGGCAGTACAGAAGAATTTTCTATGATTGCGGGAAAAGTACGCAGCAAAAAGGAGCATATATACGACAATGGGGATCTTAAGTTATTAAAGTTTGCGGCAATTTATGGCGCAAATGCGTCAGGAAAATCTAATTTGGTAAAAGCAATGAAATTTTTCAGACAGGTTGTCGTAAACGGTTTGCCTGATGGACACACTGAAAAATATTGTAAAGTTGTCAAAAATAATAAAGATATGCCCAGTTATTTTGAAGTCGAAATGATGTTAGGTAAGAAATATTATGCCTACGGTTTTGAAGTATTATTAAATCAAAGCAAGTTTATAGAAGAATGGCTCGTAGAATTATATCCGAATAATACAGAAAAAATTTTGTTTCACAGAGATATAGAAAATGGAACGTATGAATTCGGTGGTGAATTGTCAAAGAGTGAATTGCGTCAAAACTTAGATGTATATGCGGGAGATATCAGAGATGATAGTTCTGCATTATTTCTTTCTATTATGAATCAGAATAAAAAGCGGTTGTATCAATCATATGATTCTGCCTCAGTGCTTAAAAATGTATTTCTGTGGCTTCGGAACGATTTTGATGTCAACTATCCGAATCAGCCAATATTGGATTATAACTATTTTTCAAAAACGGATCGGATAGATGAAATATGCAAAATTCTTTCGGCGTTCGGCACTGGAATTACCGGCTTTCAAATGGTCGATGTGCCAATCGAGAGTGTTTTTCGCAGAATACCTAAAGCGCTTCAGGAAAGAATTTTGAGTGATATTGAAAAGGGACAAGTAAAAATGCGTTCCGGCGAAAAAAATCATTCGATAGATATGGTTATACGCGGTTTAAAGGACTTTTTTGTGATTACTTTAGACGGGACAGATGATATCAAATGTCAGACAATCGAGTTTAGTCATGGTTTGGAAAATGTATTTTTCGGTATTGATGAAGAGTCTGACGGTACGGTACGTATACTGGATTTATTGGAAATTTTAATTTCAGGTGAAGGAAAAACCTATGTTATAGATGAGTTGGACCGTTGCCTTCATCCAAGTTTGACGTATCAATTTGTGCATACCTTTTTTAATATAGCAAGGCAAAGAAATATTCAATTAATTGTAACGACCCATGAATCAAGACTTATGGATTTTGAACTGCTTCGCCGTGATGAAATATGGTTTGTTAATAAAAGAAATACAGGCGAATCGGATATCTACTCATTGGAAGAATACAATGAAAGATTTGATAAAAAAATCGACAAAGCATATTTGGAAGGAAGATATGGCGGTGTCCCTATTTTTACAACAATCTTTCCGCTTGAGGGGGACTGATCTATGAGAGAACGTCATAATTTTGATCGGCGTACCAATGTATTAAAATCCGATGAAGCTAAGAAAAAATACTATTTGGTTTACGAAGGAGAGAAAACTGAGGAAATTTATTTTGACGAAATTATTAGTAGCAGGGAAAAAATAGGGATTAATCCGTTAATAGAACTGGTGCCTGTTTTGAGGAGCTATAGTGAAAAAAATTGGAGTAATCCGAAAAAAATTTTGGATCGTGTGCTTAAAAATTTAAGAGAATCCAAAACCAAAGAAATATCTTATGAAACTTTGCTGAATTGGATTATGGAATATCTTGAAGATGAGAAAATATTAACATCAGGCCGAAAACAGGCAGAAAGTGTATGGGATACTTTAATTTGGATTTGTAAAGAGAAGCTTCATGTGGATTTGGAAAATACAACCGATGATATAGAAGAGACATGTAAAAAAATTGCAGCCTATCTGGGTGAATTTACAAATATTGAAAATATCATTGATGATGTGCCAAAAATTATTAAAAATAGAGCAATTACCTATGAAGAGAATTTTGATAAAATTTGTTTTATTATAGATCGGGACAGGCATAGTTTTGTTTCTCATCAGGAAAATAATCAATACAAGTATGTTTTGGATAAATGTTCGGAATACAATTTTGGCTTTTTTATTTCAAATCCTTGTTTTGAATTTTGGCTTTTGCTTCATTTTGATGAGGTGATGCAGCTGGACGAAAATAAATTACTGGAGAATCCCAAAGAAACTTCAAAACGTCGTTATACGGAACATAACTTGAGAAAATTGCTGCCGGGATACAGCAAAAGCAGCTATAATGTTAAATCACTTATGGAAAAAATAGATACAGCGATTGCAAATGAAAAAAGATTTTGTGAAGATGACCATGGATTAGAGCATTGTCTTGGAAGCAAGATAGGTTTGCTTATTGAGGAATTAAGACAGTGAGACTGATATTTAAATAAAACGGAAAAGGATGTAGATAAATTGAGAAAATTAGCCTTAGATGATTCTATTTTATTAACGATTGACAAACCGGCCAGATATCTTGGCAATGAGATGAATGCGGTCATGAAGGAGAAGTCGCAGGTGGATATCCGTTTCGCTATGTGTTTCCCGGACGTGTACGAGATCGGCATGTCCTATCTTGGCATTCAAATTTTATATGATATGTTTAACAGCCGTGAAGATACATGGTGTGAGCGTGTTTATTCGCCGTGGACAGATCTAGACGCGGTGATGCGTGAAAAGAAGATACCGCTGTTTGCTCTGGAATCTCAGGATCCGATCAAAGATTTTGATTTCCTCGGCATTACGATACAGTATGAGATGTGCTATACCAATATTTTACAGGTTATTGATTTAAGCGGCATACCGATGCTTGCCAGGGACAGAGGCGAGGATGATCCGATCGTCATCGGCGGCGGGCCGTGTGTGTACAATCCGGAGCCGCTGGCAGATTTTTTTGATATTTTTTATATCGGTGAAGGTGAGACGGTATATCATCAGCTGCTTGATGTGTATAAGGCCCATAAGAGAAATCATACGTCAAGGCAGCAGTTTTTGGAAGCTGCGGCTCAGATTGAAGGCTTATATGTGCCGATGTTTTATGACGTGACTTATCATGAGGATGGTACGCTGGAAAGTTTTGCGCCTAATAATCCATACGCGCCCCAAAAGGTGAAAAAGCAGGTTGTATCGGATATGGGCACGGCAGATTATCCGAAAAAGCCGTTGGTGCCGTTTATTAAAGTGACTCAGGACAGAGTTGTTCTGGAAATCCAGAGAGGCTGTATCCGGGGCTGCCGCTTTTGTCAGGCAGGCATGGTTTACCGGCCGAACAGGGAACGTCCGCTTGAGAAACTCAAAGATTATGCGATGCAGATGCTTGAATCTACGGGACATGAGGAGATTTCTTTAAGTTCGTTAAGTTCCAGCGATTATTCCCAGATTGAGCCGCTTGTCAATTATCTGATTGATGAATGCCGGAAGAAAAAGGTGAATATTTCGCTGCCTTCTCTGCGTATTGATGCCTTTTCGCTTGATGTGATGAGCAAAGTTCAGGATGTGAAGAAAAGCAGCCTGACTTTTGCGCCGGAAGCAGGGACGCAGCGCATGCGTGATGTGATCAACAAAGGACTGACGGAGGAAGATATTCTTGGCGGCGCCATGGAAGCTTTTGAGGGCGGATGGAACCGGGTGAAGCTTTATTTTATGCTCGGGCTTCCGACAGAGACATTTGACGATATTGAGGGCATTGCAGAACTTTCCAATAAAATTGCGGCGCTGTTTTATACGATTCCAAAGGATCGGCGGCCGGGCGGCGGCCGGGTGGAAATTGTGACAAGTACGTCCTTTTTTGTGCCGAAGCCGTTTACGCCGTTTCAGTGGGTGCGGCAGAACAACAGCGAAGAATTTCTTGAAAAGCAGCGCTTCCTCAATGGAAAGATCAAAGAACAGCTCAATAAAAAGAGTATTAAATATAACTGGCATGACGTGGAACTGACGCAGCTGGAAGGTATTCTGGCCAGAGGCGACCGCCGGCTGGGGGCAGTGCTTCTTGACGCCTACCACAACGGATGTCTTTATGATTCATGGTCTGAAAGCTTTAAATATGATATGTGGATGAAAGCATTTGAGGACAATCAGATCAATCCTGATTTTTATACGGCAAGAGAGCGCAGTACCGATGAACTGCTGCCGTGGGATTTTATCGATGCCGGTGTGTCCAAACAGTTTTTGATCCGTGAATGGGAGCGGGCAAAGGCGGGTAAGGTGACGCCAAACTGCCGTCATTCATGTTCCGGATGCGGATGTAAAGTTTATGAAGGAGGTGTCTGCTTTGAAAATTAGGATTCGTTTTTCCAAGGAAGGTGTGATGAAGTTTATCGGACACTTGGATATGGTCCGCTATTTTCAGAAGGCTTTCCGCCGGTCTGGCATTGATATTTCGTATTCACAGGGATTCAGCCCGCATCAGCTGATTTCATTTGCTTCTCCGCTGGGTGTCGGTCTGACAAGCACCGGAGAGTATATGGATATTTTTGTCGGTTCCAGCCAACCGTCATCAGTGATGATTGAAAAAATCAACAGGGAAATGGCTGAAGGTGTTAAAGTGCTCAGTTTTAAACGGATTGCCGATGAAACGCGCGCTTCCAATGCGATGGCGCTGATCGCAGCTGCAGACTATGAGGTGGCGTTCAGACATATGCCAAAAGATGTGATGTTTGGTGATGCCATCGAGACATTTATGGCAAAAGAACAGATCATCATGACGAAAAAAACGAAAAAAAGCGTGAAAGAGACAGATATCCGTCCGATGATTTATGAGATGTCATGGACAGGAAGTACGGTGTTTATGAAAGTCGCCTGCGGCAGCAGCGCAAATTTAAAGCCGGAGCTTGTGATGGAGGCGTTTGCCAAACATATCGGCTGTTCATTTGATCCGCTGGAACTTTTAATCTGCCGACGGGAAATGTATGCGTCAGATGGTGACGGCTGGAAGTCTCTTGATGATTTTGGCGAGGAGATTTTGACGCCATGAATACAGAGTCCGGAAAAATATATGTGACAACCTATAAAAATTATATATTAACTGCTGTGTATGAAGAAGGCTGCCTTGCTGAAATTTATGCGGATAAGCAGGGAGATGCAGGTATCCTGCACCGGATATATGTGGGAAAAGTCAAGCATATTGTTAAAAATATTGATGCGGCATTTGTTGAGATCGGCGGCGGCATCGAAGGGTACTATAAAATCAGTGACAACCCGGCGCCCGTATTTTTAAATCATAAAAAGAACGGCCGTCTGGCATGCGGGGATGAGATATTGGTACAGGTTGAAAAAGAGGCTGTTAAGACGAAAAATCCGGTTGTAACATCCTGTATTGTGCTGCCGGGACGGTATGCTGTGTTAAGAGGCGGAAAAGCGGACGCGGGCGTGTCGACAAAGATTCATGATACAGATGAAAAGCAGCGTCTGAGATTACTTGCCGAACGAGGCGGCGGAGAAAATTTCGGCTTTATTATGAGAACAGAGGCAGCAGGTGTTTCTGATGAAGAAATTTGCAGTGAATTGTCTGAACTTAAAGCACGCTATGAATGTTTAGTACAAAAAAGCCGTTATATGACCTGCTTTTCGGAAGTTTATCATTCACCGGAGGAATATATTGCAAGAATTGAAACACTTGCAGGCGGCAAAGATACGGCAGTCACCACGGATATTCGGGAAGTTTATGAAAAGATCAAAGATCACTATCCTTGGTTTCAAGAAAGACTGCATTTATATGAAGATATCCAGTATCCTCTGATCAAGCTTTTAAGTCTGGAAACTCAGATTGAACGGCTTTTGTCGCCGCGTGTATGGCTTAGATCCGGCGGTTCCCTTGTCATTGAGCAGACGGAAGCCTTTGTTGTCATTGATGTTAATACAGGACGCTATATGGGTAAAAAGACAGGTGAAGAAAGTTATTTTAAGATTAACATGGAAGCGGCAAAAGAAATTCCAAGGCAGCTGCGGCTGAGAAATCTCTCAGGGATTATTTTAATTGATTTTATTAATATGAAAGACGCAAAAAAGCGGCGGGAGCTGATTGATGCTTTAAAGGAAGTGCTGGCAAAAGACAGGGTAAAGACGGTGTTTGTAGATATGACGGCGCTGAATATTGCAGAGCTGACACGCAAAAAGGAACGGCGCCCCCTTCATGAGCAGCTTGGACGGCGATGCCCGGTATGCCGCGGAACAGGATTTGTTTTTAGTTCGGAGGAAAGACAGTGAAAAGAGAGACATATGAAAAAGTTATCCGATTTTTTGAACGTTCCAGATGGCGTTCGATGATTTTAGAGCTTGTCTGTAAAATTTTGCCGGTGCTTTGCGGAACTGTTTATCTTTTTATAGGTGTTGGTCTGCTTTTTTTGAAATATGAACATCTCGCGCGCTATGTGGCTGTGCCGGCAGCAGGCGTTGTGATCGTTACTATTTTAAGAAAACTGATTAATCGCCGGCGGCCTTATGAGGCTCTGGGATTTTCACCGTTTTTAAAATATAAAGAAGGAAAAGGACAAAGTTTTCCAAGCCGACATACAGCCTGTGCGTTTTTGATCGCGTTCGCCTGCTGGTATATTTTTGTTCCCATGGGAATTGTAATGTTTGCGCTTGCGGTCATCATTGCACTGTCCCGTCTGCTTTCCGGCATGCATTATCCGTCAGATGTGATTTCGGGACTTTTTCTCAGCCTTATCATTGCAGTATTAGGCTTTTGTGTGGTATAATACATATATCAAAAGGCGTACTGAAAATGCCTTCACGTTGACTGAAAAGGGGGATTTATTATGGGTAAAAACATTGTAATTACAATCGGACGTGAAAATGGCAGCGGCGGTAAGGAAATCGCTGAAAAACTTGCAAAGAAGCTTGGTATTAATTATTATGACAGAAACCTGATCGATATGGCTGCGTCAAAGAGCGGCATGAACTCGGCAGTTTTATATCAGGCTGATGAAAAAGCATCGCATCCGTTTTTCAGTTCCTATGTGACAGCTCCGGGTGAATATGGCACAGTTAATGACAGATTATTCTGGACCCAATCTTCAATTATTAAAGATCTTGCCCAGAAAGAGTCCTGCGTGATCGTCGGACGGTGCGCGGATTATGTCCTTGAAGACAATCCGAACTGTCTGCATATATTCATTTATGCACCTCTGAAAGCACGTATTGAAAGAATTATGGACAGATATATGCTTGAGTCAGAGGAAGCTGCAAAGCGTGAGATCATGAGAGTAGACAAGCAGAGACGCAGCTACTATCAGTATTATACGGATCGTAAATGGGGTCAGTACAGCGGTAAAAATCTTGTCATAGACAGCAGCTTTTTCGGTATTGACAAGACAGTTGATCTGATTGCCGGCATTGTTGAAGACCGCTGGCCGGATTATAACAAAGCAGCAGAAGAAGCATAAAAGATGATATTTTGAAAAAATATTTGTTTAAATATTCTTGACATATGGCACCTCCGATGGTATTATAATCAAGTGTGCCGCATAGTGAGGCTAAAGTGCAGACCGCTGCCGCCGTAACTAGCGAGTAATGATTATAGGAGGTGCCATATGTACGCTATTATCGCAACAGGTGGTAAACAGTACAAAGTTTCTGAAGGCGATGTCATCAGAGTTGAAAAACTGGGTGTTGAAGCAGGTCAGGAAGTTGTATTTGATCAGGTGCTTGTTGTAAGCGGTGACGAGATGAAAGTCGGCAACCCGACAGTTGCAGGTGCTACAGTTACAGCAAACGTTGTAAAAGAAGGCAAAGCAAAAAAAGTGATCGTTTACAAATACAAGAGAAAAACAGGCTATCACAAAAAGAATGGTCACAGACAGCAGTTTACACAGGTTAAGATTGAAAAAATCAACGCTTAATCGGGTCGGGCTATTATGATCAGGGTAGCAGTATTTAAAGACAGCCATGGTATCTATAAAGGCTTTAAATCATTAGGACATGCAGGATACGGTGAGTATGGTCAGGATATCGTATGCAGTGCGGTTTCTGCGCTTGTGCTGAATACCGTAAATTCTATAGAAGCTTTTACAAAAGATTCTATGAAAGTGAAAACCGATGAAGAGAAAGGACTTATTCAAGTATATTTCCCGTCGCCGGTCGGTCAGAAGACCAAATTGCTTATGGATGCATTGGTTCTTGGTTTAAAAATGATACAAAAGGAATATAAGAACGATTATATACACTTGAAAATCAAGGAGGTGTAGGCTATGTTGAGAATGAACCTTCAGTTTTTCGCTCATAAAAAAGGTGTTGGTTCCACAAAGAACGGCAGAGATTCCGAATCTAAGAGATTAGGTGCGAAAAGAGCTGACGGACAGTTTGTAAAAGCAGGAAATATCCTTTACAGACAGCGTGGTACTAAAATCCATCCGGGAGTAAACGTTGGACGCGGCGGTGATGATACATTATTCGCATTGGTTGACGGCGTTTTAAGATTTGAAAGAAAAGGCAGAGACAAAAAGCAGGCTTCTGTTTATCCGGTATCAGTGAACGAATAAAGATTAATCAGAGCGACTTCAGATTCCAGTAATTTGAAGTCGCTCTTTTAGAAAGCAGAATTTTGAAGTAAAAGAGGTGAGTCAAGTGTTTGTTGATAAAGTCAGAATTTATATCCGTTCAGGCAAAGGCGGTGACGGTCATGTCAGCTTCAGACGGGAGCTCTATGTGCCGGCAGGCGGACCGGACGGCGGTGACGGCGGCCGGGGCGGAGATATTATATTTCAGGTTGACGATGGCTTAAATACGCTGATGGATTTCAGAAATAATAAGAAATATTGCGCCGGGGATGGACAGCCGGGCGGCAAACGCCGCTGCCACGGTTCAGACGGTGCGGATCTGGTGATTAAAGTTCCGGAAGGGACGGTGATCAAAGATGCCGAAAGCGGTCTTGTTATTGCGGACATGTCCCATGAAAACCGCAGACAGACGATTTTAAAGGGCGGCAGAGGCGGCAAAGGTAATATGAATTATGCTACGCCGACGATGCAGGCACCAAAGTATGCACAGCCGGGACAGAGTGCGCAGGAACTGACGGTTGATCTGGAATTAAAGGTTATCGCTGATGTAGGCCTTGTCGGCTTTCCTAACGTTGGAAAATCCACGTTTTTATCCCGGGTAACAAATGCGCGTCCGAAGATTGCCAATTATCACTTTACGACACTGAATCCTAATCTGGGCGTGGTGGATCTGGAAGGCGGCAGAGGCTTTGTTATTGCAGATATTCCGGGAATTATCGAGGGTGCATCGGAAGGCGTCGGCCTCGGCCATGAATTTTTAAGACATATCGAGCGTACAAAAGTGATCATTCATATCGTGGACGCCGCCGGTGTGGAAGGCAGAGATCCGATCAATGATATTCATACAATAAATACGGAATTGGAAAATTACAGTGAATCACTGGCCCATCGTCCGCAGGTTATTGCTGCTAATAAGATAGATGCGCTCTATGACGGTGAAAACGACGACGCAGTGACTTTGCTTAAAGAAGCGTTTGAGCCGAAAGATATTCGTGTATTTCCGATTTCAGCAGTCAGCGGCAAAGGACTGAAAGAACTGCTTTATTATGTCCGTGATATGCTGGATAATATTAAAGAAGAACCTACAGTATTTGAACGTCAGTTCTTCCCGGAGAAAAAAGAAATCACAGAGCCGTACACTGTACAGGTTGACGAAAAAGACGGCGCATTTGTTGTGGAAGGACCGCGTATCGAGCGTATGCTTGGCTACACAAATCTGGATTCTGAAAAAGGTTTTGATTTCTTCCAGAAGTTTCTGAGAGATAACGGTATTCTGGATGAGCTTGAGGCATTGGGCATTCAGGAAGGAGATACCGTCAGAATGTACGGCCTTGAGTTTGATTATTACAAATAAGCGGAGGAATTATGATTAAGACGAGCAAACAAAGAAGCTATTTAAAAGGTCTTGCCATGAATCTGGAGCCGATTTTCCAAATCGGAAAAAGTTCACTGACACCGCAGCTGACAGCAGCAGTGAGTGAGGCGCTGGCGGCAAGGGAATTGATTAAAATTTCTGTGCTCCAAAACTGCACCGATGATCCGAGGGAATTGGCACAGCTTCTTGCCGAACGTACACGTTCCGAAGTTGTACAAGTCATCGGAAAGAAGATTATTCTTTATAAAGAGGGCAAAGATAATAAAAAGAAAATTATTCTCCCGTAGAGGTGATGAAAGTGGGTCATCTGAAGAAAACAGGTGTTCTCGGAGGAACATTTAACCCGATTCATACAGGCCATCTTGTTATTGCAGAAAATGCCCGTGATGAGTTTAAACTGGATGAGGTACTGATCATGCCGGCTCATATCCCGCCCCATAAGCGGACCGCACATATTTTAGATGATGATGTACGCATGGAGATGATTGAGAAGGCAGTAGAGGGTATTGATTATTTTGTGCCGTGCGATTATGAAATCCGCAGAAAGGGTGTTTCTTATACATCCGATACGCTGACCGGTCTTCGTGACCTTTATCCGGACAGGGAGCTGTATTTGATTATGGGCGCGGATTCGCTGATGAATATAGAAAGCTGGCATTGTCCGGAGATTATTTTTAAATCAGCGCATTTACTCGCTGCTGCAAGGGATGAGGCGAATCAGCGGCTGCTGGAAGCTCAGGCCGACAGACTGGCACAGCTTTACGGCGCGTCGGTTTATGTGCTGAGTGTGCCGAAGATGGAAATTTCATCAACAATGATCAGAGAACGGGTGCGTATGTCAAGAACAATCCGGTATTTTGTGCCGGAAGCGGTCAGAAAGTATATAGAGGACCATCATCTTTACAGATAAGCGGTAAAAAGGAAAGAGGGTGTACCAATGAGTGATGAAACAATGACGATTGTTGAAATCCAGAATCAATTAAGGAAAAAACAGAGCGAACGGCGTTTTGTTCATACACTTGGTGTTCAGTATACAAGCGCCTGCCTTGCAATGAGGTATGGAGCAGATGTGAAAAAGGCTGAACTGGCCGGACTGCTGCACGACTGTGCAAAGCATATGACGGCCGACAAACTGCTTAAAGTGTGCCGAAAACATATGGTTGAAATTACACCGGCGGAAGAAAAAAGTCCGCTTCTTCTGCACGCTAAAGCCGGTGCCATACTTGCAGCGGAAAAATACTACATTACCGATGAAGAAATTCTTAGTGCTATACGCTGCCATACAACGGGAAAACCGGAAATGACTTTGCTTGAAAAGATTGTATTTACAGCAGATTATATCGAACCGAGCAGGAATCAGGCGCCGAATTTGGATAAACTGCGCCGGAGCAGCTTTAAAAATATTGATGAAACGGTATACCTGATTTTAAAACAAACGCTTTCTTTTTTAAAAAAGAAAAAACAGCCTATTGATGAACATACAGAGATAACATTTAATTACTACCGGGATTTATTGAAGGAGGACCGCCATGAACCAGTCAAAGCAGATGGCAAGGATTGCAGTGAAAGCTCTTGAAGAAAAAAAGGCGCTGGACTTGAAAATTATCGATATTTCAGATGTCAGCGTTGTTGCCGATTATTTTATTATTGTCAGCGGAAGCAATAGAAATCAAGTTCAGGCACTGGCCGATAATGCGGAGGAAATGCTTGGAAAAGAAGGATTTGAACCAAAGCAGATTGAAGGATATCGCTTTGCCAACTGGATTCTGATGGATTACAGAGATATTATTATTCATATTTTTTCAGAAGAAGACAGATTGTTTTATGATCTTGAAAGAATATGGCGTGACGGGAAGACGCTTTCTCTTGAAGATTTGCAGGAAGATTAAATTAAAAAATACTATATTTTTTCGGGTGTACTCTTGATATGGAGTACACCCGATTTTGTTTCATTTATCCGATCTACTGAAGTTCTTTGCGGTAAATAAATTTTGAAAGTCCGTTTTCTTCAGGAATACGAATACTTCCGGCAATCAAAGGCCGTACATAATTAACAAATTCCTGTGTAACATCGGCATGGCTGCATGAAATCCACTGCGCCGGCACAGTTTTTTCTTTATTGCATATATCATTGACATTTTTTAATGTGCAGATCATCTTATATGGCGTCTCGGAGATTCTCCGGAAAGATACCATCTGGCCTGTATGTCCGTTCAGTGCAGAGATAACCGCATAGCTGCCGGCTTCTACAGCTTCTAAAAGGTCTGTTCTTGAAATTTGAGCCGCACATGCGCGCTGTGTTACGTTAAGTTCGACAGAACGCACTTTGACGCCAAGGCGGGCTCTGACCAGGTTTTCAAGGTATTTGCCGCATCCGGCAAGCATCTTATGTCCGAATGTATCCGTGCCCACATCACTGCCGTATTCACATAAAAACTTGCCGTGAGCATCATGAATGCCTTCGGATACACAGACGACCAGGTTTCTCTTTTTTTCAAATGCTTTTTCCAAATGCTTTAAAAATTCTTCCTCGTTAAAATTGACTTCGGGAAGGTAGATCAGCACAGGGTTATCTGAGTGAAACTGACGGGCAAGAGCGGAAGCGCCGGTAAGCCATCCGGCATTGCGGCCCATAATTTCTACAATAGTGACAGATTTTGTATTGTAAATGGATGCATCAATAGCTATTTCCCGGACTGTGCAGGCAACGTATTTGGCAGCGCTGCCGAATCCCGGAGTATGGTCTGTCAATGTTAAGTCGTTGTCAATAGTCTTTGGCACGCCGATCACGCGGAGCGGATGATCATGCATCTTTGCATACCGTGAAAGTTTGCTGACAGTGTCCATAGAATCATTGCCGCCGATATAGAAAAAATAACCGATATTCAGCTGATCAAAACTTTCAAAAAGATGGGCATAGACTTCATCATGCATGTCCTCAGGGAGCTTATAGCGGCATGAACCGAGATAGGCTCCGGGGGTTGTCTTCAGCAATTCCAGAGTTTCAGGAGTAAACTCCTCATCCATATCACGGAAATTACCTTTTAAAAAGCCTTCAATGCCGTTGATCATACCGTACACATGGCCAATCTTTTCATCTCTCAGGCGAAAACCTTCGGTGATCACGCCGTACAGACTGCCGTTGATGACTGCGGTTGGCCCGCCGGACTGCCCGACAAGAATATTTTTCATACATCAGTCTCCTTTTTTATCATATGTTATTAGTCGTTTGCAGACATAGTATACTATATACCATTTAATTGATTTTGAAAATAGAAAAAGCAGAAAATCAGGAAAACATCTCCCGTTTTCTGCTTTAAGGCTGTTGGCGGCAGGCAAATTGCTATAAATTCAGGCGGACAAGCCCGATAACTTTGCCTAAAATATCCACATGGTCTGTAATGATCGGTTCCATCGCATCGTTTTCAGGCTGAAGACGGTAATGACCGTCTTCCTTATAGAAGCGCTTGGCTGTAGCGCTGTCATCAATGAGAGCGATGACAATATCGCCGTTGGCAGCTGTATTCTGCTGGGCAACGATAACTGTATCGCCGTCAAATATACCGGCATTGATCATGCTGTGACCATGAACTTTGAGCATGAAAGTCGGAAGGTTAGGAAGCATTTCCACAGGAATAGGAAAATAGTCTGCAATATTTTGCTCAGCAAGAAGCGGTTCGCCGGCAGCAACTGTGCCGATAATGGGAACATTGACAACTTCACGACGGGTCAGTGAGAAATCATCATCCATGATTTCGATAGCCCGCGGTTTTGTGGGGTCACGCCGGATATAGCCGTTCTTTTCTAAAGTTTCCAGATGGGAATGAACAGAAGATGTGGATTTTAAATGAACGGCTTCACAAATCTCGCGGACGGCCGGCGGATAACCTTTTGATAAAATACATGATTTAATATATTCAAGAATTTCCTGCTGTTTTGCAGAAATTTTTCCTTTTTCCAT
Source organism: Candidatus Scybalocola faecipullorum (assembly GCA_018716485.1). Lineage (GTDB taxonomy): Bacteria > Bacillota > Clostridia > Lachnospirales > Lachnospiraceae > Scybalocola_A > Scybalocola_A faecipullorum. The sequence goes on from DVJY01000066.1 coordinate 75,153, forward strand.
GATAGTTCCTCCTTGCACATATCTTTTATCCATCATATCATAACGAACATATTTTTGCAAACGTTTGTTTGTAATTCATGGAAATCTTCGTTTTAAAATACCGATACTATCAGATATGCAATGTTTTAAAACTTTTAGAATATAAAATGTATTCTTAAAGCTTCTACTATCATTTTGTGAAGTAGGGTATACTTGTTTATGCGAAAGATATTTTTGATGATATGCTCAAAATCGGGAGGTTTTGTAGAATCCATGAATTTAAAAGCATTTGGAAAAAGAGTAAAAGAAGTCCGGCAGGCGCGCTGTATGACAGGCGATGCTATGGCGGAAAAATGCGATATTACACCAACTTTTCTGCGTCAGATCGAGTCAGGTGTTAAAGGTGTGAGCGTAGATAATCTGATCAACATCTGCAATGTACTTAACGTATCACCGGATTATCTGCTTCATGAAGATTTATATACACTTCAGACATCAGTGGAAACAAAAGAGGATTTTATCCAATTTGTCAGAAAGCTTGACGAACGCTCTTTTCGACTGTTTCTTAATATTATTAAAGCTATTCAGATATGAGCCGTTATCCCGAATCTGGTCGGATGGCGGCTTTTTCGTGTGATTTTGAATCTTTAATTATTCATTTTATCAATCAATATATTCATAATCAGGCAGTTGCGGAAGAAATTTGTCAGGATGTCTACCTGACTTTGCTTGAACAATATCCGGATGTGCTGGAACAGCCGGAAGATGTTAAAAAACTTGCCTTTAAAATTGCAAAAAACAAGGCGCTGAACTATATAAAAAAAGCCTCAACACGGTATGAAATATCAGTCAGTGAAATATTAGATTATCGGGCAGTTGTTTCGGAGAAAGATATTTTAAAAGAATTGCTGTATGATCAGCTGTCATATCTGAGTGCTGCGGAACAGCGTGTTATTTTAGGAAAAATTCATGATATTCCCATGGAAGTTCTCGAAAAGGAAATGAATCGGAGCAGGCACGCGCTGGAGTGTATTTACTCAAGAGCAGTCAAAAAACTGAGAAAGAAAATTCTGCAAAAGCTTAATGACGGTGAAAATTAAAAACCCTATTGACAAACGAATGTATGTTCGATATAATTGTGACACAAACAAACGTTCGATTTATTGCATAATTTGATGACACAGGGGGTTTTTAGATGAAAAATTATAAGCTTAAGAAGTTAGGTGCGATGGCAGTGGTGCTGATGATATTTTCTATAGGATTTTATCAGTTTATGGAAGCTTCTTCTTTTAAATCCAGCGCAGCTTCGGTTGTCCAGCCGGTCGGGTATGTCAGTTATGTTGTCAAATCAGGCGATTCGCTTTGGACAATCGCTGAAGATTATATGCCGGAATCCAAAGATGATGTCAGAGAATTTGTCCGTGAGATAAAGCAGGTAAATCATCTCGAGTCTGATCATATATATGGAGGACAGCTGATTGCAGTTCCCTGTTACAGCGAAGAAGATGCACTGATACGCAGCGCTTCTTCTTAAATAATTCGGGAATAGATACTGTGTCCGGCTTGCCGCAGCGGTGTGCTATCCCTGAAGAAAGTGTATAAGCAGTAAAGTAAAGAGGTGACACAGAGATGAATCCTGTGCTTCTGACTGAAAAATACACGATTCAAAAGCATTTGCAGACTTTTGAAGAAATGGCGGGAGCCATTGCGCCATACATTGACCGATGTATTTTCAGTTTTGTAGAGATGTACAAAAAGTTGGAGAAAAATATGCCTGAACTTATTCCTCTGACTGTACAGGATAAAGAAACGCTTGCCGAAGGCTTTGGAGCAATCGCAAAAAAATACGGCATTTACCTTCAGACCTGCGGCACAAACGGTGATTATACCCATTATGGGATTCATAAATCAGGCTGTATGACTCTTTGCATCATCCTGAATCCGCTCTTTTAATTGGAGAGCTGAAACCTACGGATACTGTGATACAGGGCGCACAGAGAAGTTTTTTGATAAATAAACAGAAATGACCTATAAAGAAAGACAGCCCCGTGAGAAGGAGACAGGGCTGTCTTAAATCTTAACGTATAAAATTTGTCCGAATGACGGGTTCTTTTTCAGGAAGGCCATAAGCTTCTTTCCCAAGACGGATGCTCTTTATAAGAAAAGACATATTTTTGGCCAGTGTGCGCATGGACTGAAGGCCTTCCGGATCTTTGGTGGCTTCTCCCGGAGTGAGGCCATGGATGCTGTTCCAGTATTGTCCTGAAGCTACAGGCATACCTGAAATCGTAAAAAATTTATTCAGCTCATCAAAGGTGGACGATAAGCCGCCGCGTCTTGCAGCGACGAGGGCAGCACCGACTTTCATCGTTTTATCAAACGGCGTGCTGTAGAACAGTCGTGTCAAAAGTGCGATCAGTGTGGCATTGGCTGAAGCATAGTATACCGGGCTACCGACAACAAGGCCGTCACATTCTTTAAATTTCTCCCCGATCTCATTCACAATATCATTAAAGACACATTTTCCGGTTTCAAAGCATTTGGTACAGGCAATACAGCCGCGGATATCTTTGTTTCCCACATGAATCAGTTCTGTCTCTATGCCTTCTTCGGCGAAGACCTTTTCCATTTCATGAAGTGCCAGATAAGTGTTTCCCGATGCTTTCGGGCTTCCGTTGAGCATTAAAACTTTCATTGTAAATTACTCCCATATATTTTTTATAATTACGGCGGTCTTAAAATCATATTTTAGGCCAGCCGGATATATCTGCACTGAGAATGGCGCTAAACATCCTGTCCACAGCGCCCGGATGTTCCCGATTTAACTGAGCAGCAAGATTTTTTGCATATTCCCGCTTTGTAAAGCCGTTGGCAGGACAGGGACTTTTCGCCACCGGGAGCTGATATTTATGCATAAAGCCGACGATATCGGCTTCATCAACATACATTAGAGGACGGATGAGAGTGATATCCATACGATCTAAATAAGTGACAGGCGAGAAAGTATGGAAGCGTCCTTCAAAAATCAAAGAGAGCAGCATTGTCTCTACAAGATCGTCTTTGTGATGGCCGTAGGCCAGTTTATTGCATCCGAGCGCTTTTGCCTTTTCATTAAAAGCGCCCTTGCGCATTTTGGCACAGAGAGAACAGGGATTTTTTTCTTTGCGGTCCTCAAAAATGATATGGCCGATATCCGTTTTTACAATAGTATATGGGACATCTAATTTTTTACACAGTTCTTGGATACCCGTCAGATCAAATCCGTCAAAACCGAGATCAACAGTGATGGCCTCCAAATCGAAATGGTTTGGATAGAAGCGGCGCAGTCCGCTTAAAGCATACAACAGGGTTAGACTGTCTTTGCCGCCGGATATCCCAACAGCGATTTTATCTCCTTTATTGATCATATGATAAGTATCGACGGCTTTTCTTGTATAACTTAATAATTGCTGTAATTTCAAAGTTGGTGTTCTCCTTTTAATTAATATTGTATGTTTATTAACTGAAATGATAAAGACGTTTAGTTTACATAATTATATTATGTAAACTTATATGCATAATTTTATTCTTCACGCAGCTTGACAGCAGTCGCAGCTTTGCGGCGGCGTTCGTCGCCGAGATCGGCATAGTGCTTCTTTGTTGTGTTGACATCTTTGTGGCCGAGTACATCGGCAACAAGATATATATCGCCGGTTTCTCTGTAAAGATTTGTGCCGTAAGTACTTCTGAGCTTATGCGGTGTAATATGTTTATTAGGCGTTACCTGAGATGCATATTTATGGACAAGATCCTGAACGGCACGGACGCTGATACGTTTCCGCTGGACGGAGAGGAAGAGAGCGTTTTCGTGGCCGGGAAGGGCATCTGTATGCTTCCTGATCTGTTCTATATAGTCATAAAGCGCCATTTCAACTTCACTGCCGAAGTATACATACATCTGATTTCCGCCTTTTCGAGTGACTTTGATGGAATTATTTTTAAAATCAACATCATTTAAGTCAAGGCCGACACATTCTGAGACACGTATGCCTGTGCCCAGAAGGAGAGTAATCAGCGCAAGATCGCGTACTTTAGTTTTTTCATAATAAGCCTTTCTCTGACCTGTCAGCTGATCGCCGCAGCTTTCGATATAGTCCAAAAGCATAGCCACTTCATCGATATCCAGCCTGATGATCGCTTTATCATGCAGCTTTGGCATGGATACGAATAAAGCCGGATTTGTACGGATTATTTGATGCTTAAAGTAATAATTATAAAAGCTTCTCAGAGATGACATTTTGCGAGCAAGACCTTTTTCTGTATTCATAACCAGATGGTCGTGGGATTCATAGACTTTGAGATATTCTTGGTATTCCTCGATATCTACAGGAAGCAGCCGGTCAAGAACCTCCACGGTCAGGTCTTTGATCTGGCCGTTCTTGAAAGCGGGATTTTTTTCGCAGAGAAATTTGAAAAAAATTCTTAAATCATAGGCATATGAAATTCGTGTTTTTGCAGATGTCGTTGGCTCGATGGCTCTGAAATAATCCTTGCAAAAAGGCGGCAGTTCCGAAAGAACTTCGCGCAGCCGAAGTGTATAGTCGATAGATTTTTTTTGCTGGTAGGTCAGATGAGTTTCTTTATTATTATCTGGCATAAAAAAACCTCCAAAATAGTTAAAAACAATGGTCATCAAGGCGTTTTGTCCGTTAGGCGAGAGTGAAAAATCTCTGCGCCAAATCCGAGTTTAACGCAGAGATTGGCATCTAACTCATCATAACACAAAAATCAGCCGTTGGCAATGGCCTTTTAACGGCTGATTTCAAAAATGCTTTAGCCTCTCAGCTTTTTTAAAAGTTTATTGAAATACTCCGGCAAAGGCGCTTCAAATTCCATATATTCTCCTGTGCGCGGATGAACAAATCCGAGGATTCTGGCATGCAGCGTCTGTCCCTGCAATGAAAAAGGACATTTTGACGGCCCGTAAACTTCATCGCCTAAAAGAGGATGTCCTATGTTTGACATATGGACACGGATTTGGTGTGTCCGCCCTGTCTCCAGAGTACATTCAATATAGGTATACTTCCCAAAGCGCTCTAATACGCGGTAATGTGTCACAGCCGACCGGCCGTTTTTATAGTTGACAGCCATCTTTTTCCTGTCATGGGGCGACCGCCCGATCGGGGCCTCAACGGTGCCGCCATCCTGAGAAAAATTTCCGTATACAATGGCTTCGTACTTTCGCGTGATCGAATGAACCTTCAGCTGATCGGCAAGGCTTTGGTGCGCCATATCGTTTTTACATATGACAATAACGCCGGTTGTGTCTTTATCAATTCTGTGGACGATACCCGGTCGAAGGACGCCGTTGATTGTCGACAGCTGGTCTTTGCAGTGATATAAAAGTGCATTGACGAGTGTATGGCTTTCGTGTCCGGCACTCGGATGAACAACCATATCTTTCGGTTTATTAATTAAAATGACGTCCTGATCTTCGTATATAATATCCAGCGGTATGTTTTCAGGCCGGATATCGAGGCTGACAGGCTCAGGAACGGCCACTTGGATATGTTCCCCTAAAATAACCTTATAACTGCTTTTTACTGGCTTTAAATCGGCAAATACGGACGCATCTTTGATCAGTTTCTGTATATAGGAACGCGACTGGCCGGGCATGACGGCGCTTAAATATTTATCAATCCGTTCTCCGGTGTGATTTTCATCAACAATAAATTCAAGATGCTCTGTCATAGGGCATTACTCCTCTTCTTTTCCGGCATCAGATTTATTTTTTCTGACAGTCAGAAATTTGTAGTCGTCTTCTTTATAATAAAAGACCCCAAGAACTATTAAGACGGCCGCAGATACAGTGACATAAATATCTGCCACGTTAAATATCGGGAAATTTATGAGTTTAAAATAGAAAAAGTCTACAACATATCCATTAATAAAACGGTCAATAAAGTTTCCAAGCGCTCCAGAGATAATACCGATACAAATCAAATGCATCCACCGCATGCGGCGGGTATCGGGAAGTTTGCAGTAAAGCCACACAAATATGCCAACGATAATGATAGTTATAATAATAAAGAAAATTCTTTGATTTTGCATTAATCCGAAGGCAGAACCGCGATTTTCCAGATAACGAAGTTCAAAAACACCGTCGATAAGGACAATTGGCCCTCCCTCCATCAGATAACGAACGGCCAGAAATTTAGTAATTTGGTCAATAGCGGTCAGAACGATAATACTGACAATAGCTTTGATATATTTCATAGTAAATCTCCCTTTAAGTTAAGTAAGTAAATTTATTTGAGTACAGATGAAACCGCACAAAGCAGTTCATCGTCGCTGACTGTCTTATCAATGACCGCGCTGCCGATTTCCTGAAGCAAAATAAATTTAATATGACCGCTCTCCATTTTTTTATCCAATTTTGTAGCGCTGACAACCTGTCTGCTGTTGATATGGCTGTCTGTTTCTGAAAGAGACACAGGCAGATGATAGCTTTCAAATGTATGGACAATACTGTCATATTCTTCAGGGGAAATCATCCCCCGCTTCATTGATAAAAAAGCGGCGGCGCAAGCTCCGATGCTGACACAGTCTCCGTGAAGCAGACGAAAATTTGCCAGCTTTTCAATGGCATGGCCGATTGTGTGACCGAAATTCAGCAGGGCTCGTTCGCCTTTTTCTTTAGGATCATTTTCGACCACATGACGTTTGATATTGCAGCTCTGGTAAACGATATTTTCAAGAACATCCGTATCGCGTGCTAAAATCCCGCTGACAGAATCTTTGATTTCCTGATAATAATTTTTATCTTTGATCAGCCCGTGTTTGATAATCTCGCCCATGCCGGAAAGATATTCTTTTTCTCCAAGTGTTTTTAATACAGAAAGATTAATATAGACAAGTTTTGGCTGGTAAAAAGCGCCGACCATGTTTTTATAAGCATCAAAGTCAACGCCGGTTTTTCCGCCGATACTGCTGTCAACCTGGGAAAGCAGACTTGTAGGAAGCTGAATGAAATCAATGCCTCTCAGATAGGTTGCAGCGCAAAAGCCAGTCAGATCGCCGACAACACCGCCGCCCAATGCCACAAGCATATCTTTTCGGTCAAAATGTTGAAGAATAAGATGTTCGTAAAGTTGACGAACGACATCTAGATTTTTACTTGCCTCCCCGGCAGGAAAGATAAATACTGTAACTTCGGCGCCGCATTGTCTAAATAAAGCGACGACCTCATCGGCATACAAAGGAGCAACATTTGTTTCCGAGACAATACATATACGACGGCCGGCATATACGAGCGATTTGCTCTGCAGAGCATCAGGGAGCGCTGAGTAGTCTTTGGAAAATAAAATATCATAAATCGGCTTTTTTTCCGGGTCATGCACTGTAAGTGTTTTCATAAAAATAATCCTCCAATGAACAATGCCCCAAGAAACGCACCGCAGCCTGTTACGCTGAGATGAGAGTTTGGGGCATCAGTATAATATTCGGTTAAATATTTAATACTTAATTATTTATTGTCGTCATCATCGTCAAAAATGCTGGCAATATCATTAATCTGGATATCATCAGTGTCCAGTGTTTCATCGATATCGTCATCAGGCTGAGCGGTTTCCTCCGCTTCTTTAGACTCTTCCGGCTGTTGAAAGACAGTATTGATCTTTAACTGACTTTCTTTATCGGAAACAGTTTCCTGAAGCATGGAAAAAGCATCGAGAGACGCAACTTCAATATTAAATGCAGGTGTGTCCAACAGATCCATCTGCGCTTTGGCCAGTGACTTATACTGGGCGCGGTATTTTTCATACTGCTGAAGCAATTCAATTGTTTTTGAGTGGATATGATCCAATTCAATTTTGGCATCGGCAACAATCGACTGAGCCTTTAAAACAGCCTCCTGTTCGATGACCGTAGCATTTGATTTCGCTGAAGCAATTGTATCTTCAGAGGTCTGTTCAGCAAGCACAAGCGCTTTTTGAAGTGATTTCTCAATACTTTTATAGTGGTTGATACCATCATTTAAAATATTGACTTTGTCTTTTAATTCAAGATTTTCTCTGTACAGTGCTTCAAAATCACTGGCAACTGTTTGAAAAAAACTGTCAACGTCTGCTTTGGAATACCCCATACCGGTTTTAAAGCTTTTTGCCTGAATATCAATTGGTGTAATCATCCTTATACCTCCTACATATAAATATGTGCTTTTACAACAAACTTATCTTTTTTGGACTTCAAAGATGTATTTTCAAATTTAAAACGGCCCAATTTACGAACCGAGATAATATCGTTGTTTTTTGGAACGGCACTGGCACTTTCTGTCAGTTTGCCATTAATAAATACAAGACCGGCTGATATATAACCGGCGGCTGATGTTCTGGACAAGTTAAAGGCAAGTGCAACAACACTGTCAAGACGTATAGACGTTACTGTACCCTGTTTTGTTTTTAATTTCGGTGAAAGGGCAATTTCCGGCACATCACATAAGGCAGCTGTGACTTTTGTATGCTTTACCTTTGTCAGATGTTCGGCCACATATGAACAGATCTGACAAGTACAAAATACATAAGCGCTGTTCTGATCAATCAGTATATCACCGATTCGGTTTCGGTCAATTCCGAGATTTAGGATAGCCCCGAGATAATCCCGGTGCGTAAGATGGTCACTGAATTTTTCGTTGACCGGACGGACAGACAAACATCCTACAGGAAATGTTTCCCTGACATAGCTATCCGGATAAAACGCGATCATACGGCGTTCTGCATCCTGATAACCGCCGTATACTTCAAAATGAACGCCGGCAAAGTCTTCCTTATGTCTCAGGAAAATATCCTGTTCATTCATATTCAAAAATTCTGAAAATGTACAATAGTATTGCTGTTCGGCCTTATGGGCCAAATCAGACAGCCTTTTTAGTAGTAACTGTTCTTCCTTATCCATGGCATGATACGGATGATCACACTTTCATCTGGAACTGAGGCACAGTACCCTTGCCTCCGCTCAGAGTCTGCTGAATATCAATATCGCCTGAAATTTCTACGGCTTCCGGAGTAATTACAAAAATATAATTGGTGACTTTTTGAATATTTCCTTTTAAAGCGTAGCATCCGCCGGAAATGAAATCAATAATCTGTTGTGCAAGGTCGTAATCAGAGCCTTCAAGATTTAAAACCGCAGCTTTTCTTGCGGCAAGAATATCAATAATTTCTTTAGCATCGTCGTATTTGGAAGGTCTGACAACGCAAACTTCATCAACCGGCTGAGCATCGCTTTTCAGCGGTACAATTTTACTTTTTCCTGAAGAACTGCTGCTGTAGCTGCCTGTACTTGTATAAGAGGACGATGACTTTTGAGATGTATACTTTTCCCTTGGCGCCGAAGATGCTGCCGCTGTCTTTGCTGCCTTTGGCGCAGGAGCCGGTTCCGGCTCATCGTAGTCATCATAACCGTCATCGTAATCATCATAGTTGTCGTATTCTTCTTCATAGTCTTCATCATTTAAGCGCATTTTATTTAACAATTTATCCAAAACTTTTCCCATGGTAATTCTCTCCTTAAAAATCGTAGTTTTATCTTTTTATTCTTAAATATTATAATTTCTTTCGCCGAAAATACTTGTGCCGATTCGTACATGAGTAGCGCCTTCTTCGATGGCTGTCTCAAAATCATGGGACATTCCCATGGATAACACACTCATAGTAACATTATCGATGTTTTTAGCCGCGATGTCAACAGATAATTGCTTCAATTTTCTAAAAAATTGTCTGTTTTCCTCACCTGTCTCCGAAAATGGTGCAATAGTCATCAATCCCTGTATGTGGATGTTCGGTAATTTTGAGATGGAACGGATAATTTCCGGCGCTTCTTCGGTGCTTAAACCAAACTTTGTCGCTTCATTGGCAACATTAACCTGAATAAGTATATTGACATCAGTCTGCTTTTTTTGAGCCTCTTCCTGAATCTTTTCTGCCAGATGCAAAGAATCAACAGAATGAATCAGATAAGCTTTATCAACAATATATTTTACCTTATTTGTCTGAAGGTGTCCAATCAAATGCCAGCGCACAGGAGCATGAATGACCTCCATTTTGTCACACATTTCCTGAACTTTATTTTCCCCGAAATCGGCCATACCGCAGAGGATGGCTTCACGGACAGCTTCTGCCGGCTTTGTTTTGCTTACGGCAATCAATGTGACGTCCTTCGGGTCGCGGCCGCATCTTTGACATGCTGCAGCAATCCGCTGCTGAATTTCTGAAATATTTTCTTTAATCATAGTCATGGTCTCCTAAAATATAATATCATCTTCATTGACCGCAGAGGCATTCAGTACAATGTGGTCGTATAATGTAATGCCGTAAGAAGTGCCTGTACGGACAATATAATAATCATCATTTTGATAAATGACATCAATCAGTCTGAAAACAGCATAACCCTGATTGACATTATAAACACCTGTCAAACTTTCAGTTGCACCGATGCGGTACTGTTCGACACCCGAATCCGCCTCCCCGATATAATCACCAAGATTAAACTCATTCATATCAACATAGCAGAATTCATCGTCCTGTTTATAAATCGTCGGTTTTACGAACTCCGTTGTCGTACCGTCTGCAGAGGTTCTGTAAAATCCCTGCTCATTGGTATCCTCTTCAGTGACAAGATAGCTGACAGGAATTTTGTAGAAATCTTTTTCAACGACAGATGAAGAAGGAATCTTTAAGCCTTCAGCTTCATTTGTTGTCAGTTCGATATCAATATATCTGTCAGATATATAGCGGATCATATACCGTGTCATCTCAAGTTCAGCAAACATACTGTCACCTGATCCGAAAATCCTTCCGGTTGCCCATGTTGTGATATCATCTTTGACAAATCTGATCTGTACATTTGTATTATTTTCGTTCAGCGTCTCGTTAAGACTGGCTGCCTGTTCCGGAGAAAGTTTGATGACAATGGACCATACATTGTTCGTTGTCAGCCGGAAAGCAGGGGCATTGGCTTCGAGTCTTTCGCTGGAAGTCAGCTGATGATTTTCATAATTACTGTAGTTAAAAAGATCATCGGTAATATCATCTGCTGTTAAAGATTCCATATTATCATATGAATAAGATACAATGCCGCTGGCAGGTGAGGCAATCTGATGCAGCGCGGCAGAATCTCCTGAGGCATTGTTAATACGCTGACGGCTGATAATTTCAGTGACAGAGTTCTGCAGATTATATTTAAATGAATATATATCCGAAAAGCGGCTTCCCGAATAATTTGAGGAATATAGTGAAATAATATCACTGATTTCACTGTAATCTGACGGTGTAAATTCAATGGATGTATCTTCAGATTCGGCACTATAGGTTCCCTGTGTATCAATGACACATACATATTTGTCTTTAGCCGTACGCTCACCATTACTGATATAATAATTCATATAGCCGGCCTCTGGCGTTGTAACAATTTGCTCTTCCCGCAAAGCGATTCCGGTGAATGAAATGCTGTCGACAATTTCGCCGGATTCAACCTGTGTGATAGAAACCTGCGGTTTTGTCGCAGCGATTATGACCGTAATTAAAAGATAGAGGAAGATGATTAAAAATACGATCATACCTATATTAACACCCATCGGACGGCGGAACTTTCTGATTTTTTTTATTTTTTTGTCAGCCATAAAGTCACTCCTTTATAATTTCGGTCCATTCGTATAGTTATACCGAATTCCCTGGCGGCTGCGGCAGGAAGCCATCATCTTACTAAATTCGTCATTCAGCTTCCACCAACTTGTCTGCCAGTTGGAAAAAAGCGCATCTTTTTCCGGAATTCGTGAAAACAGTCTTTCCACAGCAATGGTCGGATTTAAATATTCAAGAAACGTTTTTAAGCGTTCCATGTATTCTTCTTTAGAACATATCTGAAGCTGTCCCTGTTCATAAGCTCTGCCCATTGCCGAGTGCCGCGCAATATACAGAGAATGAAGCTTTACAACGTCCACCGGAAGTACCGAGATGATTTTGGATGATTCAATCGTATCACGTATTGTGTCCTGAGGAAGATTTAAAATCAGATGGGCGCATACTGTAAACGGATGTCGGTGTATCCTGAGAACACTATCGATAAATTCTGCAAGCCCATGTCCGCGGCAGATATCATCCAATGTATGATAATTGACCGTTTGGAGTCCAAGTTCTATATGAATGCGGATTCCGGTCCGTGATGAAAGATCCTCTAAAAAGTCAAGATAGCTGTCTTTAATGCAGTCCGGACGTGTGGAAACTGCGATTTCTACGATATCTTCTACTGCTGCCGCCTCTTCCATCCGTGATTTAAAAATATCCAAAGGCATATAAGTATTTGTGTAGTTTTGAAAATAAGCTATAAATTTGTTTACATGATACTTTGATCCGATATAGGCTTTATTTTTTAAAAGCTGTGCCTGCACGGAAATTTCGTTGGAAAGCGATTCAAATCCGGTGCCGATGTCTGCGCAAAATGTACATCCCTGCTGTCCTCCGCAGCGATTGGGACATGTAAGGGGCAGATTTACCGGAAGTTTGTAAACTTTTGTACCGTATTTTTGTTTCAGATAATCGGAATATTTATAATAAAATGTATCGTTCAAAAATAACCTCCGTAAGAGACTGATTGCAAAACTAAATTTTATTATATACTTTTTTGCGGATAATGAAAACCCCTAAAAAAATTTTAAGAATTGGAATGATTCAAAGATATGGACGTATATCCTGATGAAAAACGTTCATACTATGTTTATCAGAGATGACAGGAGGTCATGGTTATGAAAAGAAACTGGTTAGATGTCACCGCTTTAATACTGATTATTATCGGCGGTATTAACTGGGGACTTGTAGGTTTTTTTAATTTTAATCTGATTACTTACTTTTTTGGCACAGCATCAATGATATCAAGAATCATATTTGCAGTCGTCGGCTTAGCTGCGATTTATTCTCTGGTACTTTTCTGGAAATTAAGAACAGACGAAGACTGATGCATGTCATAGCTAAAAAGGTATTCACAGAGAAATGTCTGTGAATACCTTTTTATTAAATAGATATATACTGTTCAAAAATTATAAGGAGATAATAATATTTTCCCGGAACTCATCTGGGAGATTATTTGCGTCTTCAGAGATACTTAATACAAAATCAGTATCAAATGCAGTTGAGATTTTATCAAGCTGGGTCAATACATAACCGATATATTCATCGGAAACACATGCGATTGTTAAAAAGCTATCAAGATACATTGCTTCAAGGTCATGATCCTGAGAAATTAATCCGCAGATAAAACCTAAAAAGGCATCATAATTATCAATCGGAAAATCTTTTACATTGATCAGACGAACCTTATTGCTCAATTCATACATATGTTTATTATTTTTATCAAGGTAAACAATGTTACCTGTAGCTGTTTTTACAGCATCATTGACTTTCTGAAGAAGAAATTTTGTTTTCCCTTTTCCTTTTACACCTGAAATAATTTGTATCATAGTACTCTCCTCCTAAGGTTGCATTTATTTTTCTAAAATATAGAATTCATTAAGTTCGATAAAAATATTATAGTACAAAATATAGTAAAATTCAATGACTAGTTCAGAATTTTGGCTAATATTTTGTTCATTTGTGAATACAATTCCGGTTTATCTGCGCTGCCAAGGGACAGGGAAACATATTCATTTCCGGCATCATCATGGCTGTATGCCAAAAGACATGCCCCTGCGGCTTCGGTAGTTCCGGTCTTGCCTCCGTAAACTGTAACACCATCGGGACTGGAATATGTACCATCCATATAAAGATTTGTCGATGTAAATGTTACAGAAGCGGCATCGCCTGAACTGTTTGTATAATGTGTTGTATATGATGGCTGGCAGATGGCAGTCGAAAAGTCGTCATAGGCCATGCACGCATTAAAAATCAGATAGAGATCATAAGCACTGGAATAATGGTTATCCACATCAAGTCCGCTTGGATTTGAAAAATGGGTATTTACAGCGCCAAGAAGATTAGCTTCTTCGTTCATCATATCTACAAAGGCACTGATACTCCCGCCGACATGAATAGCCAGCGCATTGGCTGCATCATTGCCGGAAAATACAAGCATACTGTACAGCAGTTCTTTGACAGTAATCGTATCTCCCGGAACAAAACCGCACACTTGGGCGCCTGAAATCATATCCTGATTCATTTCAGATGTCAAAGTAACACTGTCATCCAGATTTCCATACTTTAAAGTCAGCAGCGCGGTCATCATTTTTGTAAGACTGGCAGGCGCCACCTCTTTGTATGGAAGATTATTGTAAAGCACTTCGTTATTGGTCATATCCACTAAAAGACCCGGTGTTTCTGATGAAGGTTCTCCATAGTCGTTTTGAGTATCTGAAGAAGTATCTGTTTCTGCTGTTGTATCAGATGACGGATCAGTTTCAGCCTCTGCGCTGTCTGTTTCAGGTGTATAATCAATGACAGCGATATCTGTGGAGTACGGCTCGGAAGTCTGGGCAGGAATGAGACTGAGGACATCGGAACTGCTTAAAATATTTAAATCTGAATATTCAATTAACATCGCAGAATCTGCACGGCATCCTGTCAGTAATAAAGCTGCCGTGCAGATCGTTAAGGCTATTTTCTTTTTCATGATTTATTCTCTCTTCGTAATCATATCATAATTTTTTATTTGTAAAATTCACGCCATTCCAAATCGCCTCGATCGAGAGCTTTGATCAAAAGTTCGGCAGTTGCAAGATTGGTTGCGATTGGAATGTTATGCATATCGCATAAACGTACAATTGTATGGACATCAGGTTCATGCTTTTTCTGAGCGACAGGATCACGCAAAAAGATGACAAGGTCCATATCATTATGCTCGATTTGGGCACCAAGCTGCTGTTCTCCGCCAAGATGGCCGGCAAGAAATTTATGAATATTTAAATTTGTGACTTCTTCAATAAGTCTGCCAGTTGTACCTGTGGCATAAAGTTCGTTTTTGGCAAGAATACCTCTGTAGGCAATACAGAAGTTCTGCATCAGTTTCTTTTTGTTATCATGTGCAATTAAGCCAATATTCATCGCTATTTACCTCCTGTTTTGTTGTAAACCAACATTTAATATTAAAGCTACCCCCATCATGAGACTTGTGTATGAACTCAGTCCATAACTTATGAACGGAAGCGGAAGTCCCGTATTTGGAAGCAACGCTGTCGCAACCCCAATATTGACAAACGTTTGAAAGCCAACGACGGATGCCGTACCGACTGCAATCAGACGGCCAGTCATGTCTGAAGCCTCTCCTGCGATACGCAGACATTCAATAACAACCGCAAAAAGCAGTACAATGATTATGCAGCTTCCGATAAAACCGAGTTCTTCACCAATAACTGCAAAAATAAAATCTGTCTGTGGCTCTGAAATAAAATTGCCACGCTTCACTGAGGTCAACGCATTGCTGTTTAGCCCTTTGCCAGTCAGCATCCCAGAGCCAATGGCCATTACAGAATTAAACTGCTGTGTATAAGTGGTCATCATATACTCTGAAGGATTTAAAAAAGTCATAATTCTTTGAACCTGATAGTCTTCAAGCAGCGTTTGAAAAGGCTGACATATATACCAAAACAGCAGAATACCTGTCGGGACAATGGCAGCTGCCGCCCTGATGACGATTTTATAACTTAGGCCTCCTGCAAATATCATTGTGCAGAAAACAAAGACATAAACAACTGTCGTAGAAAGATCGGGTTCTTTTAATATAAGCAGCAGCGGCAGTCCGAATAAAACGCCGGTCAAAATAAGAAAACCGGATTTATTGATGCGCGCCTTATTATCGCTGATCCAGCCGGCCAGAAAGAGAATCATAAAAAACTTTCCGAATTCAGATGGCTGTAACGTTCCTATCCCGCCAAGAGAAAACCATCTCCGGGCGCCATTCACTGATATTCCTGCAAACAAAACGAGCGATAATATTACTATATTAATAATATACAAAATCCAGTAGGATTTTGCAATATATTTATAACTAATTAACGAAAAAAATATTAAAATCAATATTCCAACAAGTACGCCTGAAATCTGTTTCAATGTGTAACTGTCATTGGCACTGTGAATCACAGGAATACTGATGACAGACAGAGCTGTGGTTTCAAAAAACAGGGGAAAATGAAAGTTGCTGAAACGATACCCTAAAATACACCGGCAGTAATAACGGATCTTTTTAATCATGCCGTTCCTTTGCGGCAGTCTTCGGTATTTCTTTAAACGGAATATAGACCACAAGGACAGGCACAGGCTTTTCAGGCGAAACAACTTTAAAATCAATGGCTTTTGTATTGATTTCCATATATTTCGATAATGTATGGGAAATATCGTTTTGAATACTTCGGAGTGTGTTCGGCGCGCATCGTGCTCTGTCGGAAACGAGAACATTTGCCAGCCGTTCTTTGGCGATACTGCCGGATTTTTTTCTAAACAGACCGAAAAAAAACATCGCCGCGCCTCCTAACTAATTTTAAGCATATGTCCGAGACGGCCAAGCAGTCCCATACTATGCCGTGCAGTATTCAATGGAATATGATTTCCGATCAGGCGCTGACATATATCGGCATAAGCCTGCCCGGCAGGTGTTTTTGTGCCGATGACAGGTTCACCGTGATTTGTGGAAATAACAACATTTTCATCATCCGGAATAAAACCAAGAAGATTTAATCCGAGTATATCAACCACATCATCAACAGACATCATATCGCCCCTGCGGATCAGATCATATCGAAGTCGGTTGACAATCATGTAAATATCGTCGATACCGTTTGACATGAGCAGACCGGATACACGATCGGCATCTCTGATGGCAGAAACTTCAGGTGTTGTGACAATGACCGCATGTCCGGCTCCTGCGATCGCATTTAAAAAGCCCTGTTCAATACCGGCCGGACAATCTAAAAGTACGAAATCGTAGTCATCCCGAAGCTGATCCGTCAGTTTTTTCATCTGCATTGGAGTGACTGCCGTTTTGTCCTTTGTCTGAGCCGACGGCAGCAGATAAAGGTTCGGGAAGCGCTGGTCATGGATCAGCGCCTGTTTAATACGGCATCTTCCTTCGATGACATCGACAAGATGATAGATAATACGGTTTTCGAGGCCGAGAACAACATCAAGATTCCGCAGGCCGATATCCGTATCTACCAGAATAACTTTTTTGTCCAGTCTGGCCAGACCGGCCCCAATATTTGCAGACGTGGTCGTCTTGCCGACACCACCTTTGCCTGATGTGATGACAAATACTTCACCCATAAAATATACCTCCATACTATATAATATTTTTACAGAAAAGTCAAACACACTATTGTGTTCAGTCGGATATCTGCTGGAGATATTCCTCTGAACTGCTGTAATTGTAAGGCAGGGATGCGCGCCCTTCTGAACGTTCTTCCTGATGATATAAGGGAAGGTCGAAACAGGCGGCAACAGCATCTCTGAACAAATCAACAGCATTGGCTGATCCGTACCCGTTTGGAATGATAACACAAACGCAGTACTGCGGGTCTTCATATGGCGCAAATCCCATAAAAAGGCTGTGATCCGGACGATTCTGCTGCTCCTGGGCCGTCCCCGATTTTCCGGCGGTCTTTATCGGAAGGCTTGTAAATATATCTTCATAAATACTGCTCTGGCAGACGCCGTAAAGTCCTTCATAGATAGTGTCCCATGTCTTTTCAGATATATTGACGTAAGACTCGATTTTGGGCTTACGTTCCCAAAGAACTTCACCGGTACTGCTGCACATTTTTTCAGTCAGAGAAAGAGCATAAACATTGCCGCGGGAAGCGACGGCAGTCATATAACGGGCCAATACGGCAGGGGTATAACTGTGAGTCCCCTGACCGATCATGGACAGGACTGCATTTTCATCTGAGACAGACGGTGCACTTTCATAAATTTCAAGACCGCTTTTGCGGTCAAGGCAAAATTTTGAAGCATATTCTCGGATAAGACGCAGCCCCTTCGGATGATTTAGGCTGCCATCAGTTAACTGGCTGATTTTAAAGCCGAGATCATAAAAAAAGTAATTGCACGATGCGGCAAGGGCCTGACTGACATTAACATATCCGTGGCTTGTTTTGGACCAGCAGGCGGCCGGCGGATATACTTTATCAAAAACAACCCGGTCATAAACCGTTGTCTGAGGTGTGATATAGCCTTCTTCCAGTCCGATGGCCGCAGAAACAATTTTAAATGTCGATCCCGGCGCAATGAGCTGGCGTGTTGCCCGGTCATACAGCGGTGTAGAGGCATTTGCAATCAGTGCACTGTAATAAGAGGCTTCTGAAATGCGGCCTGAGTCATAGCCCGGATATGAGACCATAGCTTTGACTTTTCCGGTATTGACATCGGTAACGATGCATACGCCGGAGCAGGGTGTCAGTCCGAGCATATCTGCTGTCAGCTGCATGTGATCAATTTTATCGTATATAAATTCATAGGCGGATATCGTTTTGTTTGTCAGCTTTTCATAATCGTCATCCATATGGAGAATGTGCTGCTCGTATAAAACCGCGAGTAAAGTACGCATATCGGCGGTACCTTCTGTAATCAGTGCTTCACAAACGATTTGCATATTGTCCTCATCACAGTCTGTGTCCGAAACGTTTTCAGATAATATACGCTCCTGCTGTGAAAGGCACAGTTCATACAGCTGACGGCTGTTGGGTCCATCGTCTGCATTGATGGACGATATATCGATGCATTTGTTTTTTATTAATGCTGTGCATACATCTTCTATAGGAATAAGCCAATTGGGATTATTGTCCCGATCTGTTTCCTCGACAAGACGAGACAGTAAAATACCTGCAAGACGCTCTTCAAGCAGCTGATAAAGTCTGATCTGAAGATCTTTATCAATACTCAGCCACAAGTCATTGCCTGCGACAGCGTCTTTTGTACGTACCGTATACAGAGGGGATCCTGTACTGTCCACATAAACAATCTGCTCTCCTTTGGTTCCTGAAAGCTCTGATTCATAAATTTGTTCCAAACCGGTTTTGCCGATCAGCTCATTTGAACTATAGGCAGCGCGTTCTGCCTCAGTCATAGCATCAAGTTCTTCTTCAGAAACAGTGCCCAGATATCCTGTTAAATGCGAAAAACATTCGCTGTTTTCATAGACACGCTCGTATGCCTCTTCTATGGTCACGCCGGAGAGTAAAGATTTATTTTCCATGACAGCGCTGACGAATTCCGGGCTGGCATCAGCGATGGCTTCTACGGCCATGTATTCGGTAAAGCGCTTCATGTAGAGCGCATATCGGACGGCGGCAATTTTCAGTGACATCTCCAATGAGGAACTTTCGTGAATTTCAAAGAGACTGCCGCATATATACTCCATAAGCTGTCCGGCCTCCATGGAATCCTGCTCTGCCGTCAGGCGGTCATTTTGGGACAAATTGTAAATATCTTTTTTAAACTGTACAACTTCATCATCGGTGCCGTCATAAACATACCGGCCGTTGGAGACGGCGACAGGCAGTGAAAGGTCAAGTGTTTCCCCATATGCTTCCATAAGTTCCAGAAGGCGGACGATAATCCCGTTAATATGCTGATGATCTTCGGGAAGCATGGAAGCTTCGATCAGGATATTATAGCAGACTCGGCTTCCGGCAATCAGCTGTCCGCTGCAGTCATAAATGTTGCCTCTTTGCGCCTGAATTTGGGTAACTTTTTGAATGCGGCGGGAAAAGGTTTCAAGATAGTCCGGGCCGCGGATAATCTGCAGCAAAAACAGGCGTATGAAAAGTACCAGAAACATGACGGCAAATATAAGTCCGAGTATCTGAAGTCTTCTTTTATTCTTTTTGCGGATCATATATGGTTTCACTTCCTTTGCAAAAAAACAGCAGCGGCCGTATCAACGGGCCGATGGCAGCAGCTGCCGCTGCGGTATAAATAACAGAGGGAATTACAGCTGTCATTAAAAGATCCGGCAGGGAGGACATGTTTTCGGGCATCAGGCACAGACAAGCTGTGATCAGCTGATTCAGCAATACGCCGATGCCGGCGCCGGCTGCTGAAAGTTTCGGGCGGCTGATATCAGCAGATGCCGAGGCAATGCCGAAACAGGTGCCTGCAGACATATAAACAAGCATGGATACGCCGTCATATCCGCTGCCGAACAAATCACGGATGACTCCGCACAAAAATCCGCATACAGTGCCGCGGCATATACTGCAGAATACGGAGATGTCTATAGTTAAAATCATTAAAAGATCCGGCTGTGCCTGTCCGATCGCTATATGAGGAACCAGCATATATTGGACGAAAGACAAAGTAATAGCAAGAACAGATATGAGCACTGCGCACAAAATCTTATGAGGCAGACTGTTGGAGTGCATTGCCGCTGTCCTCTCCTTTCACCAGCCCGGATTTTAAATCGGTGATGACAAGTACATGTGTCAAATGATCAAAATCTGCGGCCGGGATGATCTCTCCGCTTTGAGCATTGCCATGGCTGTCTGTATTGACTGAAGTTATATAGCCGACCGGAAGATTGGGCATATATTGACTGCTGATATATGATGTAACAATCTCATCCCCGGAAGAGACTTCACGAGACTGTCCGAGCATCGTCAGGCGGAGCCGTCCGCTGCTTTGAAATCGTATATCTCCCTGTGCAATACAAAGATCCTGAGACTTTAAAAGCATACAGCTGATACTGCTCCCTTCATCAGTAATAGGACGAACTTTTGCAGTGTGCTGTGAAGTTTCAGTAATAATGCCGGCCAGACCGCCGCCGGCAAGGACATTCATGCCAACGGTAATGCCGTCGCTGCTGCCTTTATCAATGATATACGTATCATACCAGCCGTCAAAATCACTGCCGATCACCACAGCGCCTGTACTGTGATAATCGTAGTACGTATGTTTTAAATCCATAAGAGATGTCAGCGGCGCCAGTGCGGCAATCTGAATTTCCAACTGCTCGATACGGCGGTACAACTGCCCTGACAGGTCGGAAACATCATAATCCTGATCGTGTGCGGTGTCATCTGCAGTGAGGTGATACAGCGGCGCAAAAATATCGGTAATAACTTTGGAAGCAGGCGCCAGCAGGGAATGCCCTGACGCATCAAAAACAAAAAATACACCGCACAGAATCAATAGCAGGCAAAATAACCGCCCGGCATGAGATGACTTTTTAAATCTCCGCATAATTTACAAATACTCCTGTGAATTTATCCGTACAGGCTGCTTCTGTGTCATCAGTTTATAAAGGCCTCTGATCACAGTTTCTCCCGGGGAGGGACAAAGATGCGCAGGCATGCGCAGCTGTGATGAAAAAAAGGCAGCAGCGTTTGGAACCAATGCCATGCCGCCGGTCAGATAAAGACCGCCGCGGATAACATCTGAAGTCAGTTCGGGAGAAATCCTTTCAAGTAGCAGTCGGATCTCTGTGACAACACGATCGTAATAGCCGCGGACAGATTCGCAGATCAGGCCGGCAGGGATCTGTGTACATCCGGGCAGGCCGGTCTGAAGATTTTTCCCATAAGCCGCCATCGCTTTTAAAGGGGTGTCACCGCGGGCATCTGCCAATGCGGTCTTGAGCGCGCAGGCTGTTTTGGTTCCAATCTGGAAGTTAAAATGACTGCGTACAGTTTCAATAATCTCCATGTCTATGCCGCTGCCGCCGTCATGGAGGAGTGTGCTGTCGGCTACTTCGCCCAAAGAGACTACGGATAACTCTGTAAACGAAGCACCAAGATCGGCAATCAGGCATCCTGAAGGAGCGTGTACATTGATATCCGCTCCTGCCGCTGCTGCCACAGGCTTAGGAATCAAAAAAGCACGGGTATGCCTGACGCCGAAACTTTCGGCAAGCATACTCAGTGTCCGCAACTGTACGGAAGAAGCTTTATGGGCAGCGGCAATATAAAATGCGGTATTTTTCAGAAGCGGTGCATCGATTCCCAATCCATGGATCGTATATTTAAGAAGATGTACAGCTTCTTTTGTATCGGAAGGCCCCTCCTTAAAAGGCCGGCAAACGCGGATGTCTGGAGAAGCCTTTTCAAAAAGGGCGGCGGCCTCATCTCCCGCTGCGATGGTCTCGCCTTTGTTTCGGACAGCAATATAGGAGGCCTGAGTATAAATCGTCCCGTCAGGCCCGCAGAGCCGTATTTGGTCTGCACCCGGGTCTAAAGCATATTTTTTTACGGACATGAAAAACTCCTTTCTTAATTTTCGGCCAGATAGCGGGCCAGTGATTCATATCTGTGATCTCCGATGATCAAGTGATCTAAAAGCTGTATGCCAATGAGCCTTCCGGCATGAGCCATCGTCCGTGTGACTTTGATATCCTCTGTACTCGGCGCCGGATCTCCGCTGGGGTGATTGTGCACAAGTACAATACTGACAGCATCATGCTTCAGTGCCTCGATAAAAATTTCACGCGGGTTGATCATCGCTGCATTGACCGTGCCTTTGAACATAAGGCAGTCTTTAATGAGGCGATTTTTTGTATCAAACATCATCAGCATCAGATGTTCCTGAGTATAATGTCTCATTTCCTCCATATAGTATGCCGCGATTGTATCGGGACGGTTAAAATTCAGCTTTCCGGCCGCAGCGGAGGCAGAAATTCTGATGCTCAGTTCCGCGGCGCATAAAACCTGAATCGCTTTAACTTTTCCGATACCCTTTACTTTTTGTAAATCTGAGAGTGTTAAATGACATAAACCGGAAAGGCCGCCCTTTTGGGCGCACAAATTTAAAATATGCAGCGCCAGTTCGGTGCTTCTTATATTTTTTGTTCCGGTTTTAATGATGACAGCCAGAAGTTCAGCATCAGATAAAGCTTTGACGCCGAGCTTCTGACATTTTTCGTAAGGCCGTTCTGATTCCGGCAGATTTTTGATTGGTAATTTAGAAATGTTCATTATCATTCACAGCTCCTTTGTATAAGAGCCATGATTGTAAAATTAAGCGTAAAACGCTATGTAATTTCAGGAAAATTCCCGCCTGTACACATATTTCATTGTAGCACAGGAAGATTTGAATGTATAGCCCAAATGACTTAAAAAAATTGACACGATTCGTCAGGCTATTTTAAAGTAACCAACCCGGCTTCGTACAATTTTTCAAGTGACATCATGATGCCAAGCTTTGAATGGTACCATGTGATACCACCCTGAAAATAGACAGAATACGGCGGCTTGATCGGGGCATCGGCGCTTAATTCGATGGATGAACCTTGAATAAAGGCGCCTGCAGCCATGATGACATCGCTGTCATAGCCCGGCATGGCCCAAGGCTCTGGAACAACATGGGCATCGACCGGCGCGGCCGCCTGAATGCCTTTGCAAAATTCAATGACGCCTTCCGGGGTGCCAAGTACAACGGCCTGAATAATATCGTGACGGCTCTGTGTGCTGTCAGGGACAACTTCAAATCCGAGACGCTCGTAAATATTTGCCGCAAATATAGCGCCTTTAAGCGCACCGGAAACAACCTGTGGCGCCAAAAAAAGCCCCTGATAAAAGCTTCGGTTTACACCGAGGCTGGCGCCGACTTCCTTGCCCAGTCCCGGCGTTGTCAGACGATAAGCGGCACGCTCCACACAGTCTTTTCTTCCGGCAATGTAACCGCCGATCGGCGCAAGTCCGCCGCCCGGATTTTTGATGAGGGAACCGACACAAAGGTCAGCGCCCACATCGGTCGGCTCAATGGTCTCCACAAACTCGCCGTAGCAGTTATCTACCATACAGATCACTTCAGGCCTGATGGACTTTATAAAAGCAATCAGTTCACCGATGCGGCTCACAGAAAGCGTCGGACGCGTCTGATAGCCTTTGGAGCGCTGAATTGTCACCAGTTTTGTTCGGTCATTGATGGCTTTTTTGATATTTTCATAATCAAAACTGCCGTCCGGCAGCAGATCGACCTGCCTGTAAGTGATGCCGTATTCGGCAAGAGAACCGGCGGAAGGGCGGATACCGATGACTTCTTCCAGTGTATCATAAGGTTTTCCAACGGGCGATAACAGTTCATCGCCCGGTCTTAGATTTCCAAAGAGCGCTGTGGCAAGCGCATGGGTCCCGCATGTAATATGAGGGCGGACAAGGGCATCTTCAGTATGAAAAACATCTGCATAAACTTTTTCAAGAGTATCCCGTCCATCATCGTTATAGCCATAGCCGGTGCCGGGATTAAAATGATAATCGCTGACATGGTTGTTCTGCATGGCTCTAATGACTTTCAGCTGATTGACTTCAGCAATTTCGTCAATCATATCAAACCGAGGTTTTAATTCATCGGCGATATTTTGACAATATTGAAACACTTCCGGTTTAATTCCCAGCTGTGTATAATACTTTTCCAATTCCATAAGTTGTGCCTCTTTCTGTGACCGGACAATGCCGGATATTTTTATATAATATGCGTTTCGGAAAGCTTTGCAAGCATTGCCTCTAAAATATGCTCCTCATCCGGATACTGTTCTTTTTGAATATAGCAGACATCCCTTTCCCGCCGAAACCAGGTCATCTGCCGTTTGGCAAAATGGCGGGTGTCTCTCTTGAGAATATAGACAGCTTCGTCAAAACTTATACGTCCCTGAAGATAATCAATGATTTCTTTATAGCCAAGTCCCTGCATAGATACAAGGTCTCTTGAGTAGCCCATATCAAGAAGCCGGCCAACTTCATCGACCAGTCCTTGTGAAAGCATTTGATCGATGCGTTTTTCAATACGTTCATATAATGTTTTCCGTTCCTGCTCAAGAACAAAATAAACGAATCGGTACGGTGAAGGCTTCATGCGCTGTATACGGTTGTGCTCTGAAATTTTTTGGCCTGTTTTATGATAATATTCAAGCGCGCGTATGACTTTTTTTACATTATTGGCATGAATTTCGGCGGCAGACTGCGGATCTACAGCTTCAAGCCGGCTATGCAGCCAGAGCGGCCCGTTTTTTTCACAGGCTGCTTCGAGAAAATGCCGGTATTCCATGTCATTATCATTGTCCTCAAACTCAATATCATAAAGGACGGACTGAATGTAAAATCCTGTGCCGCCGACAAGTATGGGAATATGCCCGGCAGTATAAATTTTTTCCATGGCTGCCTTGGCCATTTTCTGAAAAGTAACCACATTAAACGGTTCATCAGGCATCAGGGTATCGATCAGATAATGAGGAACACCCAGCATCTGCTCCGGAGTAATTTTTGCTGTGCCGATATCCATATATTTGTAAATCTGCATGGAATCGGCGGATATAATTTCGCCGCCGACAGCTTTAGCAAGACGGATGGAAAGGTCTGTTTTGCCGACAGCTGTCGGGCCGGTCAGTATAATTAAAGGTTTTTGATTGACATTTTCCATGAATCAGCCTCCATTACTGGATTCGTTTGAATTTCTTTTCCAACTCATATTTACTCATAGAAATGATCGTCGGTCTGCCGTGAGGGCATGTATAAGGATTATCAGCCTTTAACAGCAGGTCGATCAGTGCGTCGGCTTCTTTAAATGACAGACGGTGATTGCCTTTGACTGCCGCTTTGCAGGCAGCAGTTGCCAGATGGTCTGCAATCATTTCATCATGAAGCCGTCCGGTTTCTGATGAAAGCTGATCGATCATTTCGATGAGAATGTCCCGGGCGTTAAAGCCGTAAAGCTCCATCGGAACAGCACGCACAGCATAATCGTTCCCGCCAAAAGCCTCAATCTCAAATCCGAGCGCCTTAAAGCTGTCCAAATGCTCTTTCAGTGCAGTCTCTTCTTTAATGGATAGTGTCAGTATGAGCGGCGGCTCCAAATACTGAGATGAAGGCGTATGTGAGCGGTAGCGGGCGTACAATTTTTCATATAGAACTTTTTCGTGGGCAGCGTGCTGATCGATAATAAACATCTGACCGTCGTATTCTACAATCCAGTAAGTTTCAAAAATCTGGCCGATCAGTCGGTGCCCTGGCCGTGCGGATTCAGACAGGAGCGGCATATCAAATAAAGACTGCTGTACAGCTTCTTCTTTAGCCGGTTTTGCCGGCTGCGCTGCTTCTGTCTTTATCGGATGTACCGGTGCGGCCGGGGATGGGGCCTGCTGTGGTCTCGGACATGTTTTATGCGGATTTTCACCGGAAGCTTTTGGTTCTGAAAAGCTTCGATAGCCGTCAGCCTGTTCCCGGATCATCGTTTCGCGGCGTTTGACTTCAAAAGGCTCCGGATAGGCAGCGCCTTTTTCAGAAAATCCGCGGTCCGGCGCGGCTGGCCTGTCTTCAAGACTGACATTGGGAATTAATTCTTTTCCTTCCAGCGCTTCACGGACAGCATGATACACAAGCTTATACATTTCTTCTCCGTTGTTAAATCGGATTTCCATTTTTGACGGATGAACATTGACATCGATCAAAGAAGTATCCACTGTAAAATGAAGCACGGTCAGAGGATATTTGTGGACCATAATAAAGTTTTTATAAGCCTCTTCAATGGCTTTTGTAATGATGCCGCTTTTAATATACCGTCCGTTAATAAAGTAATTTTCATAGGTGCGGTTGCCCCGGCATATCAAGGGTTTTCCTATAAAACCACTGATATGGACATTTGAAGTCTGGGCGGATACTTCAAGAACGTTTGCGGCAATATCTCTGCCGTATACGTTATAAATAATATCTTTCAGGCGCATATTTCCGGTGGTGTGCAGACGGGTTTGTCCGTTACTGATAAATTTAAAAGATATTTCCGGATGGGACAAAGCCAGCCGCTGCATCAGATCACTGATATATCCGGCTTCTGTCATGGCCGTTTTTAAAAACTTGCGCCTTGCCGGCGTGTTATAAAAAAGATTTCTTATAATAAATGTTGTGCCCTGCGGACAGCCGATATCTTCCACAGATTTTTCGATACCGCCTTCGATTTTGTATCGGATGCCGGTCAGTGCCCTGCTTGTTTTGGTCATCATCTCCACCTGCGATACGGCAGCAATACTGGAGAGCGCCTCACCGCGAAAACCGAGGGAGGCAATGACAAGAAGGTCTTTGGCAGAACGGATTTTGCTTGTGGAATGGCGGTAAAATGCAATAGGCACATCATCCTTTTCAATACCGCTGCCGTTATCTGTAATGCGGATAAAGCTGATGCCGCCCTCTTTGATTTCCACAGTCACTGCGGTTGCCTTTGCGTCGATGGCATTTTCAACAAGCTCTTTAACGACAGAGGAAGGCCGTTCCACAACTTCTCCCGCCGCGATTTTATTAATAGTATCTGAATCTAAAAGATTAATCGTTGACAATACATTCCCTGCACTTTCTTAAATCACGGCAGTTACTGCTGCTTCAGTGATTTTTGTAATGTGAAAAGTTCATTGAGTGCCTCCAGCGGCGTCATATTTGAAATATCCAATGACTTCAGCTTTTCAATCACTGCCCTTTGTGAAGGACTGTCCTGTGAATCGCTTGACAGTGCAGTCTTTGGCTTGGAATCCCCGGCAAGATCAAAAAGCGAATACTGATGCATATCTTCAGATGCCTCATGGATACTTCCGGCGTGACGTCCGGATTTTTTTAAATCTGCAGTCTCGATTTCTTTGGCGCGATAGGAAATATCAGCATTGCTCAGCTCTTCCACCAGGTCTTTAGCACGCTCGATGACCGGTTCGGGAACACCGGCAAGCTTTGCCACCTGTATGCCGTAGCTTTTATCGGCGCCGCCTTTAATAATTTTTCGGAGAAAAATTATATCGTCACCCTGCTCTGAAACAGCGATGCAGTAATTATGCACGCTTTCCAATTTGCCTTCCAATTCAGTCAATTCATGGTAATGGGTGGCAAATAAGGTTTTGGCGCCGATCAGTTTTGGATTGCTGATATATTCCACGACAGCCCATGCAATGCTCAGACCGTCAAAGGTGCTTGTCCCGCGGCCAATCTCATCTAAGACGATCAGGCTGCTTTTGGTGGCGTTACGCAAAATATTGGCAACCTCGGTCATTTCAACCATAAATGTACTCTGGCCGCTGGCAAGATCGTCAGAAGCGCCGACACGGGTAAAAATCCGGTCGACGATGCCGATATCCGCAGACGCTGCAGGCACAAAGCTGCCGATCTGCGCCATAAGGACAATGAGAGCAGTCTGACGCATATATGTGGATTTTCCGGCCATATTCGGTCCGGTAATGATGGCCATGCGATGCTTGTCATTGTCCAAATACGTATCATTTTCAATAAAACCGTCCCCGGCAGTCATTTTTTCAACGACCGGATGCCGCCCGCCTTTAATATCAATACGCCCTTTTGTGTTGATTTTTGGACGCACATAGTGATTGGTGCAGGCCGTCTGGGCCAGAGAAGCATAGACATCGATTTTGGCAAGCGATTTGGCCGTCTGCTGAATTCTTACAACTTCTGCAGCTATCTGGTCTCTGATCGACGAAAAAATGTCGTATTCCAGAGAGAAAAGCTTGTCTTCAGCGCCTAAAATAATGTCTTCCAGTTCTTTGAGCTCCGGTGTAATATATCTTTCGGCATTGGCTAGTGTCTGACGGCGTGTCCAGTTCTCAGGCACAAGTTCTTTATAAGAATTAGTTACTTCAAGATAGTAACCGAAAACTTTGTTGTATTTAATCCGGAGATTTTTTATGCCTGTAGCGCTGCGCTCCTTGGCTTCAAGCTGGGAGAGCCACTGCTTGCCCTCGGTTTTGGCGTTGCGGTATTTATCGATGGCTTCATTGTACCCGGTTTTAATGATGCCGCCGTCTTTCAATGTCATAGGCGGATCGTCATTGATCGACCGTTCAATCAGATCAAAAATATCCTCAAGGCTGTCTATCTGTGTATAAATCTTTTGAAGTTCATCGGTCCGCGCTTCTTTGAGCAGATATTTGACATGGGGGATCATCGCCAGAGAATTTTTAAAGGAAATAATGTCTCTGGGATTGGCTGACTTGTAGCTGATCCGGCTGATAAGACGCTCCAAATCATAAATGGGATTTAAATATTCCCGGATTTCTTCCCGGGTAATCATATCTTCGCTAAGTTCCTCAACAGCATCAAGCCGATTTTCAATTTGCTTTTTATCAATATACGGCTGCTCGATATATGTTCTTAAAAGACGGGCGCCCATCGCTGTCTTTGTTTTATCCAATACCCATAAAAGAGAACCCCGCTTCTGTTTTTCGCGCAGTGTTTCCAAAAGTTCAAGGTTTCTGCGTGTAGCGCTGTCGATGATCATATATTTGCCGGACTGATAAGGCGTCAGCCTTGTCAGATGGGGCAGCGCATTTTTTTGTGTTTCGTATAAATACTGCAGCAGAGCACCGGCGGCAATAGTGCCGATCGGATAATCTTTCAGCCCAAGACCATCGATGACAGAGACCTTAAAATGTTCTTTCAGCTTGCTGATACACATATCTTCATCAGTGTACCAGCGGTCCAGCGCTGATACAGAAATATTCAGACGATTTTTTATGTCATCCAGACTGGCGCCGCTCATAAGAAAATAATCGTTATGAATAATTTCCGCCGGCGCAAATTTGGTAATCTCGTCAAGAAGCTTTTTGGATGAGTCGACTTCGGTTACATAGTAATCACCCGTGGAAACATCCGCTGTAGAGATGCCATATGTATCTCCAATATAAACGATACACATCAGATAATTATTTTTTGTTTCATCAAGAGCCTGAGCATTGAGATTTGTTCCCGGCGTCACAATACGGATAACTTCTCTTTTAACAATGCCTTTTGCTGCTTTCGGATCTTCTACCTGTTCGCAGATAGCAACTTTATAACCTTTGCTGATAAGTTTGTTCAAATAACTATCTACAGAATGATACGGCACGCCGCACATCGGTGCCCGCTCTTCCTGTCCGCAGTCTTTACCTGTCAGCGTGATTTCAAGCTCTTTAGATGCAGTGAGCGCGTCTTCAAAAAACATTTCATAGAAATCACCCAGGCGGTAAAAAAGGATACAGTCCTTATACTGCGCTTTGATTTCCATATACTGTTTCATCATTGGTGTTAAGGGTGCCATTGACTGCCTCCATTTTCCATATAGTCTCAAAAATCCCATATATCTTACAAAACCATGGTTCTGACGGATATATGGGATTTACTTTTCATGTTCGTTTAATATGTTGTGATGCTGTTGTTCGTTTTACTTAGCATAATCTGTGACGCGTGATTCGCGGATAACATTGACTTTAATCTGTCCCGGATATTCAAGTTCGGATTCAATCTGTTTTGAAATATCGCGGGCGAGAAGAATCATATCTGCGTCACTTACCTGTTCAGGAACTACCATCACTCGGATTTCTCTACCTGCCTGAATAGCAAAAGATTTATCAACGCCTTTGAAGCCATTGGCAATATCTTCTAATTGTTTTAACCTGTTTGTATATGTCTCTAATGTTTCACGTCTTGCACCAGGACGTGCTGCTGAAATAGTATCGGCAGCCTGTACGATGCAGGCAATCAGCGAGGTAGGCTCGACATCGCCGTGGTGAGCCTCGACTGCATTAATGACAATCGGTGATTCCTTGTACTTGCGGCAAAGATCCACACCGATTTGGATATGTGAGCCCTCCATCTCATGGTCAACGGATTTGCCGATATCATGCAGCAGACCCGCACGCTTGGCAAGACGGACATCGACACCGATTTCCGCAGCCAAAAGACCGGAAAGCTGGGCAACTTCTATCGAATGTTTTAATGCATTTTGTCCATAGCTTGTACGGAATTTCATCTTTCCAAGTAGCCGGACAAGCTCAGGATGAATACCGTGGATGCCAACCTCCAGCACAGCATTTTCACCCTCCTCGCGAATCATCTGTTCGACTTCTTTCTGGGCTTTTTCAACCATCTCTTCGATTCTTGCCGGATGAATGCGGCCATCGACGATCAGTTTTTCCAAAGCGATGCGGGCAACCTCTCTGCGGATCGGATCGAAACTTGAAAGGATTACCGCTTCCGGTGTATCATCGATGATCAGATCGATACCCGTCAAAGTTTCCAGTGTACGGATATTGCGACCTTCACGTCCGATAATACGTCCTTTCATTTCATCGTTTGGCAGAGGCACAACAGAAATCGTCGCTTCAGAGACATGATCCGCAGCACACTTTTGAATGGCTGTGACAACATATTCTTTCGCTTTTTTGTTGGCTTCCTCTTTCGCTCTGGACTCCATGTCTTTGATCATCATGGCTGCTTCGTGCTTGACTTCATCTTCAACAGTTTTTAAAAGATATTCTTTTGCTTGTTCGGAGGTCAATCCTGAGATTCTTTCCAGTTCCTGTACTCTTTGTTCGCTGAGAGCTTCAACTTCCTGACGCTGCTTATTAAGCTTATCTTCGCGTGCTGAAAGCTGATTTTCCTTTTTCTCAAGAGCATCCGACTTGCGGTCCAATGCTTCTTCTTTTGAAAGGACTCTCTTCTCATACTTCTGTAATTCATTTCTGCGTTCTTTGCTTTCACGTTCAAGTTCGTTCTTGTTTCTCAAAGCTTCTTCCTTGACTTCAAGCAGGCCTTCTCGCTTCTTGGTTTCCGCCGTCTTCATAGCCTCGTCAATAATTTCACGGGCTTTTTCTTCGGCGCTGCCAATTTTCGCAATTGATGCCTTTTTATCAGAAACTGCTTTAATAGCAATTACTACAGCAATAACGGCAATAACAACACATACTATTGTTATAACCAGCACAGGAGCACCTCCCTATTAAATTTTAATTACACAATTTATGCACAAATCATAAATATGCAACACAATAATTTTATACTTTTTTGGAAATTATGTCAAGTCAATGTTCAATTATTTTGTGCATCTATGTCTTTAAGTGCTGCTGTGATATCATGATATGTATATCCTTTGCGTAGGAAAAAATTCAAAATTTTCTGACGCTTTCTGACATCTTCCATATCACTGGTGCAAAATTTCTGTCGGAACAAAGAAATAATCTGTTTTTTTTCATCGGTTTCGGCATGATTTAAACAGTCTTCAATCAATTCTTTTGGGACGCCCTTTTGTATAAGTTTATATGTCATCATCTGCCGGCTCATCGTACCGGCATTGCGCAGGCAGAAATTCTCTGCATATCGCCGGTCGTCAATATAATGATATGAGCGAACATAATCTATGGCGCTGTCAATGGCTTTGGGCGGATAAAAATCCGACTTTAATTTCATGCAAAGCTGCGCCTGTGTATAGTCTCTTACTTTTAACAGATTCATCGCCTTGAATATGGCTTTTTTGACGATAACTTCATCCATGATCTTTGTGTATATGCTGTCGTCAATGGAGGCGCCTTCACGAAGGCCGTATGCTTGTGCTTCCGCTTTAGTCAGCACAAAAGCAAAGCTTTCATCAATATATACCTTAAGTTTTGTCTTAGTCATCTGCTCTATGGCAGTAACTGCCATCAAAGCTGGTTTTCCCCATCAGAAGCGGCAGGCATTTTAAATGCATCTTCCACTTCTTTTAACATGGCTTCATCGGAAGCGCTGTCTTTACCTTCTGAGTCCTGTGTTTCATCATCGCTGATCAGTCCGTAATAAATTCTCACCTTACGGTCGAGCTCAGCCAGTACTTCCGGATGAGAGGCAAGATACTGCTTTGTATTTTCACGGCCCTGACCGATCTTATTTCCGTTGTAGGAATACCATGCGCCGCTTTTGACGACAATGCCCACATTGGCCGCCAGGTCTAAAATATCGCCTTCTTTGGAAATACCTTTGCCGAACATAATGTCAAATTCGGCTTCTTTAAACGGCGGCGCGATTTTGTTCTTAACAACTTTAACTCGTGTACGATTGCCTACAATTTCTCCGCCCTGCTTGAGTGCTTCGATCCGTCGGATATCCATGCGCACGGAAGAATAGAATTTTAATGCGCGGCCGCCGGTGGTTGTTTCGGGATTGCCGAACATGACGCCGACTTTTTCGCGCAGCTGGTTGATGAAGATAACGATACAGTTGGACTTGCTGATAACAGCGGTCAATTTGCGGAGAGCCTGTGACATCAGACGTGCCTGAAGACCGACATGAGAATCTCCCATATCGCCTTCAATCTCAGCTTTAGGGACGAGCGCAGCTACAGAGTCTACAACGATGATATCAATCGCGCCTGAGCGGACCATCGTTTCGGTGATTTCAAGTGCCTGCTCTCCGTTATCAGGCTGGGAGATATAAAGGTTGTCAATATCTACGCCGATGTTTTTCGCATAGACCGGATCCAGTGCATGCTCTGCATCAATGAATCCGGCAATGCCGCCTCTTTTTTGAACTTCGGCAACCATATGCAGTGTAACTGTCGTCTTACCGGAAGATTCCGGACCGTAGATTTCGATGATTCTTCCTTTAGGTACACCGCCCAACCCGAGGGCAAGATCAAGGCTCAGAGCGCCGGTCGGCACAGTCTCTACATCCATCGAACTGCCTTTATCGCCAAGTTTCATGACGGATCCTTTTCCGAAATCTTTTTCAATTTTGGATAAAGCGGCATCCAGAGCTTTTAATTTATCGCTTTTATCTGCCGTATTTACGGCTTTGCCATTGTTTTTTTCCATAGATGATTCATCCTCTTACTTTCTTTAAAATCGAACAATTGTTCTCGAACTTATGTTTCTATATTACCGTATGTCCCGAGTATTGTCAACGCTTTTTTGCCGGGCGTATCGCGAGTTCGCAGCTTACGCTGCTCACTGGTCTTTGCTTAGCGCCGCTGCCCGGCAAATGTCTGCTCGTGCAAGCACGGCAGCACGATAAATAAAAGCCACGGATTGCTCCGCGCCCCTGGCGCTCCCGCAATCCTACCCGTATTCGCACTTTTCAGCCTGCCCTTGGTAGGCTTTGTACTCATATGGGTTAGCGTCTCTAAAGCATAGACAACCCGGTCGGCAAGCAGACCGCTTGTCTATGCTTTGAGACAGGCTTTCAAAGTAAAAAAAGAAATGTCTGACCGGGGAGACAGACATTTCTGTAATGTATCACATCCGGCAGGAAATTACGGTTTAATGTCATTATAAAGGATATATTGTCCTGTGACAATCCTTTATGCATTGAATCGTTCGCCGGTATTCGACAATCAATCTTT
The DNA here is from genome assembly GCA_018716485.1 of Candidatus Scybalocola faecipullorum. Taxonomy (GTDB): domain Bacteria; phylum Bacillota; class Clostridia; order Lachnospirales; family Lachnospiraceae; genus Scybalocola_A; species Scybalocola_A faecipullorum. Next base: position 109,187 of record DVJY01000066.1, read on the forward strand.
TTTAAAGGCCGGTGCCTGAATCACATAATGGAGTACGAAAAATAAAAATGCTGTCAGCGCGACGCAGCCTGTGGCGATGTAAGCAGCCGAATATGGCGACGGAAGCGATATCTGGAGCTTCTGCAGAATAACTGCAGGGAGATTGCAGCATATATGAAATAGTATCGGAGCGAGGATCGAAGAAAATTTTTCATAGGCATAGGCCATTAAAAAGCCGATAACAAAAGCATAGATACCCTGTACCATATTTCCGTGATAAACTGCAAATATAAATGCGGACAGGATCATTGCCGTCAGCGTGGAGCGCATATACAGTTTGGCGCGGTTATAAATTAAACCTCTGAAAATCAGTTCTTCGGCAACAGGAACGACAATGCCGATAAAAATAATCTGAATGATAAAGCTGCCGGAATAAAGAAGCTGTGAAATTTGTTCATATCCGTCAAATATATACTGCAGCTGTGATAATGTAATGATAATATTGCCGCCGATACATGAAGAGATACCGGCAAGGATCAGTGTTGGCCATGCAGCCCATGGAATATGGCGTCTGGCACTTTCAGGCATATTTTTCTTGTCTCTGCGCATGAAAAATAAAGCCGGAGGCAGTGTGATGACTGCGGATATTCCCGTGATCAGCACTGTATAGCGCAGAGAACTTTCTGTAACCATGCGGCTCATCTCTTCCTGAGTTGCCGGCTGGCTTACCATCAAAATATACGCGCTGATGAATATGCTGCCGATGAATGATACGGCCATCTGAATACCCAGATAAAAAAGCAGCGGATAAAAAATACGCCATAGTTTATATGTTATTGTATCCTGTCTCAAATGTGACTCTCCTTTACTTTAATGAGATGTTTTTTTGACGGGCTGCATTTCAGGCAGCGGACAGACAGCAGAATAAAAATGATTATAATGGCACATTGCAGAGCAATGCTGATAGGGATAAACCAGTTTGAAGGATTAAAAAAATGATCCATCACCGGAACTGTGCCAGTCTGTCTGAAAGTAATGTTTAAAAAAGTGATTGCAGGATCAAAGGCTAAAAGCAGATAAAACAGGCTGATATCCACATTTTCTGAGCCGCTTTGTGCTGCCAGAATCATATAGGCAAGCACAGTGATAAAAATCGGTGCTGCAATAAAAAGAAGTTCAATACCGTAAGTCAGTACGGTCGCAAAAGTTGTCTTTTTCAGCACGCAGGAACAGAATATACCTGCCGAGCCCGTGAACAATGCAATAAACAGTAAATATAATATTGTAAACAGTATATCACTGATGTCAATACCGCCGTAAATAAAGGTCAGAGAAATGACCGGCAGACCTGAAAACAGTAAAATTGCCAGATTAGCCAATGCGGAAAACAGTTTTCCGGATATGATCTGAGCAGGAGTCAGACGGGAAGCCAGAAGAATGTCCAGCGTCTGGCGCTCCCTTTCTCCGGATATAAGGCCGGAAGTCATCGCGGGCATGATAAAAATAAGGAGTATAAATTCTACACACATCAAAAGGATATATAAATAGATATTATCTCTGTAATTAATAATTCCCGTCAGTTTGATCTGTTCGTTACTGATGTAAAGGCCGATCAGGCCGATAATGGCAAGCACTGTATTAAAAAGTACGACCAATATCGGAAAACGTACAGTGCGCATGCTTTGTTTTAATTCTTTTTTAAGGACAGGATTAAATTTTAAGTTAAATTTTTTCGTCTTCATTGGATATTTCCTTCTTTCCGGTCAGGCGGATAAAGAGTGATTCGAGACTTGTTTTCTCCTGCCTAAATCCATAAATTTCAATACCTGAATCAATAAGCTGTTTTAAAAGTTGAGCGGCTTCCTGCTGAGTGCCGGAAAAACTGGCGCGGATTTCATGTTCAGTATACGATAAATGCCGGATATAATCACAGCGTTTGATGAGATCGGCGGCCCGCTGTATGCCGCTGCCCACATTGATGATGAGGGGCTTTGAAGCTGCCTGAAGCTCCATAATTTCAGTAACCGTATTGTCGGCAATGATTTTTCCGTTCTGGATAATGCTGATTTTGGTGCACATTTCTGCCAGTTCCGATAAAATGTGAGAACTGATGATAAGTGTTTTCCCTTCCTGATTCAGTTGTTTTAAAATTTCTTTGACCTCATAGCGGGAGGCAGGGTCAAGACCGGAAGCCGGTTCGTCTAAAAGCAGCAGTTTCGGATCATGGATCAGACACCGTGCAAGACAGAGTTTTTGTTTCATGCCTCTGGAGAGGGTATCAACATATTGATTTTTCCGGTCGTCCAGTGAAAAAAGCTTCAGTAAATGCTCGATAACCGCATTGGCCTGATAATTTCCGATATCATAGATGGAAGCAAAAAAACGCATATATTCGATGACTTTCAAATTATCATATGTTCCAAAAAAATCTGGCATGTATCCAATCTCAGATTTTTTTGGCTGCATATGATGAAAAAGATTCCCGCCATCCATAGTCACTGTGCCGCTGTCCGGCAGTATAAGACCGGCGAGGATTTTTAAGGTCGTTGTTTTTCCGGCACCGTTTGGTCCGACGAAGCCGTATAAATCTCCGTCATGGATGTGCATGCTGATATGATCTAAAGCGCACAGCCTGCCGTAATATTTAGTCAGATCGTTAATAATAAGCATTATTCCATCCTCCCAGTCATCGAAAATGCCGGCAGTATTGAAAAGTCTACGCTATTTGGTATGCTGCAGGTGATTTTTAATTTTAAAATTTTGTTATCATCGAAATAAACGCCAAGACCTTCGCCGGATAATTTGCTGCTGTCTGTAAATATGTTTTCATAAGTCATTGTCGTGTAATTATAGGCAGAAATCGTATATGCACCCTCACTGCTGTCGGTCAGTGTCAGTGTTTCCGGTAAAAACGTATTTTTAAAATCAAAGGATATATCCAGTTCATTGCTGTAAATTTCCCTTGTAAGAATATAAATATCGCCGCTGTCCACATGCATCATCTGAGTAATGTCCGGAATATAGATTCGGCCGCTGCTGTCACTTTCATAGCCGATGCGGATTTGCTTCTGCACCATAGTCATACCGTTGACTTCTGTCATAGGTGTATCGGAAAACATTTGGGTACGGTATTGATCCGCAAATCCGATGACATAAGCATAGTTATCATAGGAATTATCATTAATAAATTGCAGGAGCATGTTCAGCTGAACTCTTTCCCTGCCGTCTGCGGCGCCGTCTAAAGGAATATTCAGCGCAGAACGTATGGCCCGCTCTATATCGTAATCCTGTGAAACAACCCCTTTGGCGGAAACGTTTACGTCTGCAGTGACACCGTCCGGTATATTTCCGATCGCATAAATTTGTCCTGAAATAATAAGACAGGCATTGGAAATATCATAGCCGGTCTGATTGGATATGGTTCCGACATAATTGCCGTCTTTGTAAGTCACGGATTCTTCCAGCGCGCCAATTTCCGGGTCATCTTTTTGCGTGTTAAAGTACCTTGCGGAAAATGCGGAATCATTGTGGATTTTGATATCCGTGCCGCTGTCTGTTTTATTGTATGCGAGACCGCTGTTGTTATTTGTCTGACTCTCCACATAATAACTGTTCAAAATGATCATTGAATTGCTGTAGTTATTATTGATCATATGAATATCATAATCTTGCGGAACATGATGGATAAACTTGCCCTTATCCGGCAGTGTCACGGAATAATAGGTGTCTTCCAGCGCTCCGTTGTCCGTATATTTGATATATGTGGCATAATTTAAAAACGGTATCTGATGTCTTGTTTCTGCACTGACTGAAAAAATAATCAGCATAAAAAAGATTGACAGCATCGGCACTGCAGGCCACAGCAGGTATCTTCGGTCTTTCCGTTTTAAAATAATATACAGTACCGGACCGGCAATGACAATGTAGATTAAAAGGATAATGGCATATTTAAACAGTTTTGGGAGGTTTTCGTTAAGTGTATTTAAAAGAATAGACTGGACGGACCATATATCTTTAAAATTATCTGTATAGTTCATAAAATGATACCAGTCAGACTGAGTCATACACTCTGTAATGTAGGATTGCATGACAAAACGGTTCATCTCCCATGTATTAAATGCAGTACTGCTTAAATCAAATTTAAAAATGATCACACTGCCCTGCCCGCAGGATATTTTCTGATACATTGGTTTGACAATGATGGCTTCGTTCGCGGACTCGGGAAGTATATCTGTTTCAACAGCGATCGGATCGATGCTCGCATAGGTTGTGGAACCGATGTCAGCGCTTTCGGTGTACGAAAGCAGGCGGTCAAGCTGCTCCTGCGTCGGATTTTCAGGCAGCGGTTCCCATGACAGAGGCGTGAGCAGGCGGACAAAGGAATGATAGGAAGTGTTAAAATCGGTTATAACAGTTTGTGAATCCTGAGGCTGCAGCGGAGAAATATCAAGAGCATCCCACAGGGCTGACAGCTGTTCTCCCGAAGAGCAGTACAGCAGACCGCCGTTTTCAACCCATTGTTTTATGGCCCGGATTTGAGCATCGTTAAGGGTGGAAGCGTCAAAGTCCGAGACAATGATTAAATCTATGCCGTCATATCCCTCCATATCCTCAGGAAGGGGATGAGACGTCAGATCGACTGCACGCATGCCCTGATAAATACCGAGGGGTTCAGAAGAAAGAACAAGGTCCTGAATACATGTTAAATCTTCAAAATGATCAGATAAAACACCGGCATAGATATCTTCTGTATTCCGGTTCATTGTTTTTCCGGACCATGTCAGTGACAGGCCGCTGCTTCCGGAAAATTGGATTTCAATATGTGTATAAGATGAAAGACATGGAACGTAAAAAACAGCTGTCGTTTCCGACGAGCGGCCGACGGAAAGTTGTTTTGAAAAAGAGGTATTGGTATAATCCCCGTCAATAATATTTAATGTGAGAGTACCTTCTGTATCTGCGCCGTTGTTTGTAATATGCACCCATATCGGCATTGTCCGGCTGTTTTTCTGATAATTATCATAACCGAAAGATACTTCCATGCCCATCAGCAGACCGTTTTCTGCATGACTTTGGATACGGCACAGGCAAAAACAGATACATATAATACATATGGCCGCTGATGTTCTAAGCATTTTTTTAATAGTCATGACCGCTGTCCTAACCTTTCTCTGAAATCAGGTCTAAAGTAACTTCAAAAATGGTTCCGGCAAGAGAACTTTGAGCAGTAATTGTACCGTGATGTGCCTCAACAATTGCTTTGGCGATGGAAAGACCAAGGCCGGTGCCTCCGGTTTCTACCTGCCGGGACTGGTCAACACGGAAAAATTTATCAAAAATATGGGGCAGATCTTCTTTCGGTATGACATTGCCGTAGTTGATAACAGAAACTTTCACCCGTTCGTCCGTACCGGAAATGAGGATCCGTATAATTTTTCCGCTGCTGCCGTATTTGATGGCATTACCGATCAGATTTTCAAACGCACGGGCAATCAGCGCGCCGTCAGCAAGCACTATATAAGAAGAACGGTCGCTTTTGAATTGGCACGTCAGGGAATTTTCCTCAAAGTTCGGATAAAATTCTTCAATTTCCTGCTGCAGCAGCTTAACAATATCCAGCGCTGATTTTTTCAGCGGCATACCGCCGTAGGTCAGTTTGGTAAAACTGAAAAGATCTTCGATCATTCCCTGAAGGCGCAGTGCTTTTATATAAGCAATTTCCACATACTTTTTCTTCTGCTCGGCAGTCAGATCGGAGTGAGTATTGACAATATCCAAATAGCCGAGGACAGAAGTCAGCGGCGTCCTCAGATCGTGAGCAACATTCGTAATAAGATCCTTTTTTGCCGTTTCATCTTCCAGCTCTCTCGTTTTTAGAAATTCCAGATCCATGGCCATGCGGTTAATATTGTCGGCAATGACCGCAAATTCATCTTCACCTACGACCTCGATGCGTGTTTGAAAATCTCCGTCCGAAATTTTTTTAATCGCACCGGTGATCTCATGCAGATAACTGACAGTTTTTCGTGTCATCAGCTGAAACAGAAGCACAAATAAAATCATAGAAACACAGATCAATATGAAAAAAAAGGGCAGGTCTGCAGAACGGCCGGGATTTCTTGACAGCGAACTGGAAAGCTGTGAATTATTGACATAAGTGCTGGGAAGCATACCTATATAGCTTTCCTGTGTGGCCGGAGCTGATGTGATCAGCCATCGGCGGATCGATTTATAAGCGTAAACGGAGGCAATATCAAATACGATGGTGATGATCATGCATAAAAGCGTGTACATCATCATCTTCAGCCTGTAACTTTTTAAAGGATTAGCTTTCAATTTTATATCCAACTCCCCATACCGTTTTAATGATCTGCGGATTTCTCGGATCCGCTTCAATCTTTTCACGCAGACGCCGTATATGGACCATTACTGTATTATTGGCTTCGTAAATCTTTTCATTCCATACTTTTTCAAATATCTCATCTGTTGAGAACACCCGGTCCGGATGGGCAGCAAGCAGTTTCAGGATAGAAAATTCAATCGGCGTTAAATTGATTTCTTTTTGTCCCACATGGACTTTATGTCTGAATACATCGATAGTAATATCTTTGATTTTGATAACACTTTCGTCAGTCTGTCTGACGTTGGGATTCAGTTCCATGTATCGGCGCAGCTGAGATTTGACGCGGGCTGTTAATTCCAGCGGATTAAACGGCTTTGTGATATAATCGTCTGCGCCTGCACTCAGACCGACGATTTTATCCAGATCTGCGGATTTGGCGCTGAGCATAATAATCGGGATATTTTTTTTAAGACGGATACGCCTGCACATCTCAATACCGTCGATCACAGGCATCATAATATCAATAACAGCCAGTTTGATGTTGTGTTCATCAAGAAGTCTGAGGCCGTCTCTGGCATTGAGTGCTTTATAGACAATGTAATCTGCACTGCATAAATATATTTCAACTAAATCTGCAATTTCGGCATCGTCGTCTACTACTAAAATTTCTATAGAATCTGACATAATATAATCCTCCTGAGTATTTCATGATAGTTCCAGTTTAACATAACATGGACGAAGAGTCCTTACAATTTTGTTAAAATAAAAAAAGATATTCCATCAAAAGCTTTAGGAATATCTTTTAAAAGCAAGTCTGTCGATAAGCCGGGTTATGTCGAGAATAATCATCTATCTAGGCTTGCCGTTACCGGCAAACTCAAGCGACCTACCCAAAGGCACGACGGGCCGCCGTATGGCCTTTTATGCGGTCTTGCTTCGGATGGGGTTTACATGGCTTGCTCTGTTACCAGAACAACGGTGGTCTCTTACACACGCCTTTCCACCCTTACCGGTAAAAACCGGCGGTATATTTCTGTTGCACTTTCCTTAGGGTCACCCCCACCGGACGTTATCCGGCATCCTGCCCTGTGAAGCCCGGACTTTCCTCACCTGCATCCTTTCGGAATCTGCAGCCGCGATTATTTAACAGACTTGCAGTTTATAACTATACCATCGAATGAAATAAATGTCAATCAGACTTTGAAGCAGCTTCTTCCGATAAATTCACGAAGAATAGAATTTTGAGGCACATTTTCACTGCTGACGCCGAGACAATAATCAAAAAACTTTAACAGTCTTTTGGCTTCGTCATACTCTTTCATCTGGTCTGTAATATTAAAAAGCAGCGGCTCTGCATATTGCTTTAATACAGGAAGTTCATAAATCAGCGCAGAATTAAACATTGTATCTGCACTTTCCTGATATGGGAAAATATTTTCCTCTTCACCTCTGCGTACAGAATCCCAGCGGGCAATGGTTGAAGCCGCTGTGTTTCCCCTTTTGGCAGCGTCGCGTACGATACGGCGGATCAGGCGTCCGTCAGTGGTCGGAATACGGTTATGCTCATCAATATTCAGCTGGGTCAGCGCACTGATATATATTTTAAATTTACTGTCTTTGTGAAGGCTGTATGATAAACGGTCGTTAAGACAATGGATGCCTTCGATGACGAGAATATCATTTTTGCCGATTTTTTTAGTATGTCCCTTAAACTCGCGCCGTCCGCTGATGAAATTGAACTCCGGAAGTTCCACTTCTTTGCCATTGAGCAGTGCTGTTATCTGTTCATTAAAAAGGTCAACGTCAAGAGCGCCGAGACATTCATAGTTAAAATCGCCGTTCTCGTCTCTCGGTGTCTGTTCACGATCCACAAAATAATCGTCTACCTGAATTGGGTGCGGCCGCATGCCATGGGCTCTCAGCTGTACAGAGAGTCTGTGGGAGAATGTAGTTTTGCCTGAAGAGGATGGTCCGGCAATCAGAACAATACGGCTGCCCCGTTCTTTAATGATCTGCTCTGCGATTTGGGCAATCTTCTTTTCCTGAAGAGCCTCTTGAACGAGAATCAATTCATTGAAACCGCCCTTAGTAATAACATCATTTAAATCGCCGATGGTGCTGACTTCCATCATATCGCCCCATTTGGTCGACTGCTTGAGAACATTAAATAATTTCACGGACGGCTTAAATACGGACAGCTTTGTCGGCGTTTCCTGACCGGGAAGATCAAGCACAAAGCCGTCGTCATACAAATACAGGTCAAACCATCGCAGGATGCCTGTGGATGGTGCCATATATCCGTAATTATAATCTATGCAGTCCTCCAGTTTATAAATATTGACAGCGGAGGCACGGCGGTAACGAAAGAGCGTTTCTTTGTCTTCCATACCGGCATCGCCGAAAATTTTCAGCGCTGTTTTTAAAGACACTGTTTTTTTCACAATCGGAAGATCGTCGCTGACAAGTTCAGCCATTCGTTTTTTGATGGCGTCAAGAAGTTCCTGATCCAGTTTACGGTCAGAAATCAGTTCACAGTAACATCCGTTGCCGACAGAATACTGGACAATAAGTTTTTTTAAATGATCTGTGCCTATAACGTCTCGTGCAGCTTTCGTCAGCAGAAAAGTTGCGGTACGATTATAAACTTTATGGCCGATTTTATCGCCCAGAGTAATAAATTCTATATTTCCGGAGCGTTTGATCTTTTTGAACAGTTCTTTGAGTTTGCCGTTGATTCTTGCGAGAATAATCGGCATTTCAAAAAATGCTTCAAACTGATGTGAAAGTGAAAGGAACGTTGTGCCGTAAGGAACATCAAGTTCTTTGCTTCCGCCCGGATAATTGACATGAATATGAACATTTTCAGCCATGGCAGCACCTCCTTCTGGCCGATTAAAAGCAGTTTTTATATGACTGTAAATGGCGGCCGGCTGATTTCTGTGACAATTTTTAATTCAGGTATGTTTTTGCTGAAATATCGCTGCATATATCCGATAAAAATTTGCTCCAGTCCCTGATGGCCGGCGTCTATGATAGTCAGTCCTTTGGCAAGCGCGTCAATCCCGTCATGATGACCGATATCGCCTGTGACAAGAACTTGAGCGCCTGAAGCAGCAGCATCATCAATTGTGCTTTTTCCGGAACCCGGACAGACTGCAGCCGTATGGATTTGCGTATCCATCGGGCCGAAGATGCTGACAGACTGCAGGCGGAAGGCCTCTTTGACAAAAAGAGCATACTCTTTTAAAGTCATTGGTTTTTCCAATGAACCGACTTTGCCGATACCGACAGGGATATTTTGTCCGTCGATTGAAATTTCACCGGTTTTTTGAAGAACGCGGCATGTTGTCAGTGCCAGCCGCGAAGCGGCTTCGTCTGCCATTACAGCGACATCAAAATTTGTATGCATGGCAAAACAGCACATATGATTTTGAAGTATCCGTACGAGACGGCGGCCGATAAAATTGTCGGTGTTGATTTGCTTCATTGCGCCAAAGACAAGCGGGTGATGGGTTAAAATAAAATCTGCTCCGGCCTCAATGGCATCGGCGACAACTGCATCTGTGGCATCTAAAGCAATGTAGACAGTCCTGATGTCCTGATCGGCATCACCGGCGATCAGGCCGGGATTATCCCATGGCATCGCATAATCTTTTGGACAGAGGGTATTCAGTTGTTTGATCAATTCACTGCATTTCATAATATGTAAGCGCCTCTTTTCCATATGCAAGTTTTTCTGAAAGCTGGCGGCGCCTTGGCAGCGTCCGCTCACTGTCAGAACAAATGAGCTGGTTTAAGATTGTTTCATATGTACGGATCTCTTTAAGAATAAATGCATGCAGCACGGGATCCTGACGATGCAGCAGCAGGCTGCCGTACATATATTCTGTTTCCGTGTCGTAGCGCTGCGTGCCGTGGACAGCTTTAAACAAAACATAATATTTGCCGTCATCGATCAGCATTTGCTCGTCTGCGATTGTATAACCATGATCGTGGAGAAAATGACGAAAATCGCAGATTTCAGACTGCGGCTGAAGGATAAGCTCCCGAATCCCGGAAAGCACCCCGGCACCGTCATTTAAAATTCTGGACATCAATGCGCCGCCCATGCCGGCAATCAATACTGTATCCGCTTCATTTTCCCGAAGCTGCTTTAGACCGTCGGAAAGACGTGTCTGAATAAGCTGTTCAAGGCCGTGTACTTTAATATTATGCGCTGCCTTTTCCAGCGGTCCGCGGCGGACATCCATGGCAATAGCCGAAGGGACAATACCTTTTTCGACAAGATATATCGGAACATATCCGTGGTCTGTGCCGATATCGGCCAGACGATTGCCCGGACTGACCATTGCGGCAACAGCCGTCAGTCGTTTGGATAAATTCATAGGCTGACCTCTTTTATTCAAGATAATCTTTCAGTTTACGGCTGCGGCTTGGATGACGGAGTTTTCTTAAAGCTTTTGCTTCAATCTGGCGGATACGTTCACGGGTAACGTTAAACTCCTTGCCGACTTCTTCCAGTGTTCTTGCACGTCCGTCATCAAGACCGAAACGCAGGCGCAGAACTTTCTGCTCTCTGTCGGTGAGTGTTACAAGTACTTCTGAAAGCTGTTCCTTTAATAATGTGAAGGCAGCGGCGTCTGCAGGAACCGGAACATTGTCATCCTGGATAAAATCGCCGAGATGACTGTCTTCTTCCTCGCCGATCGGTGTTTCCAAAGATACAGGTTCCTGAGAAATCTTTAATATCTCACGGACACGTTCTACAGGAATTTTCATTTCTTCTGCGATTTCCTCAGGCTGAGGCTCACGGCCCAGTTCCTGAAGCAGCTGTCTGGATACGCGGACAAGCTTATTGATAGTTTCAACCATATGCACCGGAATACGGATAGTTCTTGCCTGATCGGCAATTGCTCTTGTAATGGCCTGACGGATCCACCATGTCGCATAGGTACTGAACTTATAACCTTTGCGGTAATCAAACTTTTCTACCGCTTTGATCAGACCGAGATTGCCTTCCTGAATAAGATCAAGGAACAGCATGCCTCTGCCTACATAGCGCTTGGCAATACTGACAACCAGTCTTAAATTGGCTTCAGCAAGGCGTTTTTTAGCCTCCTGATCGCCTTCTTCCATACGCTTTGCCAGTTCGATTTCTTCATCAGCGCTCAAAAGAGGTACTTTGCCGATTTCTTTTAAATACATGCGCACAGGATCCTCAATGCTGACACCCTCCGGTATGGATAAATCGATCTTTTCAAGATCTTCTTCATCCTCAAGCAGCATATCGTCGTCCGGCTCCGGGAGATCATCGTCATCTTCAGTAATGCGTAAAACGTCAATATTATTTTCTTCAAGGTAGTCATAAATTTTTTCAGTCTGATCTTCTGTCAGCGGAATATCTCCAAAAAAATCATTGATTTCCTGGACTTCCAGAACACCCTTTTTGCGTTTGGCATAAGGAATCAGTTCTTTTAGTTTTTCCATAAATTTTACCATATTTTCATCCATCGTTTAATCCTCCCGGTAATTTGTTTATATTTTGTCCATCTTATAAGGAAATATGCAGGTGCTGCAGGGCCGCCTTTTGGCGGATAATATCCTGAAGTTCCTGCAAATCTCTGACTTGTTTGCTCCTGCGGTCAAGACTGTGTTTCAAAATACGGATAACTGTATCATTAACGGCCTTTTCATGCGCAGAAGGATCTTCTTCATGAATTGTTGTGTTAAATAGCTGTGCTGCTTTGGCCTGATCGTCTTTGTCTTCAAAAAGGCTGATAATCCGGGCAGGAGTTACAGTGCCGCGGGTTTTATATTCATCAAACAGCAGCCGGGCCGTCTGATGATATACCGGTTCTGAAAAATCATCAGGTCCGATATAAGGTGATATTTTTTCAAAAAGAGCAGTATCTTTGACCAGCCAAGTCAGCAGCAGCTTCTGACTCGTCAGTACAGCGTCATCTTTTGGCGGACGATCAGTCTTTGAAGTTCGTACCGCAGTATAGCGCTCATCGGGACTGTAGGCGACGCGCGCTCCATAGCTGTTGACAAGCTTCTGAAGGTCCTTAAAAGCAATGCCGTATTTGCGGGCCAGAGCTTCGATATAATTATTTCTCTCAAGTTCCTGAGGAAATTCCAGCAGCTTTTGGGCTGCGGCACTGAAAAAATCAGTTTTTCCCTGAGGATCGTTAAAGTCATAGTTTTTTTCAAGAACACTGATTTCAAACATAAAACTGTTTTCGGCCTGCCTGATACGCTCTTCAAAGGCTTCGGTACCAAGGTTTTGGATAAATTCATCAGGGTCTTTGTAAGGCTGCATATGAATAACCTTTGATTTCAGGCCGGCTTCTTTTAAAATCGGAATTGCCCTCAGCGCTGCTCTCACACCGGCATCATCGCTGTCATACGCAAGCAGGACTTCATCAGTATAGCGCTTGATCAAAGAGGCATGGGGACTTGTAAACGCCGTTCCCAGACTTGCCACGGCGTTAGTAAATCCTGCCTGATGCATTGATATGACATCCAGATAGCCTTCACATAAAATAAAGTTCGGCCGCCGTGAAGCGCGGGCAAAGTTTAAACCATAAAGATTGCGGCTTTTATCAAAAATTTTCGTCTCCGGAGAGTTAAGATATTTGGGATTACCCTCACCCATTACACGTCCGCCGAAGCCGACGACCCGGCTGTTGGCATCCATGATCGGGAACATGACCCGATTCCAAAACTTATCGGACGGGCCGCGCCGTTCATCAAAAGTGACCAAACCGGATTCTTTGAGAAGCTCATCGCTCCAGCCCTGTTTTTTCAGATATTGATACAGATCATTGCTGAACTTATCCGAATATCCAAGGCCGAACCGGACAATGGTTTCCTTTGAAAGACGCCGTGTATTTGAAAGATATTCCATAGCCGAGGCGCCGTGGCTGCTGTTAAGCAAATAGTAAAAATACTTTGCCGCCGTTTTGTTTATTTCTAAAAGCTTTGTCCGAAGATCTGCCGCTCTTTTTTGTTCAGGCGTCTCTTCTTGTGACGGCAGCGCTACGCCGGCACGTTCGGCCAGATACCGCACGGCTTCCACAAAAGTAAAATTTTCATATTCCATTAAAAAGGTAAATACGTTGCCGCCTTTGCCGCATCCGAAGCAATAGTACATCTGCTTGGCACGGCTGACTGAGAAAGAAGGTGATTTTTCATTATGAAACGGGCACAGCCCGAACCATGAACTGCCCTTTCTCTGCAGTTTGACATAACCGGAGATTACATCGACAATGTCGTTGCGGCTTCGGATTTCTTCAATAAGGTCATCGGAATAATACATATATGTACACTCCTTAATATATTTTCCATGAAGATGGGACACACAGTTCTTCATATTTGCTGATCGCAAACTGGTCTGTCATACCGGCAATGTAATCACATGCGACTTTTTCGACAGGCTCACCGGCTGATTCAATCAGACGAATGAACTCTTCCGACATTTCATGGGGATGTTTTACATAGTAATCATACAGGACAGCAAGGAGATGCTGCGCTTTCTTTTCCTCGCCCTTAGCCTTTGGATTAGTGTAAACGTGATCAAACATATATTTTCTCAGTCCCAGCATTGCTTCTTCGATATGCGGCGACATAATAATGTTATTTTTGCCGGCGCTGTTAATGATCACATCATGAACAAGCGTGTTGAGACGTTCTTTTGAACTGTGGCCGAGAACATCTGTATAGCAGGCCGGAATTTCATTTTCCACGATAATATGCCCTCTGATAGCATCGTCAATATCATGATTGATGTAAGCGATTTTGTCTGAAAGACGGATAATTTTTCCTTCCAGCGTTGCGGGCATCGTATGTGTGGAATGATTGGCCATGCCGTTTTTTACTTCCCATGTAAGGTTCAGTCCACGTCCGTTTTTTTCAAGAAGTTCGACAATACGTACACTTTGCTGAGAGTGCCTGAATCCGTACGGACAAATTTTACTTAAAATAGCTTCACCGGAATGTCCGAAAGGTGTATGACCCAGGTCATGACCGAGGGCAATCGCTTCTGTCAAATCCTCGTTCATTCGCAGTGCCCGGGCAATCGTACGTCCGATTTGGGCAACTTCCAGTGTATGTGTCAGGCGTGTCCGGTAATGGTCTCCTTTAGGCGCTAAAAATACCTGTGTTTTATGTTTCATACGGCGGAATGCCTTAGAGTGAAGAATCCGGTCTCTGTCTCTTTGATAACATGGCCGGATATCACAAGGTTCTTCAGAACGCACTCTTCCTCTGGAAGCGCTGCTGAGTGAAGCATATGGGCTTAAATAAGTTTTTTCAAATGCTTCCTGCTGTTCACGAATGTTCAATTATACCACCTTCCCAATTGTAAATACAATAGTTTTATCAAAAATTTCCCCCTATTTTTATATATTCTACATGAATTTTCAAAATCCTTGTTAAATTTTTAAATTGCCGGTTTCGCTAAAGAAGAAAATAGGGTAATATAAAAAACATATGAAATGGTATGGAGAATTATTAAAAATGGAAAAAGATATGAATGTTTCAGAAATTATAGATATTCAGGCGTTTACAAAAACACTTGGGCAATGGTATCGGAAAAATGGACGCGACCTGCCATGGCGTCATACGACAGACCCGTACTGTATATGGATCAGTGAAATCATGCTCCAGCAGACGCAGGTCGAAACAGTCAAAGGATATTATGAACGCTTTATCCGTGCATTTCCGGATACAAAATCTCTGGCCGGAGCTATGGAAGATGAGGTCTTTAAACAATGGGAAGGCCTTGGCTACTATCGTCGGGCGAAACATTTAATAGAGGCTGCAAAAACCGTGGAATACGAAATGGGCGGAAGATTCCCGGACTCTTTTGACGGCCTGCTTGGCCTAAAAGGTGTCGGCATGTATACGGCAAGTGCGGTTGCCAGCATTGCTTATGGTATAAAAAAAGGCGTCATTGATGGTAACACGCTGCGTATTATATCAAGGGTCTATAATCGGCAGGATAATATAGCATTGGATAAAACGAAAAAGAATTATCAGGAAATTATGGATACCATGATCGCGGACACAAATCCCTCTGAGTTTAATCAGGCAATGATGGATCTTGGAGCAACAATCTGTACTCCTCGAAACGCAAAATGCGGCGAATGTCCGGTTCGGAAATTTTGCCTTGCCTTTAAGCATCATACAGTAGGTATTCTTCCGGTGAATGTAAAAGCGCGTTCCAAGACGGAGCACTACTATATTACTGCTGTGCTGAAATACAAAGATAAATATATGATGATTAAAAATAAAGACGGGCTGTTGGAAAATCTTTACGGGCTTGTTCAGTACGAGGCAGAATCTCCGGCGGCTTTTGAGGATCAGTTTTATGATACGTATCATACTTCGGTGCGGCTTTTAGAATATGCCAAAGAAGTCAAACACGTGTTTACGCATAAAGTATGGCATATGAATGCCTATTTTGGAAGGATTGACGAAGCTTTGCAAAATTCTGACTGTCTCTATACAAAAGAAGAACTTTTGACACTTCCCATATCCACAGCACATCAAAAGGTGCTGAAACTTTTCTTAGAATAAAGGGGCAGGCACGGCAGCGGCTGCCCGGTGCAGCTGCCAAAAAGCTCCGCTTTATCAGCGGAGCTTTCATCAATTCAGCCGTCTTTTATTTATTTCCAATAATTTGGATTTCAGGTCATTTTCAAGTTTTGTCAGCTGTACTTCTGCTTCACGGCGTTTTGTACGCCCCTCCTCCTGAATTTTCATCACATCATCAATGGTTGTGATCAGCATTTCATTGGTTGCTGTCAGCGTTTCTACATCAACAACACCCCGTTCAAGGGCTTTGGCAGTTTCCACAGAGGCCATCTTCAGCGTTTCGGCATTTTTACGCAAAAGTTCGTTGGTCATATCTGTGACCTGACGCTGTGCTTCGGCAGCCTGTCTGGAATGATTAACGCCGAGAGCAAGCACCATCTGGCTTTTCCAGAGAGGAATTGTATTCACAAGCATTGACTGGATTTTTTCAGACATCAGTATATCATTGTTTTGGATCAGACGAATCTGCGGGGCCATCTGCATAGCAACTACACGCGTCAGTTCCAGGTCATGGATTTTTTTATCGAACCGTTCGCATAAAGAGGCATAGTCGTTGGCTGCGTTCATATCTTCCGGCAGTTTGGACTGCTCTGCCTTGGCAACCATCTGAGGAATTTCTTCATTGCGCGCCTTGGCGATTTTTTTCTTTCCGGCAATGATATACATTGTCAGTTCTTTAAAATAGGCTGTATTCATCTTATACATCTGATCAAGCATGGCGGAGTCTTTTAAGAGCTGTACCTGATGCCCTTCCAGAACTTTACATATCTGATCTACATTTGTTTCTGCTTTGGCATATTTTGCTTTCATAGAAGAAATTTTATTGGAACTTTTCTTGAAAATATTGCCGAAAAATCCTTTATCCTCTTCATCTGTGTCAAAAGATTTTAATTCGGAAACAACGTTGGAAAGCATCTGACCGACCTCGCCGAGATCTTTGGATTTTACATTTTCCAGCGCCTGTTCGGAAAAATCAGAGATTTTCTTCTGGGCGCCTGCGCCGTACTGGAGTACAAGCTGGCTGTTGTACAGATCAATCTGTGATGCAAAATCGTCAATCACTTTCTTTTCCTCGTCGCTTAAAGGATAGCTTTCGTACTCCTGCTCCACAGTCATCTGCTGCGGCGTGGGGCCGGAAGAAACCTGCTGTTTTGTAGCGGCACCAAACGGTTCAAAAGTCAGAGTAGGTGCTTCTGTTTTAAAATTATCTGCCATCATTTTTTCCTCCCATGTCCAAAATCATCTTTTGTCAGCCCTTCCTGAGCAAGCAGCGTTTGAAGAACACTGATATCACTGGATACGTCCATCGCCGCGTCAGCATACATGCTGTCATAAAGCTTTTCATAGGCATCATTGATCGTGTCCAGCGCCTTGGAAATTTCTTCTTTGGCTGTTTTTATATTCTCACCCTGAATCGGCTGAGCCTCAAATTCTTTATAAGCGTTGACAAGCTTATCCGTCGTCGGCATATAATAATCAATAAAACGCCGCAGCTGTGAAATTTGTTCCGGATGCGCTTTCACATAATCAAAAATTTTACGGATAATCAGTTCCATACGATAAAGCTTATTGCTGATTTCCGTGTCCGGAATGGCGTCGTTGGCTTCCCGGATATGCTGCATATACATCTCGCCATCCGCAATAATTTTATTAAATCTCTGCTGTTCATCAGGTGTCAGGCCGTCGGAGGTGCCGTTAACCTCACTATCCGAGTCAGCGGCTTTGGCCTCGCGCTGCTTCATGCCCGCCTGAGCGGCAAGGTATTGATCATAAATTTGATCAGTTACCATCAGGCATGTCTTTTGCTCATCCAGATGGCCTTCAGGAAAATAACCTTCATCAATCATTTTTCTGACATCTTTAAACACAAAACGTTTGGTTTTGCCGATTCGTGAAGCAAGTTCTTTCAACGAACAAAATGTCCGGCCTTTCAATACTTCCAGATAGCTCCTAAACCTTGTAAGCTTTCTGTGGGTCTTTGTACCTGCCGCTGCAAGAATGATGCATACGGTCAAAACAGGAAGAGAAACAATCGTTACTGCTACACCGGCCGAAAATAAGCGTCCGATGGCGGCACTTACCGCCCAAGATGTGATCAAAGCTGTACCGGTTACTCCCAGTCCGATATAGCCGAAAACCATCATCAGCACACTGGATACTCTGCCGGGAGGATTGACCATCACCGGGAAGCCTACCTCATAAGACGGCGCCTTTTGGCGGTAAACATGATCTTCTCCGCGCTCATAAGTATGTGTCTGCCGGTTTGGGGTATATTGGTAACCTTTTGTCTGACGGCGGTTCGTCTGCCGGGAGTCTGCCTGCTGCTGATTTGTCTGCTGGTATGGATTTTTCGGACGATAATAGAATGGATGTCCCTGCCGATTATGATTCCGGTCATAATGATATCTATGTTTAATATCATCCTGCGCGTCATAGGGACTTCCTTTGCTGCTGCCGAAAGCATCATCAAAGGTTTTATGAATATTTTGGTTCAGCTGATCAAAGTTCATAGAATCTATGGCGTTTTTAACAGTATTTTCAATTTGCTGTCCAATTTCTGAAAAATCTCTTAAATCCATATTTATGTTCACTCACTATCTATCAATAACTGTATGACGGCACCATAATACCGTTATGTTCACATTATAGCATCAAATGGGTCAAATGGATATAAATATTTTTATAAAAATAACAGGTATCTTAAAGAAAATCTTAAGATACCTGTCAGTATAAAGGTCAGCCCAAAAATAAACTTCCCAGCTGATAGATGATAAATGTAACAATCCATGCGACACCAAGCTGGAAAATAACAGAAAAGAACATCCATTTCCAAGAGTTTGTTTCTTTTCGGATTGTCGCCAGTGTTGCCAGACAAGGAATATAGAGCAGGCAGAACACCATCAGCGCATAGGCGTTTAAAGAACCGAAGCCCATCATGCCAAGCTGGCTGGCAAAAGCTGCAGAACCTTCCGGAGAATTAATATTGGCAATGCCAAATAAAACGCTGAAGCTGGAAACAACCACTTCTTTTGCCGAAATTCCGGCAATGAGCGCAACGACAATCTGCCAGAAGCCAAGGCCGACCGGAACAAGCAGCGGCGCAGCTACGCGGCCGATCATTGCGGCAAAACTTTCACTGACATTTGTTGTCATACCGTGGAGGCCAAAATTTAATACAATCCATAAGATGATCGATGCAATAAATATGGTTGTTCCTGCTTTTGTCAGGTAATCTTTCACTTTCTCCCATACATAGATTGCAATTGTATGGGCGTTCGGCGATTTATATTCCGGCAGTTCGATGAGCAGGCAGTTGGTATTTTTATGCTTGTCGGTCTTTCCGATAATCAGAGAAATAATAATGGCAACAGCAAGGCCGATCACATACATAGAAAAGGCCGCCGGCATTGCGAACTTTCCGAAAAACATCTTTGAAAAAAGGACATAAATCGGAAGACGGGCGCTGCAGGACATAAACGGCGTGACAATAATCGTGCGGATTCGGTCATGCATATTTTCCAATGTCCGTGCGGACATAACTGCCGGCACACTGCATCCGAAGCCGAGAAGCATCGGTATAAATGCCCGGCCGGAAAGTCCCATCTTGCCCATAATGCCGTCCATAACATAAGCGACACGGGACATATAGCCGCTGTCTTCAAGAAAAGCAAGGGCAAGAAAAAGAATGAAAATATTCGGAAGGAATGTAAGAATACCGCCTACGCCGGCGATGATGCCGTCACATATCAGTGAAATCAGAACATCCGAAACATCTAATGTATTAAGTCCGTATCGGACAGCGTCTCCAAACCATCCTATGGATGCCTCAAACCACCCTGAAATCCAGTCGCCGATCATAAAGGTGAGGAGAAAAACAATTGCCATAATACCGAGGAAAATCGGGATGCCCCATATCGGATGTGTCAGAAAATGATCTGCTTTATCTGTAAGAGCGGCTTTTTTGGCTTTGCCGACAAGAACTTCATCGATAATCTCCTCGATAAAATCATATTTTTGATTGATAATTTCTTTTTCGTAGTCTTTTTTGATAATATCGTCTGTTTGAATCGGAAATTTTTTAATTATTTCTTCATCATTTTCAAGAAATTTAATGGCATGCCAGCGAGGATTTTTGATATCCGGAGCATAAGCGCGCAGCCTCCCCTCCAGTATATCAATCAAATCTTCAATCTCATCGCTGTAAACCATGGCGATATTCTTATGATGATCATGACGATGATGACTGACTGTCTGATGATGATGACCTTCAGGAGCGTCATTGCGTTCTTTATGATGAGCTACCGCATGCATTAAAATTTCAAGGCCTGTCTTTTTACGCGCTGAAACAGGAACAACAGGGATGCCAAGCATTTCCGGAAGACGATGGATATCAATTTCCATACCGCGCTCACTGACAATATCCATCATATTTAAAGCGAGAACCACCGGCTTGCCCAGTTCGATCAGCTGAAGGGTCAGATAAAGATTGCGCTCCAAATTAGAAGCATCTGCAACATCGACGATAACATTGACTTCATCACTTAAAATAAACTCTCTTGACAGTATTTCTTCCATCGAATAGCAGGTCAGACTATAGATGCCCGGAAGATCCACCAGCTTAAAGGTTTCATCGTGAAAACGCATGGCGCCTTCTTTTTTTTCAACTGTAACGCCCGGCCAGTTGGCAACTTTTAATTTTGCACCGGTATACGCATTAAATAATGTTGTTTTTCCGCAATTGGGATTGCCGATAAATCCCACGGTTAACGTTGCTTCACTCATGATCATCGCCTCCAGTCACTTCAATCCCGCAGGCGATTTTTTGGCCGACCGCAAGGCGGGTGCCGCGCACATAAAAAATCGATGTACCGCTGCGCTTCCTGCCAAGTAATTGAATTTTTGTACCTCTTATTAACCCGAGTGCCTCAAGACGGCGCTCGATGTTTGTATCTGTCTGTATATCGACAACCGTGTACATATCTCCGATTGTGCCATCTGCAAGTGTCATATGTGCCTCCATCAATTATATATTGATAATCATTATCAAGTAGATGGTACACTAAATGCAGACGGCTGTCAATGTCTGATTAGTTCTCGGAAATGATCCTGCCAAGACGAAGACAGAAATCTTGGCTTAAAATATCTGAGGCGTCAAGCACATGCATCTTCATTTCGCGTGCTTTCATATAGATACCGCTGTGCTCGTGTTTAATATCGCTGCGAGTGATAAGAATCGGGATGCTGTATTTTCCTCCGATCCGCCGGGCCACAACATAAAGCTCATTAAGCGCGTCAGCGCTGACTGGATTTGTGGACTGTTTGCATGAAACAACGACAGGACGGCATCCATACATGGCAGTGACATCAACTTCGTTGCCGATGATTTCAATATCATCCCGACGGTTCCAGTCAATTTTAATACTTGTTTTGACATCTCTTATTTTTGGAATTTTCAGCATTTCATAATATGAAAAAAGTTCCAGCCATACGCCGTATGAACTCATATACTCTGCCGCCCGGCGGAAAGTAAAATCAAAAGAAAGACGCTGCTTTGTGTATAAAAGATTTTGAATCAGCCGGCAGGACTGGCAGCTGTAGAGCATCCGCTTATCGGGAAGTCCTGCATTGGAAGCAGTGTGGTTTAGCGAAACTTCAAAGTGCAGCGGGTTTGAGGTCTTCTGTCCGCGTGTTTTTTGAAAAAAGCGGCATGTATCTGACCATGCTTTTGGAGAAGCCAATACTTTTTTGGACATGGCATACAGTTCTTTTTTGTGTTTTGTAAGCCAGTCTGTCGGCGTAAAGCCGGACAATTTGCCGCCGCCGGCTTCAATGATATCCTCCAGTGTAAAAGGAAGACTTCGGTATTTCGGGCCATTTTGTGTCAGACGGACGACTTCGCTTTTATAGATATCTGAGAAAAACACTTGAACATTGGCATTTTTTCCCGCATTATAACCGGCAATAGTCATAAGTTCGCTGCCGCCGGTCAGGTCGATACATATGTTATTGTCACAATTATCCAGAATATACTGTCCGATTTTTGATTCGATCATCGGATAGTCGTGATAATCTACACTGCGCAGTTCAAACTTCAGCGCCGGCAAATATTTTTTGCATGCCAGATACGTACTGTAAATTTCAAATGTATCGAACATTTCTTTATCATAGAAAAAAGTAAGGTAATCAGGCTGCAGCGACAGCGCGGCCACCATGTTTTTCAAAACACTTCTGTCATAAAATTCAATTAATATTTTCAAAATCTACACCTCGACTGCAAAGTCATTTGCCGCAGCGGCAATCATGACGGATTCTTTATCCCATTATAATTTATTTTAAACAGAACTTGCAACTTAAACCGTATTCATTTAAAATAAATGACATGTAAACAAGAAAAAATTATTTTTAAATTTACCATGATGGTGTTTATATGCCGGAGGGAGGAAATCATGATTAAATTGCGGATGATTAAGGAAGATGATATCAGGGAAGTATTAAGTATTTACAGACCTTATGTGACAAATACGCCGATTTCCTTTGAATATACAGTACCGTCCTACAGAAAATTTACGAAACGTGTTCACAAAATTACTGCTACCTATCCATGGATTGTGGCGGAGATCAATCATCAGATTGTTGGCTACGCATATACAGGACGTTTTAGAGAGAGAGCCGCATTTGCATGGGACGCCGAATTTTCAGTGTATATTAATGAAGATTTTCACGGACAGGGTATTGGACGCCGGCTTTATATGGCGACAGAAGAAATATCGAAACTTCAGGGAATTTATAATATTTATTCACTTGTAACATCGACGGCAAAAAACAGTATCGGTTTTCATGAGGCGATGGGATTTGAAAGGGCGGCAGAACTTAAAAACTGCGGATGGAAATTTGATCATTGGTATGGGCTTATATATTTTCAGAAAAAAATCGGAGACTTTGAAAAAGTTCCGGAGCAGACGATTCCGATTGAATTTATCGAGGAAAAAACGTTAGCGGAAATTTTAGAAAAATACAGTTTTTAAGTGTAAGCACAGACTGAACTGTGCTTAAAGTAATCACAATGTAATCCTGCGGAATCTACAGAAATGGACCGAAGTAGGCTATACTTAAAAGGCCGAGGTGTATTTTCATGCGCTTAAAGTTTTTTGAAAAGGAGGCTGTATTATGAATCAAAAAGCTTTTGGCAGCAAGATTCGTGATATCCGCAGACAGCGTGAAATGACCGGGGAAATGCTCGCCGGGCAGTGCGGCATCTCTCCGGCTTTTTTAAGGCAGATTGAATCCGGAACAAAGGGCATCAGTGTAGATAATCTCATCCGTCTTTGTAACGCACTGAATGTTGCTCCGGGATATCTGCTCAGTGAAGACATTGCTGCTTTTTGCGGCAGAAGGGATACTCGTGAAGATTTTAAGAAATATATCCAAAACATGGATTCAGACAGTTTCCGGCTGTTTTTAAAAATTGTTAAAACAATGGCTGTGTGACAGAGATGTCAGCGGCCATCGTTCATATATACATTATGTATAGCAGGTAAATAAGCTCCTCCATAAAGCAGATCATCTGCTCTGGAGGAGCTTATGATTTTTTCGGTCATGTGTTTTTTGGATACTATCAAAATGTAAGCGCTGATTTTATTTTATCGGCCCGCATATAGAAATCATTATAAAAATCGCTATTGTAGGGCGTCATATAAAACAGTTTCAGCCAATAAACATTCAGCTGACGGACAGCATTCTGGTCTTTCTCTGCAGAAATGACCGCTTCCGCCTGCTTTAAAAGCTGATGCCAGCATTGGATATAAGATTCATATTGTGCCAGATCATCGATTTCAAGCCAGCTGCGGATACGCACTTTTGTCTTATTTTTAGCAGGACATTCGTGTGTCTGCAAAATATATTTAAAACTGTCATCCTCATAATATCTGCCCAGCGGAAACAGCCGGCAAAGTCCCGGACGAAAGCTGTGAATGCTGCAGCGATGATTTTCATCCAGAAAATAGCAGCTTCCGTTTTCCGGCTGCATGCGCAGATTCGGCAGGATAACGCCGTCGGCCACATTCAGTTCAACAGCATGCTGAAGGAGCATTTCAAACGTGACAGACAGATGACTGACAAGATGATGAATATCCCACGGATCAAGGATAATGGAACGGCCCATGTCATGGCAGCATTGATCGCATCCGGAGCAATTGTGACAACCGGCGCGCACCAAGTCATCGGCCGTGTATAATCGGCCGTCGGAAATTTCGTTTAAAGTGACATATCGTTTCATCTGTTTTCCTCTTTTTCTTTTTTATCCTTTTTATTGCGTCTTTTAGAAAGCAGCCGCATAATCAGCCGGACGATCAGCACTGCGGCGAGCATCACTGCGATCTGAAGTATCAGTCCCAAAATAATGAACAGTACAATTTTCATAACCAGACCTTCTGCATAGCTGAAAATTCACCGGATGATCAGCGGATTTCTGATTTACCGCCCATATAAGGACGCAGCGCTTCCGGAATACGCACACTGCCGTCTGCCTGAAGATTATTTTCAAGAAAAGCGATCAGCATACGCGGCGGAGCGACAACTGTATTATTCAGCGTATGTGCAAAATATTTGCCCTTGTCGCCGACGATACGAATTCTCAGACGGCGTGCCTGGGCATCTCCCAGATTAGAGCAGCTGCCGACTTCAAAATATTTTTTCTGTCTTGGAGACCATGCTTCCACATCGATGGATTTTACTTTCAGATCGGCAAGATCGCCGGAACAGCATTCCAAAGTACGAACAGGAATGTCCAGACTTCTGAAAAGATCGACAGTATTTTGCCATAACTTATTAAACCACATCATGCTGTCCTCCGGTTCACAGACAACAATCATTTCCTGCTTTTCAAACTGGTGGATGCGGTATACGCCGCGCTCCTCAATGCCGTGAGCGCCTTTTTCCTTACGGAAGCACGGAGAATAACTTGTCAGTGTGTAAGGAAGTTTTTCGGCAGGAATAATTGTATCGATAAATTTACCGATCATCGAATGCTCGCTTGTACCGATCAGATATAAATCTTCCCCTTCGATTTTGTACATCATGGCATCCATTTCTTCAAAACTCATAACGCCTGTAACGACATCGCTGCGGATCATAAATGGCGGCACACAGTAAGTGAAGCCGCGGTCAATCATAAAATCTCTTGCATAACTGATGACTGCAGAGTGGAGTCTGGCGATGTCGCCCATAAGATAGTAAAAACCATTGCCGGCAACTCTTCTTGCGCTGTCAAGGTCAATGCCGTTAAACTTCTCCATGATTTCTGTATGATATGGTATTTCAAAATCTGGTACCACCGGCTCGCCGTATTTCTGCACTTCAACATTTTCACTGTCATCACGGCCGATAGGCACTGAAGGATCGATAATATTCGGGATGACCATCATACGTTCTTTAATTTTGGCTTCCACATCTTTTTCTTCTTCACTTAATGTATCAATGCGGCCTGCGCTGGCTGCAACTTTTTCTTTAACGGCTTGGGCCTCGTCTTTTTTGCCCTGTGCCATCAGTCCGCCGATTTGTTTGGAAAGCTTGTTGCGCTCAGCTCTGAGTGCTTCTACTTCCTGCTTGATTTCACGGTTTCTTTTGTCAAGTTCAATGACTTCATCAACAAGCGGCAGCTTGCGGTCCTGAAATTTATTACGGATATTTTGCTTGACAATTTCAGGATTTTCTCTTAAAAACTTAATATCTAACATCTTCTGTTCCTCCTTATGAAATAAAAAATCCTTCCGCCGCTGCAGACATATACAGGGACGAAAGGACTAGTTTCCGTGGTGCCACCCATCTTGCCGGAATTAAATGCCGGCCGCTTTTGAATGCTGTAACGGGCATACCCGCCGATTTTCACCGGGTGCTCCGAAAGTGGAAAGGCCTTTTTGTCTTCCGGCTTTCACCAGCCGCCGGCTCTCTTTGAGACATACGGACCGCAGTTTTCATCAACGCACCATATCTTTTTAATTTATCGTACTCATTTTATCTTAAAACCATGTATTTTTCAAGTAAAAATTTCAGACATATGGTTTATGAAAGTAAAAAATAAAGCAACACAACGATGCCAAGAATAATTCTGTACCATCCGAAGATTTTAAAATTATGTTTTTTAATGTAATCCATCAAAAATTTGATGACAATCACTGAAACGACAAAGGCGACTATCATGCCTGTTGCCAAAATTACAATTTCGGATGTTTCAAAATGAAAACCGAACTGGACCAGTTTTAAAAGGCTGGCGCCAAACATTACCGGAATTGCAAGGAAAAATGTAAATTCCGCAGAAACTGTTCTTGAAACGCCAAGCAGCAGTGCTCCGACAATGGTTGCGCCGGAACGGGAAGTTCCCGGAAATACTGCCGCGATCAGCTGAAATACGCCGATGAAAAATGCATACGAATACGGAATATCACTTAAACGGCTGACTTTGGCTGTTTTATGACTGTTTCGTGTTTCAATGACAATAAAGGCGATACCGAATACAATCAATGCAACGGCAACAGTTTGATAATTATAAAATAATGATTCAATCTGGTCATTGAATAAAAGTCCGATGACTGCTGCAGGAATACATGCGATCAGAATTTTGATCCACAGGATAAAAATATCCTTTTTGACATAAGACAAAACACCTGTTTCCTTCAGCGGCATCACGTTATTTTTCTTTCCAAAAGGGAAAATCTGCCGCCAGAATAAAATAACAACAGCCATAATCGCACCGAGCTGAATGACGACCTCAAACATACTATAAAATTCATCGGATACATTTAAAGAAACAAATTCATTCAGCAGGATCATGTGTCCCGTGCTGCTGATCGGAAGCCATTCGGTGATGCCTTCGACAAGACCAAATAATGCGGCTATTAGAATCTGTATCAAATTCATTATTTTCACACTCCTTTAATATTCTTAAGCACAGACTATATCATAATTCATCATACGTCTGATGTCTACTTAATTTTTTTTAAACTTTATGTGAGCATAACGGATTTGATGTATAGAAAAATTATGATGACACACCGGCCAGACAGATATGTCTTTTCATATCTGTCTGGCTCTGCATCAAATTATTCGTAGTCAAGGCAGCAGCGGTCCTGTACATATGGGCGGACGTAAGTATCTGCAACTCTGACATGTGCCGGATGGGAAGCATAGACAGCGATATCTGATGCTTTTTCCAATGTGGTCACAAGAGCAATGTCATGGGTTGAAGAAGCGAGCGGCGCTTCTACAAATTCTGCAGTTAAAAGCCCCGGAACCTGTCCGACAAGCCCTTTCAGATTGGAGGCCATTGCCGCTTTAAGCGCAGGCCGATCTTCTTCTTTGATTTCCGGTTTGAAATTCCACATAACAATATGATGTACCATTAAATTTTCCTCCCTATTTAGTCAAGTGTTTTTTCCCTTAAAATCAAGGGATTTCTAAGTTTCTATCTCAGATGAATAAGCCTCGATCATGAGCATTTTTCTGTATCTGGTACGAAAATAGATGGTTATAGGTATACGA
>DVJY01000067.1 GCA_018716485.1 Candidatus Scybalocola faecipullorum
CATAGCGTAGATGACATAACCCCGGCAGGCATTGTTGCTCCACGGCTGGGCAAGCAGGGCCGCCAGTTCGGGATCATACTTCATGTTGGTTTCCTCCTCGATAAAAGTTTCGGGAGCGCCACGCTCATTTCCTTGGCCCGTCATAAGACAGCAATACTCAGCATGACGCTCCCGAGGGGGGCGGCGGCCCGGAGGGGCAAGCGGCCAGCTTGTCCGGCTGCGGATCGTGGCCGTGGGGTGGCTTGTCCCACTTGCGGCGCTGGTGTTGTTCGCTCGTTCTCCTGCCGGAGAAGTCACAGCGCACCCGCCGCCCGGCTCCCCGCTCTATGGCTCGGGGCCGCCGCTATTCAGTTGTTGATCGGATGTAACTCCTCTCACATACCAAGGACATCTGGCAGATCAATTCGGACGGGATTACAGGCACTTTTTCAAATACTGTTTCATCTTCTCAAGTCCCCGCTCCACAGAGCGCCGCACGGCACTTTCATGGACACCCTCTGCTCTTGCTACTTCGGAATAGCTCTTGCCGAGGATCACACAGGCATCCACCCGGCGACCCTGCGTTTCGGGCAAGGAATTGAGCGCAGCGCACAAATGGCAGAACAGCTCCATGCGTTCCAGCAGCTCCTGCGGGGTAGGTTCAGAAACGCAGGCAGAGTATTCGATCCCGTCCTCACAATCGAGAGAGTACTGCGCCTTGTTGCGGACAATCCGCCGCTGATAGGCGGCCTCGTACAATCTGCTTGCCCTGAGCTCGTCAGCCACTTCCTCGGAAACCTCTATGTATTCGTCGTGGGTGTACCACGGATAAAAGTCTTTCAGATTGATGGTCGTCATTTGTAATTCCTCCGTTCAGATGGTTAGGGTGTGAATAGCGATCTGAACGGAAGGCGGTGGAGAGCGACACCCCAGGCCGCCTTTGCCTACTTCGGGACAACTTGTCCCAAAGCAGACAAAACAAAATGCGCTCGTATGCCACAAGGACACGCAAGCGCACGATGTTTTGTTGCTTTTTACATACTGCTGTATTTCATGTTCAATGCCGAACTGATCCTGTTGTGATGGCCGGCTTTTTTTGACAGGTTAGGTGGGTGGGAAAGGAAAAAGGACACAGCGATACCTCCCGGACACCGCCGTATCCTTAAAAAAGGGCGACTTTAACACACCCCCCGTATTCTCATTTTTTGAAAAAGAAAACGGCGGCTTGAAATTGATATTTCAAAACCGCCGTAAGGTTGCTATACTTTTGTTTTTGGCGCACAATCTCCAACCACCAAAACAACGGTTTTTTTATTATCCCCTTCTTTGGTGGATTGAGCTATATCAAATTGAATTACCTGTTTTTATTTTTGGGGACGATACTTAAAAATCAATATGGTTCCCCATATTCCCCCACAAAGCATGACCTCAAGAAAACCAAGGAAATGAATAGAACCAAAAGAAAAGTTCGAATTAACAAACGCCACAAGGTGATTTGCACCTAAAAGCCAGCATAGTGTTGTAGTTTGAATAGTTAATAATCTTAGGGCAGCAATATCCTTTTTCTTTATCGAAAGCATGATTGCTGTTATTAAGGCAATATTCCATAACGCAATTTCTCGCTGCCAACCAACCGCACTTCCCCAAATTGAGTACTGCTCTCCAATTTGAGGAATGAATAATTGCCAAATACAGGCTCCTCCACACGCAAAAATGATAAATAGTAGATAGAATTTGTACGAGCACATAGATTTTTTATTGTCGTTCTCGGTCATTGTGTTCCTCCAAAACATGAAATCTATTTCAGGTTTAGTGTATCACGCCATCCGTCTGATGTCAACAATGTATCTGAAATTAGTTTCAGATTTTATTGATTTGATCACTATATTGCGGTATAATGGTTAAGACAACAAAGGCGGGTGAATGTAATGCCTACAAATGAAATCCGTATTCCTAAACAAAAACGGTCTATTGAAAAAAAAGATGCTATTATAGTAGCAAGCTATGAACTGTTTTGCGAAAAAGGGTATTATAAGACTAATACGGCGGAAATTGCAAAGGCAGCAAATGTTTCTACCGGAATTGTCTATAACTATTTTCACGACAAACACGACATTCTAAAGGAAGTTATTGGTCTGTATATTTCCAGATTGGAATCTGAATTTAGAACTGCACTTAGCAGGCAAATTCAAAAAGAGGATCTCCATAACCTTGTTAAAGAACTGCTTGATGCATTGATTACCTCTCATACCATGAATGTTTCTGCGCATAATGAGTTTATGGCCTTGGCGTTACTCGATCCTGAAATACAAAATTACTTTGTTGATTTTGAAGCAAGGCTACTCGCACAAATTAAGGAACTTCTTATTAGTGCAGAGTTTTCGTCTTGCTTCTTAGAGGAAAAACTTCGCATCGCTTTTGGGATCATTGAGCAGCTTTGCCACGATTATATACAGCAGATCATTGATGAAGCACAGTTGTCCAGATCAAAAATTGTTGCGGTTCAAGCCATTACGAGTTTAATCGAGATGGATGTTGAACCGGAAATTAAATAGTCAGTATAGTGATTTTATAAATCGTTCAAATACTAATACCTGAAATGTAAAATCATTTTGGGTGATGTTATGAAGTTTGAACGAGATGAGCGACGATTTGACTTTCACGATATAGGGCTTGCCATTAAAAAAGCTCGGGAAGCCAGTGGGATGACGCAGGAGCAACTGGCCTATATCGTTGACCGGGCTCCTCGCACCATCATGTATAACGAGAATGACGGCCAGCACCCCAGCCTTAACACCTTTTATCAGATGGTGACG
>DVJY01000068.1 GCA_018716485.1 Candidatus Scybalocola faecipullorum
CCATCTGAAAAAATACATAAGGTCATCTTTTGACACAAGACTGTAAAGGCAGTATAATGAGGCATGAACAAAGAAATTTGGAACATTATCAGTTGTCAAGCCTATATCTTACAGAGACTTAAAACAATGAAACTATATCGCATATTTATGATTCACAATCGGGCATGGTCAGAATTGGAAATTCTTTGCTTTGCTGTAATTATATCTGTCTGTATTTTTTTACTGATCAGAGCCGTTTATTTTCATAAACTCAAACGGTATCAGGCCGCCGCCATATTGGCGCTGATTGTTTACCTTGGTATTGTATTTGCTTCCACAGTATTTACAAGAACACCAACAATCAGGCAATATCGGCTGCTGCCATTCTGGTCGTGGATTGCTGTCATAAAAAATCACAATATGGCCTTGCTTCAGGAAAATATTTTAAACTGCCTGCTGCTCCTGCCGGTCGGAGCATTGTTGCCTGCAATCCTCGGCAGCAGAGTCCGTCCTTCCATGGCATTTTTATCCGGTTTTTTTATAGCTGCTGTTATAGAATCATGCCAGCTGATATTTAAACGGGGCCTTTTTGAGTGGGATGATATGCTTCACAATGGCCTTGGCTGTATGTTCGGCTGCTTGATGATCAATGCTGTCATTAAGTATTGGAAAAAACGGCAGTACCGTAAAAAAAGGCGGAAACTGCGGCGCAGAGTTTAAATTATTTTTTTTCGTTTCATACCGTCAATAATTAAATCAACAGCATACTCAACACCAAAGGCTGTATTGATATTTAAGTCATAATCCGGTGCAAATCCCCACAGCTGCCGTGTATAGTATCTGTAATTGTCGGATCTTGCTTTATCCTCGGCAGCAATTTGTTTTCCGGCTTCTGTGTCAGTGATCTGCTTCTTCGCACTGAGATAGCAGATGCGTTCGTTCAGATCACTGTACAAATATACTTTAAGACAGTGATCATTATCTTTGAGTATGTAGTCTGAACAGCGTCCAATAATAACGCAGTTCTTCGTTTTGGCCAGTTTTCTGATTGCGTTGGATTCTGCCTCAAAAATTTTATCTTTCGGCGCTTTATCTTCAGATGTATAAGCATACATCTGGTTGACAAGATCAAACAGGAAACTGTTTGTCATTTTTTCTTCTCGTTCTTTAATGTACGCCGTTGAATATCCGGTTGTTCCGGCAATCATTTTGATAATTTCCCGATCATAAAATTCATAACCAAGTTTTTTTGCCAGAAGCTGGCCGATTTCATGTCCGCGGCATCCATATTGTCTGGCAATAGCCACCACATTAGGCTGTATTTCGTTATTTCTTAAGTTGGAAGCAGATTGGTTTTCCGTTTTTTCAGGAAATAGCAGCGGCTTTATCGGTGCTGACAGTCTGCCAAAAAGACGCGCAATAAAGCCGACAAGCAGAGCCGCAATAATCGTTCCTTCACGAACACCATTCAGACGATGGAAGAAAATAAGAGAGAGCACCGCTGCGGCCACGGACATCGAAGCATCAAATGCTACTTTCGTATTACCAAAATTCGTTTTCCAAGTCAGAACGACAGCTCTGACAAAAGACTCACCCGGAAGCATCACAACATCTGCCAGAACCTCTATATAGACGCCGAAGCCGAGAATCAGACATCCGACAAGAAGCGCTAAAATTTTTAAAATATATTGCTGAGGATTCATGAAATCCAAAAAAACCATTGTCAAATCGATAAAATAGCCAAATAAAAATGTCACCGGAATTTGTATCCAATATTCCAGTTTAAATTTCTTCCGCAGAAGAATCAGCTGAAGCAGAACAATAAATACATTAAAGATAATTGTGAATTCGCCCAGCGTCCATGAAAATTTCAAACTTAAAACATAGGGAATGGAAGAAATGGGAGAGGTTCCCAGATCAGCTTTTGTAATAAAGCTGACGCCTAAAGAGTTAATAAACAGCCCGATTAAAAATATCGCATAACGTTTAATTTTTTCCTGCATAATATCTTCTCCTAATTTTCCGTCAAATTGTCATAAATCTGTTTAAAAATATGCATAAATTTGCTGCGGTCATTTTCAGAAATCCCCGCGAAGGCAGCATCTTCCAAAGCTTTAAAGGCATCAGAAATACTTTTTTGAAGCTGCCGTCCTTTTGGACTCACAAAAATATGCATCGACCTGCGATTACCATGAAGCATTTTCCTTTCAATCATACCTTTTTCTTCCATGCCATTGAGAATTGAAGTCAGTGAAGCCGGCTCTATATGGCACGCCTGTGCAATTTCTTTCTGATTTGCTCCGTCATGTTCCATAAGATAGTCAAGCACTTTCGGCTGCCCAAGTGTCAGTCCGTCTGCTCTTAATGAATTCATCAATTTTTTTTGCAGTACAAGATGATTGGTCATCAGCATATAATGAAATGATAGTTCCATAACGTCTCCTTTTTGATTAGTTTTCTAACTGTAAGTTTCCTAATTATATTAGCGTAATTTATTTTGCCTGTCAAGTTCATCCAAATTTTCAGCCTGTTATTTTAAAAGTTATTCGAAAGATTCCCGGCGGCATGGTCATCGGCAGCGGAGATATAAGAGTTGCTATGAATGATGATATTGCACGGCGAATTAAAATATGATATGCTAACAGAGCAGAGCATTGACAGTTTAACGCTTTGATTCTCACGTTGAAGTGTAACACTTCAACGTGAGAAAAATTTTCCTTGACAATCCCATTAAATGGCGGTATGCTATAGTCAATAAATGAAAGGGGCGCAGTATCATGGCAGCTTGGCATATGACAATGGCATACGCATATTTTTATTATTCTACTCTGGATTATGCATATAATACAGAGTTTTTGTGCTGTGATAAAACGCCATTATCAGAATCTGAATAAAATCATTTATATCAGAGTTTTTTAGCCGGTGTTTGCACAGCAAATGCCGGTTTTTTGTTGCACAAAAATGTTTTTGATTTTTTAAACATGGGAAACAAGGAGGAACAACATCATGATTATCGTTTTAAAAAACAATGCAGATGCGCAAAAGGTTGAAGAATTGAAGCAGACATTGACAGGCAAAGGTTTTAAGCTGCATCTGTCCCAAGGTGAAAATACAACTATCATCGGTTTGATCGGTGATACATCCAATATTTCTGAAGACTGGCTGTATGCCAAAGATGTGGTTGACTCTGTCAAGCGTATTAAGGAACCTTACAAGAAGGCCAATCGGGACATGCATCCTTCAGATACGGTCGTTGACATCGGCGGCGTTAAGATTGGCGGCGGCAGTTTTGCCGTTATTGCCGGACCTTGTTCTGTGGAAACAAGACCACAGATGATTGAAGTTGCAGAAGATGTTAAAAGCAGCGGCGCTCAGCTGCTTCGAGGCGGGGCATTCAAACCGAGAACATCGCCGTACTCATTTCAGGGACTTGGCAGTGAAGGACTGAAACTGCTGAAGGAAGCCAAAAAGGCTACCGGCCTTCCAATTGTCACGGAAATTATGCAGATTGGACATCTGGATTTATTTGAAGATGTTGATGTTATTCAGGTAGGCACCAGAAACATGCAGAATTTTGAATTGCTCAAAGAACTTGGCAAAACAAAAAAGCCGATTCTGCTCAAGCGCGGTATGGCCAATACATTGGAGGAACTGCTGATGAGCGCTGAATACATTATGGCCGGCGGCAATGAACAGGTCATTCTGTGTGAACGCGGCATACGCACCTTTGAAACGTCCATGCGCAATACACTGGATATTTCCGCTGTACCGATGCTCAAGAAAAAAACGCATCTGCCTGTCATTATCGATCCCAGTCATGCGGCCGGCTTAAAGTTCATGGTGGAACCGCTGACAATGGCTGCCATAGCCGCAGGTGCTGACGGAGTCATGATTGAAGTACATAACAATCCCGAAAAAGCTCTTTGTGACGGCATGCAGTCTCTGACGCCGAAAATGTTCGATGATCTGATGAACAAAGTTAAAAAAACTGTCCCGTTTTTCGGGAAAACGATGGCAGCGCAAGTGCCTGTCAATCGTTAACTCATGCTCAAAGTATATTTAGGAGCTTCCTGTATAATTCAAATATAGGGAATCCCGTGGAAGGTGGTTGAGAAAAAAGGATACCTCAGAGTAAAATAAGATTTGCTGACTTTGCGGGTTAGTAAAAATCTTATTAAACAGAGAGGTATCTGAAATGAAGTATAACACACAAAACGCAAAAATTGCATCT
>DVJY01000009.1 GCA_018716485.1 Candidatus Scybalocola faecipullorum
CTTATTGAAGAGCCGTATGCCTTAATAGGGCACGTGCGGTTCTGTGAGGGGCTTTTGAGACTTGAACCTCTCATCGCAAAGAAATTTGAAATGAAAGGAAGTGAAAAGTCGAGACAAAGTCTACTCGACGACGCTATGAAGAAGAAATATATGATTTCCGCCATACTGGTGTCGGTGATGCTTCTGACGGCAGGCTGCCGTCAAGGTCATGAGGTCAGCATCACGGAAAGTGATACAGACCGGGCAGATATTTCAGAAGATATGCAGACACAGACAGAGGACGGCAGCAGCACGGTTACAGAGGCCTCGCTTCCCGAAACGCTGGCGCAAATTCCGGAATCTTATACTGAGCCGTCGGATGAGCCGGGAACACTGGTAGAATTAACGTACGATACTTATGAATCGATGAGTTATGATGCACATGATCAGGTGCTGCATAAAAGGGCGATAGTATATCTGCCTTATGGATACTCGGAGGATGAGCAGTATTATGTGTTTTATTTGATGCATGGCGGCTGGAGCAACGAGACGACTTATTTGGGGACGCCCGAACAGCCCAATGTTTTTAAAAATATTTTGGACAATGGCATGGCAGACGGCAAAATCCGTAAAATGATCGTTGTATGCCCGACATACAATAATACAAGTTCACAAGACAGCAGCAGCTACAGTTTGGCGCTGCGTCTGACAGAAAATTACCATAATGAATTGGTCAATGATCTGATGCCGGCAGTGGAAGGTACATACAGTACATATGCGCAGGATACGACGCCGGAAGGACTTCGTGCCTCGAGAGACTACCGGGCATTTTGCGGGTTCTCAATGGGATCTGTGGCCACATGGCGGACATTCCAGTATTGTCTGGATTATTTCCGGTATTTTATGCCTTCCAGCGGGAGTCTGACATCAGATGGAGACGCGATGGCGTCGACGGTTAAAGATTCGGGACATGCATGGAATGATTTCTTCATTTTTGCGGCGTCGGGGACAGAAGATTTTGCCTACGCGTCATTTAAAAATCAGATAGAGGCTATGGCGGATGTGGGCGACGGAACTTTTCGCTGGGCCAATAATGAACGGGAAGGTAATCTGTATTTTTTGGAGCAGGAAGGCGGTACCCACAGCGGAGAATATGCCATGGAATATTTTTACAACGGCCTTTGCTGGATTTGGCAAAATGAATAAATAAAAAGGAAGGATAGTGAAGCGATGAAGAAAAAAATCATGATTTTAACAGCAGCATTTACATTGGCACTGGGGCTTGGCGCATGCGGCGCCGGCAATGCTGAAAGTACAGCACAGACTGAGGCTGAGACAGCAGCCCCGGACGCAGATCAGGATACAGAGACTGCCGGAGAAAATACAGATTCACAGGGCACAGACGGCAGCCGCATTTTGATCGCTTATTTTACCGCAGCAGAAAACAGCGGCGTAGATGCCGTAGCTTCTGCCAGCTATTCCGATGTGAACGGAGAAGCAAAAGGAAGAATGCAGGCGTTGGCAGAAATGATTCAGGATGTTACCGGCGGCGATTTATTTTCCATACGGACAGAAGAGACTTATCCGGCAGACGGCGGTGATCTGATTGACTATGCGTCGCAGGAACAGTCCGAGGACGCCCGTCCGGCCCTGACAACGCATATTGAAAATCCGGATGATTACGATATTATTTTTGTCGGTTACCCAAACTGGTGGGCAGATCTTCCAATGCCGCTGTACAGCTTTTTTGATGAATATGATTTTTCCGGCAAGACAATCATACCTTTTAACTCACATAATGGCAGCCGGTTTTCAAATACAATTTCGACCATTGCGTCATTGGAGCCAAACGCTACAGTTATTGAAGACGGATTTACAGTCAATGAGCGTGATGTTCCGGATGCTGCCGGAGATATCGCATCATGGGTTGATTCACTGGGGATATAAAAAGGAATTGAGGACAATATAAAATGAGGAAACAATCTTTGAAAATCATCGTGGATGCAGCGATGACAGTGATTCTCATGCTGCTCATGGCCTTTGAACTGATCGGGAGGACAGCCCATGAATGGCTGGGCAAGAACTTTGCATATGATTGCCGCCTACTGGGGATTTGTACTGATGTCGCTGCATCTTGGCATCCATTGGAATATGATGATGGGCATGGCGCGCGGGAAGGCAAAACCGTTGCCAAAGCGCGCTTGCACTGCCCGTGCCGCCGGGGTGATTATTGCAATATACGGCATATATGCATTTATCAAACGGGATATCGGTATTTACATGCTGCTGCAGAGCGCTTTTGTGTTCTTTGATTATGAAGAACCGCTGATTTTGTTTTACATCGACTATATCGCAGTCATGGGCCTGTTTATATGGATCGGACATTATGCTGCAAAAATACTCAGAAAGATTTCGTCACATTAAAACAGCGGTTTTGAAGAGAATGATTTTTGGATAATCGGTGCATTGTCCAGTATGAAAATTTATGATACACTGAAACAAAAATGTGACAAAAGAAAAGGAGATCATTATGCCAGTTTTTGATTTCAGTGATGCTCCGGCAGCGCCGAAAGCGCCGGAATGCACATATAAAGTATTTTATTCAAATGTATCTGAGACAAGTGCCGAACATCCGATACTTGTCCTTGACAACAGCGGTGGCAAATTTGTACATCATGTCAGCGGCGTGTTTACCAATCCGGCGGTGCGGACAGCATTTGAGATAAAAGCAGACGGCGGGAGTGTGAGCGCGGATATTTTAAAAATTGACGCCCGTTTTGTCAGTCTTTTAAAGTGGCTTGGCGAAAACCATATTAATGTGCGTCTTTCCGGCGCGGTGACCGGCGAGGAATATGCAGTTTATAAAATCAGGGAAATTGCCTTTGGCGGCGGCGCCAAGCTTTCAGCAGAAGACGGATTTCTCCAATTTATGATCGAGCGGCTGCTCTCAAGTGATGCGCCTTCAGAGGAAATTCCGGATGAAGATGAAGAAGAGACCGGCGACAGCATGAAGCTGACAAGCATACAAAGTATTACAGATTTTTTGACGTGCGCCGGAAGAACATTGCCGGACAATATCCGCCTTTGGGCACGGCGGAATCTTGCAGTGGCCCGCTCCAATGAAGTGTCGGCGGAAGAACGCCGTCATGCCCAGA
The DNA here is from genome assembly GCA_018716485.1 of Candidatus Scybalocola faecipullorum. Lineage (GTDB taxonomy): Bacteria > Bacillota > Clostridia > Lachnospirales > Lachnospiraceae > Scybalocola_A > Scybalocola_A faecipullorum. Next base: position 3,135 of record DVJY01000009.1, read on the forward strand.
GGGCGCTTTCTATCATGATGAATATTCAGTGGAAAGGACATTATTTTGAAGCCATTGATCCAAATGAAGCCCGCCGGATTCTTGATGAAGAACTCTATGGCATGGAAATGGTGAAACAAAGAATTATAGAAACGATCATTCAGATTAACCGCACCCATACACTGCCAGCCTACGGTCTTTTGCTGATCGGCCCGGCAGGCACCGGAAAATCTCAGATTGCCTATGCGGTGGCGCGTATTTTAAAGCTGCCGTGGACGACACTGGATATGAGTTCAATCAATGATCCGGAGCAGCTGACAGGCAGTTCACGTATCTATGCCAACGCAAAGCCGGGCATCATTATGGACGCATTTTCCATGGCCGGAGAATCCAATCTTGTATTTATCATTAATGAGCTGGATAAGGCGTCTTCGGGCAAAGGAAACGGCAATCCGGCGGATGTTTTGCTGACACTTTTGGACAATCTGGGCTTTACAGACAATTATATTGAATGTATGATCCCCACATACGGCGTCTATCCGATTGCTACAGCCAATGATAAAAGTCAGATCAGCGCGCCGCTTATGTCCAGATTTGCGGTCATTGAAATACCGGATTATACGATGGAAGAAAAGAAAGTGATCTTTTCAAAATATGCCCTTCCGAAAGTGTTTAAGCGTATCGGCATGCATGAAAATGAATGTGTGCTGACGCCGGATGGCCTTGATGCAGTGATTGAACTGCACCAAAATACAAGCGGCATCCGTGATCTGGAACAGGCGGCAGAGCACTTGGCTGCCAATGCATTGTATCAGATTGAAGTGGATCATGTGGAAAAAGTGATTTTTGACCGTGACGCAGTCAGAAAACTTTTGTCATAAATGTCTGCTCCTTGATATAAAATTTTCATAGTGTTAATCTTAACCCCGCTGTATGAATTTATTACAGGCGGGGTTTTTGATCAATGAAGATATAAATTTGTTTAAAAAATATTTAGAAATTAATGATAAAATTTTTAATGCCTTCGGTTATGCTATTAAAGAAAAAAGCACAGGAGGTTTAGAAAATGGAGAGTCATTTGTCGGGATTATCCGCCCGTGAAGTAGAAGCGCGCCGTTCCCGAGGGGAAGACGGGCGCAATGCGGTTAAAATTACAAAGAGCAGAGGCCGTATCGTCAGAGAAAATCTGCTGACGCTGTTTAATTTTCTGAATTTTTTTATCGCATTGCTTTTGTTTGCTGTCGGAGCTTATTCGAATATGCTTTTTATTGCAATCATTATTTTGAATATTGTGATCGGCATTGCTCAGGAATTTAAAGCGAAAAAACTGGTTGACGAATTGTCTATTCTTAATCGTCCGACCGTCTGTGTGCGCAGAGATAATATAGAAATCCAAGTTGCGCCGGAAGAAGTGGTCATAGATGATCTGACAGTGCTTCAAAGCGGCAGTCAGATATGCAATGACGCAGAGGTTGTGTCAGGTACACTTGAAGTTAACGAATCACTTCTGACCGGTGAGAGTGATGCAATTATCAAAGAAAAAGGCGCCCGGCTTTATTCCGGAAGTTCGGTGATTTCCGGAAAGGCTTATGCAAAAGTCATTCATACAGGCAGTGAAAATTATGCCTCAAAACTGGCCAATGAAGTGAAAAAAGAGAAAAAGGTCAATTCCGAACTGTTAGGGTCAATGCGGAAAGTTACGCGATTTACAAGTTTTTTAATTATTCCGCTGGGCATACTGCTGTTTTTAGAAGCTTTTTTCATGCGTCAGTCGCCGTTGGATACGTCAGTGATCACTTCCAGCGCGGCGCTTCTGGGTATGCTGCCTAAAGGTCTTGTACTTTTGATATCAGTATCATTGGCAGCAGGCGTTATAAGACTGGCAAAAATGAAAATTCTCGTACAAAATATATATTCATTGGAAACGCTGGCACACGTTGATACACTTTGTCTGGATAAGACAGGAACGATTACCGACGGAAAGCTGAGGGTACATTCTGTGATTCCGATGGCCAATATTGCCCGCGGTGAAACAGACAGGCTTGTCAGACTTTATACCGGCGCTTCTGATGATAATAATGCTACTTTTCAGGCGCTGAAAGCCCAGTTTCCTCCGGAAAGGGGAAACCGTCCGGTATATAAAATTTCATTTTCTTCTAAAAGAAAATGGGGCAGTATCAGTTTTGAAGATGTCGGAACGATTTTTATAGGCGCACCGGAAAAATTGATGGCATCGCTTCCTCAGAATCTGGAACAGGAATTGGAGCGGGGACGAAGAGTGATTGTCATCGGGTATTCCGGAAAGATGTGGAAGGACGACAGCGCTCTGCCGTCGGATATTTATCCGCTGTATAGCGTTGTACTGGAAGATACGATTCGTCCGCATACGAAGGAAACTTTGGAATTTTTCAGAAAAGAGGGCGTTGAAGTCAAAATTATTTCAGGCGATCATGTTAAAACGGTATCAATGATTGCAAAACGGGCAGGACTTCGACGGTGGCATGACGCTGTGGACATGTCCCGGCTGGGTGAAAATCCGGATTATGACCGGCTGTGCAGTGACTACACTGTCTTTGCCAGAGTGACGCCAAAACAAAAACAGGAGCTTGTCATTGCATTAAAAAGACAGGGACACCAGGTGGCGATGACCGGAGACGGTGTGAACGATCTGCTGGCTTTGCGGGAGGCTGACTGTTCGATCGCCGTGGCGGACGGCAGCGATGCCAGCCGGCAGATTTCTCAGGTTGTTCTTTTGGAATCAAACTTTGACCACTTGCCTCAAGTCGTCATGGAAGGACGTAAGGTTATTCATAATGTGACCCGTACAGCCCAGGTATTTTTTATTAAGACAATTTACTCCATGCTTGTTTCGTTTTTCTGCCTGCTGACCAATCAGCCGTTTCCGTTTATTCCGATACAGATCACGCTGGTTGATGCATGTATTGAGGCCTATCCGTCCTTTTTGACAATTTTTGAATCGGACATTCGGCGGATACGCGGGAAATTCCTTCCGACTGCCCTCTCTCATGCGGCGCCTTTTGGCATTGCGGTGACGGTAATGATTATTATCACAAGTTTATTTGCGCCGTTTTCAGCGGTACAGTGCCGGACTGTCATGTATCTGCTGCTTATTTTGATTTCTATGGCGGCAGTGGTGAAAAGCTGTTTTCCATGGAGTATACTGCGTGTGTTTATTTGTGTGACTATAGCGGCCGGAACATTTCTGGCATTGGCATTGCTGCCGTCGCTGTTTGAAATAGTTCCAATGACATCAGCGATGATGATCTGGATTGTGTCAGGTGCGGTGATGGCGGCTGCAGTCATTGTCATTTTGGAGTATGTGCGCAAAAAGGCGGCGCCAAATTTCGGGCACAGTAAAATATAGCAGCCTATGCCGTATTGTATCTGTACATCGGCAGATATCTGCGCTATGATAAAAATATAAAAAATATAAACGGGGTGACGACATGTCATTGAAAAAGCGCATGTTTCGATCAAACATGATGATTCTTTGCTGCGCGATGGTTTTGCTTTTGCTTATCATCATGGCGGTTCTGATTTTTTTGAAGATTCCTTGCGGTCATCTTGAAGAGGATATAGATTATCACGGAGAAAAAGAGTTTGAGCATGTCTGCCAGACTTTTAACGCCATGCAGCATACAATCCGAGCAGACAGAGAACAGCGCATCAGTAATGAACGGGCAAGAATTGACATGGTGACGGGAATTTCCCATGATCTGCGCACGCCTCTGACGTCCATTCAAGGGTAGCAGGTGCAGCGCGTTTTTGACAATTTACTGGAAAATAGTCTGAAATATGCCGGGGTGTGTCCGGTGGTTATTAACATAGCGGTTGATGAGACTGAAAAATATCTCATTTTGGAATGGAAGGATAACGGCGCAGGTGTCCCGGAAGAAAAAATTCAAAAGATTTTTGAACGGTTTTATCGGTGTGACGAAGCGAGAAACGAAAAAGGCAGCGGCTATGAGACAATGCTGATTTCAGACGGAACCAAGGTTGTAGAAGAATTAAAAACAAATCAATATGAACTTCTGCTGCTGGATATTATGCTTCCCGGATGCAATGGATATGATATTTGCCGCGCCGTAAGAGATGAGATTGATATTCCGATTTTAATGGTGACTGCCCGTGCCGAAGCGGTTGATGTGATCCGGGGCCTCGGCCTTGGAGCTGATGATTATATTACGAAGCCTTTTGACCCGCTGCAGCTTGTGGCCAGAGTGCGCGCCCATCTGAACCGTTATAACCGTCTGACCGAAAAAAGGCGAATCAAAAGAAAAGGATGATAGAATTACTGTCGGAGATCTGATCATTGAAGCAAAGACATGGAAAGTCTGGAAAAAAGGTGAGGAAATTAAGATGCCCCGGCGCGAATTTGAGCTTCTTTTATTTTTTGCACAGAATCCCAATATTCTATTTTCAAAGGAAGTATTGTTTGAGAAAATATGGAGCTTTGATTATGTATCCGATGCAGCGACAGTATCAGTACATATTAACCGTATCAGAGAAAAAATCGAGGATGATGCAAGAGATCCGAAAATCATCGAAATGGTCTGGGGTGCAGGCTATCGGCTGAATGATTAAAAGAAAGAGGGAATGAACGATGTGGCTTTTGTATGCTGCAGGCTCCGCTTTTTTTGCGGGGATTACTTCGATACTGGCAAAATGCGGCATCCGAAAGGCGGATTCAACCGCAGCGACGGCGATACGGACATTCGTTATTTTAATTTTTTCATGGCTCATTGCAGGAGCAGCTGGTTCGTTGAATCAGATCGGTAGTATAAGCGGACGGACACTGCTGTTTTTAGTGCTTTCCGGCGCGGCGACAGGGGCGTCATGGCTGTGTTATTTCCGGGCGCTCCAGCTTGGGGATATTAATAAAGTCGTTCCCGTAGACAAATCAAGCACCGTATTGACCATCATATTGGCGCTTATTTTTCTCGGAGAGGGTGTCAGCTTTCAAAAAGCGCTGGCTGTAGTGGCTATTGCGGCGGGGATTTTGCTGATGATTGAAAAGAAAGATGTGAGCGAAACGAAAAGCGGCGGCAGATCAAGCTGGCTTTTGTATGCTGCAGGCTCCGCTTTTTTCGCAAGTCTGACAGCGATTTTAGGAAAAATCGGCATATCCGATGTGGAATCAAATCTGGGCACAGCAATCCGCACTGCCGTTGTGTTGGTTATGGCATGGCTGATGGTTTTTATTACAGGCAGACAAAACGAAGTAAGAAAAATCAAAGGCAGGGAACTTGCTTTTATATGCCTTTCGGGTATTGCCACGGGAGCGTCGTGGCTGTGCTATTACCGGGCGCTTCAGGAGGGGCCTGCCAGTGTGGTGGCGCCTGTGGATAAGCTGAGTGTCCTTGTTACGGCAGTATTCTCTTATTTTGTCTTTGGAGAAAAGCTGAGCAAAAAGGCGCTGGCCGGGCTTATTTTACTGACAGCGGGAACCGTGGCCATGGCAGTATTGTAAGCGCGGCGTCCGGCCTCACTGATTGTCCGGGCGGAACAGATTGCTGATATAAGGCTGTTTTCCGGAAAGGACATCATCATAAAAATTTTGTTTCCAGTCGATGTAGGCAACACTGTCTTCCAGCTCCTGAATTGAGGCGCGCAGTGCTGCCTGTTTTTTTTCAAGAACCACTTTCCTTTGGGGAATCGTTGATTTGCCATGGAGACACAAATCTAAGAATTCTTTCATTTTACAACCCATGACGGCAGCGGGTTTTCAAGAACAATAAAACAGAGAAATTAACATTTCGTAAACAAAACAGAAATGCTTTTTAAATATCACAGCAGTATATTTAAGCCATCAAATGAAACAAGGCAAAATTAAATTAAGAAAAGGGGCTTAAATATGGCAAAATCAAAACTCGTTAAAGTAAATGAAAAAATTGCAGAAAAGGTGGTCGGCGGTTATAAAAAAATCGAGGACGGCGTCGTCGGAGGGTATAAAAAGATTGAAGACGGTGTGGTCGGCGGTTTTACAAAGATGACGGATGCCTTTGTGGATCAGTTTCTGACAAAAGACGGGGAAACGGTTGAAGAAGCCAAAGAACGTCTGGACAAAGAAAACAAAGAGAGAATGATGAATAAATAAGCGAGGTAAAGATGATGAAGAAAAGCAGTTTTGTTGTAATGATTTTAGGTGTGATCGGCGGTATTTTATTTGCACTTGGCATGTGTATGGCGTTAATTCCGGAATGGGATGCTTTTGTTCCCGGAGTTGTGATGGGCGCTGCCGGTGTGCTTGTTCTTTTAATTATGATTTTCGTATGGAGAAAGATGGAGCATAAAAATCCGATACATATCTCGGGAAAAACCATCGGCACAGTACTTCTGGGTATTGCCGGTGCCCTTCTTCTCGGTGTCGGCATGTGTTTGACGATGGTATGGAGCAATATGATCATCGGAATACTGATCGGACTTGTCGGCATTATTGTACTCCTTTGCCTGATTCCGCTGGCAAAAGGATTTAAATAATAGATGATAGTGAAATAAAAACATTCCTGAAGTAAGCTGTAATCAAACTTGAATAGCTTACTTCAGGAATTTTTATATAAAATGTGTCATATATAAACAAAACTTTAACATTTCTATGCTACAATCGAAAAAAATGAGGAGGCAGAGGTCATGTTTAAAATATTGGTTGTAGAAGATGAAAGAGAACTGAATAAAACAGTATGTTCTTATTTGAATCAGAATGGCTATGAGACAGTGGGCTGCCTTAGTGCCAATGAAGCTTATGATGCAATGTATGGCGGGACGATGTTCGACCTGATCATTTCTGATATTATGATGCCCGGTGTTGACGGTTTTGAATTTGCTGAAAATGTGAGGGAGCTGAATCAGGAAATACCGATTTTGTTTATGACGGCAAGAGATGATTTTGCATCCAAGCGGCGCGGATTTAAAGCCGGTATTGACGATTATATGGTAAAACCGGCAGACCTTGACGAATTGCTTTTGAGGATTGAAGCGCTGCTGCGCAGAGCTAAAATCGCAGCAAGCAAAAAATTAACGGTTGGAAGTCTGACCCTTGATGCGGAAGAACATATGGCATACTTAAATGAAGAAGAAATACCGTTGACCGTTCGGGAATTTAATTTGATCTATAAACTGCTGTCATATCCGAAAAAGACATTTACCCGGTCTCAGCTGATGGATGAATTTTGGGACAGCACATCGTCATCAGGTCCGCGGACGGTTGATGTGTATATGACAAAGCTGCGCGACAAATTTTCAGACTGCCACGATTTTGAAATTGTTACTGTCCACGGCTTAGGGTATAAGGCGGTACTGAAATGAAAAAAGAAAAGAAAAATATGCAGCGCTGGCTTGTGGCGCTGTGGCGCTTTTTATGTTTTTTTCTGCTGATGGCTTTTGTTATCAGCTGCTGTATGATTTTATTTCTTAATAGTGTGATGAGAGTTTCGGGAATAGAATTGACACAGGCATACATTGAACAGGCAGCAAAGCTGACCTTTTTAAATGTGGTGTTTTTAAGCCTGATCTGTTCAGTTATTGATGAAATACGCAGAAAATTTATGATTGACCGTCCTGTAAAAAAAATTGTCAGTGCAGCAGAACAGATGAAGCAGGGCGATTTTTCAGTGCGTATCACCCGGATGCACAGCATCGATACAGCAGACGGATTTGGCGTCATTGCCGATTATTTCAATCAGATGGCAGAGGAACTTTCGGGGATAGAAACATTGCGTACAGATTTTATTGCCAATGTATCCCATGAATTGAAAACACCGCTGACAGTCATTCAAAATTACGGGACGATGCTGCAAAAGCCGGGATTGGAGGAAGAAAAACGGCTGGAATACGCAAAAGCGGTGACAGAGGCATCGAGACGTCTGGCAAATCTGATCACAAATATTTTGAAACTGAACAAATTGGAAAATCAGCAGATTTATCCGGTATCAGAAACTTATGATCTTGGAGAGCAGCTTTGTGAGTGTTTGCTTGCATTTGAAAGTGCGTGGGAAGATAAGCAGCTGGAAATTGATACCGATGTGGAAGATCAGGTGATGGTCGATACGGATGGGGAATTGCTTTCACTCGTATGGAATAATTTGTTTTCCAATGCGATTAAGTTTACAGAGAAGGGCGGAAAGGTTAAACTTTCTTTGAAGTCAGACGGTGATGATGCCGTTGTCTGTGTTTCCGACACCGGCTGCGGTATTTCGCCCGAAGTGGGCAAACATATTTTTGAAAAGTTTTATCAGGGAGATTCCTCCCACGCGGCTGCGGGCAGCGGGCTCGGATTGGCGCTGGTGCGCAGAGTAATTGATATTATCGGCGGAGATATTTCCGTAAGCAGTGAAGTAGGCAAAGGGACAACATTTACAGTCAGACTCAGGAGAAAACGGTTTGGAAGTAAACTTCCGAATCTACCATTATTGACGCAGCAGGTGCGTCAGGAAAGAGGAAAAGATGAAAATTCTGAAAAAGGTCGTGAATAAATGTTTATTTCCCGGGCCGGCGGTTGTGATTATCAGCGTACCGGTGGCAGCAATACTGCTTTTGTATGCATTTCTTGCTGCAGGAGAAGAAAGTCCGGTGTCATATATTGCTTATGTTGTTTCGGCATATTCGCTGACCATAGTTTGTGTGAATGTTGTGCCGCTGATCCGCAGAGTGCGCCGGTGGTTTCAGTCGCAGCCGATTGTCCGCCGATTTCTCGGGGATACGTCTTTGAAAATCAAAGCGTCACTGCTGTGTTCCATGGGTATTAATTTGCTGTACTCAGGGGTCAATGCGTTTTCGGGTATATATTACCGTTCTGTTTGGTTTGGAACATTGGCAGTGTATTATATATGTCTGTCTGTGATGCGTGTTACTCTTGTAAGATATTCCTATCGGAGCGGATTCGGACAAAATCAGGCCGCGGAATGGCGGCGCTATCGGCTGTGCGGCATTGTGCTGACGCTGATGAATATGTCTTTGGCAGGCGTGGTAATTCTTGTCATCAGTCAGAACAGAGGCTTTCATTACGGCGGATATTTGATTTATATTATGGCAATGTATGCTTTTTATGTGACGATTATGGCTGTGGTCAACCTGGTCAAGTACCGCAAATACCGCAGTCCGGTCATCTCAGCATCAAGGGCTGTCAATTTGGCGGCGGCGCTTGTTTCTATGCTTTCTTTAGAAACGGCGATGCTGACACAGTTTGACACCGGAAGCAATATGCCTTATTTTCGGCAGATTATGGTGGGAACAACAGGCGGAGCCGTGTGTTTTATAGTGGTCGTCATGGGTATTTATATGAGTGTTCATGCTGCAAAGCAATTAAAAATAGAAAATAGAAATTTGAAAGGATGATGTACTGTGAATGATAAAACGGATACTTTTCAGTATACCTACTCGGCAAAACAGCAGGATGAAATTCAAAAAATCCGCAAAAAATATTTGCCTCAGGAAGAAGATAAGATGGAGCAGCTGAGGCGTTTGGACAAAAGCACAAATAGAAAGGGAACAGCGGTTTCAATAGCTGTCGGTGTGATCGGTTGTCTGCTTTTAGGCATCGGTATGAGCTGTACGATGGTTTGGATGGAACAGCTGTTTATACTTGGCATTGTCGTCGGCGTGATCGGTATTGCAGCAATCATTGCAGCATACCCTATTTATAACCGGATTACTGCTAAAGAACGGGAAAGACTGGCGCCTCAGATATTAAAACTGACAGAGGAATTATCAAAGATGGAATAATAGGCAAAGGCCGGAGATTTCATATATGCATGAAATCCCCGGCTATTTTTTGCAATTATTCAAACTGACTGTAATAGAGTGCGGCATAGGCGCCGCCTTTTGCCAAAAGTTCTTTGTGATTGCCCTGTTCGATAATATTACCGTGTTCCATGAATAAAATATTATCGGCGTCCCGGATAGTTGAGAGCCTGTGGGCAATGACAAAACTTGTACGTTCGCAGCATTCCAGCGCGTGGGGCATTGTCAAAATAACCATTTGGGCCATCATCAGAAAATACAGAACCATCATGGCGTAGCCGATGACTGCTGTAATGTCGCCGATCTGAAGATGACCGGTGCTGATTCGGCCGCCGCTGAGCCAATAAACAATCACAATAAATAAATTAATAAAGAGGAAAGATAAACCGTCAAGGTTGGCAAAACGCCGGTTCGCCTTGATAGAAGTTGCTGCATAATCCGCAAATGAAGTTCCCATACGGTTTTCTTCCCGGTGCTCATTATTAAATGCGCGGACAACACGGACACCGGTGATATTTTCCAAAAGAATGGTGGTCAGCCGGTCCAGAAGCTTTTGCAGCTTTCTAAACAGCGGCGCCGCACTTTTCATAATAAGCATTGCCAAAACAAATACAACAGCGACAACAATCAGCAAAATAAAATCGATTTCGATATCCAGACTGAAAGCCAGCACCAGAGCAACGATAAAGATGACCGGAACAGGGATAACCATCTGGATAAAGCTGGTCAGGGCGAACTGAATCGTCGTAATATCAGATACAGTTCGTGTAGTGATGGAAGCTGTTCCAAAATGACGGAAGTCATAGATGGACAGTTTCAGTGATTTTTTATAAAGCGCTACGCGCATATCTTTGCCGACTCGGGCCGACAGCGACGCACAGGCGTAACCGCCTAAAATGGCGCACACACTGGACAGGACCGAGGCTGCGGCCATTAAAATGCCGGTATGGATCAGCGTTTCAAAAGAAGCGCCCGATGTGCCCAGATTGAGCATCTTCGCGGCAAGTGTGGAAATTATAAGCGCGCCTGTCACGTCAATGATCAGGAGTAAAATGGTGGCTGCACATAATTTCCAGTGCGGCCGGATAAATTGTACAATCAGTTTCATAAAGGTCTCCTTTCCTGCAAATTAAGTAAGATGCCGTTTGAGTTGTAAATATAAAAAAAGTGCGCCCGGTTATTTAAAAAAATAACCGAGCGCACTCGACATCTTCTCCGGTCGTTGCGGATGCGTCCGCAAACCTTCCGATGAACATTGCATAATCTGCGTAAATTCTTGATTGCAAGACATGAGTATAGCATATACATATGGATTGTCAAGTACTTTTTGAGATTAAATGACACTGTTTTTTTTGAAAAGATAATTACAAAAATTTGCGCAGAATATTGACATGACCTTCATAATGATGCATACTTGATTTAAATTACAGTATTTAAAAATATAGTATATAAACGGAATAAGGAGGCGATATAATATCATGTCGGAAAAGCGCAAAAAGTTGACCATCAACGATGTGGCGGCAGCGTTGGACGTATCTGTGACGACTGTATCCAGAGCCATTTCCGGAAAAGGGCGAATCGGCGAAGAAACCCGGCAGAAGGTGCTTGATTATATAAAGCTTCATAATTACAGCCCCAACAGTTTCGCAGGGCGGCTGACAGATGCAAGGACAAATAATATTGCCATTATTATCCCTGAAGTCAAAGAGCTCATTGATCTGCCTTTTTTCTATACATGCATGTACGGTGTGGACGAGGTGGCTCTGGCCAATGGATATGATATGTTTGTTGTAACGACAAACGGCAAGGATACAACACATCTGGAGGAAATGTTGGATAAGCATAAAGTCGATGGTATGATTTTGGGCCGGACATACAGAAATGATGTATTTGCGCAATTTTTGAAAGAACGGAATGTGCCGTTTGTAACTGTCGGTTCGCTGGAAGACAGTTCGGTACTTCAGGTCGACCATGATAATAAAGGCGCCTGCAGAGATCTGACATCCATTCTCCTGTCAAGAAAGTGGAGAAGAATTGCGTATTTGGGCAATACGGGCGGACAGGTTGTCAATGAGCAGCGCTTTGCCGGATATATGCAGGCTCATGAAGATGTGGGCGTGCCCATAGATTGGTCTCTTGTCAGCAGAGAAAATCAGACAGAAACGATGATGCGCAAAAAAATTGATGAGATGCTTATTCGGAAAGTGGATTGTATTTTGTGTCAGGATGATTCTATCTGTAATATTGTCCTTCAGGAGCTGCGTAGTCAGGGCGCACGTATTCCTGAAGATATGCGGGTGGCGTCGTGCCATAACAGTGAAATACTTGACAGCTATCCGATTTCTGTAACGTCGCTGAAATTTGACAGTGTAGAGCTTGGGCGGACAGCATGCCGGGTCCTGCTGGATTTTTTGGCCGGGCGCCCTGTTCAGCAAAAGACCGTGCTTGATTATGAAGTTGTAATCAAAGAATCGACAAAATAACATGAAATAAAGCAAAGACAGTTTTTAATGTATATATATATTTGACGATAAAGAGCAGGATGAGATGCTATATGATTGTAAAACTCATCCTGTTCTTTTTTGCTTTTTGAAAAAATGCCCCTCATAAATTTGTGTAAAAGATGCAGATGGCATATGATACAAAGATAAGCGCGCAAATTTGCGCCAAAAAATCATAGAATTTTGTGAGAAATGTATAAATCAAATGCCGAATAATAGTAAACATCACAATTTACAGATAAAAAACAGAGTGATATAATCATAATCAAACAAAAGGTTTGCGCTAAAAACAAATAATTGCGCATCGGATTTTATTTCAATATATTCATGATATATTGAAGAAGCATTCTGGTGATATGTCAAGAACTTTTTTAAAAAGATTTTGATGTGTATTTCGGAAAAAAGGGTAACTTTAATAGACCTTCGGTATATATTTCAAAAAAACCGAATGTCAGTTCGACTTGATATGATATTCAGCGTCCAGCTTTTCGCCGGTGTACAGTTGGTTTTTGGCCAGCAATCCAAAAACGAGTCGTACGAATTTACGTGATGTAAGC
>DVJY01000010.1 GCA_018716485.1 Candidatus Scybalocola faecipullorum
TATTGCTGTATATTTATTTTTGAAATCAATCTGCTCAATACCTGCCGCCTTAATAAGCTTCTGCAGTTTTTTAGGCAGACCTTCGTTTAATTTTGTTCTCAAATTAGTAAAATAAACTTTTGAATGCTCCATGACAATGCTCCTCTCAAAATTTTGCATTTTATTATACTATGCTTTCCGGCGCTTTGTAAAGCAGACACTCTGAATTTAAATCGTCTGACAAAGCTGTTCAAGTATGCACGCAACGCCGTCTTCGCTGTGATCAGGGGCTATGATATCCGCCGCAGCAAGCAGCCGTTCACAGGCATTGCCCACTGCAACACCAATCCCGCACGCTTCTATCATCTCAAGGTCATTTTCTCCATCTCCGAAAGCCGCCGCATCTGCAAGATCAATCCCAAGCATTTGAGCCAGAATTCTCAGCGCCGCCGCCTTGCTGCAGCCGCCTGCGGCAATTTCTATATAATGGTCTGCTGACGTTGTCACATAAATATTGTCAAGCTGCTCCAACTGCCCTCGGATTTCCGATTTCATTTTCATATCATCAACAATCATGTCCATACCTTCAATCTGATCCCGGCAGCGTTCGATCAGCCCGTCAATATCCTCTGTCGGTATGCGGGTCGTCTGCACATATGATACAGAAGATTTCGGCACGCCAAACTTTTGAGGGCAGCGGCAGTAATCCGCCTGCGCGTAAGCTCTGCCATGAATAAAAACTTCGATGGGATACGGATACTTTCTGAAAATTGTCTTTGCTGACATCACGAGTGTCTCGGGCATGTCCCAGCCTGCGATCCGCCTGCCGTCCGACAGCCTGAAAATACTCGATCCATTGGAAGTAATGACATATTCCAGCGCTTCCAAACTTTTCAGTGTTTCCGGCAGCGCTGAAAACGCCCGTCCGGTAGCAATTACTGTATGTATTTTCCGGACCGCGGCATCATCAAGCGCTTTTTTTGTACGCTCAGAAAGGCGACCGCAGCCGTCAAGCAATGTACCGTCAATATCCGATGCAATCATCCGAATCATATGTTCCTCCAAACTTTTTTCATAAAACCCTGACCTTTTTGTTACTGAATCATATACTGAACAGTGAAGGAGGGATAAAATCTATGTGCAATTCAAGCTGCCTGCTAATACTCCTGCTGATTGCATCTCAGAGCAATCAGCAGTCCTGCGGCTGTGCCCGCCCTTTCGCCTTTTCCGCCGGAAACAGCGGACAGTGCGGATGCGGCTGTGCTTCATCAGGCCGGAATACCGAAACAAGCTGCGGATGCAGCCGTTCAAATACTGCCCGCAGCAGTCAGGATAACAGCTGCGGATGCGCCGCGCCGTCTTCAACCGCCGATTCAGACCGTGGATGCTATACAACGCAGGGACAATATGTACCTCGCAGCGACTGTGGATGCCGCTGAATAATAAGATAACTTTCTGACAGCAACTGCCCGGCAGCACTCTTTAATCCTGCCGGGCAGTGAATTTACAGCAGCTGGCTGACGATGACAAGAAGCATTAATACAATAATGATAACTTCCATCACCCGATAAAATCCCGTGCCTTCCCTGAATTCAGGCCGATCCGGAAATATACCCGGATCATCTTTATGATGCTTAAATCTGAAATCTTCAAGAAAACGTTTCCAGCCGCTGGCATCGGTATACACCGTCACTTCCGGCGATGCCAGCCATCGGTCCGGCGGCTTTGAATACGCGTCGCTCTCAATTTGATACACAGCGCCGCTTGCGCTGTCTGTTATCTCAACACTGAGAAAATAGAGTGTGCGCATGCGCGTCCTGCCCCTTGATGACGGGAGCGTTTCCGTCCTTTGAATTACATTGACAATACGTCCTTTTTCTCTGCGTCCATGTGCGATTGTCTGCTTTCTGAGTTTTCTGTAATACATCGCTTTTCGTATTTTCTGAATAACCGTATAAATCGGAAGCAGTCCTGCCGCGGCAAACAGCAGATAAACGATGCCTCCTGTACTTAAAAGGCCTCCCGCCCCCGCCTGAACCATCAGCCGGATCAATATGGTATACCAAAGAATACTGAATAAAATTACCGGCACAATACCCGTTATCTCTTCCTGCGCAGTTCTCAGTGTCTTTTTTTTCATGGACAGCCCTCCCGAATATGACTGGTTTTATTTTAATATTTTCTTTCTGAAAAAGCAACAGGGCAGGCCAAATTGGTCTGCCCCAAAATCGATGTACGGTGTTAATCCAGTTCCAGCTTTCCTGTATATAATTGATAATATGTGCCGTGCTGTTTGATCAAATCTTCATGATCGCCGCGCTCAATAATTCGGCCATGTTCCAGAACAATAATCGCGTCACTGTTTCTGATGGTGGACAAGCGGTGAGCAATCACGAAAACGGTACGCCCTTTCATTAAGTTGTCCATACCTTTCTGAACAATACTTTCTGTACGCGTATCAATGCTGGACGTTGCCTCATCAAGAATCAATACCGGCGGATTGGCAACAGCCGCTCTGGCAATGGCAAGCAGCTGACGCTGGCCCTGAGATAATTCCTCTCCGTCGCTTGTCAGCATTGTATCATAGCCTTTTGGCAGACGGCGGATAAACTGATCCGCATAAGCCAGTTTTGCGGCTGCGTAAACTTCTTCATCGGTAGCATCCAGTTTTCCGTAACGGATATTTTCCATAATTGTTCCCGTAAACAGATGGGTATCCTGCAGAACGATACCAAGAGAACGCCGAAGATCCGCCTTCTTGATCTTATTAATATTAATACCGTCATATCTGATCTTGCCATCCTGAACGTCATAAAAACGGTTGATCAGGTTTGTGATCGTCGTTTTCCCTGCGCCTGTAGAGCCGACAAAAGCAAGCTTCTGTCCCGGCTTCGCATACAGCGTAATATTGTGCAGAACCATCTTTTTATCCGTATAACCGAAAGTCATATCAAAGAAACGCACATCACCCTTTAATTCTGTATAGGTAACTGTGCCGTCGGCCTGATGGGGATGCTTCCATGCCCACATGCCGGTTCTTTCTTTACATTCTATAATATTGCCGTCGGCATCTTTTTTGGCATTGACTAATTTAACATAACCTTCATCAACTTCCGGCTTTTCATCCATCATAGCAAAAATACGTTCAGCACCGGCAAGCGCCATAATCACCGCATTAAACTGCTGTGCGATCTGCATGAACGGCTGTGTAAAGCTTCTCGTAAACTGCAGATAAGATGCCATAACACCAAGTGTAATGCCGCCGACGCCAATGATTGATAAAAATCCTCCAAACACAGCTGTCAGCACGAACTGAAGGTTTCCAAGATTACCGATGATCGGTCCCATCATATTGGCAAATTTATTGGCGTTGGCAGAACTTTCAAACAGTTCTTCATTAAACTTATCGAATTCTTCTTCGGACACCTTTTCATGGTTGAAAATTTTAATAACTCGCTGACCGTTCATCCGCTCTTCGACAAAACCGGTCACTGCCGCAAGGCTCATCTGTTGCTTCAGGAAATATTTACCGCTGTTATTGCCCACTTTTTTCGTCACAAAAACCATAAGAATGATCATCAGTACCGCAAGCACTGTCAGCAGCGGACTCAGAACAACCATAGAGACAAATGTAACTGTAATTGTAAAGCAGGACATCAGCACCTGAGGCAGCGCCTGATTGATCATCTGGCGCAGTGTGTCTGTATCGTTTGTATAACGGCTCATAATTTCGCCGTGGGTATGCTGGTCAAAATAGCGGATCGGCAAATACTGCATGTGCTCAAACATCTCATCTCTGACTTTTTTAAGTACGCCCTGCCCGATATTGACCATCAAACGATTGTAAACAAACGAAGCGACAACACCAAGGGCAAATATAATACCCAGTATTGTCAGCGCACGGTACATTTCCGAAAAATTCGGATCTGTATTGCCAATCAGCGGAATAATATAATCATCCAAAAGGAATCTCATCGAAAGCGATACGGAGATCGATGCCACTGAACACATGAGAATACAAATGACAACGATTACAAACTGTACTCTGAAAACACCGGTCACATAACCAAGCAGCCGTTTGGCCGTTTTTAATGTTTCGCGCGTTACTGTAGGTCTTTTATCATTCATCGTCTCCACCTCCGTTTGTCTGTGATTCGTAAACTTCACGGTAGATCGCATTATTCTGAAGCAATTCTTCTGAAGTCCCGATGCCGTTGATTTCTCCATTGTCCATCACTATAATCTGATCTGCATCTTCAATGGAAGATACACGCTGAGCGATGATAATCTTTGTCGTATTCGGAATTTCTTCTCTGAATGCTTTTCGGATCAGCGCGTCGGTCTTTGTATCCACCGCGCTTGTGGAGTCATCCAAAATCAATATTTTCGGTTTTTTCAGCAGCGCCCGCGCAATACATAAACGCTGTTTCTGACCGCCGGAAACATTGTTTCCGCCCTGAGCGATCATCGTATCATAACCATCAGGGAATTCTCTGACAAAACCGTCGGCCTGAGCAAGACGGCACACTCGCTGTACTTCCTCGTCCGTCGCATTTTCATCACCCCAGCGGATATTATCATAAATCGTTCCTGTAAAAAGGACATTTTTCTGAAGCACCATAGACACCTGATCTCTGAGCGCCTCCAGATCATATTTGCGCACATCAAGACCGCCGACTTTAACGGAACCTTCTGTCACATCGTAAAGTCTTGGGATCAGCTGAACAAGCGTCGTCTTAGAACTTCCGGTGCCGCCGATAATTCCGATCGTCTGTCCGGCTTTAATGTGAAGATT
Source organism: Candidatus Scybalocola faecipullorum (assembly GCA_018716485.1). Lineage (GTDB taxonomy): Bacteria > Bacillota > Clostridia > Lachnospirales > Lachnospiraceae > Scybalocola_A > Scybalocola_A faecipullorum. Next base: position 4,775 of record DVJY01000010.1, read on the forward strand.
CACATTTTTCAGTGACAGCGCACCGCCTTCGCCGGCATAACTGAAGCTGACATTGTCAAATACAATGTCTCCGTCTTTTACTTCTTTAACCGCCTCCGCGCCATTTTCCATCTCAGGCACTTCGGACAAAACTTCTGTAATACGATCTGTCGATGCTTCGGCGATCATAATCATTACAAACACAAATGTCACCATCATTAAGGACATTAATATCTGAATTGCATAAACAACAATACTTGTCAGTTCCCCGGTCTCCATGGAACCGAGAACGATACTTCTGCCTCCGACCAAAAGCATCAATACAATAACTGTATACATGACAAACATCATGACCGGGTTATTCCATGCAACAATCTTTTCTGCTTTTGTAAACAAGTCATAGACAACTTTTGATATGCCATGGAATTTTTCAATTTCATGATCTTCCCTGACATACGCTTTAACAACACGCGCCGCATTGACATTTTCCTGAACTGTATTATTTAATACATCGTATTCATCAAACACCTGAACAAAATGCGGATGTGCTTTTTTGGCAATAAAAATGAGCGCGCCGCCGAGAATCGGAATAACAATCAGAAGAATAATTGCTACCTGTACATTGAGCGTCAATGTCATGATCCATGATAAAATAATCATGATCGGCGCTCTTGCCAGCAGACGTATGCTCATCATATAGGCCATCTGTACGTTTGTAATATCTGTGGTCAAACGTGTCACAAGACCGGATGTTGAAAAATTGTCGATATTTTTAAATGAAAAATCCTGGATTTTATAGAAGATATCCCGGCGTAAATTTTTAGCATAGCCTGCACCGGCAATCGCAGCATAATTTCCGGCCATCGCGCCGAAAAGCAGTGCAAGCATCGCCATCAGCACAAGAATTACGCCCATTTTTATAATGTAGGAAAGGTCTCCGTTCTGTATACCATTGTCGATAATTTTTGCCATCTGATATGGGATAAGCACTTCCATCAGTACTTCCAATATGACAAAAATCGGGGCCAGAACAGATTGTTTTTTATACTCGCGGACTGATTTAAAAAGCTTTCTGTTCATTCTTATTCCTCCCTGATATTTTCGTATAAACGTTTCAAGTAATCTCTCAGAGTCTTTTCTTCGGCTTCTGTAAATCCTAGAAGAAGCTTGGCTTCCATCCTCTCCCTTCCTTCGATAATTTGATGCATGGAACATTCGGCTTTTGATGTCATCCGGACAAGTTTCATACGCTTATCGCTGTCACTGCCCGCTGTTTCAATAAATCCTTTTTGCTCCATTGCTTTGAGTACACTTACGACAGTCGGATGAGAAACTCTTAAATAATTTTGAACATCCTTCTGAGTAACGTTTTCCTGATCGTTCCTGCTCTTCAGATAGCCAAGTACGGCGCCCTGCTGCATCGTCAGATTCAGCGCCTTAAATTCTCTGTTTGCACTTCGGCTCAATGCCTCGCTGAGAACTTTAATCATTTTTCCGATCGGCTCGTTCGACTGACGCTCTTTTTTCATTGATTATCCGGCCTTTCATTAATGTAGTATGCTACACTTACTGTCGCATGCTACATTATATTTCACATGATTATCTTTGTCAATACAGCGTTTTTTATAAAGTTTTTTTACATTTCTTTGCATACCCGGGCATAATGCTCATGTGCCATAAAGCAACACAGAAGGCGGCGCCTTGACAGAAGTGACATTCTTTATTTTGCTGTCGCTATACACACCGAAACACGGATATGCCATTATGCAATTTATCGAGAACGAAACGAATGGGCGCTTATTATTGGGAGCAGGGACGTTATATGGAGCCTTGAATACATTACAGGAAAAAGGCTGGATTGTTCCTTGTGGAGCGTCCGATGGACGAAAAAAAGAATACCAGATCACAGAAGAAGGGAAAGCGGTTACCAAAACAGAATTACAACGGCTTCATTCTCTGGTAAGTACGGCAGAAAGGATAATTGGTGGAGAGCATGAGTAAGAAATGCTATCGCTATTTTGGCGGGCTATTACAGAAACAGCAAGAATGGCTAAATAAGATGGCTGAACAAGGCTATCGGCTTATTCGCGTGGAGAAAATGTTATATGAGTTTGAAGACTGTAATCCGGGCCGTGTGGAGTACCGAGTTGAATATATTGGTTCCAAATCCCAAAATGACAGTCAGGAATACTTTCAATTCCTCGAAGATATGGGATATAAGGTCTTTTTCAAGAATATCAATCTGAATTACTCTATTGGAAAGGTGAGATACCGCCCGTGGGCGGAAAAAGGCGGACGAATTGCCACTAACAACACAACCTATAATAAAGAGTTATTGATCGTCGAAAAGGAAAAAGACGGAAAACCGTTTGAATTGCATACATCTTTTGAGGATAAAATTCAGTATTACAAAAACCTGCGGAAGCCGTATGTTATTTACTTTGTCCTTTTCCTTCTCATAGGCGTATTAACGAAAGTCCTGCTGTTCTCATTACTGGGGCTAATTCCGTCAGTACCGGCACTTATTTATCATCATCAAGTTAGAACACTAAAAAAGGAAGTTATATCAAAGGAATGGTAACCATGAAAGCAAAAAGAAAATCCAACAAAAACCCTAAGGTGGTTAAAAGGATAAAAGGCTTTGCCGCTCGATGGTCTTCGCTCCGGTCAGCGCAAAACACAGCAGATCGGGAGCAAAAACTCCCGGCCCGCTATGTTTACTGCTATATTTCATTTTTATTTAAGCATACACCTGATTTTGTCGTTCATGTTTTCAAGTCAATTCTTCCGATAATTACTTCAAATATTTTTCTTTTAATTTTTCGGCACCCTCACTGCGTCCGGTTGTCTCAAGCTGTTTGAGGTAAATCTCCAGCCATCCTCTTGTATGGTGCGGACCTCCTTCAGCCATGACTGTCCATAGCGGATCAATCTGACTGTCAGATTTCATCATTTCCTCATCATGCCAATCAAGGATAATTTTTGCACCCTGCGCACAAATCTGAGGATTTTCGCTGCTCACATCATGCTGTTCATGAGGATCCTCTTCGATATTAAAGAGCATTTCTTTCGGGAAAAGATGGAATCCGTCATGATATGTCCGTATATACAGCCATGGGCCAAACCGTGCGGAACGCTGACATACATGCGCCATCTGCGAAATTACAAGCGATGTTCGTCCATCGGCAGCTCCGGTCAGTACCGCCTGTGAAAAACTCTGTCCATCCCATGAATCACATCGTGCAACACCAAGAAGATCCGCCGCTGTCGGCACAAGGTCCACATTATAGTGAAATGCCTCGTCAGAAATTCCCTTTTGTCCGCCCGGCCATTTAATAATCAGCGGTATGCGGCATGTGGCCTCATCTGCCGTGCCGTGTTCCGAGTAAATACCCAGTTCACCCATATTTTCTCCGTGGTCCGATGTAATAATAATTGCCGTATCATCGTAAATGCCCTGTGCCTTGAGTGTATCCATCAGCTGTCCGACCAGTTCATCCGCATACCGGATACCGCAGTCGTAACCGTCAAATATCTTTTTTACATCGTCCAATGTATCTCCGTGTCCCAACATTCTCGGATACGCCGGATCAGTTTTATCATCGTACATATTCAGATCATTGATGCTGTGCGGTCCCACATGTTTTTTGTGTTTTTCGAGCACTTTTTCGTCAATCCAGCCTGCAGCAGGCTCATTTTCAAACGGATTGCCAAAAGACGCCGGCGCACGGTATGGTGTGTGCGGATCCCACAAATGGACATGCAAAAACCAGTTGTCCATCGCTTTATTTCTTTCTAGCCAGTCGATAGCCACCGGAATTACTTCTTCACCGGATTCGGTTCCGCCGCCGCCGACGTTATAACATTCATTAAATCCCGCATCAAACCAATATGATGAATGACGTTCTGCAAACGTACTTACTGATACAGTATGCAGTCCCGCACGCCGGAAAACATTGTGAAAATTGCAGTCGTCGATCGGATCAGTAAAGCCCCGCTTTGCCCCTGTAAATCTGCGGTCAGCTGCTGTCCCGCCGTGGCCGACCGCGCCGTTTCTGATGCCGAACATGCCGCTGACCAGTGCGGCTCTTGACGGCAGGCACGGCGCATCAGAGCAGTAATAATGATCAAAACGGACACCCTCTTCGCAGACCTGATCCATATGAGGCGTTGTATTTCTTTCGTAGCCGTAACATCCCATATGATCCGGACGCAGTGTATCGATGTCGACAAATAAAATTCTCATTCCTTCTCATCCTTTCCTGCGGCATCCCAAAATACCGCTGTTCGTCTTTTTATTTATTTTAGCACTTTACAGATGGTCATTCCACGGATATTATAATACTAAATTAGCATTATATTAACCTTTGAAAGGAGTCTTAAAATGCTGCCGTATCACGAATCAATCGTTATGTCTTCACCGGCGCTGCCTGTGCGCATCATTCTGCGCAAAAGTGACGCCAAATATAAAGGCTGTGAATTTCACTGGCATGAAGAATTGGAATTTTACTATGTACGTCAGGGCGGCGTCTGCCTGAACACAGGAAATGAAAGTCAATGGATCTATCCCGGACAGGCCGGCTTTGTCAACTGGTGCCAGCCTCACCGCGGCAGCGGTTTTTTAGATCAGACATTGCACTATATTATCCAGATCAGTCCATCTGCCTTTGAAAAAGAAACAGCCATACCGCCCGGAGGCAGTCAGCCGGTTTCTTTTCTCGCAATGCTCATGTCTCCCGCGCTGGTATTTCCAACCGTCTTTAACGATAGCTCCGGCATTACCGCCTGTTTTGACAGACTGATTAAAGAAGCCGGCAGCGCCGGCATTGGCAGCGAATTTGCCGTCAAAGCATGTATTTTTGACATTCTTGCTATCCTTGTCAGACAATGCAAACCCTCCGGGCGGACCTCCCTTGACAGGGATACTGCCGCATCAAATCAGCTGAAGAAAATGCTTCTTTTTATATCCGACCGTTATATGGACACAGAACAAATGGCTCTTCCGTCACTGGCCAAACGTTTCGGATTTTCAGTTCCATATCTGTGCCGCTTCTTTAAGAAGCACACAAGTGTTACATTGACAGACTATATCAATGAACTGCGCATTTCCCGGGCGGCCGAGCTGATCAGAAACGGCACGCCGCTGCCGGCAGTATCAGAAATGACCGGTTTTCACGATTACAATTATTTTTCCAGAGTATTCAAAAAATATAACGGTCAGCCGCCTTCTTTTCTGAAAAAACATTGACATAATACCAAAATCCCGTATAATTTTAACTATACGATACTGAAAATCACATTTTGGGGAAACGGAGGTATTTTAGATGAGTGATTCGATGATCGCTTCTTTTGACGGCACAAAACTTTATTTCAAAAAAGACGCTGCTGATAATGCCCGGGCGGCTATAGTTATTGTTCACGGTCTTTGCGAACATCAGGGACGTTATGATTATTTTGCTCAAAAACTGAATGATGCAGGCTTTACAGTGTATCGTTTTGATCACAGAGGGCACGGACGTTCTGAAGGAGAAGATACATACTACAGTGATTTTAATGAACTTTTGGATGATACAAACATTTTCGTCGATATGGCTATTGAAGAAAATCCTGATATTCCTGTTTTTCTTCTCGGACATAGTATGGGCGGCTTTACAGTTTCTTTATACGGCGTCAAATATCCAGACAAAAAACTGCGCGGCATTATTACAAGCGGCGCCTTGACCATGGATACCGGAGGGCTGATCAGCGGTATTCCAAAAGGATTGGATCTTCATCAGAAACTGCCTAATGAACTTGGCAGCGGTGTATGCTCTGTACCTGAAGTTGTTGACTGGTACGGCAAGGATCCGTATAACCGTCAAACCTTTACTGCCGGATTGTGCTATGCGCTCTGTGCCGGTCTTGAGTGGTTTCAGCCCAAAAAACAGGATTTTAAATATCCGGTTTTGATGACACACGGTGAGAAAGACGGCCTTGTCAACGTGAAAGATACTTATGAATTTTTCGCGGCTGCCGGTTCCGAAGATAAGCAGATGAAAATTTACGGCAAATTATTCCATGAAATATTGAACGAATACCAGAAAGATGAAGTTATTGCAGATATGATCGGATGGATGGATTACAGAATCTGATTTCGTATTTAATTCGTATCCGCAGATAATTTTATCATACTGTTTTTGGAATTTTTTCTCTGTTTTTCTTTACGTCTTTTTATTTTGATGGTATTCTTATTGTAACAAATTTTAAGGAGGTTCATCTTATGCCAAGAGGGCGCAGAAAAGTTGCTGCAAAAGATTACGACACATTAATTCAAGTTTCAGAAGAAAAAATTCAAAAATTAACTGCAGAACTTAAAGAAGAAAAGGCAAATTTAAAAAAGCTCAAAAAAGATAAAATTGTTTTTGATGAAATTCGGGAAAAAGAAGAAAAAGAGGCTCGTTTAAAGAAGATTGCCGAATTAATTGAAACTTCAGGAAAATCACTGGATGAAATCGAAGCTTACTTTAATACTTCTGAATCTCACGAATAAAATTTTCACAATGGCAACATAGTCAGCAAAGAGGGGAAATGTAAAATCATCAGGAAAGATGTTTTTACATTTCCCGAGGGCGTAAAATTTTCTGTGTCTATGGGGAAAAATCTTCTTTGATAAGAACCAGATATGTATAATTGTATTGTCCGAATTTCTGGTTTTCTGCTGTCGAATTATTTATCTGATAATAGTATTGCCCAT
>DVJY01000069.1 GCA_018716485.1 Candidatus Scybalocola faecipullorum
GATTTCGCTATCCCTTCTTCTCGCCCACATCTCGCGGTGTAAACCTTGGGAGTCGCTTTGGGGTTCGTCGGCAACTACGCCCCTTGTGGACTTTCACCACAGACTGACGGCATGCCCGTCATACAAAGAAAAATCGAACGATTTTATAAAAATCCGTTCGATTCAAACATGAACAGCGAAAATAGCTATGTCAAAAAAAACAGAGGACAGACACAGTTTATCATGCTGCATCTGCCCCGCAAAAGTTTTATCAGCCGACAGCAATGGCTTCAATTTCAACAAGACCGCCCTTTGGAAGTTTGCCGACCTGTACACATGAACGCGCCGGAGCCTCTCCGGTAAAATATTGCGCATAAATTTGGTTGACTGTATTAAAATCATTGATATCTGCCAAAAATACTGTCGTTTTCACAACATTGCCCAGCGTCAATCCTGCCGCTTCCACAACGGCTTTTAAATTTTCAAGCGCCTGCTTTGTCTGCGCCTCAATGCCTTCCGGCAGTGTTCCCGTCTCAGGAATCAGTCCAAGCTGTCCTGATGTATATAATGTCTCCCCTGCTCTGACCGCATGAACATATGGTCCTACGGCTGCGGGCGCTTTTGCTGCTGTAATTGTTTCTCTTGTCATCTTCTTAACCTCCTGTAGCATAATTATTTACGGAATCGAATAGCCGTCATAAGTAACTGTAATTTCATAAGGTACATCCTGCTTTGCAAACCAGTCTGCAAGCTGTGCGTGTGTACTGGTGTAATGATTAATATGGGTCAAATAGATTTTCGTCCGATCTGTAATTGCATGTTTTTCATAAAGTTTTCTGAACGTATCCATACAACTGAACGCATCCATGTGCCCTTCCGGGACTCTGCCCTCGGTAAGTCCGAATGTACATTCACTGATAAATATGTCCAAATCAGCATCATTTAGCGCAGCCATCGTCTCCTCATAGTAGGCGCCTGTGTCAAGGCCGTAATACATTTTTCGCCCGTCCGGCAGCACGATCAGATAGTTGGCTGCATTCTCTCCCATATTGCCGAAATGACTGCCTCTTAAAGGTGTCACTGTCAGGTTGCCGATCTGATAAGTCTGATGAAATTCCAGCTTATGAAAAGCGACTATTCCCTCATCAATGATTGCTTTCATTTTTCCTTTCAGGATCGGCTTATTGTTCACAAAAAAGTCAACAATGTCGTACGCCTGATCCGTCAGATAATAATGGAGCGGTTCGCTGTCTCTTGAAATTGCCATATTTCTGATATTAAACATTATAAATGCCAGATGATCTTCATGAGTGTGGGTCACAAGGACATGCTTTAAATGGACGAAATCTCCATATTTCAATGACTGGCAGTAAGCATCGGCACCCAGGTCAATACAGTGAGCCTGGTCAATGCGAAACATCGTCCGCGTGCGCACTTCCCTTCCGCCGACTTTCCTTGCATTTCGGCAGACCGGGCAGTCGCAAAACGGACTGGGTATGCCTTCAGCGGCACTTGTACCGTAAAATATCATATCTTTCAACTCCTATTGAATGTAAATTTATACAGTAAGGAATTTTTTAAAACCGCCATATGTAGCATATACATCGGCTTTGCTCGTCACTTCGAAAGGCGAATGCATAGAGAGCACCGGCACGCCGCAGTCAATCACATTCATGCCAAGGTTTGCCATATATACGGCAATCGTACCGCCGCCGCCCAAATCTACTCTTCCAAGTTCGCCTGTCTGCCATACAATGCCTTCCCTGTCAAACATTCTCGTCACTTCTGCAAAGAACTCACTGTTGGCATCATTGCAGCCGCCCTTGCCTCTGGAACCCGTATATTTCATCAGGCAGACACCTTTGCCGGCAAAAGCGCTGTTGCTCTTATCATAAGCTGACGGATAGGACGGTTCAAACGCTGCCGTCACATCCGATGAAAGCATCTTTGAGTTTTCTATACATGTATAATATTTGTACGAATCAAAAGTCCCATCGCACTTCGCAAGCAGCATACGGACCGCGTTTTCATATAACCTTGACTGAGCGCCCGTATTTCCGCCGCTGCCGACCTCTTCTTTATCTGAAAGCATGCATACGCATGTCTTTTCCGGCGCTTCGATATCGCAGATGGCTCTGAGCGCCGTATAAGCGCATACTCTGTCGTCCTGTCCGTAAGCACCGATAAATGACCGGTCAAAACCGATATCTTTTGCCTTATGTGCCGGGACAAGTTCAAACTCTGCACTTATAAAATCTTTTTCTGTAATTTTATATTTATCATATAATAAGGTCATCACAGCCGCTTTAACCCGTTGCTTCTCCTCTTTGTCTTTCAGAGGCAGTCCGCCCACAAGGACATTCATTTCCTCCGCCTTCACAACTTCGGCGCCTTTTCTTGTCAGCTGCTCCTGACTTAAATGTACAAGGATTTCATTAATCGTAAATACAGGATCAGAATCATCTTCACCGACAACAACTTCCATTTTTTCGCCATCCTGATTAAAAATCACGCCGTGAAGCGCCAGAGGCATGGTCGACCACTGATATTTTTTAATTCCGCCATAATAATGCGTTTTAAAAAATGCCATATCTTCATCTTCATACAGCGGCATCGGCTTTAAATCGATTCTCGGAGAGTCAATGTGGGCGCCGAGCATATTCATACCGCAGGTTAAATCCTCTCTGCCGACAACAACAGCCATCAATCCTTTTCCGTGAATGTTCTTATATACTTTGTCTCCGGCCTGAACTGAAGATTTTGATTCAAGATTTTCAAAACCGCATCTTTCAAGCATCTTAACTGCCGCATTCACACATTCTCTTTCTGTTTTTCCGGCATCAAGAAACGCCTTATAATCTTCTGAAAAATCAAAAACCGCTTTTTGTGTCTCGTCATCAAAAACGTCCCATGCATTTTCTCTTTTCAGCATCAAATCTTTTGTATCCATATATTTATATCCTCCTGTAAACGCCGATGTAGAGGGAACATATATGCCCCCTCTACACCGGCTTTTATTTGCGCGATACGGCCGCGGCCGCTTTTACTGTTGTACACTGTCCTTGTCTTTTTCTTCCGCCTGACTATCTTCCTTGGCTCCGTCTTCTTGAACCTCGGCATCTGCCCCGTCTGTCTCTTGGGCAGTCTCCGGATATATATCCTCTGCCTGAGGCTCAGCTTCCGAATCCTGTGCTGCGCCGGCATCTGCCGCCGCTTCTTCAGTTTCCGGCTGTACTTCTTCCTGCATCTGCACTTCATCTTCCGCTTCCCCGGCGTCTTCTTCGGCTTCATCCTCAAAACGTGTGCCGCACTTCGGACAATAAATGGTATCCAAAGGTACTTTGGCGCCGCAGGCACGGCAACTCTTTTCATGGTTTAATTTTGAAATCTTCAGCGCAACTTCTTCGACAGCATCTCTTGCATGAACAATACGTTCAAAGTACTCAGCAGCTTCCGGTGTCTCGCTCTGTGTACCGTCTGCTTCCATTTTAGCAAAATAAAGCTTTCCTAGCAAGGCATAATCACGTTTAATATCGCTCTCAAGAGATGTCTTTTTCATTTTCAGTTTCTGAATTTCCACAAGTTCCGTTGATTTTTTTACAATTGTTTCTGAAACATCTGTTAAACCTTTTTTTACATCATCTAAAAATGCCATCATCTTTTCCTCCTACTCTTTAATTTATTAATGGTATGTTACGTCTGCAGTCCCTGAAATACATTATACAGATCCAATGTTCCGAATCCCCATGATGTATTCGGGTAAACTGTATCGTCACGTCTCCCGGCACCTCGAATCAAATACTTTTTTATTTCCGTTGTGTCCATATTTAAATTGTTTCTTTGATAAATCCCCCATTCCATCAAAAGAGCCGCAGCTCCGGCGGCATGAGCGGCCGCGACTGAAGTCCCGCTCCTCACGCCGTATCTTCCTCCTGTCACAGGTGTATATACATTAACTCCGGGTGCCGCAATATCCGGCACAATTCTTCCGGAAGGTGTAAATCCTCTGCCCGACATATAATAAATACTGTCATTATGGTGATTATACGCCGCCACGCAGACACAGTTTGCAGTGTCCCCCGGCGACGTCACCGTAATCTCAGGATCGGGCCTTAAAAAATATGTTCCCTGACCGATAAATGCACTGACCGGCAGCCACATATGATACGTTCTGTACACAAGATTCTGTCCGAATACCCGTATTGTCCATATCCCTGCCGATGGCCTTGAAAAACGCATCAATATGAGCTGGTCGCCTGAGGAAGACTCCACAAGCTTGTACTGGACAAATATCTGCGTCGGTTCCAATACAAAATCCAGTGTCTGCACTTGGCCGTATCTCGGCGCAATCTGTCCGATACGTTCGCCTCCCGGTGACAAAATGCCTACGGAAAAAATGTCCGGCGCTCTTCCCCAAAATTCGAGAACAAATCCGTTTTCCGCAGCATCAACACGGATTTCCACATCTTCATATTCCATATCGTTTTCAATCATACCGGCATAATGACCGCTTTGATTGCCTTCGTTGCCGCAGGCGCTGACCATACAGCAGCCGAGCAGATTACCCACATCATTGATATAACTGTTTAAATAACTCCGGCCGTTATGATCGCCGGAACTTGTTCCGATACCAAGGCAGACGATCAAAGGAAGTCTCAGTCTGCTTGCAGTTTCAATTAAATAACGAATGCCAAGCATAATATCATTTTCCTGATATGCAACCGCTTCCGGCCGGATCATCTGATATTCTCTCAAATAAAGTTTTGCCGGCTTCAGCTTTACAACGGCGATTGACGCTTCCGGCGCGGCTCCGGTAAAATCATTTACACTGTCCTCATTGCCGGCAGCAAGTCCCGCCATCACCGTCCCGTGTCCCAGTTCATCTGTTACCGGAACGATATCCAGAGGATTTTCCGAGGCCAATGCCTCATCAATCAGCTGCCGCGTATATTCTGTGCCGTAATCAAATCCGGCCGGCACAGGTCCGGTCTGAATATTTTGATCCCATATACTGACAATGCGGGTCGTGCCGTCTTCGTTTCGGAACGCCGGATGGGTATATTCTATACCCGTATCGACAATGCCGATCAAAATGCCGCTGCCCCGCAGTGACAGATAAGGCTGACGGTGCAGCCGCGTAATACCTGAACTGTCCATACTTGTCGTATCCATCAGGCTGTACAGCTTCGGTATTGAATTATAGGCAAAACTTGTAATATTTTCCATCTTATCTACAGATGTATGCACAATGACATATCTGGGACTGACAACCTGTATGCAGTCCGCCTCATATCTTTCTGTCACATCAGCGGCATTGCCTCCGTATTCAATAATAAAATCCGCTTCATCTTCTGAAAGAATCAACTCTGTGCAGTCTGCCATCGTAAACCTCTGTTTTTTCTTTCAGTATATGCGCTTTATGAATGCATTGGCAGTGCTGATGCGCCGCGCATCTCAATACGGGGTCCTCCTGTATTCTCTATATAATCTCTCGTAATCGTCACTCTGCCGATATTATCATCTTTAGGAATTTCATACATAATATCAAGCATAAATTCCTCTATGATCGACCGAAGCGCTCTGGCGCCTGTCTTTTTCTCCAGTGCTTTTTCGGCAATGGCTTCCAGCGCGCCGTCTTCAAACTGCAGATCCACTTCATCAAGCGCCAGCAGCTTTTGGTATTGTTTTAAAATCGCATTCTTCGGCTCCTTTAAAATCTTGACAAGCATATCCTTTGTCAGACCCTGAAGCGTAAAAATCACCGGCAAACGTCCGATAAATTCAGGAATCATTCCAAATTTTCTCAAATCTTCAATCGTTACTTTACTGATCAGATTTTCCTCATTGTCATATTTATCTTTTAAATCAGCGATAAATCCAATCGAGCTTTGCTTTGTCAGTCTTTCTTTAATAATATTTTCCAGATCAGGGAAAGCGCCGCCGCAGATGAATAAAATATTTCTCGTATTCACTGTTGTCATCGGCACCATCGCATTTTTACTGCTGGCGCCGACCGGAACTTCAATATCGCTGCCTTCAAGTAATTTCAACAGCCCCTGCTGCACAGACTCGCCTGAAACATCCCGGCTCGTCGTATTTTTCTTTTTAGCAATTTTATCGATTTCATCGATAAAGATAATGCCCCGCTCCGCTTTTTCAACATCATTATCCGCATTTGCCAGCAGTTTGGAAACTACGCTTTCTACGTCGTCGCCGATATAGCCGGCCTCCGTCAATGTGGTAGCGTCGGTAATAGCCAAAGGCACATCAAGCAGCTTTGCCAGTGTCCTTACCAGATATGTCTTGCCGCAGCCTGTCGGTCCTATCATCAGCATATTGGACTTTTCAATTTCAATATCATCCATCGTATTGGTTGCCACTCTTTTATAATGATTATACACAGCGACTGATACAACTTTTTTAGCATACTCCTGCCCGATAATATAATCATCCAGCTGTGCCTTTATCACATGCGGCTTCGGAATATCTCTGATATCCAGCGCCGGCGCCTGCTCTTCTTTCGGCTTTTTCTTTTTAAGTTTCTGCGACTGCGGAATCGGATCTTCTCCGCTGTTCATCACCGGCATGCCCAGAAGTTCCTGAAAATTCAAGTTGTTCAGCTGATTCAAATTCATCATGTCTGAATAATTAAACCCGCCTTTATTCATCGTATCAAAACTCTTCTGCATACAGTCCGCACATACGCATATATTGTTAATCGGCAGATGAATCATCTTTCCCGCTTTACTCTCCGGCCGTCGGCAAACATAACATATATCTTCATATTCTTTATCTTTATCTTTTTCTTCAGTATTTTTATCTAAATAGTCACTCATCTTTTTTCCTCCTGTGCCTCATTTATATACAAGATTATTATAGGACAAAAGGATAAGTTATACAACTTAAAGAATTATAAAATCCGTTTGGGAAAAAACTCCCGGAAAGTTTTTATCCCTCTGTCTGAACACCTCGTTTCCATACTTTATTTACAGTACAATATTATTCAAATTCTTATACTATACATCATATAGTATACTATCCATTATAATATGTCAAGTTAATTTTTTAAAACGGAGTAAAATGAACTATTTCGGCAAGATCAAAAAAAGACGCCGCGTCATCCGAATTATCGGATGCGCAGCGTCCTGACACCACCGGTGGATTTTTATTGATTTTACTTACTCTTCCTCCGGCATATCTGCCATGGATCCGAGCAGTGTTGTAACTTCCTGTTCATCGCCATATCCGCCAGAACTGTTCGGCTCACAAATTTTCATTGTTACCGAATCGCCCGGGCTGCATTTTGCCAGTTCTTCCTGAAGCGTTTCCATTGTTTCAGTTCTTACACCATTAAATTCTGTAATAATGGTACCTGCCTGAATACCGGCTCTTGAAGCTGCAGAATTATCATACACGGTCGTTACGAGAACACCCTGAGGAAATCCGTACTGCTCAGCATATTCTTGATTGAGCGTACCGCCTCTGATGCCGAGTGCCGCCGTATTTTCATCGGTCTTTGTCACAATATCACCGCTTAAAATGCCCTGAGCCGTTTCAATCGCCTGATTGATAGGAATTGCCCAGCCTACGCCCTCAACACTTGTATCTGAATACTTTGCTGTATTAACGCCAATGACTTCACCTTTTGTGTTCAAGAGAGCACCGCCGCTGTTGCCCGGGTTAATGGCTGCCGACGTCTGAAGCATTGTCTCTGTACCATCTGTCAGCTGAACTGTTCGGTTCAGCGCACTGACTGTACCTGTGACGACTGACTGGCCATAGCCCAATGCATTACCGATAGCGATCGCGCCTTCACCGATCTTTAACTGATCTGAATCGCCGATGACTGCCACTTTAATCGCATCTTTCGTTGAATCATCAAGTGATGAAAGCGGTACGGACAAAACTGCGATATCCGGACTCTCCGTATATCCGATGATTTGTGCCTCCGCGGTCGTTTCATCATTAAATGTTACTTGGATCGCCGTGGAATCTGTAATAACATGATTATTTGTTAATATATAAATATTATCGTCATCCTGACTGAAGATGATGCCAGAGCCTGCGCCCTCACCCTCTTGACTGTATGTTCTGCCAAAGAAGTCCTGCTGCTCAATAGTTACCTGTGTATTAACTGCCACAATGGATGGCAGTACTTCTTCAGCAACATCGGAAACATCTTGCGCCTCCATCATTTCAACACCTTCTGATGATGTCTTAACGACATTAATTTCGTTCTGATTTCCGCCCAGTGTTCTTGTCAGTGCATTGACTCCGGTAAGCGCACCTCCGGCTACAAGGCCAAAGACTAAACCATAGCACACCATCTTAATCCACGGTTTAGCTTTTTTCATTGCCTCGCCTTTTTTTCTGCGCTTTTGCGGTCTCTGATACGGATTATAATTTTGCTGGTATCCATTTTGATACGGGCCATACTGGCCGCCCTGACTTTGATATCCGCCGTATCCCGGACCGCTCTGCTGATAATTATTCTGGTAAATTCCCTGCTGGCCGTAACCGGACTGATAATAACTTTGCTGCTGGCCGCCATAGTTTGTCTGGCTGTAACTTGACTGCTGCTGGTTTTCTGTATTGGTATAGCCACTCTGACTGCCGCTGTGTGTCTCCTGATTTTCATTGTGCTTATTTAATTCACTCTGATTAAAACGATAAACTCCCGAAGACTGTTCCTGATTATTTTCCGGAGATTCCTGACCTGCCGAACTGTTTTCGCCTGATGTTATATCAGAATGATCATTTTTTTCAAATTCTTCACTCATACAAATCGAGCTCCTTTCTTTTGATGATTTTATCTTATCAGCCGTTTGTGTCTTTAATGTGAATCGAATGTGAAAAAATTTTGTTATTTTTTATTTTTGAAAATAACCAATTTACTGATAATATAATTAAAAATAACGACAAAAACATTCGATAATATCTTTGCTAAAAGGGCCGGCAAATGCGCAAGATCAATACATACAAACATAATCAGCATATCCCCTGCGCCGGATACGACCCGTCCGCCGACAAAAAGAGCCATTTCTCCTGCAATAGCTGCCACGCCTCTGCTTTTACTTTTAAATACCCATGTACGGTTTGTGACATAGGCAAACAGCACTGACAAAATCCACGCTGCCGCGTTGGCAACCAAATAATGAATTTCAAGCAGCGTATCCATGACAAAAAAAGCAACAATATTGACTAACGTTGTCAGTCCCCCGAAAAAGACATATAAAATCAATTCTTCGTATTTTTTATATAAAAGTTTACATTTTTCTAACATCGCTGACTGTTTTATTCTCCGTAGCTATATTGGTTTCTTGTATCAAAAAATGGGGTCTGCGCTTAACCTCATAATAAATTCTTCCGATATACTCGCCGAGGACACCAATGGAAATCAGCTGTACGCCGCCGATAATAAGCACTGCGCTGATCAGTGTAAAATATCCCGGCACGTCGACCCCATGGGCAATAATCTGGATAAATGTGATCAGGATATAAATAAGGCTGATAAATACAAGGAAAAATCCAAGGACACAGCATGCTCTCAACGGTTTATTGTTAAAGGAGATCAGGCCGTCAATACCGTATGAAAGCAGCCTTTTAAAAGACCACTTGGTTTCTCCTCCGGCTCTTTGTCTGTTTTCATAATTAATGATTTTTTGCTTAAAGCCGATCCATGAAAACAATCCTTTTGAAAAACGATTATATTCCTGCATAGATACAAGAGCCGCCACTGCCTTTTTGTCTAAAAGCCGGAAATCTCCGATACCGTCTGTCATTTTTACATCCACTATATGATTGATTATTTTATAATATAAATGCGCTGCCATCGTCTTTCGCTTATTATCGCCGACACGATTTCGGCGGGCAATAACCTGATCATATCCATCTTTCCAACCATCGATCATTTCAGGAATTAATTCAGGCGGGTGCTGAAGATCTGCATCCATAATGATCACACAGTCGCCGGCGGCGTAAGAAAGTCCCGCAAGCATCGCCGCCTCCTTGCCGAAATTGCGGCTGAATGATATATATTTCAAATGGTGATCCTGACAGGCCAGCGCCTTAATTTTTGCCATGGTAGCGTCACTGCTGCCGTCGTCGACAAAAATTAATTCATGCATATATGGTTCATCCCTGTGCTGCTCATCCGCAGTTAAAACTTCTGAAAGCTTTTCCCATGTTTTTTCTATGACTTCGGCTTCATTAAAACATGGTATAATGACTGAAATCAGCATTTTTCTGAAATTATCCTTTCTCTGTATATATCTAAGAAGCAGGCAGCTGTTTGGCTGTACCTCTCCGGCACGGCTCAGCTGTTATCCAAAAAAGGGGAGGCCGCACATGCAGCCGTCCGCTGCATACGACATCCCCCTCGTTTTACAATGTTTCCTGAAAATGCGCAGGTAATTCGCAGACATATAAAAGCAGCGTCTCCGTACCGCCCGCAATTTTCTTCACCTTTTTAAAGCCTGACCGCACCGCCAGTCTGACAGACGCTTCGTTGTCCGGATGTATTCTTGCCCAAACTTGGGACACATCAGTCATTCGCCCTGCGTAATCAAGAACTGCCCGGACGCTTTCCTGTCCGTATCCCTGCTTCTGCCACGGTATGCCGATCATATAGCCAATCTCCATCGCCCAGCTGCCGTCAATATCAGACATAGAAAGCCCGCACCGGCCGATGAGCTGTCCTGTGTCTTTTTTACAGACTGCCCACAGGCCAAAGCCGTAAAATCCGTAAATATACCGGATATAGCTTTCCAATTTTTCTTTCTCCACCGCTTTTTCCTTTGCCAAAGGCTCTATATAGCGGATGATTTTCGGATCGTCGTAAATCTCATACAGCGCGTCAATATCCTCCGGAACAAACTCTCTGATAATCAGACGATCCGTCAGAATTACTGCATCCATCAGCGATTTTTGTAAAACAGACGGTTAATGGCACTGAAAATCGCTCTTATTGAAGAGCGGGTAATATTTGAGCTAATGCCTACGCCGAATGCCGTTTCTCCTGTATCTGAGTTCATCAACTGGATATATGTGGCAGCCTGTGAATCAGAGCCCATGGTCAATGCATGCTCTGAATACAGCGTCAGTTTTGTGTGATATTTTGTATTTTCGTTCAAACCGTGTTTTACGGCATCGATCGGGCCATTGCCGTATCCTTCGATAACCTTTTCAACACCATCTTCAGTGTATGTCAAAATGACTTTTGTATCGAAAGTATCATTCTGCTCACTGATGTCTTCAATTTTAATTTTTCTGAAATGCATCGGCTCTTTCGCATTAATGTACATTTCTCTGAATTTCTTCATAATCTGTTCCGGTGTAACTTCGCCCTGTTTCTCTGAAATGTCCTGAACCGCATCTGCAAATTCTTTATGCATTTCTTTAGGCAGCTTGAAGCCGAAATACTGTTCCATAATAAAGGCAACACCGCCCTTGCCGGACTGGCTGTTGATACGGACGATCGGTTCGTAATCTCTGCCGATATCTGAAGGATCGATCGGAAGATACGGCACTTCCCATCTGTCCGGATGACGTTCCTTCATTGCCTTGATACCTTTATTGATCGCATCCTGATGAGAGCCGGAGAATGCAGTAAATACCAGTTTTCCTGCATACGGATGTCTCGGATGTACAGGGATTTTACAGCATCTTTCATAAACATCGATAATGCTGTTGACATTTTCAATATTTAATTCAGGATTGATGCCCTGTGAAAACATATTGTACGCAATATTCAATATGTCCACATTACCTGTTCTCTCTCCGTTGCCGAACAGTGTGCCTTCTACACGATCCGCACCTGCCAGCAGTGCCAATTCAGCAGCTGCAACACCGGTGCCGCGATCATTATGAGGGTGAACACTTAAAACAATCTTATCTCTTTCTCTGAAATGTGTACTCATCCATTCAATCTGATCCGCATATACATTCGGCGTAGTCATCTCCACAGTTGCCGGAAGATTGACAATCATTGGCAATTCTTTTGTCGGCTGCCATACATCAAAAACCGCCTCGCACACTTCCAGAGCATAGTCGACCTCTGTTCCTGTAAAGCTTTCCGGCGAATACTCCAGCCAAAGATTTCCCTTAAAATCTTTAGCATAATCTTTGACCATCTTTGCACCTTCAACAGCAATGTTTTTTATTTCTTCTTTATTCATATTAAAAACAACATCCCTCTGAAGGGTTGATGTCGAATTGTAAATATGGACAATAACATTTTTAACGCCTTCCAGCGCTTCAAATGTTCTTTTAATCAAATGAGGTCTGCACTGGATCAGCACTTGAACTTTGACATCATCGGGTATAAGCTGACGCTCTACCAGTGTTCTCAGAAAATCATATTCAATCTGTGATGCCGACGGAAATCCGACTTCGATTTCTTTAAAGCCCAGTTTAACAAGCATGTCAAAAAACTCAATTTTTTCTTCAACAACCATCGGATCGATCAGCGCCTGATTGCCGTCACGCAGGTCAACACTGCACCAGACCGGTGCTTTTTCAATCTCTTTATCCGGCCATGTCCTCTCCGGAAAATTCAGTACCGGATTTCTTCTATACTTCTTATAATTCAACATAAAGAATCACTCCTCTACCAATCCATTGGAAATCTCTTCTATCAGGAACTTGAGTGCCTCATTTTCATCTGTGCCTTGGCAGATCAGTTCAATCTCATCGCCGCATTGTACGCAGGCACCGAGAACACTCAGTACACTTTTAGCATTGGCAATTGTATTGCCTGTTTTAAAGCTGATTTTTGATTTAAAACGCATCGCATCACGGCAGAGGATACTTGCAGGGCGCAAGTGAAGTCCTGATGGATTGGATACAACTACTTTTCCCTTAACCATGATTTACCTCCCTTTCCGAATTGAAATTTCAATTTCTTTCCAAAATTCTTATATTAATGGCCGAAGCCCGAGGGAGCGTGACTGCTTTTGAACTTGTAATGTTCAGAAAAACGGTATGCGTCCCAACGCCGAGTCCGGCAACATCAGTCGAAACATCCAAATCGGCCGCCTTAAAATCATTGATTACTGAAGCGGCTCCGGTGACATCAATAGGAATGGTCGTCAAATCTGAGGCCAGCTCATAGTCATACTCTGTATCTGCATTATTAAGCTGAATTTGATCAAAGGCCAATGCCACTGTCGTATGTTCTTCTTCCTCTATAGTTACTGTCACAGCAAGCCCGACAGTATCATCGCTTGCTACAACCTGAAGGCTTTCATCAATCGCGCTGAGGACCTCGTCGTAAGACAGATTCTGCACAATAGTTTCTTTCGCTCCGCTGATATCCAGCGACATATTAATTTCTGTCAAATCTTCAAGTGCTTCCTCAGTGCCTGCCACAAGAACCTCTTCCGGCAGTGCCTCCACGTTTGTCACTTCATAACCTTCCGCCGGCACACCTGTCGTCGTAAAGTTCACCTTGACCATTTTTGTCGGCAGAACAGTCACATTGACACTGACTTCTCCTTCAATATCCATCTGAAGATTTTCCGTGTCCATCAAATCGCCGTTAAAATCATAAATCTTCGGCGTTACCTGACTTGTAAAGTCGGAAGACGCACCGTCGACATCAACCTCCAGTACAACTTCTTTAATATTATTAATTCTGGAAGTTGCGCCGGTAATCTGAATCCTGTTCGGTGTCGGCTGATATGCGCTGACATAATACCCTTCTGCTTCCTCGCCGACTTTGACAGGGGTCAGTGTAAATGTTTTTGTCTCACTCGGCTCTATCTGAATTTTATAAGTGTTATTATTTTCTATAATCTCCACGACACCGTCACGCTGTATCGATTCTCTTGTCTGTTCAACCTCAACAAACACCGCGTCTGTAATAGAAAGCAGACTTAAATCCGCTGTCGCTTTAAAATCAGACGCCGTCAAATTGTATATGACAGAAGATCTGGCACGTACAGTAATCGTTGCCTGCTCTCCCGAAACCGGCTCAAACATATAATTTTCATCGGTTACGGCATTTGTATTAATTGGCTCGACCGGAATCGTTATTTCTCTCGTCGTCATCGCATCCTCGACATTGACAATAATGAGCCATATAATCACTGCTGCAAGGATTGATAAGAGTTTCATGCCGAGATTATTTGTGATCTTTTTTTTCATTTTTAACAATCCCTTTCAGCTTGCTGAAACGTCCGGAAGACGCTGTAATATTTTTCGGTTTTCGTGTCAACAATTTTTTTAATGTATCTGCATCAAGGTTTCGGCGCAGCTTTCCGTCTTCGGCTAAAGATACCGCCCCGGTCTCTTCTGAGACAACGACCGTCAGGCTGTCTGAAACTTCACTGATACCGACTGCCGCCCTGTGTCTTGTTCCGAGTTCCTTGCTCAGTTCCATATTGTCAGACAGCGGCAAATAACATGTGGCCGCAACAATGCGGTTATTTCTGATAAAAACCGCACCGTCATGAAGCGGCGTATTATGTTCAAAAATATTGATCAAAAGCTGGCTGGAAACGACTGAATCCAATGGAATTCCCGTCCGCTCATATTCGTTGAGCAGTACTGTTCTCTCCAAAACAATCAGAGCTCCCGTCTTTACCTTGCCCATCTCATATGCAGCCTTCACCACTTCATTTATACACTTGTCACTGTTGACCTGTTCTTTTACTTCAGAAGTATTCGGTGAGAAAATAGAAGAAACAAACTTCTTTTTGCCCAGTTCTTCCAACGCCTTCCGAAGCTCCGGCTGAAAAATAATAAAAACGGCAATCACAATCACATTAAATGTTCGTCCGACCAACCACAAAATAGTTGTCAGCCGAAGAAAATATGCCAGCATCGCAAATACAAGAACAACAATGATGCCCTTAAACAATGTCCATGCTCTTGTATTTTTAATCCATATTAAAATATGATATATAATAAACGCTATGATAATAATTTCCAGATAAGCTGTCGGATGGCGAAACGCTGAAAAGGTTCCGACGGATATGAAATCTTTCAAATACTGAATTACAGAACTCAACATTTCACCTGCTTTCCTATCAATTCACTGCCTGTCATCACAGATGACTCTGCCCGGAACATACATTCCGGGCAACTTAAGGCAGATGGTTATACCTAAAATTTACTTTCTTCGTCGTCAAAGCTGCTGAAATCAAAATCATCAAAACTGCTGAAGTCGTCTTCAATCAGCGTCTGTGTCTTATCTGACACGTCCAAAGGACGTTCACGTCTTACAGACGGCGCACTATCTGTCTTCTTTCTGTCACTCTTAGGCAGTATGCTTTCTTTAAAAACTTTTGTTTCATCAGAAACCTGAGGCTGATTGACCGGCTCAGGTGCCGGACTTTTCTGTTTAGCCGCAGGTCTTCCAGTCAATTCCGGATTTTCGCTCATATCCGCTTCAGAAAACTGTTCCTGCTCTGAATCTCCGGATATTTTCTTTTTAACATTTGCTGAAGATACAGCCTTCTTAGACTGTGAATCTTTGATGCGTCCGCCTGTCTTAGGTATCGCTTTTACATAATAATAGTAATCATCATCTTCAAACTGCACGAATTCTTTTGATTTATAATCAACCGTGCATTTAAAAAACTGTACGGCAGCGGTCACAACTGCACTGACAAGCGTTCCGAGGATAACTCCCGCAGGCGCTATATCAATGCCAAGCATGGATCCGCCGGCTAAAAGCATCAGTATATTCAGAACCGCCCCTGAGGCAATAGCCGCATACCATGAATAATCAAACGGCAGCTTTTTAACAACATACACAAGTACGATAACTGCCGCAAATGTAATAATATACAGCATCATCTCTCTGTTGCCCATCAGCTGGTCGACCATCGACTGATACGCCGTCAAAATTGCATCAATTTCAAAGCTGTCGCCAAGTGAAGATGCCGCAGCTTTAACACTCTCGAGGAAATCTGCAGTAAACAATCCAAGGGCAACCGGTATCAGCGTCACCGGTGAAAAAAACAGCCCCGAAATAAGCGGTACAGCAAATTCTAAATGAAATGGCATCAGCGCAACAACCGCCAGCATATAAATGCCGTGGCCCGGCGCAAACTTCAGATACAATAAATACATCAGTATAAATACAACGAGTGCTACTGCTGCCAATACAATAGATAAACTGAACAAATGGAGCAAAATTACCGCTGCCATCACAAAAACAACCATCGGCACCGGAATGAACGCACAGACAACCGCAATAAACAGGCGGATTGTCATAATATTCAGAACATCAAAATATCCGATACTGCCGGTAATAGCATTCAGCGTCAGCAGTGCAAATACAAATTTGGCCGCAGCTTTAAAATATGACTCAAAGTCCTGATATATTTTTAAAAACTTTTCCTTGCTTTCTAATAATGTATTCAACCTTTCGTCCTCCCGGCATCTTCTCTGTGATCTGCTTCATCATCTTCTGCGATTTCACCGATAATTTCAAGTTCTTCGCTGTAGATTCTGATGCGCTTTTTTGCCCGTATATATCTGCGGACATACACAAAAAAACTGATACTTGCATAAACCGCCATAAAAACAATATATATAACAATCACCAGTCTGAGCATTGTTGTCAAATTCAGGCGCATAAAATTTGTCATAAAATAATCCATATTGTAAAGAATGCAGAGCCCGAAAATCAAAACAACACCAACCGTCACACCGATCAAAGTTTTCAGCATGTTATAGCGTATGTAATCGCTCCGGCTGTAAGAAGTGATCTTAATATCTTCTTCTCCTTTACCCTGCTCATAAATGGCAGCTCTTGTCATGATCCTGATTTTTTCTTCATTCAACATAGGAAACCTCTCTAAGATTTTCATTTCCGGCGTATACCTTTTTGTATTATAACACAAGTGCCCTATGAATGGCAAAATTTTTTGTTAAAAATTTATGTATTATTCCAGTCTTTTTTATGTTACAATATCCTCCAAAAACAGGAGGTTTTCACATGGAAAATAAAAAACGCAGAAAAAAGCTGCTGATATCAGGCCTGCTGCTTCTTATTTCAGGTATTATTTTATTTGCCATAGCAGCCGGTCTGGCACTGTCTTTTGCCTCAGGCGCTGAAGGTTTTCCCTCTTTGCTGCACGCATTTGCTTTTGCCCTTTTCAGATCATGGCGTATTATTTTGTTTATACTCAGCCTCATTTTTACACTCGGCGGCTGTGCAGTTCTGACAAGAATCGTCATATATGGATAAAACGCCAGCCCAAACGGCTGACGTTTTATTTTTTTCTGCGCGGTACACCCGGCGAATATTCGATTTATACTTTTATTCCAGCCCATTTTCCGCTGAAAAAACGTACTGTAAACAAAACTGCACGGATTGTCCAGTCGGCAAACATACCAATCCATACACCGATCGGACCAAAATGAAAAATTCTGATTAAAACAATACAAAGCACAACTCTGCAAAACCACATAGACAAACACGATAAGACCATTGAGAACCTGACATCTCCGGCTCCCCGCATTCCATAGGCCGGTATAAATGCCAGTGTCCACACAATGGGCTTTACGATTGTAATCCATGTGATCATATAAATACACATTGACGCGCTTTCTTCTTCCATGCCGCCCAGCATTGTCACCGGCACTGCAGCTGCAAAAACAACCAGACAGCTGATAATTACAACTACTTCCGCAATCAGCGTCACTTTTTTGATAAAATAGACAGCCTCATCTTTTCTCCCGGCTCCCATACACTGTCCAACAATCGTCATCAGTCCAATACCGACACCCATGGCAGCAATGCCATTAAGATTTTCCAAAATATTCGTCATCGCCTGTGCAGCTATCGCGGCTGTTCCAAGGGTTGATACAGTAGACTGGATTGCCAGCTTTCCGAACTGAAACATACTGTTCTCAATACCGGACGGCACGCCGATCTTCAAAATCTTTTTAATCTGCCGCAGATCCGGACGAATTTTTAAATAATTTCTGACACAGATGACATTTTCCCCGCTTCGCAAAAATATCATAACCGCAATCGCACAGAATATCCTTGAAGCAAGCGTCGCAATCGCCGCTCCGGCAATGCCCATATCAAATCCCCAGATTAAAATGGCATTTCCGCACACATTCATAATATTTGAAATAACAGAAATAGCCATCGGACATCTTGTATTGCCCTGCGCTCTGAAAATCGATGCACCCGAATCATAAATACCGATAAACGGAAATGACAATGCCGTATAGAAAAAATATATTTTTGAAGCTTCCATAACTTCGTCATCAACCTGCCCGAAAATTAAGCGCAGCAGCGCTTCATTCCCTGCAAGACATATAAGCATCAGGATCGTTGAAAGCAGTGTCACTATAAAAAGCACCTGTCCTGCCGATTTATTGGCCTGCTCCCTGTTTTTGCCTCCGATATAATGAGCACATATGATCGTGCCGCCTGCTGACAGTGCCGAAAAAGCCTGTATGACAAGCACATTCAGAGAATCTACAAGCGAAGCCGCTGAAATTGCCGCCGCCCCCACATTGCTGACCATCATTGTATCCGCTGTTCCCATCATGGACGTCAAAAACTGCTCAATGGCCACCGGCACAAGAATCTTTCTCAGATCCGTATTACTGAACATATGCTCTGTTTTTGTTTTAACCCTTTGTTTTCCAAACATTTTCCACACCGCTTTTGTATATGATTGCCTTTTGGCTTCGGTATTTTATTATACAACTCCAGGTATCAAATGTGAATATGTTTTATGATTAATTTTCTCACTCATCTGACTTAATTTTACCTGCCCTATTCCGGTATTCTTTCGGTGTCATGCCTGTTTTTTCGTGAAATACCGATGAAAAGTAATGTTCGTCGGCAAAGGAAAGTTTTTCCGAAATTTCCCTGACCTGAAGGCTTGTATTGCGCAGCATGGAACTTGCTTTTGACAATTTCTGAGATAAACAGTACTGATATGGCGCACTGCCGTAAGCTTTTTTAAAAACGCGGTTAAGCTGGGCCGGCGAAAGTCCCACATTTTTGCACAGTTGGCGGACAGTAATTTTTTCATCAATATGCAGATCAATATAATCTTTAACATTTTCTGCAATTGTTTTTTCTCTTGGCTCCATGCCTATTGTCCAATGATACAAATCCGCCATCATTTCATGAAATAAAAGTTCTCCTTGGGCCGTAATTTCCTGTGTGCCCTGTGCGCAGCCTGAATAAAAATTAAGAAAGCGGTAAAACATGGAATACATGGGACAATTTTCAAAATAGAAACGTCCCTTCAGGCTGTAACTCTCATACAAAAAATCGCACAGGCTGCCCCTGACATTCATCCATATTTTTTCATACGGTTCTGCAGCATCTGCATAATAGTCATGGCGCATTCCCGGCGGCAGCAAATACACGTCGCCCTTTTGCGGAAAAAACGTCTGACCGCCGCACGTCACTGTACCTTTGCCGCTGATCACATATTCTATACAATAAATGTCTGAGCAGGCTCTTGTAATGCGGTAGTTTTTATCAGGATAGGTGATTCCCGTCATTTCCACATAAAATATATTTTCTCTTTGAAACTGCGCCGGAAGGAAACTGATAATTTTTTCCATATGATTGTTTTCCTCACTTTTTTTACTTAATTCTCTATTTTATTCCCGATTTAATGATATTATAATACAATTAATTTCAAAAGCAATCTTTATACAGGAGGTCTTTTTATGAATACTCAAACAGTGCAGGCAACAATTCCCCGTCCGGAACATCCGAACCCTCAGTTTCGCCGTGAGCAGTGGTACAATCTCAACGGCACATGGGATTTTAAATTTGATTTTGGCGTCAGCGGTATTGATCGTCAGTGGTATATCCAGACAGAATACGACCATACCATTCAAGTGCCATTTTGTCCTGAAAGCAAACTCAGCGGCATCGAATATACAGATTTCATTCCGTGCTGCTGGTATCACCGTCATTTTTCAATAACCTCTGATCAGGCCGCACAGCGTACTCTGATCCACTTCGGCGCTGTCGACTATGAGGCTCACATCTATATTAACGGTCAGGAAGTTTGTGTCCACCGCGGCGGCTATGCTTCTTTTTGTGCGGATATTACAAATTTTATCCATATTGGCGAAAATGACATTACCGTGTGCGCCATCGATGATGTACGCAGTATGAAACAGCCTCGCGGCAAACAAAGTACCCTATATTATTCTCACGGCTGTGATTATACACGAACAACCGGTATCTGGCAGACTGTATGGCTTGAATTTATGCCGGAAACACATATCACCGCTGTCCGGTACTATCCGAATATTGCAGAAACCTCTGTCACCATCGAGGCTCATGTTCAAGGCAGCGGCACACTCAGAGCAGAAGCGTCATATCACGGCGAACCGTGCGGCAGTGCCCAAGTCCGCTGTGAAAATTCAACCGCATTCATTACGCTGAAATTATCATCAGCCCATTTGTGGCAGCTTGGGGAAGGTCATTTATATGATCTTGTATTGACTTTTGGGGAAGACCGTGTGGAAAGTTATTTCGGCCTCAGAGAAGTGCGCATCGACGGCATGCGTTTTATGCTCAACGGCAAATCCGTTTTTCAGCGGCTGATTCTTGATCAGGGCTTTTATCCTGATGGAATCTATACAGCGCCGGATGATGGCGCATTGGAAAAAGATATTCTTTTATCCATGGCTTCCGGTTTTAACGGCGCCCGGCTTCATCAAAAAGTATTTGAGCAGCGCTTCCTATACTACTGCGATCTCCATGGCTATATGGTTTGGGGCGAGACCGGCAGTTGGGGACCTGATACTTCTGACTATACTACCTATAAAGCGATTGAACCGGAGTGGCTTGAAATTATCGCCCGTGACGTTAATCATCCTGCCATCATCGGCTGGTGTCCGTTTAATGAAACTTGGGATATTGACGGCCGGAAGCAGGATGATGCGATTCTCGAACAAATTTATAAAGTGACCCGTCTGTATGACCCGACCCGTCCATGTATTGACACAAGCGGAAACTTCCACGTCATAACCGATATTTTTGATCTGCACGATTATGAACAGAATCCTGAAATTTTCGCCGGGCACTATGAAGATTTCAAAAACGGGACCGGCCCGTTTATCGACGCCCATGCAGACCGCCAGCACTACACGAAAGGACTTCCGGTCTTTCTCAGCGAGTACGGCGGCATTAAATGGGCGCCGGATAAAAAGGACAATGCATGGGGCTACGGCGATGCGCCAAAAACAGAAGCTGAATTCATCGACCGCTATGATCGTCTGACAACAGCGCTGCTTGATAATCCGAACATGATGGGATTTTGTTACACACAGCTGACTGATGTAGAACAGGAATGCAACGGCATCTATTACTATGACCGCACACCAAAATTCGACGTTTCTATTTTCCGTCGCATCAACACGAAAAAAGCAGCCATCGAAGACTGACCGTCACATCCACGTCATCAGGGCAATACATTCGATGCCTGAATAATAAAGGATTAAAATGACATAATTCATACCTTTTCCAAGCGGTGAAAAGAAATTTTTGCCGACAAGCATATCTGAAATACCAAAAAGAATCATGCCAATGGCCAGCGGCATAAAATCCGTTCCCATGGCCTGCGGCATGAGTACCGCAGCGGCAATAATGGCTGCAAGCACGGCCGGATAAAGCATCATTAAATACTGTATCGGATGTTCTTTAAACTGTACGAGTTCTTTTTTAAAGAGTACCAGTGCTGCGGCTATCAAAAGACACCAAATAATCAATGTACCGGCAATATTAAAATAACCGAAGCTAAAAATCCATGCAATTAAAATGAGGTGTCCGGCGGCAAAGACAGCCATACCGATATAAAACTTAATCTCCAAGAAAGCATCGGCAGCCATAAATAAGATCAGAGCTGCAAGAATCCACCATGCATGCTCATATGTATCTGTCTTTTGCTGCCACAGGCCCGCTGCCGCCGTAAATACTGCCATCCATGTGGACAAACATTTGGGAATAATATACCACATCTGCTGTCCCAGTGTCACCGATCCGCTGTGCTGATCATAACCCGCCGCTTTTACCTGTCCTTTCATTTTCAAATGGAGCACCATGCCGGCAGCCATAACCGGCACAATAAAACAAAGCCATAAAAATTTGTCCATAGGATACCCTCCCCTGTAGTGTATTTATATTTTCATTTTACCATTGGTCAACGCAGGGCACAATACTTGATCGGACATAGAAAAACCGGAAAAGCGAGGCGGACCTATTCATCCCGTCCCGCTTTTCCGGTCTTATTTGTATGTTTTTAAAACTTCTGTATATTCTTTATATTCATTCTGTTTGTAAAAATATCCCTGCTTCTTTCCACTGATACCAAGGGTATTAAACCACTCTGACACAAGTTTCTTCCCAAGCTTTGTTTTGGTCGGTTCTGCCAATGTTCTCAAATTCCACAGAGAAAAGTGCAGCGCATAATTAATAAAATCTTTTTCTGTCTCCGGAAACAGCCCTTCGTCTGTAAGACGCTGCCGCAGCGCAGTCAGCGCATCGTAAAAGCAGTGCCACGAATTTTCTCTCGTCTTTGACAATGAGTCTTTTGCATCTCTGCGCTGATGAGCCAGCACTTTCGGCACAATCGTAATCCTCTTGGCCAAAGCAACCGCACTGAATACAAACAGCATGTCATTACTGGTACGCTGTTCCTGAAAGGTCAGATGATGTTTTTCAACAAATTCCCTTGAAAACAGCTTATCCCACGCCCATCCGACAAATACTTTAAAAATATTGTCTGTCATCTGCCGGTGATTAAACGGTGTGTACGGCGGAATTTCTTTTTCCCTCAACGTCCACGCCACCTGAACGAACTGATCGCTGTCTGTATGATACTGATCGGATTTAAAAACGACCATATCCGCTCTGTCTTCTTTTGCCTTTGCGTAAGCCAACTCCAGCATATCCGGTTCAAAAAAATCATCGGCATCAAGAAATGACAAATATTCTCCCGATGCCTGTGAAAGCCCCCGGTTTCTCGCCGCTCCGGCGCCTGAATTCGGCTGTGTGAGCACACGCATACGGCTATCCTCTTTTTCATATTTTTTAAGAATCTCAAGAGAACGGTCTGTTGAACTGTCATCAACGCATATAACTTCAATTTCCTGAAGCGTCTGTTCCAAAATACTTACGATACACTGTTCAAGATAATCCTGTGCATTATAAACAGGCACAATTACCGAAACTTTAATCTTACCTTGATTTTCGGACATCTGATACACCTTCTATTTCTTTCCTTTGATCATACGCATAATTTTTCTCGGAATATAAACGACTGCTGCGCCTATTTTAAACGTTACCGTGTTTTTAACATCTTCAGCCGTCAGTTTGCTGCCGTCATACAGCACATATTTCCAGTAATATGCTTTCGGATCTTTGATAAGAAACTGGATTTTATTTTGTTCTGCCGGTGTAAACAGACTTAAGTCCAATTCATCAAGTTCCTTGGCTCTCTTTAATTCTTTGCCGATACGTTCCGTATACTCCTGTTTATATGCATCGCCGATTCTTGAAAGTGTAAACATATAATTGTGATACCGTTTAAAATGATAATAGCCTTTAAACCGTTCCCACAATGCTTCATTGCCCTTCTGCATAAAAATATCCCGGATAAAATCATACTCTATATTCATACAGTATACTTTTTCCCGGCTGTTGACCGACGAATTAGGATTGTCCCTGCGGTTCATATAATACGGACGGTCCAAAAACATGCACCGTCTGGCATACATAAACGTCTGCCAGAAAAAACCGTTGTCCTGAAATGAAGCTCCCGGTGTTTCATTGTGCCTGATATGATATTTTTCAATAAAATCTCTGGCATAAATGCCGCTCCACGTATTTAAGATAAACTTGGTCACATACGGCGTCTCGCTGGGATTGATCAGCTGATTGTAGTATTCCCCGTTTTTGTCCAAATGGTTATACGTCAGTGACATATTGCCGCTGTTTTCATTGCGCGCAAAACGGTAAAAATCTGCCTTCACAAAATCCAGCAGATTTTCTTTCGCCACTGCATATAAATCTTCAAACATTGTCAAACTGACAAAATCATCAGGCTCCACAATACCGATATACTCTCCTGCCGCCCGGTCAAGTCCCACGTTCATCGCCTTGCCGTAGCCTCCGTTTTCTTTATGGATCACAATAAAACGGGAATCCTGCCGGGCATACCGGTCCAGTATTTCGGGCGATCCGTCAGTCGCACCGTCGTCAATACATATAATCTCAATATCATGAAGTGTTTGTCGGCGCAGACTTTCAAGACATTCTTCCAGATACTGCTCCACATTGTATGTCGGAACAATAATCGATACTTTTGCCATATTCATTACTCCTGTGTTCAAATTCTGTCCATACAGAAATATTTTATTTTCAGGCAGTATATCTTTTTCAGGACTTTATAAGCCAGCGTCATTTCAAGCCCCTTTGCCTGCCCGCTGCCCTCGGGCTTTTTGCTCTGTTTGAACAAATAATTTTCCATCGTCCCGCTCTGAATCAGTTCTTTAAATTTTGCGTATTCTCCCTTGGAATAATAATATTTTTCACCTTTATCTTCAATGCCCAACTCATGAAATCCTCCTTGGATCAGACAGTTATAAAGCTGCCGGAAGCTTTCAGGTGTCGTTTGGATTTTCAGAGAATAAAGCAGACTGTTGAGCGCCTTGTTTGCGAAGCTCTGAGCTGCTTTCGCAGAAAATGCCGATTCACTTAAAAGAGCATCATGAATTCTTTTCAGTGTCTCATAAGTGCAGAGCGGTGAAAGACTGAAGTTTGATGTAAGACTTGTTTTTGTATTCGTCCGATAGTTCATCAGCACCTTATCGACGATCGTGATCCGCTGTGCCTTTGCTGTCGCCATCACAACGAAATACTGATCATTGGCTCTGGGAATTTCCTCAAACCAAAGATGCTCGCTTTTTACAAACGATGTTCGGAACATTTTGTTCCACGCCACATTGGTAGATATGTTGAAAATATACTGAGGTGCGGTCTGAATAGAATATGGTATATGCTTAGGCAGTCTTTTTTTGTTAAGATAATAATCTTTACTGATATATACTTTACGGGCATCATCATACTGCCGCGCATCAGCAATGCATATATCCGCACGATCTTTATCCATCTGGTCTGCCATACGCATCAGCGCTGTTTTATCAAAAAAGTCATCGGCATCCCAAAAGACAACATACTCTCCTGTACATATACGAAGGCCTGCGTTTCTTGCCGTTCCGGCATATAAATTTTTCTGGTCGATCAGCGTAATTCTGTCGTCCTTTGCCATATAAGATTGTATCACATCCCGGGTGCGATCCGCCGACCCGTCATTGACACAGATAATTTCAATGTCTCTGCATGTCTGACCAATCACACTTTCAAGGCACTGTCCTATATATTTTTCTGCATTGTATGCCGGTATAATTACCGAAACTCTTGGATTTTTACACATATTCAACCCTCATTTTACATCAAACTCATAGATAACCGCTTGTATTATGAGTATAATAGGGCAATGTTAAATCCAAAAGAAAAGTTATGTTAAATCCATGCAAAATGACTTGATTTTTCCGTCAGCCGCAGCTAAAAGCACTGCAGCGGCCGTCAGCGGAACTGCAACAATCAAGATACTCTGAAGGTGGAGCATCTGGTATAATGCATACTCAGCTGCGACACCTATGTGAAACGCAATCAGCGTCCCACCGAAAAACTTTGCCTTTTCCGCCTTTTTTCTTTTTTCCTCCGGGTCGTCGGACAAAAAATATTCTGTTGCGGATACAAATGTTTGTTTAACGTTATTTGTTGAAAAAATTGTAGAGCTTGCATAGCCCTTGGCCCCTGTAAACACACACCACTGAAAGGCTGTCATAAAAAATGCAGGATACAACGCGATGATCGGATTGACAGATTCGGGAATACATGCCAGTACCACGGCTACCGCAGCCTCCAAAATGAGCGCTGTATATTTTAAAGGAAGTTTGGTCTTTTTGGCTAATATTGTTGCAGTCACCATGGAACCGCCGTAGATCAGCAGCGCTCCCACTCTCAATACCGCTTCGCCGAAATTTCTCCCTACGATGTCGCCCATAAGTTCAATCAGATTGGCCGTCTGTGCGGAACCGAAAACCGCCATGCGCCCAAAAAGCGCATACGCTCCGAAAATACCGCCGCACACAGCCATCATATAGTGAATGGAAACTTCCAAATCATATCGTTGCTTCATCTTTTCCTCTTTTCTGACGCACTTGCTGCGTCAATAATGGTAGATTTGGAAGTTTACTTCCAAACTTTCCTCTTTCCGCATAAATCTTTTGTTAATGACTCCAATTTTCAATTATAACACTTTATCTGTTTATGTAAAGATGCCGAAGCTTTTTTTCTCATAAGTCAGCCTCTTTCTCTCTTTCCAGCGCCTTTGTCCTGCTTGGCAGTAATATTTTAAATGAGGTCTCCTCATTTTGGCTTTGGGCAGTAATAAACCCGCCATGAAGGCGGACAATCTCTCTGGCGATTGCCAAACCTAAGCCGGCGCCGCCGCTGTTTGTCATTCTGGCATCATCCAGTCTGTAAAATTTTTCAAATATTGATACCAGTTTATGTTCGGGAACCGTCCGTCCGTGGTTGGTGAAACAAATTTCCAATCGCTCATCCTCTTCTTTTGCGCTAATGCAAATTTCCGTGCCCTCATAACTGTAAGCCACTGCATTTTTCAGTATATTATTAAAAACTCTCGCCAATTTCTCCGGGTCAGCATAAATCAGCAAATTTTCATCCGCCGACAATTTCACTGTATTGCCATGGGCTTTAAGAATCGGGTAAAACTCATCGACCATTTGCGTCAGCATATAATAAAGATCGATCGTCTCCTTTTCCAGTATGATGTGCGTCAGATTATACCGGGTAATATCAAAAAATTCATTGATCAATTTCTCCAGACGCTCCGCCTTACCCGCTGCGATGTGCACATATTTTTCCCGCTGAGGCTGAGGCATATCCCGTACTTCATCAAGCAGGCTTAAATAACCGATCACAGATGTCAGCGGCGTCTTCAGGTCGTGCGCTAAATAAGTAATCAGATCATTTTTCTTTTCATTTTCTTCTTTCATCAGCTGCTGACGGTAGCGGATATCTGACTTGATCTGAACAAGCTGCGCCGCAACCGATGCGTATTCTGAGGAAAAAACTTCACCGGCCTCGGATTCACTGTTCATATATTTTCCGATCATTTTACAGATTTCGTCCACTGCCTGCTGTTTTTTATATTTTGCGTAAAGGTACGGAATCAGCACAACAGCAAAGCTGATAACAATAAATGCGGTCACGCCGACAACACCGACAGCCTGTCGGATTTTTCGCCAATTCGGTACGGGAATCCAAGATCCGACGCCATCTGATGACTCATAATAGAGAGTTTCTGTATAGTTGTACATCAGCCAGTCAAGCACGCTGCCGTTCAATACCTGATCCACAAACATATATATCAGCCCTGCCGCAAATACGATGGCCGCCAGAATAATCACAATTTTTATACTGTCAGGTATTTTTTTATCCTTCAATTTTATATCCGCACCCCCATACTGTTTTTATATATTTCGGTTTTTCGAAAGAATCATTCATTTTTTCCCTAAGATGCCGGATATGCACGGTAATCGTATTATTGCTTTTACTGTAATACTCATCACCCCATATTTGATGGAACAGTGATTCTGCACTGACAACTTTGCCCCGCTCTCTGCAAAGAATATATAAAATTGAAAATTCGGTCGGTGTCAGCGAAAGCGGTTTCTCATCCAGATAACATTCATGGGTTCTTGCATTGAGCACCAGGCCGGACACCGCGATCACATCGTCATCATCCGCTCCCGTATTATACCGTTTGTACCGGCGCAGCTGAGCTTTCACCCTTGCAATCAGTTCCAGCGGGCGAAACGGCTTTGTCATATAATCATCGGCTCCCAAAGCCAGACCGGTTATTTTATCGATTTCTTCGCCTTTTGCCGTCAGCATAATGACCGGATAATTATATTTCTCACGAATTTTCCCACATAGATCAAAGCCGCTCATTCCCGGCAGCATCACATCCAATATGGCAAGATCTGCCGGATGTTTTTCAATATAGTCCAGCGCCCCGGCAGCTGTGTAATATTTATATACTGTATAATCCTCGCTTTTTAAATACAACTCGATCAAATCCGCAATTTCCTTTTCGTCGTCGACAATGAGTATCTTTTCTTTCATCTTGATGCCTTCCTTTCGGTTTCATTATACATGGGCACATCGTGCAAAATATTAGTTTTTTCCTAATTTTTTGTAAATTTATAAACGTGCAGAGCCAGCTCCTTCTTCAAGGTTCTGACCTGCACGTTTTTTCGTTTATCAATACAGTCTGACCATACATCCGATCCCAAGCGCCCCCGGACCGGTATGGCACGAGATACTCAGCGGAAGCACACCGCAGTATACATCATAGTCCGGGAAATGCTCCTGAACGGTCTGACGCCACGCTTCTCCTTCTTTCGGATCACCGGAATAAGCTGTGCCAAGCCAGACATCTTTTCCCGAAAACCGTCTCGCCAGT
The DNA here is from genome assembly GCA_018716485.1 of Candidatus Scybalocola faecipullorum. Lineage (GTDB taxonomy): Bacteria > Bacillota > Clostridia > Lachnospirales > Lachnospiraceae > Scybalocola_A > Scybalocola_A faecipullorum. Next base: position 28,554 of record DVJY01000069.1, read on the forward strand.
TCACTTTCAAGCGCTTCAATCATGACCCGCCGGGCGCTTTTCCAACCGCGGACTTTTTTATACGCATTCAGCTTGTCTCCCTGTATCTGCAGCACTGGCTTAATATTGAGTACGCTGCCCACTGCTGCCGCGGCCGGCGTGATCCGGCCGCCTTTTTGAAGATATTTTAAAGTATCCACTGTAATAAATATACTTGCATCAAGCCCTGTCTGTTCAAGAATATCCCGAATTTTTTCTGCCGCAAGCCCCTGCTTTACAAAATACAGTGCATCCAGTACCGCCTGGCGCTGTGTTGCTGAAATCCGCTTATTGTCCACAACGAGCACTTTACCGTCAAAATCCTCTGCCAGCAGCCTGGCGCTGGCGGCCGAACTGCTTAATCCGCTTGACATCGGGATATAAATGACCCTGTCATAATGTTTGAGCAGCCCTTCCCAAGTTTCTATGACCTCTCCCGGTGCCGGCTGCGATGTTGAAATTTCTGTATTCTGCTCCAAATGTCTGTAAAAGTCTGCCTGTGTCAATGTCCGTCCTTCATAATAAACTTTGCCGTCAATAAAGAATGGCATTGGAATCAGTGTCACACCCCATGCCTTTGCTTCCTCGGCGGTAATACCGCTGTTCGTGTCCGCCGCAACTGCAATGCCTTCTCCCATTATCATCACTCCATCATTTCCGGCACGGCATACAGGAGTTCTGCCGTACTGCCCCTAATATTACAATTATAAATCATGGTTTTGGATTGTCAATCGCTTTGCAGCATTTTTTCCACTTCACTGACTGCGGCCTCCAACTGTGTATCCGACGCACTGTTTTCATCTGCCGCCACTTTTACATCCGGAGTGACTCCAATGCCATGAATACATTCGCCGTTTGGCGTATAATATTTGGCACTCGTCAGCTTTACTGCCGAACCGTCTGAGAGCGGAATAATATATTGGACAATCCCTTTCCCGTAGGTCTGCTCTCCCACAATTTCTGCCCAATCGTAATCCTGAAGCGCTGCTGCAAATATTTCCGATGCACTGGCGCTGTCACCATTTACAAGAACTGCCATCGGTATATCCAAAACTTCTTCATTATCTGCATATTCTTCTTCTTTACTGCCGTTCTTATCAATCGTATAAACGAGCAGTCCTTCCGGAAGCAGCCGATCAAGAATACTGCATACAGAATCCACATTACCGCCCGGATTTCCCCGCACATCAACAATCAGCCCTCGAATATTCTGCGACTGGAGATCACTGACCGCATTGTCAAACTGCTCAACAGTAACCTCATCAAAGGCTGTAATCTGTATATATCCTATATTATCTTTCAGCATGGAATACGCCACCGTCTGAGCATCCATTTTCCTTCGGGTCATTGTTTTTTCTAATGTTTCGCCTGTACTTTCTCTATAAACGCCGATTGTGACTTCTGTTCCTTCTTCGCCTTGGATTTTAGAGACAGCGGTGTCCAGATCCATATCCTGAACACTCTCTCCTTCGATACTGATAATTGTATCACCTTCAAGCAGACCGGCGGCTTCTCCTGGTCCATCCTCTGTCACAGTCACAATGACCATGTTTCCCGTCTCCTGATCTGTCGTTACTGTCACGCCGATACCAACATAAACCCCCTGCGAATCATTCATCAGCTGTTCATATTCTTCAGGCGTGTAATAAGCTGTATATCGTTCATCCAGTCCGCTGATATAGCCTTTATACAGAGTATCCATCATTTCATCAGGATCTATATTGTCGGCCTCTAAGTAGTATGTGTCAAGAACGCTGTCTAATTCACTGATTTTTTCCAATATTTCACTGTATCTCTGGCTTTGATCTTTATCAAGGGCAGTTGCATTGACCGCTATGCGGGCGTAAATGTCATCTGAAAAAAATACGCCGGCACCGAATGCGATCACTGCAGCTGCCACTATCATAAAAATATTGTTTAACCGCTTTCCGCTCATCTCTATCATCCTCTATCTGTCTGTAATACTGTACTGAAATCACTTTGCCTCAATATCACACTATCAATGTATGCTCTTTTTTTATATGGAATACATCGGTTCTTCGCCCGACGGGCGTATTGCACAAGAAATCAGCCGGAACAAAAAGCTTTTCGTTCCGGCTGACACATATCATACCCGTATATGCTTCCTTAAGGTGCCCCAGCTTCCTAAGAAACCGATGCCAAGACCAATCAATATAGAGATTGGTATGAGCAGTATAAACACATCATTCACATCTGCAAATGTCAAAATACTTGCAAGCGAAGCAAAGGAAGTATGAATAAATTCAATCACTTTGACATATAAAAATCTCAGAATCACAACCGGAATGGCCGATCCTACGATACCGATGACCGTTGATTCGATAAGAAACGGCCCTTTAACAAACAGATCGGTCGCACCGATATATTTCATAATTGCAATCTCTTCTTTTCGTGCCGTAATACCGATTGTTACCGTATTGCTGATCAGGAAAACAGCGACCGCGACGAGAATAACAATAATCGTCATCGAAGCATATCCGATTAAACGGCTGAAGTTTGTAAAGCTTTCTGCCAATGTGTCCGATGCGTTGACAACTCTGACTTCCGGCAAAGATTCCAAATATGTCACCAGTTCATCCTGTTTTGAAGTATCTTTCAGATAAATGGTCAGACTGTTCATACCTTCCAGCGGATTCTCATCCTCAAGATTTTCAAGGGCATCTTCATTGTCTCCAAGATATACCGGTTTAAACTCTTCCCATGCCTGCTCATCTGAAACATAATCTACAGACTCTACTTCTTCTCTCAGTTCCACAACCGATTTAATATTTAAAATCTGATCCTCTGTCACATCGTCATTAAAAAATACGGTTACGCCCACAGACGTTTCCGCTGACCGGATAATTGTCTGGAAATTGTAAAGGACACTGAAAAATACGCCGAACAAAAACAGACAGCATGTGATCGTACCAATAGATGCCAATGAAAACAATCTGTTTCTGTATATATTTTTAAATCCCTGCCGCACGCAGTACATTAATCTGCTAAATCTCATAATAGCCACCCTTTGCCTCATCACTGACAATGACGCCATTGCTCATCGTGACGACTCTCTTCTGCATTTTTTCTACAATATCTTTGTTGTGTGTAACAACAATGACCGTTGTACCTCTCATATTAATTTCCTCGAGAAGCTTCATGATCTCAAGTGCATTTTTCGGATCCAGATTTCCTGTCGGCTCATCTGCTAAAATAACCGGCGGATTATTGGCAAGGGCGCGTGCCAGCGCCACACGCTGCTGTTCACCGCCTGAAAGTTCTCTCGGATATGAATTGGCCTTATCAGCCAGGCCGACAATGTTTAAAAGCTGCGGTACAGATTCTTTGATCACTTTCGTACTTTTTCCGACAACCCTCATGGCAAATGCAATATTTTCAAAAACTGTTCTGTCTTTTAAGAGACGGAAATCCTGAAATACAACACCGATGCCGCGGCGCATCTTCGGAATTCTTTTTCTTTTAAGACGGCCTATATTTTGGTTGTTCATAAATATAGCGCCCGAAGTAGGTTCCAGTTCTTTTAAAAGCAGTTTGAATAATGTTGTTTTGCCAGAACCGCTGCTCCCGACAATAAAGACAAACTCACCTTTTTTAATTTTTAAGCTGATGCCGTTTAAAGCAGATACACCGGTAGAATATGTTTTATAAACATTATCCAAAGCTATCAT
>DVJY01000070.1 GCA_018716485.1 Candidatus Scybalocola faecipullorum
CGCTTAGGAGGCGGACCCTCTATCCTACTGAGGTACTGGGACATTATTCAATTTTATCTATAAAACTCAGCTAGAAAAAGCAAGTTAGGCGATTGCTCCAACACGCCCTTAGGAGGCGGTCGCTCTATCCAGCTGAGCTATAGCGACATTTAGAAAATCTATATTTAATTTTACTTGTTACCTTTTTCCTTTTTCTCCGGGGTGTATGTTTCAACACTTTCTTAGGAGGCGGTCGCTCTATCCAGCTGAGCTACGAGAACATCCATACTGTAAAAAGCGAATCAAAGCGGCCTGCTTTACAGTACCTATATAGTCTATCATTTTGACACCATAAAATCAATCTTTTTTTTGATATGTGTTTAAGTATGATAAAATGTAAAACAGCTGATATGTACTTTTTTTGAACATTGTGCTAAAATTAAACAATAAGTACGCGGACTGCACTGCAGGTCATGCATTTGGGGGCGTCAGGGGCAGGCAGTCATTAAGCGCTGAAATATCATTTGATGAGGAGGAGTTTTTATGGAGAGCAGATTAAGAGACATTCGCTCAAAGAGAAATCCGAAAGCGAGAATTAAAGTGATGGAAGGGCATTTTGCGACAAGCCATTCGCATATTAATACATATATTGATATGTCTACTGTTAAATGCCGCCACAATAATGCAAGGGAGACTGCAAGAACACTTGCGGCAAAATATGTGACGACACTGTCTGTTGATACGATCGTTTGTCTTGACGGTACGGAGATGATCGGCGCTTATATGGCGGAAACACTTGCGGAGAATTCTGTTCTCTCTATTAACAGCGGAAAAAATATTTCAGTAGTTGCACCGGAGATAAATTCTATGGGGCAGATGATATTCAGGGACAATACGCAGCGTATGATAAAAAATATGCAGGTGCTGCTGCTTGTAGCATCGGCAACGACAGGAAAGACGATTGACCGTGCTGTGGAATGTATCGAATATTATGAAGGCAGCGTGTGCGGAATTTCAGCAATTTTCAGCGCAGCAAAGAAAATTCATGGTATTGAGATTAATACAATATTTACAGACAGTGATCTGCCTGACTACAGAGCTTACTCGCACGCAGACTGCCCTTACTGCAGACAGAATATGCGGGTTGAGGCTATTGTCAATAGTTACGGATATTCAAAACTGTAAAAAACGGTCAATCATGCAAAATTCATACAGAAAGGTTTGATGTTTGCATGAATTATATTGCAGTGGATTTTGAGTGGAATCAGAACCCTTACGGCAAAGAAGCAGGCAATAAGCGGCTCCCGTTTGAAATTATAGAAATTGGTGCGGTAAAGCTGGATGAGCATGCAAAAATAATTGACCGGTTTGATGCGGTCATATGTCCGAGGGTGTATAAAACACTTCATTGGCTGACGACAGAGATGACCGGATTTACGGAAGAGTCGCTGAGCAAAGGGGTTCCATTTGATCAGGCGGCATTGGATTTTCTGCTCTGGTGCGGTGAAGATTATATGCTTTGCACATGGGGAAACCTGGATCTATTGGAATTCCAGAGAAATTTGAAATATTATAAGATACTTGATTTGCTGGAAGGGCCTGTAACTTATCTGAATCTGCAGAAAATATTTAAGAAATTTTACAGCAGAGAACATGCCGTATGTGCGCTAGAAACGGCAGTGGATTTTTTTGGTATTAAAAAGGACAAAGTATTTCACAGAGCGATAGATGATGCCGTATATACGGCGCAGATCTTTGAAAAGATGGACAGAAAAAAGGTTCTGGATAATTATACAGTAGATTATTATCAATATCCGACATTAAGAAAAGATGAAATACAGCTTTATTATTCGGATTATTCAAAATATATATCCAGAGGCTTCAGGACAAAGGAAGCAGCGATGGGTGATAAGAAAGTGATACAGGTGTGCTGCTACCGATGCAGACAGGAGGCAGAAAGAAAAGTCGACTGGTTTGCTTCAAAGACCCGCAATCATTATTGTATTGCATACTGCCCGATTCACGGTTATCTGAGGGCTAAAATTAAACTGAAAAAGACAGATGACAACAAGGTGATCGCAATTAAAACAGTGCGTCCGGCAGGGGAGGAAGTCATTCGGAAAATTTTGGAGATTAAAAAAGATGTAACGCAAAAGCGCAGAGAACGGCGAAGTCATGGGGATAAAGAAAGCGGTGACTTATGAAGAAGGCAAAATTTATCATAAATCCTGTGATTGATGAAAACAATCTTTTAAATCGTATCGAAAGTATTGCCGGATGTCTTATTATGAATCAAATTGTAAATCATATTGATGTGGTGTATACCCATAAAGAAAATGATGCTATGACTGAAGCAATGAAAATGCAGCCGGGAGAGTATGATTTTGTTGTATGCGCCGGTGGAGATGGAACACTGCATGATATTGTCAATGGTGTGATCAGGGGCGGCAGCTGTACGCCGATTGCCGTATATAAGGCAGGGACGGCCAACAGTTTTGCAGGCGCACTTGAACTTCCGTCAGATAAGGTTCAGTTCTGCAGGATGATCAAGCGGTTTAAGACGTTAAAGGTTGACGTCGGGAAGATAGATGACAGTTACTTTATTAATGAGGCTTCCGCAGGAATGATTACTGACGCTGTGTACAAGACGCCGAGAGAGAACAAGATTGTGCTGGGAAAAGCGGCATATATGCTTGAGGGTGTCAAATTGCTTCCGAAACAGGTGCTTAAGAGTACATGTCTGGAGTTTAAAACAGATAACTTTTACAAAAAAGCGGATGTCTCCATGTTTGTTGTAAAAAATTCGGGAAATGCTACAGGAAATAAAGACGCAGATGTACGAAAAATCATGACAGACGGTCTTTTGGATGTGCTGATCGTAGAGAAAATGAATGTTTTTACGCTCCCAAAGTTATTTCTTAAATTTATGCAGGGAGAGCACTTGAATGAAGAAGGCATCACCTATTTTCAGACACAAACGCTGGATATAAATAATGTGGGAACACAAAATTTAACAATCGATTTGGACAAAGAAAAATATGGCAAACTTCCGGTTCATATTGAATCAGTCAAAGAAGCGATTCAGATTATAGTGCCGTGAGCTTGAAAAAGGTATTTTAAAAGATGAAAATGTTTTTAAAATACCTTTTTTATATTCTTTTTATTCTTTTTAATTTTATTTAACTGAATCAACAAAAAATCATCATAGATGAAGCGTAAAATAAAAGAAAATATTGAAAGCTGTGCAGGAGAAGTTTGGAAGTAAACTTCCAAATCTGCCATTATTGCCGCGAGTATTTGTATGATTGCCGCTGCGGCTTATGGTATTTACAGATGGATTGTTCAGTCTAATATGGATGAAGAAGTGGCGAAGAGAGAAAGCTGGGCGGTAGAAACAGGGGAGCTGCTCAGCGGAAATACTCAGACAAAAGTCAATATTTATAATGCGGCCAAAGATGCCGGGATACAGATTTATCAGATTATTCCCCAGGAATCGGAAAGGAACAGCTTCAGTTATTATGATCTGGATGTCCAGAGCCGGCTCGAACAGACGTTGGAGGATCTGAAAAGTGAAGCGGATTATACCATTGAAGCTCCGCTGGCAGTGTGGAATCCGTATGGAACAGGAAGCAATGGTCTTTATATTTATTTTGAAGCGGATGATGCATCCGGAGTTTCTTACACGATTCATACAGAAGGCGGAAATTATGAAGATTATACGGCCAATGCCAATGTATCAGAGGGCAGCCAGAAAGAGTTTTTGATTATCGGACTCGTACCCGGAGAGCGCAGCGAGGTAACTGTCCGGCTGACAGATGAGGAAGGGCAAGTGACAGACAGCACAACATTTTGGGTTGAGACACCGGAAACCATATCGGGATATGATGTATTACTGGAGAAAACAGACGGTACCTCAACACAGCCGGTGACAGATGGCTTATACTATACGCTTGGAACTCAGGGATATTACGGCTATATGTTTTTCTTTGACAATGACGGCGTAATGCGTTATGAAATGCTTTTGGACGGTTATAAGGCTGACCGTGTGCTTATGAACGGCGATCAGATGATCTGCTGTGTGGCTTCGGATCAGATCGGGCAGCTGAACCGTCTGGGGCAAGTAACCCAGCTGATCGATCTGGAAACCGGTGAAGTCAGTGAACTGGCGGATTTGAGAAATATATTTCCGGATTACTATGATATGACAGAAAAAGTCAGCAGCACTTCTGCGTTTTTCTGGCAGGCGGGTACAAGAGACTGGATTCATGTAAACAGTGTGGATTATAAAGATGACGGCAGTATATTGCTCAGTTCCAGAGAAACATCGACATTGATTAAAATCGCGGATATCTATGAAAATCCTGAACTGGAATATTTAATCGGAGATGCTGCTTACTGGGAAGAAACATCGTATGCATCATACAGCTATGAAAAATCAGGAGAATTTAAAGATCAGTACGGACAGCACACAGCTTCTTTTATTGAAAGTGATGATCTGGAAGACGGACAGTATTATATAATGATGTATAACAACAATTATTATGCCAACAGTACCCGAACAGACGGCTATGAACCTGAACTTGATGACTCGGTTTCAGAGAATTTGACCGATGAGGAAGCTGTTTCGCAGGTGTATGTATATCTTGTTGATGAAAATGAAAAAACATACAGTCTTGCATGGAGTTTCGATGTGCCTTATTCAAGTATTGTCTCAAGTGTTCAGGATTATGATGGGAATTTTGTTATTAACAGCGGTGTGGCCAATGTATTCGGAGAGTATGATGATACGGGTAATTTAATTCAAAGTTTTGAATATGAATGCAGTTTTCAGGGTTACAGAGTGATGAAAGACAGTTTTGAAGGTTATTGGTTTTAAATACAAAAATGTGTGCCGGTATTTGGGCGGATAGGGAAGATGTCTTCCCTATCCGCTTTAAGTATTTTGAGGTGGATCGTCATCTTGCTCTGGCCGGGCATGTTCTCTTTCAAGACGTGCTTTTTTGAGCTGTTCATATTTTTTCCGGCGGCGGCGACGTTTAATGTAAATTATAATTTGCCGTATGATTAAAATAAGCAGCAGTACACCGGCAATTAAAATTGCAGCAGCCAGTGCATAGTCGCGCCATGTGTGTCCAAAAAACAATCTGGCAAGAGGCGAGGAGGAAGAAGTATCCGCAGATGTTTCCGAAACATTGCTGTCGGCAGCGGCGTCAGAAGCATCTGATGTATCGCCGTTAATAGTCAGTGTTGTCTGATCTTTTTGGAGCAGTATGCGGGAAGACAGGGCTGAGAGCGAATCGAAATTTTCAAAACAGTAGTCCAGCAACGTCTGTGTATCTTCATATGCATATGTTTCGCTGTCATACGGACAATTTAAAATAACACAAAGGAGATTCATATCATCTTTTCTTGCATATGTAGCCAATGTCATCTGTGCAAGATTTGTGTAGCCTGTCTTGCCGGCATAGGCGTATTCATACGGAAAATCTCCGGAAATCATTAAATGCTGATTGTATAATATATAAGGATCATCTTCAGAACGCGGATCTGTTGCGTAAGGTGTAATTTTGCTTGATACAGTGTATGAAGATGCGCCGCATATTTTCAGAAACTGATCATTTTGAGCGGCTTTCATGCAGATTACAGCCATATCTGCAGCGCTGGTGCTGACGCCGTCCGCATCAAGTCCGGTCGGATTGGAAAAATGTGTTTGTGTGCAGCCCAGATTTTGTGCGTACTGGTTCATCAATTCGGTAAATGCCTCCACAGATCCGCTGATATGCTCTGCAATGGCATTGGCAATGTCGTTGGCAGAACTGATTAAAAGCGCATAGAGCGCTTCTTCCATCGTCAGTTCCTGTCCGGCAACGACGCCCATACGCATGCTGCCGCTTTCAATAGGATCGATGGCGCTTTGATTCACTGTAACAATCTCATCCATTGAGGTATTGTCCAAAGCAATCAGCGCAGTCATAATCTTGGTCAGACTGGCAGGATAAAGCGGCTCATCCGGATTTTTAAAATAAAGTACCTTGCCTGTCGTCAGATCCGTGACCACGGCGGCACCGCCATGGATGCTGATGTCTTCGGATGAAGACGGATCAGAGTCGGTCTGAATACTTTCGGCAGTATCGCTGCTCTCGTCGGCAAGACAAACACCGGAAAAAAGCATCGATGAGCAAAGGATCACAGAGAAAAATAAGATCAGAAATTTTTTCATAAACTCAGTCCCCTTTGTAAGTATATTATATTATTTATTTTATCAGATAATTGCATTGATGGACAAGAACAATCTGTCATACTGCTGTAAATTTGGCGTAAAAACCACTGGAAAACGACATGTATAATGTGCTATGATAGTGAGCAGTGAGGAGGTCATCCGGAAAAGGAGAATAGATATGCGGTTAAGAAATATAAAAGGTTCAAGAGAGGCCATTGCGGAGCATCCGCTTGTGATTAAAGAGGAACAGACATATAAAGGCCGCTGGTATGAATTGTTTGGAAATGATCATCCGATTCATATTGAAGTCGGTATGGGCAAAGGGAAGTTTTTGACCGAACTTGCTGGAAACAATCCCGATATTAATTATATAGGCATCGAAAAATATTCCAGTGTACTGATCCGGGCGCTGGAAAAGTGCGAAGGCTATGAAGGCGGCAATATTTTATTTATCCGTATGGATGCGGAGACAATAGCCGATGTCTTTGACAAAGATGAGGTGGACAGAATTTATCTGAATTTTTCAGATCCATGGCCGAAAGACCGTCATGCAAAGCGGCGTCTGACATCGAAAGAGTTTTTTAGCAGATACGATCAATTCTTAAAAGATGACGGCCGTGTTATTTTTAAGACAGATAACCGTCCGCTGTTTGATTTTTCTTTAGAACAGGTCAGGGAAGCAGGATGGATTCTTGAAAATTATACATATGACCTGCATCACAGTGAATATGCCGAAGGCAATGTGATGACGGAGTATGAGGAAAAATTTTCGGCGATGGGTAATCCGATCTGCCGTTTGTCCGCTTACCGCGAAAAATAAGATTATCGTACAGAATGGGCATCCATGCATATACTGTAAATATAGAAGGTGATGAGTATGTCTGTAAAGCGTATGCTTATTCATAAATTATCAATGGCTGCCTATGATAATGTAAAAATAGAAAAGAAAGCGGACAGCCTGATGCGTTCTTTAAAAGAAGTTGAAAGATCACTGGATAAAATCGGAAGGAAGAAGTAAGGAGGAAACCCCTATGACTATCAAAGAAATCGCGCAGCTTGCAGGTGTTTCCAGCGCGGCTGTGTCTCGCTATCTGAATGAAGGATATGTCAGTGAGGAAAAAAGAGAAAAAATAAAAAAGGTTATTGAGACGACCGGATACAGACCATCAGCTCAGGCGCGTATGCTCAGAACGAAAAAAGCCTGTCTGGTTGGTGTGATCGTGCCTAAGATCAATTCGGAATCGATCAGCCGTGTGACTGCGGGCATAAGCCAGGTTTTGTCGGCACGGGGCTACCAGATGCTCTTGGCGATCACAGATAACTACTCTAAAAAAGAACTGGAGTATATAGATTTATTTGAGAATTATCCGGTTGACGGCATTATTCTGGCGGGGACAGTAGTCTCTGCCAGACATAAAAAAGCATTTAAAGAAGCGAAAGTGCCAATTGTTGTCGTCGGACAAAAAGTGAGAGAAGTCAGCTGCGTTTATCATGACGATTATGACGCAGCAAAGCAGATGGCCCAGTATGCCGCGAAGATGAGTCAAAAACGGTTGGCTTACATCGGTGTATCCAGAGAGGATAAAGCGGCAGGCGCGGCGCGGACAGACGGTTTTTTTGCCGGCCTGAAAGCGGCAGGCAGAACGCCGGATGAAAGATTATACAGAGAAGCAAAGTTTACCATGGAATCCGGCTATGCCCAGGCAATGGATTTGATGAAGAAAGAAAGTGATATCGATATCATATCTTGCGCAACAGATACGATTGCCGCAGGAGCCATTGAAGCCATCAGAGAGTATAATAATGATCATGAGGCTAATATGAAAGTGACCGGTTTCGGTGACAACCGATTTTTAAGAGCTGTGACGGGAGGTATTACGACCGTGCATTTCGCATATAAGACAAGCGGTATAAAAAGCGCGGAATTACTGCTTGAAATGACTGAAAAGGCACATACGGTGCCGGTGCAGATCAAGCTGGGGTATGAGATGATCAAAGGTGCGGATCAGTAACTGTCAAAGTGACTAAAAATGAATACTTCATTTCAGCAAAAATGCCATCTTTACAAATGGCATTTTTTTGTATATATTAAAAGTATGAAATCGATTACATAAAAGTGATCAAATGGAAAGGGAGGAGAACCATGGATTACAGAAAGACTGCACAGGAAATTTTAGATCATGTGGGCGGCAGTAAAAATATTGTTTCCGCAGCACACTGTGCAACAAGACTGCGTCTTGTCATTGCCGACAATTCAAAGGCGGATAAAGGCGCTTTGGAAAATGTGGACGGCGTGAAAGGTGTGTTTGAAGCGTCCGGACAGCTTCAGATTATTCTTGGAACGGGTACAGTCAATAAAGTGTTCGACGAGTTTATTGATATTGCCCAGATTACGGCAAGTTCTAAGGCTGAGGCAAAGGAGGCTGCTGTACAAAAACAGAACATATTTATGAGAGCGATCAAAGTGCTCGGTGATGTATTTGTACCGATCATCCCGGCAATCGTGGCCAGCGGTTTTTTGATGGGTATTATGAATGCCTTGGACTTTATGAACACCAATGGATTTATCAGCATCGATACGAGCGGTTCGATTTATGTATTTGCCAATTTGTTCAGTAATGCCGCATATACATTTTTGCAGATTTTAATTGCTTTTTCAGCGGCAAAAGCGTTTGGCGGCAATCCTTATCTGGGCGCTGTTATCGGCATGATTATGATCAATCCTTCGCTGCAGAATGCTTATACCGTAGCAACAGAAGGTGTTCATGTAACCCAGTCTGTATTTTTCGGCTTATATGATATCGATATGGTCGGATATCAGGGACATGTTATTCCGGTTGTCATAGCCGTATGGCTGATGTGCTTTATTGAGAAAAAGCTGCATAAAATTGTGCCGGAAGTGCTCGACTTGTTTGTAACGCCATTAGTCAGTGTTTTTGTGACAGGCTACCTGACACTGGCAGCCATAGGTCCTGTATTTGTCTGGGCGGAAAATGCGATACTGGACGGTATCCAATGGCTGCTGACCCTGCCGTTCGGTCTTGGAAGCCTGGTGATGGGCGGTCTGTATGCGCCGACAGTCGTTACAGGTATTCATCAGATGTATACGACCATTGACCTTGGACAGATTGCCCAGTATGGCGTAACATACTGGCTGCCGCTGGCAAGTGCGGCAAACGTGGCTCAGGGCGCCGCAGCATTGGCGGTTGCAGTGAAATCCAGAGATAAAAAGATTAAATCGCTGGCGCTGCCGTCATCGCTGAGTGCGTTTATGGGCATCACAGAACCGGCAATTTTTGGTGTTAACCTTCGTTTCTTTAAACCGTTTATTGCAGGATGTATCGGCGGCGGATGCGGCGCACTGTATGCTTCTGTTGTTCATCTTGGCGCTAAAGGTACAGGCGTGACAGGTATTTTCGGTATTTTACTTTGTCTTGAACAGCCGGTACAGTATTTAATTGAAATGCTCATTGCTGTAGGTGTTGCTTTTGTAATTTCGTTTATTATTTATAAAGATGCCAAACCGGAAGCTTCAGGCAAAGCGGCCAAAATTCCGGAAAAGCCGCAGGATAAGACAGAAGCTGATATCGAACAGTCTCAGCCTGAAAGTACAGTCCGTACGGAAATTCTTGTCAGTCCGGTGAAAGGTACGATGATACCGGTTTCAGAAGTTAAAGATGAAACATTTGCGGCTGAAATTTTAGGTACAACCGTTGCTATAGAACCTGAAAATGGTCAAATTAAAGCGCCGTGCGACGGTGAAGTGATGAATATTTTCGAAACAGGACATGCCGTGTCCATCGTGTCTGCTGCCGGCGGAGAACTGCTGATTCATGCCGGGATTGATACAGTAAAAATGTCCGGCAAAGGTTTTAAGAAATTTGTTTCCGACGGCGACCGTGTTCATAAGGGTGATGTTTTGCTGGAAATGGATTTGGATGAAGTAAAAAAAGCAGGCTACGAAACAACAACGATGATGATCGTAACCAATGCCGATGACTTTGATATCACAAAAGCAGATCCGGCGCCGGTGACTTATGAAACGGAAGTTATGACCATCAGGAAAAAATAATTTTGCGGGGTATTGTGATGAATGCATTGACAAAGGATTTAAAAAAATGTGTGAAAATCGCGGAAAAGGAGGCAGCCGGCGGCCGCTTCCTCCCAAAGCTGCATCTGATGCCGCCGGTAGGCTGGCTCAATGATCCCAATGGTCTGTGTCAGTTTAACGGCGTATATCATGCCTTCTTTCAGTATTCACCTTTTGACGCTTGCGGCGGGGTGAAGATGTGGGGACATTATACGAGCAGTGATATGATTTTTTGGAAATATGAAGGCGTCAGCCTGTATCCGGATCAGCCGTTTGACTGCCACGGGGTTTATTCGGGATCTGCACTGATTGATGACGGGAAAATGTATTTATATTATACCGGAAATGTCAAACTGGAAGATGAAAGTTATGACTATGTGAATTCAGGCAGAGAAGCTAATACGGTTCTTGTTGTCAGTGAAGACGGAAAAACATTCGGATGTAAAAAAGAATTGATGCGCAACAGTGATTATCCGGAAGGATTGACATGTCATGTGCGGGATCCGAAAGTTTGGAAAGAAGACGGCACATATTATATGATCCAAGGGGCAAGAACGAAAGATGATACCGGCAAGGCGATCATCTTTGAGTCAAAAGATAAGATTCATTGGACATATAAAAACAGTATCACTTCGGCGCAGCCGTTTGGATATATGTGGGAATGCCCGGATTATATGGAAGTAGACGGCGTGCATTTGCTGTCAGTGTCTGTACAGGGCCTTGAAGGCGGTATATGGGACGAAAGAAATGTTTATCAGTCGGGATATTTTACAGTATCCGGCGATATTTTCGGAGCATATGAACTTTCAGAGTACCATCTTTGGGATTATGGATTTGATTATTATGCGCCTCAAAGTTTTCAGGCAGAGGATGGCAGAACTATCCAGCTGGGCTGGATGGGGATGCCTGACTGTGACGAGTATACAAATCTGACGATTGAAGACGGATGGCAGCACTGCTTTACATTTCCGCGTGAAATCCATGCCAAAGACGGAAGGATTGTGCAGAAGCCGATAAGGGAACTTGATCAATACAAAATATTTGTACAGGAAGGGACAGATGAGTTCTTTTACAGAGATGCCGGCGTGTTTGATCTGAAAATTGAGCATATTCAGGAACAATTTAATGTGAAGCTGAGCAAAGAACTTACACTGGCATATGAAAACGGCCAGTTTTGCATGAGATTTTCAGATCAGGATAAAACATCGGTTTCAGCCGGCAGAGGCTGCCGAAAAGTGTCCGTGCCTCAGCTTGACAATGTGGAAATTCTTGCAGACGTATCGTGTGTGGAAGTCTTTATCAATGATGGGGCATATGTATTTTCCACAAGATATTATCCTCAGGAAAATATGATTGAAGTTTCGGCTCCGGGAGCAGATATACAGCTGTATCAGATTGAAGCGTGCCGCTAAGGCGCGCTTCGGTCACTGAGGCTGCCGGGGCAGCAGAGAAGAATCATTGAATTGCCTTTAATTTTAAAAAAAATTAAAAAAATATCTTGCATTTTGAAGAAAGATGCTATATAATAAATTTTGCTGTTGGAGATATCACAAAAAGATATTGAAAATAGCTTCACATATAGGATATGCGCTTTTAGCTCAGTTGGTAGAGCACCTGACTCTTAATCAGGGTGTCCAGGGTTCGAGCCCCTGAAGGCGCACTTAAAAGCACTGTTTTTGCAGACGAAGGAGCTGTGGGGACGGTGTTTTTTTGTGCGGTAAATCCGGAAAGAGAAAAAATATTTTGATTTGGCTCATCACATGGGTTGGCCGGAATTTTCCGCAAAATTAACTTCCGGCCAAAATACACATATATTTAACGGTTTTTAAAGGCCCTGCCGAAGGCGTTTTCATCAATCATACATTGGATAAAGTTTTCTTTTGTAATGTGTTCGCTCTTTGGATTAAACTGCCATTCTGTCGTTGTCATCGCTTTATCGGCCATAGCGTCAAATTCATCTTCTGAAATCTCAACATCATCAAAACAAACAGGAAGCCCCAAACGCATATTAAAGCGGGCAATACGTTCGCGTTCTTCATCGTTCTTTTCAAAGGTCATCAAACATAATACGCCCAGTGCGACAACTTCGCCGTGACGGTGCTTATGGCCGTTGGCGGTAACAGTTGAGCCGTAGTAAACACAGTGGGCCAGACTGGAATTGTAATAATATTCCGGTGCATGACTGACAAGAATAGAAACAAGACCGGTGCTGATGATAATATCCAGCGTTACTTGTTCAAGCGCATGAGAAACTTGTTTTTCCTGAATATCCGCATAAGCCTGTTCTCCGTAAGTGACAAGAGGAGAAGTGCATATACCGCTTAATTGAACGCCAAGCAGCGCTGAATGATCAAGCGTGCTGCCTTTGGATGCAAAGAGCGCTTCGCATTCTTTGCTGAGCGCGTCGCCGATACCTGCCCAAAGCAGTTCAGCCGGTGAATCGGCAATGACTGAAGATTCGATAAAAGTGTGGATGGCCGGCTTTGGATAATAATATTCTCTGAAAGAGCTGTCTGGATTGTAGATGACAGCGATTGCCGTGACTGCCGCGCAGTTGGAAGCGACTGTCGGGAAACAAAACAGCGGCTTATCGATTTTGTCGGCCAGATATTTACATGTGTCAAGCGCCCGCCCGCCGCCGACGGCAAAAATCATATCGGCTTTGGCAACTTCAGGATTCTGAGCCAGCGCATCACCGTTTTCATAGGTAGAGTCACCGCCATACCATAAAAAATCCAGCAATTGAACATCTGTGTTTTTTACTGCGGTGATCAGTTTTTCTTTGGCCTTGGATACAGCGGTCTTTCCGCCGATCACAATCGCTTTCTTTCCATAATAACGGGTAACTTTTGGAATTTCTTTATAACATCCTTCGCCGATGGAATAATCCGGCAGCTGGACACTGTAGGTACTCATAAGTGATATCTCCTTTCAAAATAACCACAATTTGATGCATTATAGTACTGTATTAAAGCGATATCATTATAGCATAATAATGTAAAAATGCAAGAAAAAGTCCGGTATGAAAACCGGACTTTCTAAAAAGGAAAAGGAAAATGTATGAAAAAAAGTTTGTTTGGCTTTAACAATTATTATAATACAGACATTTTGTGAAAGAAATATGGTTCAAATGTGATGAATTTGTGAAAAAAGAAATACTGCCCGGGGATTGACAGCAGAATAAAAAGGTGATACCTTAATGCTATTAAAAATACTTTTATAAATATTTTAATATAAGTACAGGGAGGTATTTTATGGAAAAGACAATGAAAGTGGCTGTCATGGAAGGCATCGGCAAAATGGCGCTGATCCGTCGGCAGATACCTGAACCGAAAGATGACGAAGTGCTTGTCAAAGTAGAATATGTGGGCGTATGCGGTTCGGATCTTCATTATTATGAATCCGGTGCCATCGGTAATTATGTTGTTCATCCGCCGTTTGTATTGGGACATGAAGCCGGGGGAACCGTAGTTAAAGTCGGCGCCGGTGTGACACATTTAAAAGCGGGGGATAAAGTGGCGCTGGAACCGGGGAAAACATGCGGCAAATGTGAATTTTGCCGTGAAGGCAAATATAATCTATGTAAAGATGTGATATTCTTTGCAACGCCGCCGGTGGATGGTGTGTTTCAGGAATATGTGGCCCACGAAGCTGCGCTGTGTTTTAAAATTCCTGACAATATGGATACGATGGAAGCGGCATTGATCGAACCTTTGGCGGTCGGTTTCCATGCCGCCAGACAGGGCGGCGCCCGGCTTGGACAGACTGCTGTAATTTTCGGCGCCGGATGTATCGGACTTGTGTCAATGATGGCATGTATGGCCATGGGAATTACAAAAGTTTATGTGGTCGATGTGATGGATAACCGCTTAAAGAAAGCCGAAGAACTTGGGGCGTCCGCAGTGATTAACGGTAAAAATGAAGATGCGGCGGAAAGAATTATGGCACTGACAAACGGACGGGGCGCAGATTTGGCCATAGAGACTGCCGGCACGGAAATCACGGCAAACCAAGCCATCCATACGGTGAGAAAGGGCGCCAACATTGTGATGGTCGGATATAGTAAGTCCGGAAAAATGAACTTGGAGATGAGTCTGGCGTTGGATAAAGAAGTGACTTTCAAAACAGTTTTCCGCTACCGCCATATTTATCCGATGGCAATTGATGCGGTAGCCTCCGGCAAAGTGCATGTCAAAGATATTGTGACCAATATTTTTACATTAGATGACATTCAGAATGCCATGGATCAGAGTGTTTCTAATAAAGCGGAAATCGTGAAAAGTGTCATTAAAATATGCTGAATCGTATTTACACGATATATGAATTTATTTATAATAAATATAAAATATAAAAATTAAAGGACGGAGATTATCATGAAGCAGAAATATGATGTGACAGCCATTGGCGAGCTTTTAATTGATTTTACAATGAACGGGACGAGCGAACAGGGTAATCCTGTATTTGAGGCCAATCCCGGCGGAGCTCCGTGCAATGTACTTGCAATTTTGAAAAAATACGGCAAGGAAGCAGCGTTTATCGGAAAAGTCGGCGACGATCAGTTTGGAAAGATGCTCAAAGCAACATTGGAAGAAGTGGGCATTGATACCGAAGGGCTGCTGATGGATCGTGATACACATACGACGCTGGCCTTTGTACATACAGCGCCGGATGGCGACCGAAGTTTTTCATTCTATAGAAAGCCGGGCGCGGATATGATGCTGACAAAAGATGAGATTAATTATGAACTGATCGATCGGGCGGATATTGTGCATTTTGGCACTGTATCTATGACTGATGAACCATCTAGAGAGGCGACAAAGGCCGCGGTGCTGTACGGCAAAGAACATGGCAAATTAATCTCCTTTGATCCCAATCTTCGTCCGCCCCTTTGGAAAAGTCTCGATGAGGCAAGAGCGGAAATCGCATGGGGACTTGAGCAGGCGGATATTGTGAAGATCGCGGATAATGAAATCGAATTTATGACCGGAGAAAAGGCGATGG
Source organism: Candidatus Scybalocola faecipullorum (assembly GCA_018716485.1). GTDB lineage: Bacteria > Bacillota > Clostridia > Lachnospirales > Lachnospiraceae > Scybalocola_A > Scybalocola_A faecipullorum. The sequence continues at coordinate 15,291 of DVJY01000070.1, forward strand.
ACCGGGCAATCGATAAGCTGCGTGCCATGTATCCGGTGAAATTGCTGCTTGTGACACTGGGCCGTGACGGCAGCGTTGCGGTGTACAAAGATGAAAAAGTCTTTGTGCCGGGCTTTATTCAGGAAAATACGATCGAGACGACCGGCGCCGGCGATACATTTGGCGGTTCGGTGCTGGCATATATGACGGAACATGATATTGATGCATTGACTAAGGAACAGCTGAAGGAAATGCTGACGCTGGCAAATGCGGGGGCATCGCTGATCACAACGCGCAAAGGCGCCCTGAGAGTGATGCCGGAAAAAGAAGAAATTCTGGCATTGGCATCGAAAGAAATTTAAATTTGAAATATAAGCTTTTTGAAAGCTGAAAGGCATGGGAAATGGATTCCTGTGCCTTTTTTATTGGGAGTAAAATATTTGATAGAAAACCATGAGTCTCAGGCGGTGAAAGTGCAGTGGCTTAATCAAAGTGCTGCCTCCCTTGATTGTATATATTTACTAAAAAGTATTAAATATATTTACTGAATCTGTTTATAAACTATAATTTGCTATTGACAGTTAAAATAAGTTACAATATTATAATGTTATAACTTTTAGGACCGGTCAGTTATTTTAAGAAAGCAATGATTTAATGAAATCAGAGGAGGTTCATTTTTATGAAAAAAATGAAAAAAATTGTATCGGCTTTATTGGCAGGGACGATGGCGGCGATGATGCTTGTGGGCTGCGGACAGGGTTCTCAGACAGCAGGCTCAGATGCAAATAATGCGGCACAAAACAGCGGAAATACAGAAGAAACACAGCTTACAGGCACTATAGAATTCTGGAACGATAAACTGCAAAATACAGAACAGTCAGAAGTTGATAAGATTTTTGATAGTATTAAAAATTTAACCGGAATTACAGTAGAGCCGATTGCTTATCCTGATACAGCAGCATATCAGACTGCGATGCAGCAAAGTATCCGTGAGGACAGCGCACCGGGCTTATTTACATGGTGGAGCGGCCCTCAGCTTGAAACGCTGGTTGAAAATGATCTTGTTGAGGACCTCAGTGATTTATGGGATGACTATGTTGCTGCTAATGGTGTTTCAAATGATATTAAGGATGCGCTTTCAGTGGATGGCAAGGTTTATGCAGTACCGTACAGTATTATTTACAATACGATGATTTATAATAAGGATTTATTTTCACAGTATAATCTTGAAGTGCCTGAAACTTTTGATGATTTCTTAAATGTGTGCCAGACATTAAAGGATAACGGTATTACACCGATTTTGTTAAAGAATGACTCATGGGCAGGATTTATCTGGTTCCAAGCATTGATTGCATCGTTTGAACCTCAATTATATCAGGATATTTGTGACGGGACAAAAGACTATACAGATCCGGATGTGGTTAAAGTTATGGGTATTTGGCAGGATATGCTTGATAAAGGATATTTCTCTACACCGATGACCATTCAGGATATGGAAAAATCATTGGCTTCAGGTTCAGCTGCCATGATGCTTGAACCAAATTATGAAGCGGGTATGCTTGTTAAAGAATATGGAATGGTTGCCGGTGAAAATCTTGGCACATTCGTTCTTCCTTCTATGAACGGTGATAAAAAAATTATTTTCTACGAAGTTTCACCATTGTGTGTTGCAAAGGCAAGCAGCCAGAAAGATCTTGCTAAAGAAGTGTTGAAAAAATGGTTTACAAAAGAGAACCAGACTGTTCTGACAGAAGTTACAGATAATGTGAATACAAGTCAGGTAGAAACAAGTAATGCATGTGTTAATGAGATTATTTCTTATACAACAGATACGGATAACTATCAGATGATGCTCAGATATTATGAGAATACACCGGAAGAAATCCGTGATGTAGCATTGAATGAATTGATGAAATTTGAACTGGGTGATGCAGGCGCAGATCAGGTACTCCAGACAATTCAGGATAAAGCTGACGAAGTATTTGGAAAATAACCGCAGACGGTCAGATATGGGGAGACGGGAAATATTTTCCGATCTCCCTGTATTTTCAGTAAATGGGAGGATAGGTTCATGACAGCAGCAAAAAAGAAGAAAAAATATTATTGGAGGGATTACCTTTACATTGTACCGGCCGTGGTCATGATTGGTGTATTTTTCATATCATCGATTTTTTATACACTGCATTTAAGCTTTTTTGAGTGGGATGGATTTTCCGAAAAGATATTTGTCGGATTTCAAAATTATATCAATCTTTTTCAGGATCAGAATTTTTTGATTTCTGTAATGAATACATTGATATGGGTTGTTCTGTCTATGGTGACATCAGTTTTGGTGCCATTGGTCATTGCGATTATGATTACACGCAGTTCTGCCATAACATTGTTTAAAAATGTCTTTTATTTTCCGACGGCAATATCGGCAACTGTCGGCGGTATGATTATGGCCACGCTTCTTTCCACATATGGGCTTCCGCAGATTTTTGCATGGCTTGGTCATCCGGAATTAGCAAGAGACTGGCTGGCCATTCCATATGTGAATACATTTATCATGATTTTGACAGGTGTTTGGCAGGGTATCGGGTTAAATATGCTTTTATTTATCTCCGGTATTAAGAATATCGATACGGCGCCGATTGAGGCGGCTCAAATTGAGGGCGCTTCCGGTTTAAAAATGTATACAAAAGTTATTCTGCCAATGCTTAAACCGACAATTATTGTTGTCCTTTTAATGGCTCTGGTTAATAGCTTTAAAGTATTCGACAGTATTTGGGTCATGACAAAAGGCGGACCTTACCGTACATCTGAAACATTGGCGCTGACAATGTATGAGGAATCGTTTATTTATAACCGTTTCGGCAGCGGTGCTGCAGTTGCAGTTGTATTGACGATAGTCATATTAGTTGTTTCTTACTTTAATGTAAGAAATACGTTTAAGGAAGATTAGGGAGGAACAGACAATGATTAAAACAAAGCGAAGCACAAAGATTATATTAAATATTATTTTGTCTGTTTTGGGACTCATCTGGATTTCCCCTCTGTTTTTTGTTGTACTGAACGTGTTTAAAACAAAGCAGGAATATAATATGGGAAGTTTCTGGACACTGCCGGAAGGTCTGAATATTATGGATAATCTTCAGACAGTGATCGGAACGGATCTGTTTTCATCTTTTGGTTCCAGTTTGCTGTATGCTGTCTGCGGCGCGGCCTTTTCTGTCTTTATTGGTCTATTGGCAGCTTACGGTCTGACACATTTAAGGATAAAGCATAAAATGTTCTGGTTCCTTTTTATCTACAGCGGGACGATTTTTCCGTTCCAGATTTATTTGATTCCGGTATACAAAGGATTTTCATCTTTAAAGCTGTATGATACGCGTCTTGCGATGATTTTATTTTATACAGCAATTTGTATTCCGTTTTGTATGTTTGTACTCAGAAACTTTTTTATCGGTATTTCGGGGGAAGTCTGTGAATCGGCTAAAATCGACGGTGCGAATACATGGCAGATTTTAATACATATTTTTGTGCCAATGGCTAAAGCGCCGTTATCTATTGTTTTCCTCTCACAGTTTACATGGTCGTGGAACGATTTGATGTTTGGTTTAACATTTACGAAATCACCGGAAATACGTCCGATCATGGCCAGCATTTCCATTATGGGCAGAGCCAATGCGCCGACGATGTTTTTGGCATGTATCATTGCTTCTATACCGACGATTTTATTGTTTGGTATTTTACAGAAAAATTTTGAGACAGGCATGGTTTACACAAGCAAATAACGGGGGTCTTTATGAAGTCAAAAAGAATATGGGAAGTGTATGTGATCCATCATTCGCATACAGACATTGGTTATACAGAACGTCAGGAAAAACTGATGCGTTATCATTATGATTTTATATGTCAGGCAATAGACATTCTTGACAGTATTCATCAGCAAGGACAAAAAAAATACGAAGGATTTATTTGGCAGTGTGAAAATTACTGGCAGGTAGAAAATTTTTACAAAATGGCGGATGATACACAGAAAGCAAAATTTGAAACCTATGTCAGATCCGGCGAAATCGGGCTCAGCGGCAATTATTTGAATATGACAGAACTTGTGACAGACTCGGTGCTTGATTATGAACTCCAGAAAATGGAAGATTACGGAAAGCGTATCGGACATCCGGTGACAGCGGCAATGTGCGCGGATATTAACGGAATGGCTTGGGGATACTCCGAGCAATTGTACAGTCATGGCGTGCGTAGTTTCTTTTCATGTCTGCACCCGCATCATGGTATGTTTCCTCTTTATAAAAAAGCGATGCCGTTTTATTGGGAGACACCGTCAGGAAACCGGCTGCTTGTATGGAATGGGGATCATTATCATCTTGGCAATGAAATGTTTCTCGCGCCTTGTGCGGGAACCACATATACCATTTTTGATGAATATTCGGATGTAATCGCAAATCATCAAATTTTAAAAGATAATGCGCAAAGTACCCATGATAAGGAATTGGAAATTGCAAAAGTGCGGATCGGCAGATATTTAGATCAGCTGGAAGAAGAAAAATATCCATATACGATAGTTCCATTTATGGTTTCGGGCGCAATTACCGACAACGCACCGCCAAGCAAAGAAGTGGCCTCCAGAATTCGGGAACTTAATGAAATATTTGACGGACAGGCAATATTTAAAATGGTTGGTCTGGAACAGTTTTTTGAAATTGTACGCAGTCAATGTACGGATATTCCGGTATATTCAGGCGATTGGACGGACTGGTGGGCGGATGGCATCGGTTCTACACCGGCAGAAGTTAAACTATACAAAGATGCGGCCAGAAAGTATAATATATGTAAGAAATTAGACCCGAAAGAAGAACTCGGAAGTAAATATTTTACTGAAAAAGCAGCGGATGAACTGATGCTTTATGCGGAACATACATGGGGGTATTCTTCCAGTGTTTCCGAGCCGTGGGAAAGTCTTGTCAATGTACTGGCACTGAAAAAATCAGCCTATGCGGTGAATGCCCATACACATATTTCGAAAAATTTGGATATGATTCTTGCGCATAAAGGCGAAGTGTCTATTTCAAGTGACAGAGGCAATTATTATAAAGTAATTAATCCCCATGCTTTTAAGGTAACGGCAAAAGCATATCTATATATAGAATTTTGGGAATATATGAATGGCGTGCGATATGATGTTTCAATGCCGATAGAAGTGACAGATTGTAAAAGCGGTGCACGTATTCCGTGTCAGGTAAAACAGATTGCCCGTGCGGTTCAGGTGGAAATTGAAATTACTTTAGCGGCCGGAGAAGAGAGGATCGTTTGTGCTGCCCCCATAAAATGCGAAGGCGGAACCATTCAAAATTATCCGCATATCGGTGCCGAAGGTGTTGAAGATATCATAGTTCCGAAAGTTTTCAGATGTGACGAAGACATGATTGAGACAAATCAACTCTGTGTGTACATGAATGATACCGAAGGTATTTACAGTATTGTGAATAAAAAGACAGGACAGGACATTCTGAGAAAAGATCGGACGGAAGGTGCGTTTGCAGGTGTTTATGAAGTGACGGATATCCGCGGTAATGCTTGTGATACTCGGCGTCAAATGGGACGGAACAGAAAGGCTTATGATTCCCGAAGATATAGAGCGCGTCTGATCCGGCGCAGAATTGTGGAGAAAGGTGAAGTTTATATCGCGGCGGCTTTGGATTACGCATTGGAAGGTACAAAGATGTATACCGTGTTTATTAAAGTATACCGGCATTTGCCTAAAATAGAGGCAATGATCCGGATCCACAAGGAGAGTTTTTGGGAACCTGAAAATTTATATGTTTCATTGCCGTTTGACGCGGGAACGGAAGGGACGTTTTATATTGATAAAACCGGAAGTATAATCCGACCGGGTATTGACCAGCTGCCGGGAAGCTGCAAAGACTTTTATTTGATTCAAAACAGCATGGTATGGCAATCAGACCGCGGCAGTACAGCGTTGATTGCCCATGACGCACCGTTAATTGCTATGGGCGATCTGAAAGCCCATCCGATTACTTTATGTTCAGGGCACGATGAAGCACACAATAAAGACCATGTATATTCGTGGATTATGAATAATTTTTGGGAGACAAATTTTAAAGTGGATCTTGGCGGGTTTTATGAATTTGCTTATACATTGATACTGACGGATGTACAGTCTATCGAGGATATTTTTGAACACTGCATAGCAGAAAGTGAAGGTATTCCGGCGATAAATATAAAGAAACAGTGAGGCAGTCTTATGGAAACAAAATATTTACTTCTGGATGTCGGCGGCACTGAGATTAAAGCAGGTATAGCCGATGAAAATGGCAGAATATGTATGCCGTTAGAAAAATTCTCATCGAGGGCGAAAGAGGACAAAGAGACGATTTTGAATCATTTCGCGGAAATTATCAGCAAGATGTCCCAAAAAGCTGAAGGCGGCATCGGAGGAGTAGGTATGGCGTTTCCGGGGCCTTTTGATTATGTTCACGGTTTCAGTCTGATGCAGGGGCTTGATAAGTATGACAGCATATATAAAGTATCTTTGGAGGAGGCTGTAAAAATGCGAGTGCCTTCTGTCAGAAACGCGTCGTTTTTATTTCTTCACGATGTTGAAGCATTCGCTGTGGGTACCGGTACATATGGGGCATGTAAAAACGCGGATAAAATCTTTTGTTTGTGCATCGGTACGGGCGCGGGATCAGCTTTTATAAAGCATCATAAAGCTGTAAAATGCGGCAGTGATGTTCCGAAAAACGGATGGATATACGATACGCCTTTTAAGGATTCAGTGATTGATGACTATCTTTCAGTGAGAGGATTGGCGGCGTTGTCTGAAAAGATAACAGGCAGTGCGCAGAACGGACGTCAGCTGTATGAACAATGCCTTTTGGGAGACCAAAAAGCTATGGAAGTTTATCATGTTTTTGGAGAATGGCTTAAAGAAGCTGTGATGCCGTTTATAGATGCATTTAATCCTGATGCGGTAACTTTCGGCGGTCAGATTTCGGGAAGTTTTCAATTTTTCGGCAAATCTTTCGAGAAAGTGTGCCGAAAAAGAAATATAGATATTTATTTAGAAAAGGATACATCGGTAAGAACGATGCAGGGCTTATATGTATCTATAGTTCAGGAGGGATAAGATGTTAAACCGCGAAAAAGGCGCGCCGCCGCTGTATTCACAGCTTGAAGCAATTTTAAGAGGGCAGATTGAACATGGAGAGTATACAAAAGGTGATGTATTTCCGACAGAAAAAATGTTTATGGAGCAGTATCAAGTATCCAGAGTAACAGTAAGGCAGGCATTTGCGGCATTGACAAATGCCGGATATATCAAAAGCACGCGGGGGGTTGGAACAATCGTTATTTATGAAAAAATTGATGAACATTTAAAAAGTGTGATCAGTTTTACAGACGAGATGAAACAGCACAATATTACGATGAAAACCACATACTGCAAAATGGAAAAATTTTCTCCTCCGACACAGGTGGCAAAGATTTTGCAGGTACCTAAAACAGCTCAATGTTATTGTCTGACGCGTGTGCGGTGCGTTGCCGACCGGCCGCTCGTATATACAATAACATATTTGAAAAATACAGTTGAATTGCCAATGGACAGTGTTCATTATATGGAATCGCTGTATAAATATTTAAGAGAGGTTCACAATATTATTATCGAAAAAGGCAGGGATACGCTGGAGGCGACGCTTCCGACGGAAGAAGTTCAGCATTTCCTTCAGGTTGAGCCACAGATGCCTGTCTTTAAAAGAGTGCGCCAGACATTTTTAAAAAATGATGAAATTTTTGAATATTCCATTTGCTACTATCCGGGCAACCGGTATAAATATACAGTGGATTTATAGAAGGGGTTCTTATGCATATAGAAAACATCTATCATAACTATGACAAACACCCTTATAGGGAAATTCGTGGATTTGACAATGAAGCTTGGGAAGGCAGCAAAGCCATTGTCAAAGAGATTGAGAGACATATTCAGGATTTATTGAAAAAACAGGATAAAGTTATTGTAAACTTTGATTTTTATCCGGGTGTGCGCAAAGAAGAAATTTTTGAAATGATTCATATGCTGCATCCAAAGACGCTGACAGATATGGATTTGTTGGCAAAACCGGAAGAAGTGATTGAAAAAGAATTTAATGATTATATGACGGATGACAGAGTGTTTGGAATCATATGTCATAAAAAATTAAAAGATTTTTTTGCAGCTGAAGCATTGGCAAAAGCGTCTGAAACGATTAAGACTGCCGGGCCGGGACTGCATATTGTGGCCGGCGTTGGCGGCGGATTGATTGGAAAAGCAGATATAAATATATATTGCGATATTACCCGCTGGGAAATTCAGCTTCGCTACAGAGCAGGAATGCCAAATTGGCATCGCAGCAATCAGGACGCTCCGAATCTGACAAAAATTAAATGCGGATTTTTTATAGAGTGGCGTCTTGCGGACAGATATAAAGCAGAGCGTTATGAAGATTTCGATTACATATTGGAGACGGAAAAATCCGATTGCCCTAAGATGATCACAGGTAATGCATTTAGAACCGGACTGGACATGCTCAGCCGTCAGCCGTTTCGATTGGAACCGTATTTTGATCCGGGTGTGTGGGGCGGACATTGGATGCAGACAAAATTTGATTTGGATAGTGAAGCACCGAATTTTGCATGGAGTTTTGACGGCGTCCCGGAAGAAAATGCTGTGAATTTAAAATTTGGAGATGTGACAGTCAAGCTTCCGGCAATGGATCTTGTATTGTATCGTCCGCGTAATCTTTTGGGTGACCGTGTTTATGCCCGTTTTGGTGCGGAATTTCCAATCCGGTTTGATCTTTTGGATACAATGGGCGGCGGTAATTTATCCCTTCAGGTGCACCCGATGACAAAATATATTCAGGATCAGTTTGGTATGCATTACACACAGGATGAGAGTTATTATTTTCTTGATGCAGATGAGGACGAAGATACCTATATGTATCTTGGTGTAAAAGAAAATGTAGATAGAGAAGCTATGGAAAGAGATCTGCGTCTTGCAGAAAAAGGTGAAATCCAATTTCCGGCAGAAAAATATGTGAATAAAGTGCCAGTGAAAAAGCATGATCATGTGGCGATCCCTGCCGGAACCATTCACTGCTCAGGGAAAAATAATATGGTACTTGAAATTAGTGCGACACCATATATTTTCACATTTAAACTTTGGGACTGGGGGCGTGTCGGACTTGACGGCATTCCAAGACCGATTCATGTGGATCATGGTATGAAAAATATACAGTGGGACAGAGATACAGCGTGGATTTCGAATAACCTGGTGCATCAGGAAAAAACGGTTTATGAAGCAGAAGGTGTTCAGATTGAGCGTACAGGACTTCATGCAATGGAATTTATTGATACATACCGCTACAGTCTGACAAAACCGGAAGAAGTGAGTTGTGATGACTCAGTCCACGTCGTCAACCTTGTTGAAGGGAAGTGTGCGCAGATTCAGAGCGCAGACGGCAGCTTTGAGCCGTTTGAGATACATTATGCAGAAACAGCAGTGATTCCGGCAAGTGTCGGAAATTATAAAATTGTGCCGGTAGATGGGCCGATTAAAATGATTACAGCCAATGTGCGGAAATAATTTGGAGGATATTATGGATACGGGAATGATTAAGAAGGTATTTGTTGTTTATAAAACACATTTGGATATTGGATTTACAGATATGGGACAGACAGTACTTGACAGATATGTGGGTGAATATATTCCGCATTCCATTGATCTGGCTGAGGCAATGAATACAGATACGGATAAGAAATTTATTTGGACTGTCGGCTCCTATCTGATTGACTATTTTTATAAGCATGGCACCGAAGCCTATTGCAAAAAGCTGACACGTGCCATTGAACGGGGAGATATCTGCTGGCACGGACTGGCATGTACAACACATACAGAACTGATGGATCAGGATCTTTTGAATTTTGATCTTTCTATTTCAAATGCGCTGGATCAAAAATTCGGAAAGCACACGATTGCTGCAAAAATGACAGATGTTCCGGGGCATACAAAAGCTATAATACGGACAATGTATAACCATGGTATCCGCTATATGCACATCGGCGTCAATGCGTCATCGATGGTACCGGGTGTTCCGATGACATTTGTATGGAAGGATGGCGAGGCAGAAATTGTTGTACAGTATTCTGCAGAATATGGCGCACCGTGTTACGCAGAAGGTATGGAAGAGGTGCTTGAATTCGCGCATACTGCCGATAATATGGGGCCTCAGTCTGAAGAAGCGGTCAGTGCGGAAATGTCCCGTATCCAGAAAAAATACCCGAATGCGCAAGTTGTTGCAGCAACAATGGATGATTATGCCGCGTGTCTTTTGAAAGTTAAGGATCGCCTGCCAGTGATTGAAGAAGAGATTGGGGATACTTGGATTCACGGGATTGCGTCGGATCCGTTGAAAGTGATGCAGTTAAAAGCACTGATTCATTTAAAGAATCAATGGAAAGAAAAAGGTATTTTTCATATTGAGGATGAAAAGTTCAGAGATTTTCTGATGAACCTGATGCTGATAGCAGAACATACATGGGGGCTGGATTTCAAAAAGTATCTGGCGGATTTTACGAATTGGACAAAGGAAGATTTTATGAAGGCACGGGCCCAAGACGTGACGACGCTGGATTTTCTGACGAATCGAAATGCGCAGATGCTGGGGGTGCTTCAGGAAGATTTCAAAAAATACCGCGGCGGCAAATTTACAGGTTCTTATGCGTTTTATGAGCGTGCTCACGCTGAACAGAGAGCATATATTGAGCAGGCAGTGAATGCATTGCCGGATGATTTGAAGAAAGAAGCAGTAAAAGCTTTGGAAGTCTTGGACGAAATGCGTCATGGGCAGGGTACGCAGCCTGAAGACGGCCAAGAGGTTCATCCTTATGAAAAGATATGCCTGAACGGATGGACGACAGCTTTTGACGGTACAGGTGCCATGGTATGCCTGAAGAAAAATGGAAAAGATTGGCTGGATGGCAGAAACTTTGGCCGCCTTGTCTATACAATATACAGTGCTAAAGACTGTATCAACAATTACTATAGCTATAATCGCGCATTTAAGGAAACCGAGTGTTGGTCAGAAGGCGATTTTTCAAAACCGGCTCTGGAATTTGTAGAAGATTTGGAGCATAGAGATTATATTTACGGTGTACGGTCTATAAAGCGCAGCGCAGATACAGTAACGATTATGCTGGCTGCAGATATGCAGGCTTCTGAGAAATATAGTGCACCGAGAAAGGCATCTGTAACATATATATTTGGAGATTCTGTCAAATGCCTTTTGAATTGGCAGGATAAAGATCCGGGCAAGATTCCGGAAGCACTCTGGTTTGAAATGAATTTTAAGACAGAAAATCCATATATGTGGAAACTGGAAAAGATGGGTGAGATGATTGATCCGATGAAAGTGCTCTGCGGCGGAAACCGCCGTCAGCACTGCGTTGAATCGGTGGATTATGCCGGAGCAGACGGTAAAATGAATGTCACAAGCGTTCATGCGCCGTTAGTTTCTGTAGGCGGCCGGTGGCTATACGGTGACTACAGACCGCAGCCGGATATAGCGCAGGGATTTGCATGGTGCCTGTTTAATAATAAATGGGGTACGAATTTCAAAATGTGGTGCGAAGATGACTGCGCATTTGAATTTGAAATAGAACTTCAGGACTATTGATCAGACAGACAGGCATCAATAGAAAGCAGGACTTTAACGGTGAGAGGTGTATGCACTATACCTCTCACCGTTTTTTCGTTTTTTAGAAACGATATATCGGGTCAAACGATCCATACTGCATGTTATTATATAATGCAATATAGTATTTAAAAAATAATTGCATAAAATAAAAAAAATAAATCCATCTTAAATATAAAAAGTGTACTGCCGCTGAAATGATATGTGGGGCGGCGCGGACCGGAAGTTAAGGAGGCAGCGATGATCCGAGTTTGTTTTTATGATACGAAACTATACGATAAGGCCTATTTTGATAAAGTGCTGGAAAGATACAGTACGGTTGAAATGGAATATTTTGAAAGTAAGCTGAACCCGAGGACAGCAGTACTAGCCAAAGGATACGATGCGGCGGTGGCATTTGTCAATGATGATATCGGACTTAAAACCATAGAAGGATTGCATGATGCCGGAGTGAGGCTGCTTGCTATGCGCTGCTCGGGATTTAATAATGTGGATCTTGCGGCAGCGAAGGGACGGCTTTGCGTCGTCCGTGTGTCGGCATATTCACCATATGCTGTAGCAGAACATGCCATGGCCATGCTGCTGACACTGAACCGCAAAATCCATAAAGCCTATATCCGTACACGAGACTTTAACTTCAGTCTCAACCGGCTTGTAGGATTTGATCTTCACGGCAAGACCATCGGTATTGCCGGCACGGGAAAAATCGGACGGGCACTCATTGATATTTGCCGCGGCTTCGGTATGCATGTGGCAGCCTATGACCCTTATCCGGACGAGACGTTAGGGGTGGATTATATGTCTTTTGAAAAACTTTGTGAAGTTTCAGATGTGATTTCACTCCACTGCCCGCTGACCCGCGATACTTTTTATATGGTGGATCAAAGAACATTGGAGATGATGAAGAAA
>DVJY01000071.1 GCA_018716485.1 Candidatus Scybalocola faecipullorum
TGTTAATGTGAGATGTGAGTTTTGCGTAAGTCCATGTTTCAGCAGCGTAACCGAAATCAATCGGTTTCTGACAGGCAATATTGATGATCCATGCTTTTTCATCATCGGTGATCTCTGCGTTACGGCCACGACCCGGTGCATCGAATAAGGCGTTTTCCACACCGCCTTCTGCATATTTGTTCAAACAGAGCATAACACTCTTGCGATTGATGCCGACTTTATCCGCAATTTCATTAATGGGGCAGCCTTCCGCTTTCAAGAGCAGGATACGGGCACGGTTTACTGTTTGAGCCTGTATGGTACGGGCACGTGTTTGTGTTTCAAGATATTCACGCTCCTCAGCACTGAGGTTGATAACGATTGATTTTCTTCCCATAGATAGGATACCTCCACCATTTGATGTATGTATTCTATCATGGCCGGAATATAAAGTCCAGTTATTTAAAAGATACTACACTAGTGCGTCCATTCGGCGTTCCAATGCATCCAGACGCTGTTCTATCGCTGCAAGCCGCTTCTCCAGCGTCTGCTCCAAACTGTCCATTTTTTCTTTTACCGGTTCCAGTGATTTCTCAAATATCACCGGCATTACCTGTACTATACTCTCAACAATTTGGCGTTGAATTAAATTTAAATCGGCGTTTTCCACTATTATACAATCTCCTTCCTGATTCTCTCTCCTCCTTCTACGTACATATCTTATCACTGAAGTTCAAATTCACCTAGACAAATTCATACCTTTTAAAAATTTTTTTCAATAATTTGATATAAATTTTCAATGGTCTGCTGACCGCATTCAGGCACATCCTGAAGCGGAAATTCTAATCCTAAATCTTCATATTTAGATAAACAAATCTTTTTAAATGGCAGTAATTCAATTTTTTCAACAGAAGAATATTTCATGGCTATACGCTGAATCCGACGGATATTTTCAGGATCATCTGTCAGGCCCGGCACAACAACGTGCCTGATCCAAACGGGTAAATGTTTTTTCTCCACAACATCAAGAAAATTAAGCACTTGCCGCAGGCTTCCGTGACAATATTTTTTATAATCCTTCTCTGAAGGAAATTTAAGATCACATAAAACAAGATCTGTATGCTCCAAAACTTCTTCTGCCTTATCAAGATTTCCCATACCTGAAGTATCCAGTGCTGTATGAATCCCTTCCTGCTTTAACCGCCGGAACAAATCTGCACAAAAATCCGCCTGAACTAACGGCTCGCCGCCGGAAACGGTCACACCGCCGCCTCGGCATATGAAACTTCGATATCTTAAAATCTTTTTCACAAGCTGTTTCGTATCCACAGTCTGACCATTGCCGCTTATCCAAGTCTCCGGATTATGGCAGTAGACACACCGCAAAGGGCAGCCCTGCATAAAAACCACACACCGCACGCCCGGACCGTCAACTGCCCCCATACTCTGAAATGCACTGATTTCCCCAATCATCACATCGCCTCATGAAATGTTCTCGCAATAACTTCTTTTTGCTGCTCTTTAGACAATTTATGGAAGTTCACCGCATATCCCGATACACGGATTGTCAGATTCGGGTACTTTTCCGGATGTTCACAGGCATCGATCAACATCTCACGATTCATCACATTAACATTCAAATGCTGCGCCATCTGCGCAAAATATCCGTCAATAATCACTGTCAGATTTTTAAGGCGTTCTTCCTCATTCTGTCCCAAAGCCTTTGGCACGATTGAAAATGTATTGGATATGCCATCTTTGCAGACATCATACGATAACTTGGCAACAGAATTTAATGAAGCCAGTGCGCCGTTCTTTTCCCGGTTATGCATCGGGTTGGCTCCCGGAGCAAACGGCGCGCCTGCTTTTCTGCCATCCGGCGTACTTCCAGTCTTCTTACCATAAACAACATTGGAAGTAATTGTCAAAATAGATAAAGTATGTTCCGCATTTCTATAAGTAGGATTTTTCTTTAATTCCTCATAAAAGAGTTTCACCTGTTCTTTTGCAATATCATCAACTCTGTCATCATCATTGCCGAACGCCGGATAATCCCCAACAGTCTCAAAGTCTTTAATCAAGCCTTCTTCATCTCTGATTACTCTCACTTTTGCATATTTGATAGCCGACAACGAATCTGCCAACACAGACATACCTGCAATGCCGAACGCCATAAATCTATGCACATCTGTATCGTGAAGCGCCATCTGTGTTTTTTCATACGCATATTTATCATGCATATAGTGAATAATGTTCATTGCATTGACATAAGTTCTTGCGAGCCACGGGCGGTAAATATCCATCAATTCTATGACTTTATCATATTCAAGATACTCTCCTTTATATGGCTCATGTTCAGGCGCCACCTGAATTCCCGTCTTTTCATCGCGCCCGCCGTTTAAACTCATCAAAAGCAGCTTTGCCAAATTAGCCCTTGCGCCAAAAAACTGCATATCTTTTCCGACACGCATTGCGGATACACAGCAGGCAATGGCGTAGTCGTCGCCGAATTTCGGCCGCATCACATCATCATTCTCATACTGAATCGCATCTGTATCGCAGGATACTTTTGCCGCAAAACGTTTAAATGCTTCCGGAAGCTTTTCAGACCAAAGCACCGTCAAATTAGGTTCTGCTGACGGCCCAAGATTGTATAAAGTATTGAGCATACGAAATGTACTTTTTGTTACCAATGTTCTGCCATCTTCACCCATACCGGCCAACGCTTCTGTAATCCACATCGGATCACCGGCAAATAATTCGTTATATTCCGGTGTTCTCAAATGTCTCGCCATACGCAGTTTCATGACAAAGTCATCAATGATTTCCTGTGCGCCGGATTCATCAAGGATTCCTTCTCTAATGTCTCTTTCAAAGTAAATATCCAAAAATGTACTGACCCGTCCAAGACTCATCGCCGCGCCATTCTGTTCTTTAATGGATCCGAGATATCCGAAATAAAGCCACTGCACAGCTTCTTTGGCATTAGAAGCCGGCTGTGAAATATCAATACCGTAAATTTGTGCCATCTCTTTTAATTTGCCGAGAAAATTAATCTGCTGATATAATTCCTCAGAAAGACGGATCGTATCCTGATTCATCATCTCTCTGGCCACCGCCCGCTTATCTTCTTTTTTCTTTTCAATCAAATAGTCCACACCGTACAGTGCAACACGGCGATAATCTCCAATAATACGTCCTCTGCCGTACGCATCAGGAAGCCCTGTAATAATACCGCAGTGACGCGCTGCTTTTATTTCATCACTGTATACACGAAAGACACCGTCATTATGAGTCGTTCTGTAAGTAAACTCCTGCTCTACTTTATCTGACAGTGTATATCCGTAAGCTTTGCACGCTTTTCTTGTCATATTTAAACCGCCGAAAGGATTGACACCCCGCTTTAACGGACGGTCGGTCTGGAGTCCGACAATAATCTCTTCATCCTTATCCAGATATCCCGGTCCAAAATTGGTCAGCGACATTGCTGTATATGTGTCAATATCCAAAACACCGCCGAACTGCTGCTCCAAATCAAACAAATGATTGAGCTTTGTCATCAACTTCGTCGTACGCTGCGTCGGCGGGGCAAGGAAATCTTCATTACCTTCATACGGTACATAATTCTTCTGAATAAAATCCCTTACATTAATTTCTTCCTGCCAAACGCCGCCTTTGAAACCTGTCCATTGTTCTCTCATCATTTCCTCTTTCCTGACGCACCTGCTGCGTCAATAATGGTAGATTTGGAAGTTTACTCCCAAACTTTTTCCTCCTGAAACAAAACTGACACGGCATACTGCTCTTTTAACATATCAGGATATGGAAACCATCCTAACATCTTTTATCTATAGGAAATCTTAAAAACTTTACTATAGAACAAAAAAAGAGCAGCATATCCATGCTGCCCAGACGGTCGGCTTTTCAAAATGATAACTCCACTGTGTCTATCCACATCTCTGCCCTGCAGAGTTTCCGTCAGGAATTATCATCCTTTCAATTACATAACCATCTTATCAAAGACACCATGAAGCGTCAAGAGTTAATCGACAATTTTTAATATGCATCACTACCAATACCAAGCACAACAAAATAGACTTTTAAAATGCCATGTTCTTTCAAAAGTTTTGCACAGGCATCCATCGTACTTCCTGTTGTATAAATATCGTCGATCAATAATACTGTTTTATATTGTTTTTGGGGATTTAAATGAACTTGAAATGCTTTCTTCAGATTTGCAAATCTTTGGATTGGCGACAGATTTTTCTGAGGCTCTGTCCAATGACTTCGTATGAGAGTTTTTGTATCTACAGTGATATTCATACGCCGTCCGATGACTTTGGCAAACAGTTCCGCCTGATTAAAACCGCGGGTTCTTAATTTTTTTCGGTTTAACGGTATCGGTATAATCACGTCCGGATGTATATGCTCAATCCAATATCCATCAGCACTGACAGCAGATTCTCCATAAAAATCGGCAAATTCCCTGCAATGCTTATACTTAAACCATATGATTGACTGCCGGATATGCTTTTCGTAAATCCACACTGCCCTGCCGCCGTCAAAGTAATGTCTCCGTGCCATACAGTCGGAACAATATTCGTCTTCGGCCTCCAAAATCGGCTTGCCGCATAAAAGACAGACCGGCTCCTGAACATACTTCAGTTTTTTGTGGCATGCAGCATGAATCTTCCCATCCTCCGGAACAAGAATATCCCGGCACACAGGGCATCTCGGCGGAAACAGCAGACGCAGACCTATATCCGCGCTTTTCCTTAATAAATCCACATCCTCACCACCATTGTAAGATTATTGTAACAGGCAACAAAAGCGCTGTATAGGGGTAATCGTACGACATGTTTCGACATAGAGGAAATCGAAAAATTACACTAATACTTCACAACTTCAAAGTATTTTAATCAATCGAATCTGGGATATTCTTCCCCTTATCCGATTGACCACTCAAAAAAAACTGCCCGTCAGCCAATAATTTCTCTTACTGACTGACGGACAATATATTATGTTTAATAAATATATGTGGCACTGTAGGCAACATGGTTTTCATACTTGCTTCCGGCATAGGCATAATAGCTGACTTTAAGACGGTAAGTGCCTCTGGAACAATCATATTTCAAACGCTCCGCAGTACCATAATAATTATTAAATTCATCTTTTGTCCATGTCAGGTTTTTCCATATACCATCCTGACGTCTCTGCAGATACATATAAATAATTACTTTTGTTGTCGTTCCTCTATAGCCTGTCAACGAACCTGTCATAATCGCTGTAGAGTCATCAGTGATACTCATGCCCTGACTTGTTCTTGCTATATATGACCATCGTTCCGTTGACGGTGTCCCTTCGATATCCTCTTTTTCCCAACTGTAATCGTTATAGTCGTCATGATCAGTTTCTACCGAGGCAAAAGCTGTTAATGACATACCAACTGTCATAATAACTATTAAAATAAAGCCTACAATTTTTCTCATTTTTTCATCAATCTCCTCTAGTATCTGTAACTAATGAATTAGCGATATTAATCATATCTTCTAGTTCAAGATTGCCCTGTACTGAAAAAATATAATCCTCGTAATACCAACTCAATTGAAATTCTTCCATCTTCTCACTATAATAAGCATCACCAAACAATATTTTATATTTTTTATACTGTGTATCCTCGGTATTAATATGTTGTCCCATATCCTGAGTTTCTTGTAAGAATGTATAGCTTGTACCTCTCTCTTTATTCACGTAAACTATTCTTACTTGTTTTAAAAGTACCTCCTCAGATTCAACTTCATACCCCTCCGCCACTACGGTCGGCACATACACTGTCTCAATCGTATCCGGATATTCTGCATCGTCATGTTTAATCACATTATAAATATCAAGTTCCGAATACTCATCAAAATTCTCCATCAAAAACGACAAATCTTCCCACCAATAAGCATTGGCTACGTCTTTATTGAACGCCAGCGTAAGCACTGCCGCGGCCAAAAGGACAGACGCCGCTTTTACTGCTTTGGAGCGTCCGACCGACGCAAGTTTTGACGTTATACCGTGATGAACTTTTGAAGTTTTTTCGGCCTTCTTCATTGGGATCATTGAAGACTTGGCATGTCTTTTCTGAGTGTTGTGAAGAGTATCTAAAGAAATATGTTCTGTAGTTGAAGTATCGGAATTGCATTCAGATTTGTCTGCATATGATGACGGCAGGAAATCTTCAGACATAATATACTGTCTGTATTCCTGCTCTGCGTTTTCTCTGACTTTTCTGCGGGCTTCAAGAATAAGCTGTGCCTGAACAGTGCCAAATTTTTCTGTAAGCGACTGTTCCAGCTTTTTTTCATAATCTTCCGAAAAATGACAGGGCTTTACAGGTGTCTGATCATTCAGCAGCGCTTCAATATCTTCATCCATCTGCTTTTCAAGATGCGCCAATACTTCCGACCCTTCTTCTGACTTAAAATCCGCAGGTGAAATACCATCCGATGCACCGATATGGTCTTCTTCCCTGAGACTTTTTTCTTTGGTGGAATCCAATCTGTTGTCCTGCTGATCGCGACATTCTTCCTTATGTCCCCGCGGTTCGGCCATGTGTACCCCCTTTCCCGCAGCACAGTCTTCGAAACATTCAGACATCCACCAGATCGAATACAGCTTTGACCGGTCTGCCGCAGCGCCCCATGTCAGGACGCCGCAGCGTCTGTATTATGTTTCCATTATAAAAGTCTGCTTCTGCGACTGTCAAACGATTGCGTTCGTCATTTCCCGTCAAAATATGCGCTATTTCGACTTTCTCCTCCAAACAGGTTTTCATACTGCAGCAAATTATATTGATGGATCAAATCGTCAAACTCGGTCTCTTCCAAATGGCTGTATGCATTGCCTTCCGTATCAAAATAGCCTGCAAAAGTCAGCGCAGGTATCTGCGCATATACTGAATTTAAAAATTCACCGTATGGCGTCTGCTCAATCCCCGCGTATTGAAGCACCTTCTGTCCTAAAAAGTTCAGACTGATTTTATCAATTGTATCATCCGGCAGTTCATAGTTTGCCCAAATTACAAACGGCACTTTAAACTTGCCCATATATTGTTCCATCGTCATATCATCCTGCTCCACCCCATACGCTTTATCCAAAAACTCCTGTTCAAGGGACGGCTGATGATCTCCGAACATGACAATCAATGTAGGCTCGTCCTGCTGTTCAAAGTAATCGACAAGTATTTTAAATGCCTGATCCGTTTTATTGGCCAAAGTCAGATATTGTTCCGCCATCGGGTACTTGCCCGGCTCATCTGCCAGCTGCACCTGGGCTGTATAATCTTCATCTGTATAACTGCCGTGATTTTGAATTGTCACATTAAATACAAATAACTTCTCGTCCTCTGCTTTATGTTCAAATTCATAAATAATCTGATTAAATGAAGATTCGTCGCTGACATAACCGTGTTCTTCGGTCAGCTCCACATTCATATCATCCACACATTTAAATTCATCAAAACCCAGTCTCGGGTATGCCTGATTTCTCTGCCATGAATTTCTCTCGCCCGGATGAATCGCCACGCATGTGTAGCCATTATCTTTCAGGCGGGAAGCTAGCGACGGGAACGGACCGAGAATATACTGCTGATAGGGAATACTTCCCGACGGCAGAAATGCCATGGAATTTCCGGTCAGAAATTCAAACTCACTGGTACTCGTCCCCGCACCGAAAACAGAAGCATACGCTTCACCATACACAGCATCCAGCGACGAAATATAATCTACAACGCTTTCTGTCAGTTCAAGATTGCCAAAAGACTCAAAATCTGCCCATGATTCATTCATAATCGCAATAATATTGGGCTGAGACACATTTTCAGAAGTCACTGTCTGCATTTCTTTCTCACTTGTCGACGCCATAATCGTCTCAACATTTTCCGGAGAGTAGTCTTCAGGCTCTTCCACATCCATAAATTTAATATTCATCAAAAAAGCGGCAACTGCACCTTCCTTCTGATAGCTTCCGGTTTGATCCCATACATCTGTATCAATGTCTAAAACTTCAAGGGCTGTAAAATTGATCATCGTCACACTGCAAATCAGCCCGATCAGCAGTGCATTGACCCGAAATCTCAGCCGCTCCTTTTTTATCCGCAGAGAGCCTTTCCGTCCCTTTTTTTTCATTATAACCGCCAAAATAATCACAAGCACTGCCGCAGTGATCATTTGCCATGTGGGCGCGAATTTGTAATTTCCCGCAACGGCCATGGCTGTATTCAAAGCTGTAAAATCCCACGGCAGTATCGGTGTTCCCCGGAACTGGGAAATAAATGCATTGGCACTGCCCCAGATTACGCAAAGCGCATGCACAGCAATAGAACAAACAACAATGTGATCTGTCAGTCCGCACAAAATAAAATATACCATACCGATACATATATAATTGGCCAGCACAACAGACGGTGCTAATTGCCAAAAGTAGCCGCCGCAGGCAAGCTGCATTAAATAAAAAGCCGTCAGCGGCGTTGCCGCAAAGATAATCGCCGTCCATACATTCTCAGGCAATATCTGTTTATTCTTAAAAAAACGCATGATAAAAATTCCTTTCATACCTCAAAAGGCGTCTGCAAGCATATCATAAATTGTTGCAGACGCCTTAAATGTCAATTATTTAGTTTGCCGACGATGTCTGCGGCTCTACGACAACTTGCCCGTCATAAAGCTGCTGGATCATACTCTGAGCCTCTGCAATTGAATTCGAATCCGGAAGCACGACTGAAGCGGAAGCACCAAGAGAATAGCAATATTCTGTTGATGATGTTCCCTGAGTCTCATAGCTTACAAAATTCCAGCCGTTGCTGCCTTCACTCAGAACAAATCTGACAAGACTTGTGATATCACCGGAAGACATGCTTGTCACAAAACTGTCTTCAAGGCTTGACATAATACTGCTGTAACCCGTGAGTATTGCAGGAGACATTGCTTTCTGGATCATTGCCATAAGCACTTGCTGCTGATGTTCACCCCGGCTGAAATCACCGTTTGGCAGACTCTTTCTTTCACGGGAATATGACAGTGCATCTTCACCATTCAAATGATTGACACCCTGTTCAAAATATTTGCCGTCAAATGTGGAGAAGCTGTAGTCGGTTGTAACATCAACACCGCCCAAGGCATCGACCATCTGAATCAAAGATGAAAAATTGACGCGTACATAGTAGTCAATATCAGTACCATATACTTGCTCCAGTGTATTCATCGAAGTTTCAACTCCGTAAAGTCCCGCATGGGTCAGCTTGTCGCTTGTACCGTTGGTTACACCCGGGAATTCCACATAGTAGTCACGCGGTGTGGTCACAAACAAAATCTGCTTTGTTGTTGGATTTACATAAACAAGGATATTAACATCGCTCCGGCCCTGAAGCGCTACAGATCCGTAACCGTCATTGCCGCTGATATAAACGCAGAACGGCTCTTTGGTCACGGATACATCCGAAGATGTACTGCTGTCTTCCGCAACTTTTGTTCTGATTTCAACGCTGTCCAGTTCTCTTGTATCTTCGGAAAACGTGGGAAACAACTCTTCCACACTGCCTCTGAAACCTTCATTGTAAATAATTGCGCCGACTTCGCCGTCGTAAAGGGCCTGTACCTGAGCCTGAAGACTGTCATATGTCTGTGTTGTGATCGTCGTATTCAGTTCTTCATTAATGTCATTAACGGCTTCGGTAATTTTATCTGTCTGAAAAGACTGCTGAATACCGAACGTATATCCGGCTGCATCCTGAAGCGACTGCGCAGGATCGTCATTCATCACAATAACCGCAATCTTATCTACCGTGTAGCCAAGGCTCGTAATCTGCGCCAGCATATTTTGTGTAATCAGCAAATAGTAACTGCAGAAAATAAGCACAATACTGATAATAACCGACTCGATCTTGCCCGGTATATGACTCTTTCGCGTAAACTGTGAGAAGAACGCAAAAAACCAAAGCAAAAGCAATACAATCGCTATCGCGGCCAGATACATCATCGGCAGTACATTCAAAATGAAAAGCACTGCAAGCACAAGCAGCGATAAAATCGCCTGTATCATCGCAATAATTTTTCCTACTGTATGACGCTTTTTCCTTTTCGCAGGATTTCTCTGATAATCATCATTCTGCGGCATTCTTCTATAATTACCATAGTCATCACTCTTTGGCGCTGTCCGCCTGCGGGTGCCGCCTGTATTCCGGCCTTCATACTCATAGTTCTGACGGCTCTGCTGTCTGTTCTGCCCTCGGCTTTCAGAGTAGTCTGAAGCATGTCCTGCTCTGCCCCATCCGTCGTCAACATACTGACCTGCACCGGTGCTTCTTCTATATACATCTTCTTGGCGTCTTCCTGAATCTGCACGCCGGTTTTGTCCGCTGCCCATCCTCTGAGCAGAATCAGGACGCGGCCTTTTTCGTTTATGCCCCGGTGTATAGTTGTTATCACTCATAAAACACCTCTTTTGTAATCTTCCTAGTAACAGTTATCAGTATTTGATTATACGCCAAAACCCTTTTGCATGTAAAGGCTTAAATCTTAAAAATCCCTGAATATTTCATATCTTTTAGTATTTTTTCGGGAAATCGGGCGATTTGCTCAGTCAATCTCAAGTAATTTCAATATTTTTTCAGTCGCGTGACCATCACAGGCACCCATAAATTTTTCCTTAAACTGACGGACTCTCGTCGGGTCAAATCCGCCTTTCAATGATTGAATATATGCCACTATCTCCTTATTTGTGGTCACGATCGGCCCCGGAGCCAATTCGTCATACGGATAGTAAAAACCTCTCCAGTCAAAATAATTGTCCAAATCATAAGCAAAAAACAGCATCGGGCGCTCAAACAGCGCATATTCAAAGATAAGCGATGAATAATCCGAAATGCAGACATCACTGACACAGATCAAATCTTCGATATTCATTGTCTTTGTTACATTTCTTGCAAAATCCTGATGCTCTGCCGCTATAGCCGGCGGCTTCTTTACAAACGGATGGTGTTTGATCACAAGGACGTACTCATCTCCCAGCAACGCTTTTAAATAACCGACATCTAAACGGCCCGGACTTTTGGCTTTTTTTACCCGCCCTCTGAATGTCGGCGCATATAAAATCACCTTTTTCCCCTCGCTTTCAGGGAAAACTTCCTTCAGTTTCTGTGCTGCCTGTTTTCTGAAATTTTCATCATAAAAAATATCTGTACGGCTGACGCCCACCGGCCGGACAATGTGATCTTCCGGCTTAAGATCCATGGCTTCTTCATAAGCCCACACAACTTCCGGACTGCTGACTGTCACATATTTTAAATTGCGGTAGTTGGGATATTTTTCCAAAGTGGCTCTGTCTGCTCCGAAAATTTTCTCGGCCGTACTCATGCCGAATTTTTTAAATGCACCGCAGCCATGCCAGAGCTGGGTCATCACAGTCTCTGTGCGCATATCAATACAGCTCGTCACATCACAGGCATCATTTAAAAAAACATACTTTGCATCGCCGATTTCTTTGAGCATCGCCAGACATCTCTGAATATACGCCTTGCGCCCCGGCACAATATTCCTTAAAAAGCAGCTCTTAATTTCATATCCGCGGCTTTCCAGCGCATCATACATCAGCCGGAAATTATCTGTGATCTCATTGAAACGAACTTCAATAAACACAACTTTCTTTTCATTAATTTCTTTTTTACTGTATTTCTTATAATATTTTGGATAAATATATTTAAAAAGCAATGGCTTCATCACTTTATTGACATATTTATCTAACCCGAATTTCTTTAAAATCCATCGAAGTAATTTCATGGCCTGCCTCCTCTATCAGCCAGCACTGCAGCTGTATTCATTATTTATCCCAAATCATAATCGTCTTTCCGATCAATTTGTGAATATCCGCTTCGAAAGCCTGCGTAATATCCGCAATGTCTCTGACATGGATCTGAGAACCGACAATATTTTCCAGATATTCAGGCAGTTCCGGATATTTCTTATAAAGTTCCAGCAAACCGATAAAATCTTTTCTGCCGCTTCGGCTGCTGCCAAAAACACGCAGTCCCTTTTCAAGAATCATACGGGTATTCAGAGGCGCAAACTCTTCAGAAACCCCCATGATCGCAATGGTACCCTCAGGGTGAATATAATCTATAATCTGATTGATTGCTTTGGATGCACCGCCGCCGCCCACGCACTCGAACGCATGATCAATGGCAATATCTCCAAAATCCTCGGTCACAAGAAATGTTCTGTCGGCAAAAGTAAAATCCGCCAGCTTCTCTTCATTCACACCAAACACATAGATTTGCGCCTGAGGACATAATTTAGTCAGAAGAAGCGATGTAATATAGCCGAGATTTCCGTCGCCCCACACACCGATCCGTTCCCGGCGCTGATGGGCAATATTTAAAAATCGGCTGATCGTATGATAGCTGACACTGACAATCTCCGTAAATGCAGCGACACTCATATTCATGTGTTCAGGAAGAGGAACGACTCGATCCGGTACCGTTAAAATATATTCCTGAAGGAAACCGTCTGTACTGCTTCCCCGAAATTTGCTGGACCGCAGATAATTCTCGCCGATAATCTCATCTGTTTCCGTCGGAATATTTGGAATCATAACGACATCCGTGCCGATTTCAAATGTTCCCGTCGGATCATAGATGACCCTGCCAACGCCTTCATGGATCAGCGCCATCGGCAGTTTCTGGCGGAGTACAGCCTCTGCCCTTGTTCCCTGATAATATCTCTGGTCAGCATTACAGATAGACAAATAGGTCGGGCGTACTAAAAGATGCTGGTCATCGCATTCAATATCCTGAAAAGACACTTCAAATTGTCTCGGTTTTTTCAACTGATAAACTGTATTTAACATGTCTGACCGCCTCCCAGTATGGATTTTGCTACACGTATATCATACGGGTAAGTAATCTTGATGTTGAACACCTCGCCCTCTACAAGATGCACCTTCTCACCTTTAAGGACAAGAATTTTGCAGGCATCTGTCAAAATCTCTTTTTCTTCCCTTGTCAGTCCCTCATACAGTTCTCTCAGTTTTTTCGCATGAAAACTCTGCGGTGTCTGACCCTGATACATCAGAGAACGATCCGGAATTTCCGTAATACACTGATGATCCGTACTGGTTACGATCGTATCTGTGGCCGGAATGACTGTATCAGTGGCTCCGAATTCTTTGGCATATTTCACATTCTCTTCGATAATTCTGTGGGTCACAAACGGTCTGACCGAATCGTGAGTGACAATAATGGTATCATCATCCAAGCGATGGTTTTTTTCAATATACTTTACTGCATTCATAATCGTTTCATTGCGTGTGGCGCCGCCCTCGATCACCACAATATTTTCCGGATGACGGATATACTTCTGGATAATATCCTGTGTATGCAGAATCCACTGTTTTGGCGAAAGCACAATAATTTTCTCAAACTCCGGATAGACCGCAAACTTTTCAATCGTATGAATAATAATCGGCTTGCCGCCGATTTCCATAAATTGTTTTGGTTTTTCAACATTACCCATGCGCGTGCCTTTGCCGCCGGCTAAAACTACGCCGAAAACATTACTTCCTTCCATCTTTAAAAACCTCCTGTACAATGCGCTCAGTAGCTCTGCCGTCGCATTGTTCCATATATTTTTTATAAAAGCAGTCATAAGTCTCCCGGGATGATGCCCGTTCACCTTTCAGTGCACGGCGAACGGTCCCGGCAAGTACTGCTTCATTGTCAGCATGAAAAAACGGAATTTGATCGTATGCCGTATAAAAGCCTCTGTCAGCCGTATAATCGCCGGCATCAGGCGCAAACAAAACGATCGGTTTATCATATATCATAAAATCAAATATAATTGATGAATAATCTGTAATTAATATATCCGCTGCTGCCATTACTTCCTCAGTTCCCATGCTGCAGTTAGAGTGCCCGCATTTACCTTCCATATGCGGATGGAGTTTCCGCACAACAAAGCAGTCTTCCATCGTTCTTTCAAGCATATCTATAGCCTTGGCGCCCTGGAGTTTCGGCATACGGGCGTTTCCGCGGAACGTGGGCGCCCATAAAATAATCTTTTTGCCTTTGGCGCCGGGACATTCCTTATAAAACTTTTCTCTGCACACCGCTTTATAATCTTCAGAAAAATATCTGTCTGTCCGGCTGACGCCAAGAGCTTTAACTCTCTGTTTTGGAATACCGAAAGCGCGGGCATAAATCGGTTCGCATATTTTGGAACTTACCGTCACAAGCGTGCAGTTTTTCATTGAATTGCCTTTATAAAAAGAGGATATGTCCTCTTCGGCATCATATCCAAACTTTTTTAATGCACCGCAGGCATGCCACAGCTGCACCACCTGTGTCTCTTTTCTTTTCCTGCATGAACCTGCCGGCAAATAATAATCACAAAGAAATACGCATTCCGCCTCAGCATACGCTTTCATAAAACGGATCATTGATTTCAGTCCCGACATATAAGATGCTTTTCCAAAATCCGAAAAAAAACTTTGAATGTGATATCCCCGGCTTTGAAGGTAATCATACATCTGCACCATACTGTACGGTATTGTCTCATGATGTCCGTCAGCAAAAATCACACTTCCCTTTCTGACCGGCTTTTTACAGTATATTCGGTAGACTGCCGGCAGAAAAAAATGATGAACAGCCGTTTTTATATATTGTCTGAAAATGAACTTGATATCCATAGGCGCCCTCGTTTATTTCATAAACTCCTTATACCGCTTCAGCACTTCTTTCGGTTTTCCGATTTCCTTAATCTCGCCGTCATGCATCCACATCACATTGTCACACAGATCCGTCAATGTAGAAATACTGTGGGATACGATGACTACTGTTCTGTCTTTATTTGAGATAAGACTTTTCATTTTATTATAACTTTTCTTTTTAAATCGCTCGTCGCCCACACTGAGGACTTCGTCAATAAGCATAATATCTGTCTCTAAAATAGCCGTAATAGAAAATGCCAGCTTGGAATGCATACCGCTGGAATATGTTTTCACAGGCATGTCTATAAAATCTCCAAGTTCCGCGAATTCAATAATACCCGGCATTTTCTCCTTAACCTCATCTTCGGTAAATCCAAGGAGCATACCGGACAAAAGAATATTCTCACGCCCGGACAGTTCCGCCTGAAAACCGACACCAATAGACAAAAGAGAGACCGAATTTCCTTTAAGATCGATCGTTCCCGAATCCGGCGAAAAAATGCCGGCCAATGCTTTCAGCAGCGTTGATTTTCCGCTGCCGTTTTTGCCGATAATCCCTAAAATTTCTCCCTTCTCCACATTAAAGGAAATATGTCTGACTGCTTCAAAGACATCCGCCTTGGCCCGTTTTAAATGAAGCAGGCTTTTTTTAATCGAATATTTCTTAAAATTTCTGTAGCTGATACATAAATCTTTCACTTCGATCGCATAATTGTTTTCCATCAGATCACCTTTACATAACTGTTTTCATTTTTATAAATTGTACGCACACCAAGCATCGAAATCACAATCCCCACGACAAACCATATGCCCAGGAGCACCAGATTCGGTGATTTGTGATACAGCAGCACATCTCTCATGGAAGACAGCAAAAATGCCAGCGGGTTATACCGCTCAGCATACTCTCCGTAAGGCGCCGGAATTCGTGTGCTGACACTGTAAAAAATACCTGTGATATAAAATAAAAGTCTGAGAACAATCTGGATCACATTGGATAAGTCTTCCACAAACACACCAAAATGCAGCAAAAATGTTGCACAACCAAATGAAAGAACAAACAAAACAGCAAGAATAGGCAGCGCATACAGTATGCGGATATCCGGAGTAACCCGCCATACGATCATCATAGCTGCAACAATGGCAAAAGAAATCAGCATCTTAAACGCATTAACCATCATTTTAACATAAATCAGCACAAACTTCGGCAAATATACTTTTGAAACAATAGCCTTATTGTTTTTTACAATTTTAATGCTCGTCGTCATCGTGCGGTTAAAAAAATCCCACATTGTCAGACCGATAAAAATAAAAATCGGGAAATACGGTTCAGACCCATCAAAAACAACACCGAAAATAAATGTGTAAATCAGCATAAAGCACAGCGGATCGAGCACCCACCAAAGCCAGTTAAGGTACGAATTGGCAACTTCTGACTTTAAAGCAGATCTCGCCGAATAAACGGCATACTTTCCATATTTTGCCGTATCCGAAAAAAACCTTTTCATTTCTTCCTCCTGAATTTATCCGGCAGTGACCGTCTGCCGAACTGATATTTAAATACGCCGTGAACAGCATAAGAAATAAAGCAGAGCGTGGATTTTACATAGCCGAATCCCATATATCTGTACGCTTTGTAGGTCATTTTTGCAGACTTTAATTTATTTCCCGATTTGCTGCCTGCGCTCAGCCGGTATTTCAGTAAAGGCTCATCAATGGCGCACGACGCGCCGTATTTGCGCAATATTTTCAGCCATGTGATATAATCCTCATGGCTGTCTTCATATCCCATCGGGAATTCCAAAATGACCTCCCGCTTCACAACAACCGATGAACAATTAATACTGTTGTGATAAAGCAGATTATGATATGTCAGCCGCCGTTTAACATGGATAATCTTTCCGGTGGGACGGCCGTCGCTCGTCATCAGTTCCCTTGCTGTTGAACAGAGCACAAGCCCTGTTTTCTTCAGCAGCGCCAGCTGCCGTTCCAATTTTTTCGGCATCCACCAGTCATCAGCATCCAAAAATGCAATATACTCTCCCCGCGCTTTCTGGATACCTCTGTTCCGCGTTGCCGCAGCACCCAAATTTTTTTCATTTTTTAAAACAATAATATCTGAACGGTTTCCTGCAAAACGGGCAATAATATCCCCTGTCCGGTCTGTCGAGCAGTCATCAATGATGATCAGCTCAAAATCAACTTTCTGTATCAGCACGGACTCGATGGCCTTTTGTATATATTTCTCTCCGTTATATACCGGCATAATCACCGATACTACAGGAACTGTGCTCATCTTTTATTCTCCTTTACTGCGCTCTTCCACTTTAGCTGCCGCCGCCTGAGAAAAGCTGCTTCCCGGTTTGTTGCGCAGCGCATTCTTCTGCCAGCTGTCAACACCTTCTGAGGTCTCTTTCTGGAATAAAATTCGGAATGTCATAAACATCAGCTTAATATCCAGCCAATATGAATAATTCTGTATATAAAACAAATCCAATTTCAGCTTATCGTACGGCGTCGTATTATATTTGCCGTAAACTTGCGCATATCCTGTCAGGCCTGCCTTAACCTTCAGACGATAATGAAACTCCGGTATAAATTTTTCATAAGTTTTCAAAATTTCTTTGCGTTCAGGGCGCGGACCTACAACCGACATATCTCCTTTTAAAATATTAAACAGCTGCGGAAGTTCGTCTACATGAAGATTGCGCAGAACTTTCCCCACCGGCGTCACACGGTCATCATTTTTCTTTGCAAGCATAGCGCCTTTCTTCTCCGAATCCACACGCATACTTCTGAACTTATATATCATAAACGGCCTGCCTCCGGTCGTCAGACGCTCCTGCTTATAAAATACCGGCCCCCGGTCGTACAGTTTTACACACAGAGCAATAATCAGCATAAACGGTGATGTCACTATAATCGCAGCTGCAGAGATAATAATATCAGTCAGCCGCTTAAAAAATCTCTGCTCCACTGTAAAACCTGTATTTCTTGAAAGAAGCAGCGGTGTATCAAACATATGCATCTGTTCGGCGCCGCGGATAATAATATCCGAAATTTTCGGTGTCTGATAGCAGCGTATAGAATGGGAAAAACAAAACTTAAGCAAATCGTTGCGCACCTGCGCCGGCAGATCCCATATCACGACTGCATCATACTGACGCATTTTCTTATAAATTATCTGCTCGCCTTCGCTTATATGGATCTTTTCCCGGATTGAAAATTTATCGCGGCGTTTCATCATCTTGCGCATAAAATCTTCCGGATCCTGATCTCCATAAACAATCAGCATTTTCCGCGGCTGATACAGCTTGCTGTAAGCCCATGCCGATACAAAAGTCCAAATAATTGAAATTATAATATCCAAGACAGTCAATACAAGCATCGGACGTACACTGACAAGCCCGCGGTCAATCAAAGATACCTGAAAATAGGTAATGATATTCGTACAAATAACTGTCAGAATCAACGATGTTACAACATCAATTTTTTTAAGATATCCGACACGAAGGGCGCCATACATTTTTGAAAACAGCAGTAAAATAATGCCGTAAATAATGACAACAAGGATGTTGCCCCTCCGCCAGAACGGCAGTTTAATACGAATATTATACACATTATACCATATATAAGCAAATGCAAGTGTCATTAATATAATAAGCACAATGCCCATGGCATAAACAGTAACGCGCTTTATATATTCCTTAATCTGCATAGCTTTCCTCCTCGAATGTCCCCTCATCCAACTGTTAGCATTATACAAAAAAACAAATCAATTTACAATATCCTTACAAATTATATAATATAATTTTCACATTTAAAACACAAAAAATATGGAAGGAGCATCATACCCCTTCCACCCAAGGCATAATTTACCATGCGCCGGATATGCCAAGCGCCGTGTCTAAACCGTCGGCGCCGGCTTCTGCAGCTGCGCTTCCAGGCTGGTCTTCAGATGCCATATTTTTTAAAATGTTTTCAGCTGCATACACAGCTTCAGGGGCGTCCTCCTCAAGTCCGAGTACCCTGAGAATACCCTGCCGTGCTTCCGCAACCGACGTCTCGTCAGGATACATAATACTCAGCAGCTGATAACCGCCGGAATAACAGTATTCATTGCCAAACGTTCCAGTCACACTCTGAGATTTAATATCCCAGCTGCTGCCGTCAGCCAGCTGCATCTTCACAAGACTTGCGATTTGATCCATACCCATATTTGTCTCAAAATTACCTTCAATGCTGTCCAAAATGCCAAGATATCCTGTTAATATGGACGGCGACATGACTTTTTCAAAAAGCGCTTTTAAAACGGCCTGCTGATCTCTGCCGCGTTGTTCGTCTCCGCCGGGCACATTATAGCGCTCTCTTGCAAAAGCAAGCGCCTTTTTGCCATCCATGAAATTATAGCCTTTTTTAATCTCGTAGCCGCCATTTTTATAATGGGTGGTAAACTCGTATTCAGAGTATACATTCACACCGCCCAATGCATCAACAAGATTGCGCAGCGTCGTAAAATTCACTCTCACATAATAATCAATCTCAATATCATACAGCTGCTCCAAAGTATCTATTGAACATTGAATACCATAAATACCAGCGTGAGTCAGCTTATCTCTGGATTCACCTGAAACCCCCGGAAGCTGAACATAATAATCTCGCGGCGTTGTCGTCATGACAACTTCTTTTGTCTGCGGATTCACTGTCACAAGCATGTTTACATCGCTTCGGCTTGTTTGACTGATTTCGCCATAAACATCAATACCGCTGATATATACAGTAAACGGATTCTGCGTTACGTTGATATCGTTGCCCGTCATCTGTGTCTGCGTGCGGATTTCATGATTTTCAAGCACTTTAATCTGATCCGTAAAATCTTCAACCGTTTCTTCTATCGTATCATCATAAGCTGCATTATAAATGACCGCCTGAACCTGTCCGTCATATAATGCCTGTGCCATCGAAGCCAGATCATCAAACTCTGTCACATTCAGCGTTGTGCCGCTCTGTTCTTCAATATTTGAGATCGTTGTATCTGTATTTTCCCGATCCAGAGTCTTTTGAATACCGAAATTATAAATCAGCGTATCCTCCAGTTCCTCCGCGGGATCATCTTTGAGCACAGCGATCACAATCTGATCCACTTTATAATTATTGTCTTCAACTGTAATATCACTGAGTACCATATGCGTTCTTGCAAGATAGATATCGCCAAGAATAAAAACCAGACAGAAAATACCGCTCAATATGCAGCCCGCCAGCCTGGTCTTCCTTGGAAACTGCATCAATATCATCAGAATTGCCAGAAAAATCGTTAAACCGATTACAGCACCCGTATATCGAACAGGGAGTACATTCAGCTGCATCATCAGAATCAACAGCACTGCCGATGCGACCACCTGAAGCGCATTTATGCACAAACCTGCCGCCCGAAGCACTTTACTGTGCCTCTTCTTTTTCCTTCTGCGTTTACCTTCCATGGAGGCCCTCCTCATGAGATAACATTGTTTTAGTATGATTCTAAAAAAAAATTATACAATATTTTTTTTAAAAAATACAGAGCAAATACCAAAAAAGTCAAAAAAGAGCGCTTTTTACATCTCTTTTTTGACTTTTTTTCTGGTATATAACTTTATACAAAAGGTCTTACAACGCCTTTAATATTACTTCGGTACGCATTTTGTATCGGCTGTACGACAACTCTGTTAAACGGCGCACATGTGGACTCGATGACCTGATTATTTCCAAGATAAATCGCCACATGTATGACTGCTCCTCTTGAATTTTGATAGAAAATCAAGTCACCCCTCTTGCGCTGTGAATAGCTGACATGTTTAAATTTTGAGGAAGCCCACATATTTGCCGATTCATATTCATATCCCGGATAAGAATGTCTGACCGGATTGATCGGCGAAATATCCAGTCCTGCCGCATACAGCGCCTGCATCACCATGCCGCTGCAGTCCACGCCGGTTCCCGGCGCGCCTGAAGCGCCGATAATATAACTCGTCCCAAGATAATCATAAGCCCTGTCAATCATCGCCTCAATATGCTCTGACCGTGTGCTTGTCTCATCTACCCGAATCGGACTCACATAAGCGCCAAGACCGTACCAGTCAGACTCACTGTATCCCATTGCCTTCCATGTGGCCAAATTTACAATGCCTGTCTGTGACAGTCCGTGCTTTCTCTGGAATGTTTTCACATAATTGGCCGTTGACTGCGTGTACAGTGCGCCATTTAATCCGATGGCATTGCCAAGCCCAAGCGCCCGCTTCACATAGGCAACTTTAAGCCCCTCGTAGCCCACACTCAGATTATAACCGCCGCCGGATAAAGTGATCGAAGATTTGATTTGGTAATATTGAGATGGGTTTTGGTAGACGCGTACTTTGCCGATCAGCACGCCTGTAACTTTATTAAATTCATATTTGATGCCGTCAATCGTTTTTTGTCCGTGAACCATCGCACCGTTGCTGTCATAATAATACTTATGTCCATGGTGTGTAACCCATCCTGTAACCATCACACCTGTCTTCTCATCAAAATAGCGCCACGCTTTAGCTATATACTTCTCTCCATAGATTTTTACGCCTTTCACTTCATCGAAGCCGTATTTTTTCCCGTCGATTGTCTGGAGGCCATACTTCATTGCACCATCTGTGCCATAATAATATTCCTTATTATGATGCTTTGTCCATCCTGTCGCCATCACACCGGTTTTTTCATCGAAGTAACGCCACGCCTGATTGATATACTTCTCGCCGTAAATTTTTACGCCTTTTACTTCGTCAAAGCCATACTTCTTGCCGTAAATCGTCTGAACGCCATACCACATCGCGCCGTCTGTGCCATAATAATATTCTTTATTATGATGCTTCGTCCATCCTGTCGCCATCACACCGGTTTTTTCACCAAAATAACGCCATGCTTTACTGATATACTTTTCACCATAAATTTTTACGCCTTTTACTTCGTCAAAGCCATACTTCTTGCCGTCAATCGTCTGAACGCCATACCACATCGCGCCGTCTGTGCCATAATAATATTCCTTATTATGATGCTTCGTCCATCCTGTCGCCATCACACCGGTTTTCTCATCGAAGTAACGCCATGCGCCCGACAAATATTTTTCTCCTAAAATCTGAACACCGGTTACATCATCAAAGCCGTAGGTTTGATTGTCAATAACATAAAGCCCGTGTACCATCTTGCCATCTTCTTCGTAATAATAGCGTTTCTGATGATGCGTTGTCCATCCGACGGCCATCTCCCCGGTCTTTTCAGCAAAATAATACCAGCTGCCGTCAATACACAATTCCTGCCCCACGACTTTCTGATTATTTTTATAATAATAAACTTTCTTATTTTCTGTGATAAAACCATTCTTTGCAACGGTATTTTTTGAGGCATCTGACGTTTCTGTCTCAGTTTCAGGCGTCACTGTTTCAGAAGCTGTTTCCGCCGGCTCCAAAGCATATGGCTGCTGTATATCTTCTTTTGTTTCTTGTGATGTACTTTCTTCAGATGCCGCTGTTTCCTGCGGTACGCTGCGCGCGGCAGATACCTCGGTCTCTTGTATTATACTCTCCGCAGACGCCTCTGTTTCCTGAATCACATTTTCATCAGTGCTTTCTTCCTTTTGTACTGCTGATACTTCAGGCGCAACACTCTCGCCGACAGCGACGCTTCCAAATATCAAACTCACCGTTAAAAGGCCGAAACATATTCCTCGAAGTTTTTTCAGCCACATATTTTTAACGCTCCTCCCTAAAAAATCCCCATTGGTATATCACTAAAGATATCTCCAACGGGGATTTGAATCCTTTCTTAAACGTTAATTAAATGCCGGGTCTGTAGGATCATAGCCATAATCGCCGGAAACAACAACAGGATTTGGTCTTGACGGTTTTGTAAATGGATCACCATCTGTTCTGCTGCTGTAAATGTAAACCTTGGATCCATTACAATTATCATAAATCCATTTTGCATCTGCTACAGTTAGACGTACACAGCCATGAGAAGCGTTCGTTCCCAACTTTCTATATTCAGAAACACTCAGTGTTCTGTTGTTGCCATTGACGTAATACCATGCAGAATGGAATAAATACCCGCCATAAATCTGTGAGCAGTACTGACCGTAAACAGGTCCCATCAATGTGCCCCATCTTGCATACCTCTTAATTGTATAGGTTCCCTTAACTGTCGGCGTACCTGCTCTGCCTGTAGAACAGATCATTTTCTTTACAGGAATAATATAGCCATTAGCGCCGTCTTTTGCAAATACTGTAACAGTATTGGTATATGTATTAACCTTTACATAATAGCTGCTCTGCTTGCCAATGATAGAATCCACGTTCTGTACAAGCTGTCCTGAACTGTTATAATATACTTTATACCCGTTCTCATATCTCCATCCTGTCTTTAATACACCAGTCACTTTATCAAAATAATAGGCTTTGCCGCTAATAGTCTGTTTGCCGTAAACCATTTCACCTTTGCTGTTGTAATAGTATTTATTGCCGTTATGTTCTGACCAGCCTGTAACCATAGCGCCGCCTTTTGCTTTATCAAAATAGCGCCACTTGCCGCCTACAACTTTTTCACCATAATATCTTGAACCATCACTGTTGTAATAATAATATTTGCCGTCATGATATGCATATCCTGTTGCCATAACGCCAATTTTTTCAGTAAAATAGTACCATTTGCCGTCAATTTGTTTTGCGCCATAGTACATTGAACCATCAGAATTATAATAATATTTATGCCCGTTATGAGTGCTCCAGCCGGTTGCCATCTTTCCGGTCTTCGTATCAAAATAGCGCCATGCTTTTTCAATATACTTTTCACCGTAAATTTTAACGCCTGTTACTTCGTCAAATCCATACGTCACACCGTCAATCTTTTCAATACCATAATACATCGCACCGTCTGCGCCATAATAATACTCTTTATTATGATGTTTTGTCCAACCAGTAGCCATTTCACCGGTTTTCTCATCAAAGTAACGCCATGCATCGCATGTATATTTCTCACCGAAAATCTGAACACCGGTCACTTCGTCGAAACCATAGGTTACTCCGTCAATGGTCTTGATGCCATAATACATCGCACCATCCTCACCGTAATAATACACTTTGCCTTTTCTGTCTGCCTGCTGGGTCCAGCCAGTTGCCATCTCACCTGTCTGAGGATCAAAGTAACGCCATGCGCCGGAAAGATTCTTTTCACCAAAAATCTGAACACCTGTCACATCATCGAAACCATAGGTTTTTCCATCAATGACATAAAGCCCATGAACCATCTTGCCCTCTGCATCATAGTAATACTGATTATTGTGATGTTTTATCCAGCCAGTCCGCATAATGCCATTTGCATCGAAATAGCGCCAGCCGCCGTCAAGAAACTTTTCAGCATCTTTCAGATATTCACCATTTTCATAATAAAAAGTATGGCCTTCTTCATCTGTATAGAAACCATTTTCCGGTTTGACACTATCTACTGTTTCATCCACAGCGTCTGTTTCAGGTTCAGTTTCTGTAGTTTCAGTTTCATCAACATACGTCTCCGGTTCAACCGTCTGAACCGAAGCAAGCGATGTTTCTGATTCAGTGACTGCAGCAGTTTCACTTTCTGACTGAACTGCTGCCTGAGTTTCTCCGCTTGTCTCACTGGCAAAAGCAACACTGGTCTGCATTAATGCCACAATGCCGACTAATGCCAGTTTTTTCCAAAAACCTTTTTTCATTGACTGCTATCCTCCCTTTATCGCCCTGCTTTTAAAAGCGCAAACAACTTCACATTTCTGCTTTTCACAAAACTAATACATTTTGCTTCCAGCAATATAAGCCAAATGTTCTTCCATCGTATCGGAAGCAGCATCAGTTTCATATATTTTGATTTCGGCCGCGCTCTCTTTAAAGACCAGACTACCCATCGGTTTTTCAACATTTTCTTTATTGTAGCACACTTTTCCTTATATGTTAATGTACATTTTGGATTTGTAAGATTTTCTATACATCCGACAAACCGCTCTATATATCTTCTTGCAATCATCTCAAGACTTCTTGAATCTCTGATTTGCCAATATTTATACAAATCCACCATCCATTGATGTTCTTCTTCCCGTTTCTCATACATATTATCTCTATATGCTGCCGTCTCAGATTCCGCCCTTGCACGGATAAAGTGATAATACTGCTGCTTCATCACAGAAACTCTTTCAATGTCCCGTACAACATATAAATTAAATGGAAAATCATCCCAAAAAGTGTTCGGGAATCGAATCTCATGCTCCATAATATATGCACGTTCAATCAGCTTATTCCATGGTGTATATAATAAATTCCTGTCAAATAATTTATATGCATTTTTTCTAAACTCTGACTGACTTTGATAAACTACAGACGTTGGAACCCGGTAATCACTCGTTACATATTTTTCGTCTGAATAATATGTATCAATATAAAACCCGGCAATAACCATCTGACTGTGATTCTTCTTTGCAAAATCATACATATCCTGAAGCATTGTCGGCTCCACCCAGTCATCTGAATCCATAAAATACAAAAATTCTCCTTTTGCAATATCTATAGCTGCATTCCTTGCACTCGGCGCACCGCCATTCTCTTTATGGATGACTTTCAGTCTGGAATCCTGCTTTGCATAGCGATCACAGATTTTTCCGCTTCTGTCCGGTGTTCCATCATCTACGATTAAAAATTCAAACTCTTTTAATGTCTGATTCTGAATACTTTCAATAGCCCGGCCTACATATTTTTCCACATTATACACCGGCATGATGATACTTACTTTAATCTCTTCATTTCTCATTTTTATTCTCTGCCTTATTTTCTAATTTATTTTTATAAAGCTGAAATTCCGTCTGATACTTTTCTCCGAACGCCTCGGTGCTGTCAGACTTAAAGAAGACAATCAGTGTCTGCAAAATCAGTTTTATATCCCGCCATATACTGTAATTTTCAATATACATCAAATCAAGTATTAACTTATCTTTCGGTGATGTATTATACTTTCCGGCAATCTGCGCGTAACCTGTCAGTCCTGCTTTCACTCGCAGACGATATGCAAATTCCGGAAGCGCCTCTGTATAATCGCATACATTTTTCAGCATTTCCGGCCTTGGTCCTACAGTGCTCATATCTCCTTTTAATATATTTAAAATTTGAGGCAGCTCATCAATTCTGAGTTTTCTCAGTACTTTTCCAACACTTGTGATTCTGTCATCATCAGAAATTGCGGAATAATTTTGAACATTTTCTTTCATTGTTCTGAATTTATAAACTTCAAAAATTTTTCCGTTCTTCGTAGCCCGTTTCTGCTTAAATAATATCTTTCCGCCATCATTATGTTTTATCGCAATCGCACAGATAAGCCATATCGGGCTTGACACTATCAGCGATACAAGTGCAAAAACAATATCCATCAATCGCTTTATAATTCTCTGTTCCAGCGAAAGTTCCTTCACATGGGCGCAAACCATAGAAATATCATCCAAGATTACATGTTTGGCATTAAGTTCGATTACATCAAAAATTTCCGGATTAAAATAAATATTTTTCATTAATTTGTAGCAATATTCTACGATAGGTATTCGGACATCATAAGGCACATCATATATAAACACCGTATCACATACAGCGATACGTTTATACAGATCATGAGCTCTATAATCCACAACATCCTTGATATTATACTGTAATTTGTATTTATTTATACCTCTGTAAATTTGATCCAGACTTTCCTGCGAAGATGTTATCAGGCAGCACTTCTCAGGCTTATTAATTTTGAAATAAATATAATTTCCAAAATAAGTCATGAATATAATATATATAATTTGAAGCACAATAATTAGAAATAAAAGTCCCAGATTTTCCAAAACAAA
Source organism: Candidatus Scybalocola faecipullorum (assembly GCA_018716485.1). Classification (GTDB taxonomy): domain Bacteria; phylum Bacillota; class Clostridia; order Lachnospirales; family Lachnospiraceae; genus Scybalocola_A; species Scybalocola_A faecipullorum. The sequence goes on from DVJY01000071.1 coordinate 26,627, forward strand.
GGTTTTATTTCTGGCTTCATTTGTATTCATAATACTCAGCTGCAAATAAGTGACTATATCCGTAATCACAACTGCAAGACCTAAAGAGTATATAATCGGCTTGCTTTTACGTTTTCCGATGTCATAGTGGCCATAAGCGGCCAACATCGCAAGGCCTACGGAAATAAATGTCAGTATTGTTACACCTGCTGTCCTTGAAAATCTTAAAAGCTGCCAGTTTGGTATACTGAACAATAAATAAAAAATTGCAAACAGCCCCGCAAACAAACACAATTTTAGAAAAAAAACAATGGTATTTTGAAAACCTCTGATTACTCTTTTCATAAATACTCCTAAATTGAAATATTCTCAAAATTTCATACTGATGTCTTTAGTTTCTTACGATTAAAAAATACAACAAGCACTCTAAAACTTAATGTGCATACTTCGGTGATACATGTCGCAATACACAATGCTTCCACAGTCAAACCGCCTGCGAAATATAAAATAATCAATTGGATAATCTGAATACAGGCACCAAATATATTCGATATATTTGCATACTTTGCAAGCCCCATCGGTGAAAGCACCGGAAATCCAAAGGTCATCGCCGGAAATGAACACCATACAGCAGGAATCAGCAATCTGAGATACTTTGCTGAATCAACAAATTCGCTTCCAAATAGAAGACCACAGATTGGCTCAGCTAAAATCCATACGCCAATACAGCCTGCAGTCATGACAGGCAGTCCGATCATCATCAGCTTCCTAATAAGTTTAAAATCTTTTTTACGCACCATATATGGATACAAACTGTCTGTCACCGGCGTAATTGCCTGTTTAGCTGTTGTAATCAGCTTATCTGCTGATGTATAATAACCAACAATCGGTGATGCATCACCGTAAATAAATCCCATAATAAATGTGTTCGTTGCGCTATATACGGTCGAAGCAATTCTGGAATAGAAGAATATGCTGGATCTTTTTAAAGACTGCAGGACTTCTTTCAAAGAAACTTTGACAAATCCGACACCAACTCTTTTTTTCAGATCGGCATAAACAAATACAACCGCTCCGGCATTGCCTATAATATTAAGCAGCGGCACGATATAATACTGTGAAGGTTCCCGCAGAAAAACAAAAATCATAACAGTGAAAAATAATTTTATGCAAACGCTTCTCACTGTGATGGATTTCATATCTTCAAGTCCTCTGTATAAATAATCCGGCAAAAATGAATTCACCGCCGTTGAAACAAAATATAAAATAAATAGCATGCTGTCCGATCTGAACCTTTCTACCGAACCGCATAAAATCAAAAGTACAATCAGCGAAGCCGCAATTAAAATTAATTTACACCAGCAAACAACGGAAAAAATACGAGAAACCGCCTTTTTATCATTTCTGAAATTGGCAACTTCCTCAGTAGCAGATAATAAAAATCCAAAGTCCAAAAACAGTTGGATATACACCATAAATGCTGTAGCAAACCCCAGTCTTCCATAATACACAGGTCCCAGCACTCTTGTCTGATATGGTACGGTAATAAAATTAAAAAAATAATTTGAAAAGGTTAAGACATATAACATAATTGTATTTGTCATTAACCCATTGGCTTTGATTTTTTTCATAATATAACCTTCTATATCTGCTTTCTACTTTTCAAAAATTGACTTTTCCGGAAGGATTCTGTCAAAACATTGTCTTAAAAACACTTTTTCTTTATCATAATCCAAATGCATATCATCATCACTTAAGCATATAACTTTGTACTTCTGTTTTGTAATTGCCTCCCGAATTTGTTCATCATCACGGCCAATAGAAAAAAACTGACCTAATCCCGGATTACCCGGCATAAACTTACCCGAGGCAAATTGCCAATATCTTGCCAGCCACTGATTTACATCCTCATTTGAACGGAAACGGTGGCTGCATACCTCCCGCATCAATTCCGGTTCTTCCCGCCATATCTGCGCAAAAGTACTCTTTAAATAAGGAAAAATAATATGCGGATTCATAAATCCCACAAAATTTGCAAATGGCATCATATAAATATTTCTCAGCAGCCCTGCTTTATACCGAGGTGAAAACCATTTCCCCGCATTCTTTCTGAGGCATTGACGTTTTTGAAAATGGCCGTTCAAAACAGACAGATTATTGGCTGTAATTAAATCAATACCGCCCTTTTTAAAATGCTGCACATTTTCAATCGGACAATCCACAGGAAGTCCCTTCTTAAAAAAATCCTTTTGCTCAGTTACTGCCGTAAAAAACATATCATCATTGGCATAGATAAAATATTCGGACAATCCCTGAATCCGATGCATATTCATCTCAATCACATGGGAACTGAACGTCGGTAAATATTCGTGCGGAATATAATCCCGGTGATTCACGATATGAAGCTGTTCACAATTTATATTCAGCCATTCCGGCAGATGTCCATAAGTAATAAAATGTACTTTTCTGATCCATGGCGCAAACTTTTCCACACCTCTGAACCAATATTTAAGCAAATCCCAATCTCTGTATCTTATCTCCCGGTCATCACCTTTACTGCTGTCATATTTACGTTTTTCTTTCTGCCACTTTTCGTCATTTCCATCAACCCATGGTATTACTATATCAACTATTTTTTTCATTTATTTAACTTCTTTCTTAATATCTTCTTTATTTTTTCTTGCTAAATAAACTAAGGCTCCTAAAAATATCCAAAAACAGTTAGCATTCGGTGTACTGTTATAAAACATTGTAGATACAGTCATTGCACTGATACACAAAATAAACACTATCGCAAAACATAAAATCCAAAAGTCTGTATCCTCCTTAGCCCTAACCATCTGAGGAAGTACAAGAACCAAAACTCCAACAACAAAAATAATTAACAGGACGATGCCGACAATTCCCTGTGATACAAGTATGTTCATAATCTCATTATCTAATGTATCCATCTGCTTATAATCATTATTTACAAGGTAAGTATCCGGCAAATGTTCAAGTGCATATTCTGTCATACCTCTGAAAGACACGCCAAAAACAGGTTCTGCCATAAAAATTTCCAAACCGCTTTTCCATACATCAAAACGACGGTTTGATATATCTCCGCTCATATCATAACCGCGTTCTATGATATTTGTCGATCCGTTGTTTTTTACAGCACTATAGTTATTATTTTTAATTTCTTCTTCAATCTGCTGTTTCACATCATCACTTTCATTTGCAATGCTTCTCTCTGCCACCCATACATTATACTGCTGCTTTACCTGACCCGGAATCCAAAAAGCAATGCCGGCTGCGGCAACTGCTGCCAAGATCACAACAACTTTTAAAAACCATTTTCTCCCGCGCAGTGCATAAAGTCCTTTGAGCATCACAAGAACACCGGCAAGGGCACATAGGCATACTCTGCCGATTCTCGAATCAGAAAATATAATATAAAACATCTGGAGCAAAATGTTTGCCACGAGGACAATACGCCAAATAAGATGTTTGTTTTTAAAAATAAAATATACTGAAAGAATAATCGCAATACATGCTGTCACGGCAGCGGAATTCGGATTTAAAAACATCCCCCAAAGCCGGCCGATTGAAAACCCTGAGAACAACTCATAGCCATCTGACGCAATCCGCCGATTGGAATATCCTGTAAACATCATAACAAAAGCAATAATTGTACATACTGCCATATAAACCAAAAGAATAATACCTAAAATTTCACATTCTTTAATAATTTTTTTCTTTTCACGACGTGTATCATTTGTATACAAAAGAAAAAAATAAATGCACCATAAAATAAGGGTAATCAAGTTTTCTTTAAACCCATACTGACGATTTATGAGCATGGAAATCAGAGCACTTAAACAAAAAGCAGCTAACACGAATATATATGGCGTTTTTATATAATTTTTCAAATGGATGAGCCTGTCTATACACAAAATTCCGGCAAGGAGAAACATCGGCCACACACATAGTGTCACAATAAATGATTCTCTCAAAAAAACATTTGTCCCTAAAAACGTATAAACAAATAGCCAAATCTTTAAAATAAATGTCAATCTTTCCCGATATTTATCTGCTGATATTTTTGTGCTCATCTCAAAATTCCTTTCATTCCTGCAGTATTTTTACCAATTTCCGATCATATTTCTGAATATTACGGATATTATACAATGACCCGTCAATCTCTGTCAAATCCCAATGCCTTGGTTCTTTCAACGCTTCACATACAGCCGCTGCCCATTGGTCATTGTTTCTTCTTAAAGAAATAAAATGAACATATCCATTAATATCAACTTCTCTTGAGAGTACATTTGAAAAAATGCACGGAATACCCGTTACCTGTGCCTCCAAAGCGGCAATACTTAATCCCTCATACAGTGATGGCAATATAAACACATCTGATGCCATTAATATATCTGGGACATCTTTTCTTGATCCAAGAAAATAAATCCGATCTGAGCATTTCTTGGAAGCTGCATAAGCCTTTACTTCACCTTCCAATTCTCCGCTGCCCACTGATAAAAGCACTGCCTCCGGCACCTTCTCAGCCACAATATCAAATATATCTATCAAACGGTATGGATTTTTTTGCATCGACAGCCTTCCGACGTGACAAATCACTTTAGATTGCTGAACATGAAGTTCTTCCCGCTTTCGCTGTCTTGTACGTTCATCATATTTGTATTTTTCAAAATCTATGGCATTGGGCATGATAAAAATCTCTCTTCGTGTTTTCCCAAACATATATTCTCCTGCCTGACTGGAACACGCCACATAATTTTTACATATCATCTTCAATAATGGTCTGCATATTCTGTGAAGCCTCATTTTATCTGTAGAACCATTATGACTGTGAAATACTATTTTTCTTCCCATAAAAAAAGGCACGATACATGTCAGCGCCGCCCCGGCGTCAAGCGCATTGACATAGACCGTATGATATTCAGGATGCTTTTTTAAAATAGTATAAAACTTCTTCCACTGCTGCAACAGCCCCTGACTTTTTGCCGGAATGAAAAAGATTTTAGACTGCATGGATTCAATCTTTCCTTTATATGCAATTGTTTTAAAATCAGTCACATAGTCGAAAACAATGCCGTATTCTGACATACGCGATGCTGTATTCATCAAGTATGTCTCTATCCCACCGGGATTATCCGTCATTCCGTATACAAGAATTCTTTCCACGTCATCCCCTACTTTCTTTGCTTTAATTTAGAAAAAATCTCCGGGCAGTACTTTTGTACGATAAATAAGCCTCTTCCGGCTGCCATCAGCACCAATGTCATATGGTGCGCGAAAATCGGCTGTATCATTGCCATTTTTTGCTGATCTGCTTTGGAAGCCACAATCAATTTCTGATATAGTTTTCTTTGATAAAGCAGGTGAATCCACCGGTATCTTTGAATAAAACCATATCCTGACCTCCGGTCGCAGTTGCGTGCCAGCGCAGAGAGTATATACCTCAAATAAATAGAAGTAAGTGTACCTTTGACCTTCTCATCTAAGGCATCCCAATATTTGTACTGTCTGTATATTTCAGACACTCGTCTCTCATGAAGCTTATAATAATCTTTCTCAAATCTTGATGTCAGATTACTGCCGTCTCCGATTCTTTTTCTATAGTGGTACGGCGCAATACCCAGGATATTCATCGTGGTCACATCCATCATATATCGGACATTAAAAAACAAGTCCTCATTCATACGCATATTTTCAAATCTGCATCCTGTTGTTTTTAAATAATCCGCATCATATATTTTATTCCATACATAACCGTACAGTGTTTGCTTTTCCAATTCAATCACATGTTTGTGTATCTCTTGGGCTGTTCTCAAAACAGCAGGATTTGGCCTGATGACTGTGCTGCCAGTATATAAGCCGTCCTGATCATAGTATTCCTCAACAAGTCCAAAGACAACCACCTGAGCCGGATGACGCTCCAAAGAACGTTTTGCCTCAGATAAAAGTTCAGCATCAATCATATCATCTGCATCCATAAAATATACATATCGTCCCGATGCCATCTCGATGCCTCGATTTCTGGCAGCTCCCGGGCCCAAATTCTTTTCCTGTTCAATCCAATGAATTCTGTTGTCTTTGTCACACAATTTTTGTCCAGTCTGCTTTGTATGATCCGTAGACGCATCGTTAATGCACAAAACTTCAAAATCACTGCATTTTTGTGCCTGTATGCTCGCTATTGTATTTTCCAATGTCGTTTCCGCATTATACACAGGTATAATAATCGAAAAAAAAGGGGATCTGCTCATGCTTTAGACACTCCGTTTCTTTCTTTTTTTCTGCCAATATAAATATATGCAATAAATATAATGATGCCGGCTGCTGTCGATACCCAACCCGCTTTTATCATCGGTGTGTGATATTCAAACTTCACATCATTATGACCGGCTTCAAGCTTCACTGCCATAAATCCATTAATATCTATAATTTCAGTTTCCTGTCCATTGACATATGCTTTCCAGCCGCTGTCATTGGGTATACTGAAAAATCCATAGGTTTCCCGAGATGTCGTTATCGATGCTTCATAACTATTTGAACCATAAACGGCTTCATCTATACATTCGTTTCCCCGCTCTTTCAAATAGTCGTCGATAGCTTCTGTTGTTATAATTCCATCCTCTGCTTCCTGATAATCATCTAAAATATCACTGACCCTGTCTTCGTATTCATCAGGAATTACCAATACTTTCAGCATGGCAGCCGCTCTCACTGAAGGGTCCAGCTGAACGAACTCACCAACCGTCATATATTGATCATAAGTAAAGCCAATCGGCAAAACGTCAGTCTTCTCATAAATATAATAATGATAATTTTCCTGCTGGATTTCCTGAACAAGCACAACATCCTCTGCTTCCATAGGTTCTGTAAGAATTATATATCTCCCTGAAAGCAGTTCCTCAGTCCCTTCCGGTCCTTCAGGGCAATTGACACTTCTATACAAGCCTAACCGTTCATAAAATGTAAATATAGAACCACTGACTGTCGAACTAAAGCTCCCCGTTCCAGATATATTATGCAGCATCGTTATCGTATTATCAGATGTTCTAAAGCGGTACATATCGCCATAATCTTTAACTTGTTCCAATGCCTCATACCGCTGATAATAGTCTTCTGAAGAATTATTTTCCACATCTTTATATAAATAGAGTGTTCCCGCTGTAGAGGCAACAGCAAACAAACTTACCGCACAAAGAAAATACCTTTCATATTTTTTAATGTTTTTCACCATAAAATAAAGCACAGCGCAAATGACTGTTCCCGCCAGTGCTGCTGCAGCGAAAATCAAAAAAAGTACCGGTCTGTAAATCACCGCTTCACCGCCGCGGCCTTGTCTGATCTCAACGACTGCCACAAAAAGAAGCAGAAAAGCAATATATCCAAACCATATTTTCTTTTTCCCATACTGCTCTCTATGTTCAAGCACTTTAATCGTGGCAAGTGACATAAGCAAAATAAACATGTAAAACCAACGCTCATATATATAGCTGTTAAACATCGTAAATGCATTATTCAAAATTGGAACAAATGCAATAACGAAACAAAGAATAAGCATTCTTTTCAGCCAATCCTTTTTTGTATACATAATATACAGAATCACAAATATAAGCCCTGCCATCGGCAGATAAGCCGCACATGAAGAATATTCAGTCGGATAAAATGCCGTCTGCTTGCTCATAATACTTCCCGGGAAAATAAATGCCTGAATAATTTGAAGGAACTTTCTTTTTTCCAGTATAAAAGCATCTGAAAGCTGCATATGAATACTTGCTTTTGGAATCCCCAGAACATAATAAGCAGATGGAATAAACAATACACCTGCGGCCATTACGCCAATGATACCTTCAGACAATGCCCAGCCAATCTTTTTCAGCTTTATTTGTATGCTTCCTTTAATACTTATCTTTTCTTCCAATACACTTTCACTGACGAATAAAAATCTTACACAAAAATAAAGAATGATAAAAAGGACTTCACCGACAAAGAAGAAATAATTCAAAAATGCATTTAAGCCGACAGCAGCGGCAAAAAAAACCTTTTTATGCTCTGTCATTAACTTTTCCAAGCCAATAAGCATTAAAGGAAAGAACGCAACTACGTCATGAAAATGATAAAATAGTAAATTAACAGACTGAAAGCCGGAAAATGCATATAATACAGATCCTATGACAGCATATATATCTTTGCCGCAAAATCGTCTTAAATATAAAAAAGAAAAAAGGCCTGCAGCCACATATTTTAGAATGTATAAAATACCAACAAGATACGGAAACCACATCGCAGGGAAAATACAGGAAATCCAAAAAAACGGACTTCCTATATTATAAAAACTGAATGCCGCAATAAAATTTGTTCCTAAATCTATATAGGGATTCCAGCTGATATTACCGCTTTTTACAGACTCGTTGGCCAATATATTGAAAGGTATTTGCTGATTATTAAAATCAGCAAGCATGATCAGTCTGCCGGAATCTGTTATTAAAAAAATAATAAAACTTAAAAAAGCCAATAATAAGTGAATCCCTAAAACTTGAATCACTATTTTTTTATTTGTCATTTTCATGAAGCAGCATTGCCTCCACATTATATCTAGGTCTTTCTTTTGTTTCTATATATACTTTGCCTACGTATTGTCCAATCAGCCCGATAGATACAAGCTGCACACCGCCTAAGAACCAAATTGATAAAATTAAACTTGTCCAACCCGGCTCGGCATGACCCATAAAATAAGAAATAAATGCATAAATTGCAGCAATAATACATACAAAAACAATGCAGCAGCCTAAACCGGTAATCATACTGATGGGTCTGATACTTAATGAGGTAATGCCATCAAACGCAAAACTGAGCATTTTCTTTAGAGGATACTTTGACTCTCCGGCCATACGCTCTTTTCTTTCGTAATAAACAGACGTAGTATTATAGCCAATCATCGGAACAATACCGCGAAGAAACAGATTCCTTTCTTTATATTTTCCAAGCTGTTCCACAGCCCGTCTGCTCATAAGCCTGAAATCCGCATGATTATAAACTGTATTTGCCCCCATAAGCCTCATAAACTTATAAAATCCCTGCGCAGTCATCCGCTTAAACGCCGTATCTTTTTTTCGTGAACTCCGGACGCCGTAAACAATATCAAATCCTTCCGACGCCCGGTCAATCATTTCTTCAATCACAGAAATATCATCCTGAAGATCTGCATCAATAGAAATTGTAATATCCGAAAGATCCTTTGATGCCGTCAGTCCGGCCAAAAGCGCGTTTTGATGCCCCACATTGCCGGCCAGTTTTAAACCACATACCCATGAATTTGTTTTATATTCATTTTCAATCAACTCCCATGTACGATCTTTACTCCCGTCATTGACAAAAAGTATGAAGCTGTCATCGCTGATTTTTTTCTTTTGATTCAAATCAATCATTAAACCAGTTAATTGAGCCGCTGTATCTTTAAACACTTCCTGCTCGTTATAACATGGTACAACTATCGCCAAGCGAAACATAAAACGCATATCTCCTTTGTATCAGGCTTTCAAAACACCCGTCCTTGTATCAAAATAATATGTCTTTCCGTCAATTTTATACGTTCCATATACCATACGGCCATTTTCATCATAATAATACGTATTACCGTGATGTTTTGTCCAGCCTGTTGCCATTTCTCCTGTATCTTCATCAAAATAACGCCAGCTGCCGGAAGTATATTTCTCACCATAAATCTTTACACCGGTAACTTCATCAAACCCATATGTTTTGCCGTCGATGGTCCGAATACCGTAATTCATCTTACCGTCAGTTCCGTAATAATATTCATGATTATGGTGCTTTGTCCAACCCGTTGCCATTTTTCCTGTATCTTCATCAAAATAACGCCAACCGCCAACGGTATATTTCTCGCCATAAATTTTTACGCCGGTTACTTCATCAAATCCATACGTTACACCGTCAATGGTCTGAATGCCGTATAACATACGACCATTTTTATCATAGTAATATTCATGGCCATGATGCCTTGTCCAGCCTGTCGCCATCACACCGGCATCTTCCTCGAAGTACCGCCATGCACCTTCAATATACTTTTCGCCATATATTTTCACGCCGGTTACTTCATCAAATCCATACGTTACACCGTCAATGGTCTGAATACCGTATAACATACATCCATTCTTATCGTAATAGTATTCGCGGACATGCTCTGTCCAGCCTGTCGCCATTTCTCCTGTTTCTTCGTCAAAATAACGCCACGCGCCTGCAATATACTTTTCACCGTATATTTTTACACCGGTCACATCATCAAATCCGTACGTTACGCCGTCAATCGTATAGATACCATGAACCATTCGGCCTTCGCTGTCATAATAGTATTCATTGCCGTGATGCTTTGTCCAGCCTGTCGCCATCGTTCCGTCACTGTAGAAATAGTACCATGATCCATTAATACATTTTTCTGTACCCTGCGTATTGTCCTGATCTTCCTCACTGTAATATTCCAGATCCAAATCCACATTAGTGCTGATGCCGTCGATTTTTCCCTGTGATGTAAACTGCCACATTCTGAACTCACCGGCATATGATGTGATTGTTCCTTTCACAGCGTCATAAGACGGATATTCTACGCCCCAGTCAGTATAATACGGATAGTGCGCCACCCACATATCAAACAGTGATTCAAGACGGCTTGTTTCCCAATTATTTTCATTTTCATAGCCGCTCTTGCTTGCATACATCATGGCATCGTAGCCGCCCTGCTCAACGCGGTTCAAAAATGCAATGGCATTATCTGTACGCGCTGTTTTGGAAAGGCCATAAGTACGGTAATCAGGATTATCGAATCCTTCACAGTCATAGACAATCGGATATGTCACATTATAGTCATCAAGAATATCCATCACATATTCCGCTTCTTCGACAGCTTCTTCTTCATTAATAGCCGTTGAGAAGAAATAAGCGCCGATTTTCACACCGGCTTTCTGAGCGCCTGCCAAATTATTCAGCGCCTGTGAATCTATAACAATTCTTCCTGTACCGTAGCCTCTGTAGCCGATTCGGATAATTGCAAAATCCACACCGGCATTTTTTACTTTATTCCAATCAATAGTTCCGTTAAATTCAGACACATCAATGCCATAAGCTTTGATCTCTTTTTGCTCCTGCTCTGAAAATGTCTGTATATCAAATCCTTCTCTGGCAGCATCTCTGTAGTTTCTGTCCGCCTCCGGATCGTCGTTGGCCTGCTGCGTTTCACTTTGTGTCCCGGTTTCCGTCTCGGCAGCTTCGGTCTCGGTTATCTCAGTTTCTGTTTCAGTCCCGGCCTGTTCAGTTTCCGTCTCAGTCTGTACAGCCTCTGTTTCTTCGGCTTCTGTCTGAAGATTTTCTGTCTCGGCTTCCGTCTCAGTCTGCTGCGTCTCACTCTCAGTCTGTACGGCAACTTCTCCTGCCATAGCAGATGCCGGATAGACCGATGTACTGATCAGTGCCGCTGCTGTCAGCAGTATAAAACCTTTTCTAAATCTGTTAAACATCTTTTATGTTTCCTTTCTTCCAATCAAGTCCATTAATTTCCAAGTTCTTTCTCTGCCAGATTAAAAGCGGATTCAATGACTTTATCCATATCATAATATTTATATTCCGCCAAACGTCCGCCCAAGATATAGTGATCCTGTGCTGCCCGGTCTCTATACTGCTCATAAAGTTTCTGATTTTTCTCGTCATTCATCGGGTAGTACGGCTCCATGCCCGGCGCCCATGCGGCAGGATATTCGCGGGTAATCACTGTTTTAGGCTGAGTACCGAATTCAAAATGTTTATGTTCGATAACGCGTGTGTACGGTGTTTCTCTGTCTGTGAAGTTCATTACAGCAACGCCCTGATAATTTTCCTTGTCCAAGACCTCTGTTTCAAATTTAAGACTTCTGTACTCCAATTTTCCGAAACAATAGTCATACAATGAGTCCAGCGTACCCGTATACAGTACCTTGTCCCCCATTGCATTATACATTTCTCTGTTTTCGTTATAATCAACGCCGGTTTTAATATCACAGCCTTCAAACAGTTTTTCAATCAGCACGTTGTAGCCGCCGATCGGGATTCCCTGATATAAATCGTTAAAATAATTATTATCATATGTATATCTGACCGGAAGTCGGCGGATAATAAATGCCGGAAGGTCTTTGCAGTCTCTGCCCCACTGTTTTTCAGTGTAACCTTTGACAAGCTTTTCATATATATCCGTGCCCACAAGGCTGATTGCCTGCTCTTCCAAGTTTTTCGGCTCTCCGGTAATTTTTTGTTTCTGGGTTTCAATGATTTCTTTTGCCTCATCCGGTGTGGCAATACCCCACATCTTGCTGAATGTATTCATATTAAAAGGCATATTGTAAATCTCTCCGTGATAATTGGCTACCGGAGAATTTGTATAGCGGTTAAATTCCGCAAGGCTGTTGACAAAATCCCATACTTTTCTATTGCTTGTGTGAAAAATATGCGCACCGTATTTGTGAACGTGAATGCCTTCCACATCTTCACAATAAATATTACCGCCGATAGTATCACGTTTTTCAATAACAAGGCATGTCTTCCCCTTTTTCACCGCATGCCAGCAAAATACACCGCTGAACAAACCGGCGCCGACAACAACATAATCATATTTTTTCATGCTTTCCTCTTTCCTGACGCACCTGCTGCGTCAATAATGATAGATTTGGAAGTTTACTTCCAAACATTTTCCTCCTGAAACTACTATTTATAAAAACTATAATATACATGTCCATCCTGAAGTTCAATATTTCTGGCCCTTGCCAGTTCACTGACTGTCACAAGCTGATAACCTTTTTCTATTAATTTCGGTATGATTGTTTCCGAGGCTTCAGCTGTCTGTTTATATAAATCATGCATCAATACGATATCTCCGTCTTTCACATGATCGAGCACCGCTTCAACCGTTTTTTCGGCATCTTTTGTCTCCCAGTCTTTCGTATCGATCGACCAGTAGATCATTGGCATATCTGCCTCCTCCTGAACAGCAGTATTATAGAATCCGCCCGGCGGACGCATCAGTGTCGGGCGGATACCCGTAATTGATTCAATGGTATCGCTGGTATGATCCAGCTGATAGTTAATGCCGTCTCTGTCCAAATTCGAAAGCCACTGATGTTCCCATGTATGATTGGCAAGCTCACAATCTAAAGAGACAATTCTTTTTTCCGTTTCCGGATATGTACTCACCTGACTGCCGATCTGGAAAAATGTTGCTTTCGCATGATACTTTTCAAGAATATCCAAAATTTTATCTGTATGTGCCGACGGTCCGTCATCATAAGTAAGGGCAACCATCGGTTTTGAAATATCCACGTTTAATTCCTGATATTCACCGGTATCACTGTCAAACCAGCATACTTTTCCGTCAATTTCTTTTTTCCCGAATACTTGACTGCCGTCACTGTCATAATAATACATCTTTCCATCCCGTTTAATCCAGCCGACCGCCATATTGCCTTCATCATCAAAATAATACGTCTTACCCGCGATACTTAGAGTTCCGGTCACAAGCGCACCATCCTCTCCGAAATACCTTCTCTGTCCGCCAAAATTTTCCCAATAATTGCGTTTCATATAATTCAAACGATCGTCAAAAACATATTGTTTCCCGTCAATCTCCGCAGCGCCGCGGCTTTTAGCGCCATTTTCATCATAATAATAGTCATGCCCTCTGTCAGTGACCCACTGGTTTTTATATTCTGCAGACTGACGCTTTTTTCCCAAAGGACGAACAGTTCGCCCCACCATTGCCGTCGACGGGTACAGACTCACTGCCGCATAAACAAACGCTGCAAGCAGCGCCGCTGTAATAAAAAATATCATAAGTATCTTTTTCATAAATCACCATAATTATTAAAGTATAATCCCTGCACGATGTGCAATCATTATATCATACATACCTTTGTTTTTCCTAGCCATTTATTACAAAATTATGACATTTTCCAGTAGATTTGTTAATATTTTCCAGTCAATTATATTTCACCGGCAGCTGTGCATATTTTTCAGCCTGATATTTCGCAGATTCGCTCTGCCAGAGATGAATAACGCTTCTGCTCACTGCCGTTTTCGATCATTGCCTGCACTGCTGCATCACTGCCCACAATCGCCACACAAGTTTTGGCCCGCGTCACAGCGGTATACAAAATATTTCTGTTAAACAACATTCGCGGACCGGAAAGCAGCGGTATAATAACCGCCGGATACTCACTGCCTTGAGATTTATGTATTGTAATGGCATAAGCCAGTTCCAGTTCATCCAACTGTGCAAACGGATAAACAATCTTTCGGCCTTCATCGAATTCAACTGTCATCTGCTCCGAAAAAAGATTCACAGACTGAATAATCCCCATATCTCCGTTAAATACGCCGACGCCTTTATCAATTGTCACACCGTAATTGCCTGTAATTTCCCATTCAAGCTGATAATTATTTTTTATCTGCATCACTTTATCGCCTTCGCGGAAAGTACAGCCGTGGGCTTCTTTTTCCCGCTTATTTTCTGAAGGCGGATTCAAAAAATTCTGAAGTACCTGATTCAGTTTTTCAACACCCAGCTCTCCTTTGCGCATCGGTGTCAGCACTTGAATCTCATATGGCACCGCATGTACATTCGGCGGAAGCTTGTCTCTGATCAGCGCCCCCATGACACCCAGAATACTCTGGGTATCGTAACGCTTAAGGCAGAAAAAATCTGTTGTTTTATGCTCCAAATCCAGCTGCTGTCCGGCATTAATTTTATGTGCGTTTGTAATAATCGCACTTTCCATAGCCTGACGAAAAATTTTAGTTAACATAACTACATTAAAGCAATGGGAACGGATCATGTCTTTCAGCACATTGCCCGGCCCGACACTTGGCAGCTGATTCACATCACCGACAAGAATCAGACGCGTTCCCGGGAGAATTGCTTTCAGCAAAAAATTCAGCAGATTAATGTCAACCATAGACATCTCATCAATAATGACCGCATCAGCCTCCAGCGGATTATTTTCATTGCGTTCAAACCGTGCCGCCGTGCTGTCCGAAGGCGCCCCCGAAAGTTCCAGCATACGGTGGATTGTCTGCGCCTCATACCCCGTCGCCTCTGACATCCTTTTGGCAGCCCGCCCCGTCGGCGCCGCCAGACGGATCTCCAAACCTTCATATTCAAAATACTTGATAATAGCGTTGATTGTCGTTGTCTTTCCGGTACCCGGTCCGCCGGTAATAATGAGCACGCCGTTTCCTGCTGCTTCCGCCACGGCCATTTTCTGCATTTCATCAAGACTCAGCCCTTCATCAGCTTCAATTCTTGTAATCATACGCCTGACAGCAGGCATATCCACGTCGTATTTTAAATTCAGCTGACATAGCATCCTCGCCGCATTTAATTCCTGATAGTAATAAGCAGCGGCATATACAGCTCTCTGCCCATCTGTTTCTTTAATAATGATTTTCTTATCCATGCTCAAATCCGTCAGATGCTTTTTTATATATTCGGCGTCAATCTCCAAAAGCTTGGCTGCCGAAGCAATCAGTGCATCTTCGGGCAGATATGTATGTCCGTTTAGGGAGGCCTGCTGCAAAGCATAAATAATGCCGCTTCGTATACGGTAATCAGAATTAGATCCGATACCGGCCCTGACGGCAATCTCATCAGCCAGCTTAAATCCGATGCCAGAAATATCCTCGGCCAGCCGATACGGATTTTCTTTGATAATATCATATAGTTTCTCATGATATTCATTGTAAATTTTAACAGCAAACGTGGTAGAAATACCATATTTTTCCAAAAACATCATTGCCTGACGCATATCCTGTTTTTCGTGGAACTGCACATAAATATCCTGCGCTTTCCGTTCACTGATCCCTTTAATTTCTGACAAACGCTCCGGTTCTTCCTCAATGATTCTGAATGTATCCTCTTTAAATTTTTTTACAATCTTTCCGGCCAGCGCCGGGCCGATACCCTTAATGACGCCGGAACCTAAATAGCGCTCCACTGAATAAATATCCTCGGGCATCTCCACCACATAGCTGTCGATTCTGAACTGGCGGCCGTAAACCGGATGTTCCACATACTGCCCTTCTGCCTTAATATATTCGCCCTCGCTGATTGCCGGGAGCATACCGACACAGGCAATTTCCCTGCCCTGAGCCATCAGATTCAGTACCGTATAGCCATTGGTTTCATTTTGAAAAATAATATGTTCAATCAATCCCTGTATTTCTTCCACCGTTTTTATCACTCTCCAAAAAATGTACTGCCAAATATTCGGCAGTACATTGAAATTTTCCTTTACATTTCTTTGCTCTCCGGCATTTTCTTTCCCATTTTACAGGCAGCGGCTGACTGTGCGTAACATCCCGTGCCTATAGCCACAACAGACATCGGGTCTTGGGCGATTGTCGTTTGTATACCGACCGTATTTTCAATCAGCCGGTCGAAACCATACAAAAGACTGCCTCCTCCTGTCATCACAATGCCTCTTCGCGCAATATCCGCAGCCAATTCAGGCGGTGTACGCTCCAGCACCTGCCGGATTCCAGAAACAATGATCTGCGCCGGAGCCATGAAAGCTTCCATGGCCTCTTCTGACGTAAATTGTATTGTCTTTGGCAATCCTGTCAGCTGATTTCTTCCATGGACTTTTATGATTTTTGCTTCAATAAAAGGACATACGCATCCTGCCTGCTTTTTTATTTCTTCCGCGGTACATTTACCGATCAGCATATTATGCTTTTTCTTAATATAGCGTATCAGAGCCTCATCAAAATTATCCCCGGCCACTCGAACGGAGGTGCTGATCACTGTCTCATTCATAGAAATTACCGCAATATCTGTTGTTCCTCCGCCGATATCTACGATCAAACTGCCGACCGGCCGTGAAATATCGATGCCTGCACCGATAGCGCCCGCCACAGGTTCCTCAACAATCTGTACTTCTCTGGCTCCGGCGCGGACTGCAGCCTCAACAACCGCTCTTTTTTCCACTTCTGTCGCACCGCTGGGCACGCATATACTTAATCTCGGTTTTTTAAAATGTTTTTTGCTTAGCGCTTTCTCTATAAAATACTTCAGCATCTGGCCGGCTGCCTTATCATCAGAAATCACACCCCGGCTCAGCGGACGGATGGCTGCGATATTTCCCGGAGTCCGCCCGATCATCATCTGTGCTTCCTCGCCAATGGCTTGAATTTCCTGAGTGTCTTTGTCATATGCGACAACCGACGGCTCATTGACCACTATGCCTCTGCCGCGTACATAAACAAGCACACTGGCTGTTCCCAAGTCAATACCGATATCGGAGACAAGCATTGCTCCTCCTCCTTCCAAAACTATAGAATCTATTACAGTATGCCCGGGAAATGCCAATTTAAACCCATCATAGCATTAGCCTTTAATTTGGTCAAGTGAATGGGCCCGCCCGCTGAATAAGTTTTTAAATTCTGTTCCTGTCCGGTATCCGGTTTTCGGGTCTATTGCACAAAAAAAATGGGGAACACCAATTCTCAATTTAATTAGTGCTCCCCACTTAGGCTATTTCCTCACTGTGCATTGGACTATACCTCTTTTTCAAATTCTCTGTATTTCGTCCTTTGTTTATATCCCTTCCCCGGGATCAGGTCCTGTTATCCATTCGGATAAAAAATTACGTTGCTGGCGGTTTGTACCTCCTTCTTTAAGATTTCTTTTTTAGAAAAGCTTTAACGTTTTCTAAGACTTTTTTGTACCTCATCTTTCTTATAAAACCTTTCCTCTTTGATGGTTCTATTATATCCTCTCGCCTTTTAATTGTCAATACTATTTTTAATTTTTTTCTATGTTTTTCTGATTATTTTATAATTATTATCAGAATTTTCAGATTAATATTTTTTTAAATTTACAGTCACCATAATAGAAATCAGCAAATCTTTTCACGCTCCATGGAATATTTGTAAAGAAAAACATAAGGGTACTTCCCTGTATACAGGGCGTATCCTTATGTTTCCTGCATCATGTCAATTCATTATTTTTAAGCCGCAAAAAATCAATACGCTTTTCCCCAGTAAACCATAGCTTTTGCCGGTTTTCCGCAGCATACGCACACGTCAGAAATCTTCTCCTGTTCAAACGGCATGCATCTTGCGGTTGCTGTCGTTTCTTCTTTAATCTTATCCTCACATGCCTGATCACCGCACCACATCGCTTTAACAAAGCCCGGTTTATGAGCAACTGTTTCTTTAAACTCTTCATAATTCTTTGCAATATACGTATGTTTATCGCGATGTGCTCTTGCACGCTCCAGCATATCTTTTTGCATTGTTTCCAATGTATTTGCAACCTGCGCTTTAAGTTCATCCAGTGATACAATCTGTTTTTCTCTCGTGTCACGGCGCACTATAACTGCCTGATTTGCTTCGATATCTTTTGGTCCGATTTCAATTCTCACCGGAATACCGCGCATTTCAGCTTCAGAGAATTTCCAGCCCGGACTCTTTTCGGAATCATCGACTTTAACTCTGAAATCAGCAAGCGCTTCTTTTAACTTGGCAGCGGTTTCAAGCACACCTTCTTTATGCTGTGCGATCGGAATGATCATGACCTGAACCGGAGCAATTCTCGGCGGAAGCACAAGGCCGCTGTTATCGCCGTGAACCATGATAATGCCGCCGATCAGACGGGTTGAAATTCCCCATGATGTCTGATGTACATACTGCAGTTTATTGTCTTTATCTGTATACTGGATATTAAACGCCTTCGCAAAACCATCTCCGAAGTTATGGCTCGTACCTGACTGAAGCGCCTTCCCGTCATGCATCAGCGCTTCGATTGTGTATGTTGCCTCGGCGCCCGCAAATTTTTCTTTTTCTGTCTTGCGTCCTCTGATCACCGGAATTGCCAGCACTTCTTCGCAGAAATCCGCATAAAGGTTAAGCATTAATTCTGTTCTTTCTTCTGCTTCTTCTGCCGTTGCATGAGCTGTATGACCTTCCTGCCATAAAAACTCTCTGGAACGAAGGAACGGACGTGTTTCTTTTTCCCAGCGCACAACCGAACACCATTGATTATAAACTTTCGGCAGATCTCTGTATGACTGAATTTCTTTTGCATAAAAATCACAGAATAATGTTTCTGATGTCGGTCTGACACACAGTCTTTCCTGAAGCGGCTCCAGACCGCCGTGTGTTACCCATGCCACTTCCGGCGCAAATCCTTCAACATGGTCTTTCTCTTTCTGAAGCAGGCTTTCCGGAATAAACATCGGCAAATAGACATTTTCTACACCGGTCGCTTTAAAACGGGCGTCTGCTTCCTTCTGAATATTTTCCCAAAGCGCGTATCCCGCAGGTTTAAGCACCATACAGCCTTTAACGCTTGTATAATCCATTAAATCTGCTTTTTTCACAACATCCGTATACCATTGTGCAAAATCGTCTTCCATTGAAGTAATTGCTTCAACTAATTTTTTGTCCTTAGCCATGATATTCTCCCTTTCTCAATAAAAAAATTAAAAAGCCCTTTGATCCCTGCCGGATATACTCCGAACCCAAGGGACCAAAAGGCTGTCATATACATCTCTTTCGGCGGTACCACCCTGATTAACTGTACTTACAGTTCACTCGTCTGCCGATAACGCCGGGCTGCGCCGCGCTTTCACACGGAGGCTCCAAGGCAGGTTCCAAAACTTCCGCGTAAAAACTCTCAGCATATGTTTTCTCTCTGTACCGCTTCCGACTTTGTACTATTCCTCTTCATTGCCGTATTATTTACTTATCTTAGGCTAAAATTTGTCATTTGTCAACCCAGATATTCACAAGCTGCCAATGCAGCCGTCGCTCCGTCAGAAGCTGCTGTTGTCAGCTGGCGCACTGTCTTTGTCCGACAGTCGCCCGCCGTAAAAATACCTTCCACATTTGTCCTGCAATCCTCATTAGCAACAATGTACCCGCTGCCGTCCAACTTAACCAAACCGGAAAAAGAATCATTCTGAGGCATCTGTCCGATTGCCACAAATAGACCGCTGACCGGAATGTGTCTGATCTCACCTGAGAATTTATTTTTAACATCGACACCATCCACAAAATCGCTGCCGGTAATCTCCTCAACTGTACTGTTTAATACAAATTCCACATTATCTTTTTCTTTTAATCGATCCACATATTTTTGTTCCCCCCGGAAAGCATCCCGGCGATGGATCAAATAAACTTTTTGACAATAACCGGATAAAAACAGAGCATCTTCCAGCGCCGTACTGCCGCCGCCGACCACGGCCACATCTTTGCCTTTAAAAAATGCGCCGTCACAGGTTGCGCAGTACGAAACGCCCGCGCCGATAAAATCTTCCTCTCTGTCTACGCCAAGCGGACGGTTCACCGCCCCTGTCGCCAAAATGACCGAACGGCCCGTGTATTCTTGGTCTTCTGTCACCACATACTTTTCTTTGCCGTCGGCCCGGATTTCCACAACATTTTCAAACTCAATCTTGGCGCCCAGCCCTGTCGCCTGCGCATAAAGGTTTTCTGCAAATTCGTAACCTGAAATATGGGCAATACCCGGATAATTTTCTACCTCCGGAGAACGGATAATCTGTCCGCCATAGCTGTTTGCCTCCAATACAAGCACACTTTTTCCGGCTCTCGCACCGTAAATCGCTGCAGACAACCCTGCCGTTCCGGCACCGACTATAATAATATCATATACCATAAAATCGCCTCCATCTACTTGCCATCACCCGTTAATTTCCGTATATTATAATATATAGAATCATCGGGGAGGACTGATTATGACTTTAAATTCTGAAATCAGCCGTTTTGTCACAGAAAGCCTTCCGTTTTGGGGAAAGCTTTCGGAAAAACAGCAGCATATTCTTTTAAATTATACAACACAGCATCATTACTGCAAAGGCGAAGCCATATTAAGCAATGCCTTTGAGTGCATCGGACTTCTGCTGATCCGCTCGGGAACAATGCGCATTTACATCTTATCAGAAGAAGGCAGAGAAGTGACGCTTTACAGACTTTCTAAAGGAGATATCTGTATTCTCTCAGCTGCCTGCGTCTTAAAATCTATTACATTTGATGTATGCATAGAAGCGGAAAATGACTGCGACGTTATTCAAATCGCATCTTCTGCCATTTCTCTGCTTTCCTCTGAAAACATTTATATGGAATGTTTTATTTACAAATTAGCCGCCGAACGTTTCTCTGATGTCATGTGGACTATGCAGGACATTCTTTTTACAAGCTTTGATAAAAGACTGGCGGCATTTCTGCTTGATGAAACCGAAAAAGCACACAGCGATACGCTGAAAATGACTCACGAACAAATCGCCAAATACATGGGATCTGCCCGTGAGGTCGTTTCGCGAATGCTCAAATACTTTGCCAATGAAGGCTATGTTTCACTTTTTCGAGGCGGTATCCGCATTATCAATAAAGAAAAACTCCGGGCGCTGCTTATGCCAGCAGTTTCTTAACGGCAGCCTTTGGCTTTGCGCCTACAGATGTAGTGACAACCTTACCCTGATCCATAACAACAAGCATCGGGATGGTCATCGCCTTAAACTGCACCGCCAGCTGCGGCTCTTCATCCACATTGATTTTGCACACTTTAATTTCCGGCATCTCTTCCGCAATTTCCTCAATAACCGGAGAGAGCATACGGCAAGGGCCGCACCAGTCTGCATAAAAATCAATTAACACTTTCTTATCGGATTTTAAAACTTCCTGCTCAAAATTTTGTGATGTTATCTTTAATGGACTCATAATCATACCTCCTGTAATTCACTGTGATAAGTTTATTATAACCGATTTTTTCTAAACTTCTGTGACAAAGTCACATAAAATCATTTTTCAGGTCATTTCAGCAGCATAATATCTTCAGGGCTGACTTTAAGGTATACCGGCATATTTTGCTGCGCCGATTCATTGACCGCAAACTTAGGCACTTTCCACCAAACCGGCGCTTTATCCGAAGCGTCTGTATTCTGCATAAAATAATGAATTTCAAAAGGCGATTCTTCTATTTCCAACAGTCTGACAGGAAAACAGTTGATCTGATCTTCGTGTTCATGTTCGTAAACCGGTATGAAATGATGTGCCCGAATACCGATATGGGTCACATCATCCGTTACTTTTCGCCCTGTCACAAGCTTTAATCCCCAGTCTGATGCTATCACTTCATAGGCGCCCAGCATTTCAATCTTCGATATATTTTTACACCCGGTCAGCCGCGCGGCCTGGACATATTCCGGCCTGTCAAATACGGCTTTTGTCTCATCCATATGTAAAATACGGCCGTCGCCCATAACCGCCATTGAATGACACAGACGGTACAGTTCATCCCTGCTGTGGGAAACGATGATCACATGGCCCTTAAACTGATCCGTCATCCGCTTCATTTCTCTCTGAAGCGCATCCCGCAGGTAGGTATCCAGCGCTGAAAAAGGTTCATCCAGCAAAATCATCTCCGGTTCCGAAGCCAACATACGTGCCAGAGCCGCCCGCTGCTGCTGACCTCCGGACAGCTGACCCGGCAAACGTCCTTCCAATCCTTCAAGCCCCATCATGGCAATAAATTGATGGGCCTTTTCCTGCCGCTGCCGCCGGTCTTTAACCTGAATACCGGCTTCCACATTTTTTTGTACAGTCATGGTCGGAAAAAGGGCATAATTTTGGAAAAGATATCCCGTCTTTCTCATCTGCGGCGGCAGATTGATTTTCTGCCGGGCATCAAAAAGCACCTTGCCGTCTAAGACAATGCGTCCTTCATCCGGCTTCTCAATACCGGCTATACATTTAAGAGTCATACTTTTTCCGCATCCGGAAGCGCCTAAAATACCCAGACTGTGATCTTCCGTCTTAAAATTTACATCAAGACAGAATCCTTTAAATTTCTTTTTTATATCGACTTCAAGACTCATCTTCTGTCTCCCTTAACAATGTTCATCAGAAAAATAATGATAAAAGCAATCAGTACAACAACTACTGTCCAAAAACCGGCTGTCGCATAATCGCCGTCCTGAATGACCATTGCGATTTTCTGCGCGATTGTCCCCGTCTTTCCCGGAATATTTCCGGCCAGCATCGAAGTGGCCCCGTATTCTCCCAAGGCTCTGGCGAATGTCAGCACAGTGCCTGAAAGAATGCCCGGCCTTGCGGCTGGAACGGCCACTCTCCAAAAAATTTCTGACTCTCTCATACCAAGTGTTCTTCCTGCATAGATCAAATTTTGATCAATCTGCTCAAACGCTGCCCGGGCATTTCTGTACATGAGCGGAAAAGCAATAACGACTGCCGCAATGACACATCCCGCAAAGCTTTGGACAACAGCTGTATTAAAAGTTGTATCCAAAAAACGGCCGACAAGCCGGCGTCTGCTGAAAATCATCAAAAGAAAAAAGCCGCATGCTGTCGGCGGCAGCACCATCGGCAGTGTCAGAATACCGTCAATAACCGCACGCCATCGATTTTTCATGCGTGCTATTTTCCACGCCGCAAAAATACCTAAAGAAAATGAAATTACTGTCGCTATAATTCCTGTTTTTAAAGAAATAAACAGAGGCCGCCAGTCCAGCGCTGCCAGCCATGCACCCAATTCTTCCATTGCTTCCTCCGAAAACAGCCGGAGCCAAATGCTCCGGCTGTTTATAATCATACGTTAGTATCAAATAAATATTGGTCAAAAATTGCTTTTGCTTCGTCCGAAATAATAAATACATAAAATGCGTCGGCAGCTACATTCACCGTCTCATCTGCCTGATCATTTTGGATTCTGCATACCGGGTAGATCACATTGCCGGTCAGATCATAGCTGACCATCTCAAGAATATCCAGATCATCCTCAAATCCATATGTATCTGAATAATAAACGGTTCCAACCTCGCATGAACCTTCAATAACTGCTGTCCGAACTTTACTTACGTTTCCCTGTTCGCTGATTTCCACACCGCCGAGGGCGTCGGAAATTTCCTGCGTCGTAATTGCTGCCGGATCGTCTGTCTCAGGAAGCATACCGGCATTGACCATAGCCTGCCGTGTATATCTGCCTACAGGGACACTGCCGTCAGCCAGCGCAATGCTTTTGGCATTTCCGATATCTTCCAGTCCTGTCACTGCTGTATCACTGTCTTTATAAGTTACCACACATACCTGATTATTGACAACATCCTTTCTTGTGCCATCCACGATAAATCCTTTTTCTTCAAGTTCGTTCATCTGTGTCTGCGCTGCAGAGAAGAAAATGTCACACTCAAATCCTTCTTCGATCTGCGTCATCAATGTGCCTGAACTATCTGCGTTAAAAAGAATTTCCACATTCGGATAAGTTTCATTAAACGCTGAGGCAACTTCTTCCATGACGTCGCTGAGACTTGCGGCAATAAATACGTTGATTTCCCCTGCCACTTCACTGCCGTCCTCACTTTCGGCCGCTGTCTGAGCAGTCGTTTCGGTATCCTCTGCCGCCGGAGTTTCAGTGCTGCTTTGACCTTGTGCATTGTTGCCGCATCCGGCCACCATCGTCAATGTAAGCGCCGCGGTCAGACATGCATTTAAAATTTTTGCCTTTTTCATCCTTTTCCTCTTTCCTGACGCACCTGCTGCGTCAATAATGGCAGATTTGGAAGTTTACTTCCCAACTTTCCTCCTTTTTGACACATCAGCTTCGCCATTTTTCACAGAAAAACCATCGAACATAAAAAAATTCCTTTCCCCGGTCCGCCGCGATACCGCATGTCATTTTATCATCATTATATTGGAAAATATCGTTATTGTCAATCAAGAATAACGCTTGTCCATCCTCACATTTTGTACCTTTCTTTCAGCTGTCTGAGTAATTCCAAAATAAGTACAAGGCCGACAGGACCAAGAATAATGCCCCATAAACCAAAAAGATTCATACCAATAAAAGTCGCCGCCAGCATATAAAATTCATTGACGCCCATACTGTTTCCCATCAGCTTTGCTTCCAGCACCTCCCTGAGTGCAGCGCACAGCGCATATACAACCGCTAAAATCAGTGCCGCCTTATAATTGCCTATAAATATGTCAATAATCGCCCATGGGATCAGTATTGTCCCGCTTCCGATAACCGGCAGTGCGTCTAAAAGCGCGATCACAATACCCGTCAGCACCGCGTATTCGCTGCCTGCCAGCTTCAGACCAATACTGCACACAACAGCTACAAGTGTAATGATGATACACTGAGACCTGAAAAAACACCATGTCGCCTTACATAATTTAGCTGTAATTTCGGAAATTTCCCAAAAGAATTCGCTTTGTTTTAAATGCCGGTCGATATCTTCTTTATTTTTGATGAGCAGCGCGCCTGCCAGCAGCGCCACTGCAAATACGATGCCAAATGCCGCAATTCCCCGAATCACGGGAAATCCATGATCCTTTAAAATTTCAAACCAATGCTCCTGAATGACGGTAATCATCTGTCCGAGCCACTGCCCGAGATGATCCGATACGTTTTCAAAGCTTATTCCGGTAAAGTTACTGACGACCCTGCAGATACTGTAAAAAATATCTGCTGCCGCCGCACTGTACTGCTCGCGGTGGACAATCAGCTTCCTGATCTGCCCGAAAATATAGCTGCCGCCAGCATAAAAAACAGCAAGCGCCAACGCGCCGGTAATTGTCACCAGCAGCGTTCCCGCAATACCAACCGGCAGTTTAATTTTTCTTCGAACAAGGCAGGCTGCCGGATAAAGAAAGCGGCACAGGGCATACGCAAGCACAAACGGCAAAATAACAGGGAGCATATACTTAAAAATGATATACACTCCCAGAGTAACTGACGCTATTTTTAAAAGCTGCAGAAGTTTTTTCTTTCCGGATAAACCCATCACATCTTCCTCCGTTTCTCGTATACTCAGCTCTATTATGTGATGATTTTTCCGAAAAAATTCCGTCATTCTACAGCTTTGAATATTTAAAAATATGATTAAATTCTTTTTGGGATTTTAATCCAAGCTTTTTTAAAATGTTCGTCTTTTGATTGGCGATCGTTTTCGGCGCAGACATCAGCGCTACGTTTCCGCCAAGCATACCATAAAAAACCGCTCTTTCCGCAGGGGACAATTCCGACATAATTAAACTCGTTACCAAATATTCCTGCGTTATATGTCCAAAAGCCAATGCCTTTACTGTCTGGATCACCAGATCCGGCTGGTCTTTAAATACATATCCGGAGACAAACAGCTTTCCGGATATTTTTACCATATCCGATATCTGGTCTTTTGCTGCAAGCATAAGAATCTTTGCATCAGTCCGCAGCCGTATTTCTTTAACCGCGCCGCAAAATTCCATATCCGCCAGTACGATATCCGGCTGTGCCTCCACACAGATATCCAAAATATCCTTTACTGTACCTCCTGCACAATCCGCCGATATATCCGCACACACCCCTAAACATTTCCTTAATTTACGAATCATTTCAAAATCATTTGAAGCAATCATCATCTGTACTTTTCCCACAGTATCTTCTCCTGTTTTCACGGAATTTAATGTCCTTATCATATCAAACTGAAAAAATAACTGCGGCAACTTTTTTCCATATTTTCCTAATGCCAAACTATCTGCTTTCGTGTAAAATAAAAGCAAATACGGAAAAAAGTTTTCGCCGGATTCCCATATGCTTATTATAATTGACTATAAAAGCCCTTGACTGCGGCAATTTATCATTTAAGGAGGCGAGCAAATGGCACCGGAAATATTTTCAGATATGGATCGGCTCATTGATTTTTTAAATGGAAAGGCGAAAATCTGGTCTTTTGGCAAACTGCTTTCAGAAATTTACAAAGGCAGTATACCAATCCACACAAAACTGACTGACCAGCTGACTGTCTACACCCTTGGCAGCCGTACAGACGCCGGTTTTGAAGATATCCGTCCTCAGACTGCGAGAAAAGTGCGGAATTGGTTATCCGGAGCAAATCAGCCGGCCAGTCGGGAAGAGTTATTTAAAATCTGTTTTGCTCTGGAACTTAACAGCTATGAGGCCGAAATTATTTTAAGTTCCGGTGCTGAAAGCGGCATTCATTACCGTAACCCGAAAGAACTTGTATATGCGTTCTGTCTTAAAAAGGGCATGGACTTTCTTTCTGCACAGCATCTCATTCTTAAGCTGGGTATATCCGATCTGCCGTCCGGCTGTCTTGACTATCAGCAGCAAATACGTCAAACAAGCAAAACCGATAACAATATGTACCTGACCACATCTATACGCGATGAATTTAAACAGCTTTCCACCGTGGAAGAACTTCAGAACTTTCTTGAACAGCATAAAGAGCATCTGGGACTGCATCATAATACAGCCTATCGAAAATTCTGTCTGATGCTCCGGTATCTTGCAGACGGCATCAGCAGCGACTATCCTGACGCCCCTGAAGAAAAACAATACAGCCTTGAAAGAGTCACCGAAGAATATTTGCGAATGGGTATTCCTTATCAAAAGCAGAACCGCACATATACGAAACTTCAGAAACAAATTAAAAAACACTGGCCTTCGCCCAAAATAATTCAGGAAATGTATTCCCGAAAAAGAGATGTCAGCCGCAAAGCGCTGCTGCTTTTATATCTTGCCACAGAAGGGATGGGGGCTGACATTGCCGATCGCACATATATCGAAGAACATTACCGCAGAATCAATTTAATGATGGTCTCCTGCGGCATGGCACAGCTGAATCTTCACAATCCTTTTGATTATTTGATTGTCCAGTGCCTGTACCGTGAAAATGATGATGATTTTATGAGCTGGCGTATGGAACGTTTCCTATCACGCCTATTTCAGAATGAAACAGGCGCAGCCTATGTTCATGTAGATGTATAAGTCATGGAGGAATTATGGAAAAAAGAACCCTTTTGCCGGAAGGTTATATTTTAAACGGCGGCAGCCGTACATACATTATTGAGAAATATGTGAGCGCCGGATCTAATTCTATTGTATATCAGGCCTATTACAAAGATACACTGATGCCCGATCACCGCCATACAATTCTTTTAAAAGAACTGTACCCTCTGGATGACCTCGGACGCATATACCGCGACAGCCATTGGTCGCTGATTGTCCCAAAAGAGGCAGAAAATTTCTTTGAATATCATAAAAGCAGTTATCTTCTGGGCAATCAGGCGCATTTGACCCTTGCTGCCCACGGCGGTGAACGGATTGCGCAAAACCTTGACTCTTTTGAGGCCAACAATACAATATATACTGTGCTTACTTCAAAAAAAGGCCAGGTGCTTTCGGAAGCGCTTGCCGGCGGCAGGCTTTTTCCGACACTGACCGATACGATCCATATGATTTTGAATATTTTAAAAGCGCTTCAGGTCTTTCACGGACACGGGCTGCTCCATTTAGATATCAGCCCGGACAACATTTTTCTTTTGGACAATGAAGACGGCGCTTTTCCCACGGAAGTCCTTTTACTTGATTTCAACAGTGTCTATAATATGAATGACAAAGACGCTGTGACCCATCAATACTATTGGGGCAAAGAAGGCTATATGGCGCCCGAAATCATTCTCCACAAAAAGGAAGAAGTCGGCCCGTGGACAGACCTATATTCGGTCACGGTCGTCTGGTATGAAATCCTTGCGGATCATCGCATGGAAGCAGACCGGGAACTGATGGATTTTTCAGCATTGATTTCACCATATTCCCGACTTCTCCTTCACGAAAAAGAACAGTCTGCCCTTTTTTTAAACACAATTTTAAAAAAAGGACTTGAGGTGCTGCCTGAAAACCGCTATCAAAATGTTGACATCATGCTTAAGGATGTACTTAAGCTTTTGGACATCGTTTCCGGCCGTATTCGGGAGCCGATGGCTGCCGTCAGCACAGCGCCTTCTCAAGTTAAAAGACGGACAGCCAGACGGCATCCCATACGTCTGGCCGCCGCATCTGCGGCACTATTGCTGGCAGGCGGCGCTGCCGGAGCTATGCTGATGTCACAGGTTATTTCACCTAACCTTCAGGTATTTCAGCAGCCGGAATCTGATACTCCCCTTGACCTGAGCCAGATTCCTCTGGAAATTGACGACACCCTTATTTTGACTGAAAAAAATAACCGCCAGCCTCTCAGGGAAAATCAATATGTTATGCGCATGCAGGTTCAAAGTTCCATGTCCGTACGGGCAACGCTGAAAGATTACACCCACCCGCGGGACACGTCCGATGTTTTTCAAAGCTACGGCATTTTCTGTATTTATAACAGCAATGAAGATAAACGCGGATGGCAGTTTGCCGATCTGACCTACGACTTTTTCTATACGCCGGACAATGCATTGCATATGGAACTGCCTTTTCAGGATACCAATGATTTCAGCCTGGATTATATCGGCGTTATTTTCGCCAATTACAATTATACAGAAACTTCTGTGCTACTGGACATCAGCGACTGCACGCTCATCGACGGTAAGGGTGAGGAACATGAAATTACCGAACTTGAAGGCAGCCATATTTTGTTTTTCGATGAAGAAAACTGGCAGTGGAATCTGATGACAACCCAAAACCAAGATTATGTGGATGATTTTAAAGATATTTACGGCGGTCGTCTTGTTGTTGACGCCCAAGTCTGCTACCTTGATCCGGTGCTTGATATTACATTTGAAAGCGATAATCCGGAAATCGCATCCATCGATGAACAGGGACGCATTTTTGCCAATCGTCAGGGACAGGCAAAGATTACTGTGACAGTCACAGACAAGACAACACAGGAAACAAGACGCTCCCAAATGATTGTTAATGTCATTTCAAAATTAGGGTGATTTCAAAAATCACCCTGATTTTCTGTCTGCTGCATATCGTTTTTATGATTCAATACTCTCTGCAATCTTTCTTGCCACATACACGCCGCTGGCTGAAGCATGGGACAGAGAATGGGTCACACCGCTGCCGTCGCCGATGACATATAGGCCCTTATGAATTGTTTCAAGATTGTCGTCAACCTGAACTTCCATATTATAGAATTTTACTTCAACGCCATAAAGGAGCGTATCGTCGTTGGCCGTGCCCGGCGCAATTTTATCCAGCGCGTAAATCATTTCAATAATGCCATCCAAAATTCGTTTCGGCAGAACAAGACTTAAATCACCCGGCGTCGCCTCAAGTGTCGGTCTGACATAACCTTCCTCGATTCTTTTGATTGTACTTCTTCTGCCGCGGATCAGATCACCGAACTTCTGGATCATCACGCCGCCGCCGAGCATATTGGACAGACGGGCAATGCTTTCGCCGTATCCGTTGCTGTCTTTAAACGGTTCTGAAAAATGTTTGGATACTAAAAGCGCAAAGTTTGTATTTTCCGTCTGCTTATCCGCGCCTTCATAACTGTGGCCGTTGACCGTAACAATCCCCTTTGTATTTTCCGTCACAACAAAACCATGGGGATTCATACAAAATGTGCGCACATTGTCCTCAAATTTTTGGGTTCTGTAAACGATTTTGCTCTCATACAATTCATCGGTCAGATGGGAGAAAATTTCTGCCGGAAGCTCCACACGCACGCCCAGATCGACCCGGTTGGAACTTGTCGGAATTTGAAGCTGACTGCATACATGTTCCATCCACTTGCTTCCGCTGCGTCCCGCTGAAATAATACACCGTGTACATGTATCTTCCTGATCTTTTCCACAAACCTTGTAGCCGTTTTCAAGTTTTTCCACATTTTCCACTTCGTAATGGAATCTGAATTCCACTTTATCTTTTAATTCATCATAAATATTTTTTAATACGATATAGTTAATGTCTGTTCCCAAGTGGCGAACACTGGCATCCAAAAGATTCAGCCGGTTCTGCATACATATCTTTTTAAACTTGGTACCTGCTGTGGAATACATTTTGACATCCGACGCACCGTGGCTCATATTAATTTCATCTACATACCACATCAGATCAAGCGCTTCTTTTTTTCCGATATGTTCATAAAGGCTGCCGCCGAAATCATTGGTGATATTGTATTTTCCGTCGGAAAATGCTCCCGCGCCGCCAAAGCCGCTCATGATAGCGCATGTTTTACAGTTAATACAGTGCTTTACTTTCACACCGTCAATCGGGCATTTACGTTTTTCCAGTTCTGCCCCCGCCTCAAATACGGCAATTTTAAGTTTCGGACATTTTTTTGTAAGCTCATAGGCCGAAAAAATACCTCCGGGTCCCGAGCCGATAATAATCACATCATATTTCATCCTCTTCTTCCTCCTTCATCATTTCTCTGCGTTTCCATGCTTTAATTTTTTCAAGCCGCTCCCATGTTTTCATTTCATCGCCCTGCTGTGTCGGATAATAATAAACACGGTCTTTAAGAGAATCCGGCATACACTGCATATGAGTCAGTTTTTCCTCTGTATCATGGGCATATTCATAGCCTTTGCCGTAGTCCAATGCTTTCATCAATTTTGTCGGCGCATTGCGCAGCACAAGAGGCACAGGCTCTGCTTTGAGTGTTTTCACATCCTTTTTTGCAGCCTCACACGCCTTATATAAGGCATTGGATTTTGGCGCCGTTGAAAGATAGACGACCGCATGAGTCAAATGGACATCACACTCGGGCATGCCAAGGAAATGACATGCCTGATATACTGATACCGCCAACGGCAGCGCATGGCTGTCTGCCATCCCGATATCTTCACTGGCAAACCGAATGAGCCGCCTTGCAATATACAACGGATTTTCGCCGCCGTCAAGCATCCGGCACAGCCAGTATACCGCCGCGTCCGGATCACTGTTACGCATTGATTTGTGCAGCGCAGAAATCAGATTGTAATGTTCCTCTCCTGTTTTATCATAAAGCAGTGATCTTTTGCTGATGCACTGAGCCAGTCCTTCATCAGTCACCCGAATACCGTCAGCACTGATTTCTCCGTTAAATACAACCATTTCCAACGTGTTTAACGCGGTTCTCGCATCACCGTTGGCAAACCCTGCCACTGCCCGAATCTGCTGATCTGTCATAGCAACATGCTGCTCCTTAAAACCTTTCGGGCTTGAAAGCGCCCTGCGGAGCAATGTTTCTATCTCCTTTTCTTCCAGCGGTTTTAAAACAAAAACTTTACATCTTGATAAAAGGGCGGAATTGACTTCAAATGACGGATTTTCCGTCGTTGCCCCGATGAGTATAATACTTCCTTTTTCCACGAATGGCAGAAAGGCATCCTGCTGTGCCTTATTAAACCGATGAATCTCGTCTATAAATAAGACTGTTTTCTGTCCCATCCTCCGGCTGTACTCAGCCTGCTGCATAACTTCCTTAATTTCTTTGATCCCGCTTGTCACTGCACTGAAATTAATAAATTGAGCGCTTGTACATCGGGCAATAATCTGTGCAAGCGTCGTCTTTCCAACACCCGGAGGTCCCCAGAAGATCATCGACGATATCTGATCTTTTTCTATAAGCTGCCTCAATATTTTTCCTTTGCCCAGCAAATGCTCCTGTCCTACAAATTCATCCAATGTTTCCGGGCGAAGCCTTGCCGCAAGGGGCGCCGTCCTGTCTCTGTCGTCGAATAATGATAACTGCTCCATATATATCCCCCATTTCTGTCCACTGCCATAAAATACCGGCACACAAACTGAGTTCTGTCTATGTACCGGTTCATAATGATTTTTACCCTTCTCTTTTACATTCGTTTTCATACTCCTCTTGATTACGATACCATTCAAAAATGTACGAAAATCTATATTGGCAAATCTCCTGTAATTATTTTGTCTTATCTACTTTAAATATCATACCATAAGATTATATTTTCTTCAATAAAATCAATAGACCGGCTATATAGCCGGCCTATGCCATTTTTAATTCATATTAATACCAAACGCTTTTAAATTCATCTCTGAGCACTTTTGTGCACACTTCCTCGCCTTCTCTGGCAAGCTTTTCTTCGTCTACACCTGTGAGATGTCCGTCTTTATATACAACTTTTCCGTTAACCATTGTCATCCATACCGGCCCTGTCACACCGACTCTTGCGAGAAGATTTTTAGGATCATGCAGCGCTCCGGCCAGTTCAAGGCAATCTGTATCAATCATGAACAAATCGGCGCCTTTTTCCGGCTCCAAAGAGCCCAGATCATGGCGGCCAAGCATTTTAGCGCCGTTGACCGTAGCCACTTTAAGCATATCATAAGCAGATGCACATCCGCCTCTGGCTTTTGTATGATAGGCCTGCATGAGATAAGCCATTCTCAAAGCATCCAATTCATTAGAGCTGTCGTTTGTTGCTGAACCGTCACAGCCAAGGCTGACTAATACGCCCTGCTCCATGAGCCATTTGATATCCAAAATAGGGAAGCCGCCAAGAACCGCAGGGGCCGGACAGTGTGAAATACCGGTGCCGGTCTTTGCAAGCACTTTATATTCATCCGGCGTCAATTCCCAAGCATGAGCTACAAAAACATCCTCGCCGAGGAAACCGATCTGCTGACACCATTCAACAGATCTTACGCCGTAACGTTCTTTAATACCTTCGCTTTCGCCTTCACCCAGATGTGTATGCAGACGTACACCTTTATCTCTTGCCAGTTTCAGAGATTCCACAAAAGTGTCTTTATAACAGTTGATCGGCTGGCACGGCGCAATAACAATCTGCTGCATCGCATACGGATTCGGATCATGATACTGATCGATCAGCCGCTCACAGTCTTTGATAAATTCATCTGTAGATTCGACCATCGGCGCCGGAATTGAACTTCCGTTTTCCCGCTCCAGTGTGTTGCCGCCGCGGCCTGCTGTGTAACGGATACCAAGCTGCGCCGCCGCTTCCATCTGGCGGTCAACCGGGCGTTTGCCGGTCGATGTCGTATAACAATATTGATGATCAAATGCCGTTGTACATCCATGCTTCAGCAGATCTGCCATTGCTGTTAAAGATGAATAATAAATGACGTTGTCATCAATCTTCTGGAATATTCTGTAAATTTTATCAATCCAGTCCATGACCAGCATATTCGGATAATCAATGGCTGTCAGGTTGCGGACAAATGTCTGGAAGAAATGATGATGGGTATTTACAAGTCCCGGATAAACAAATTTTCCTTCAGCATGAATAATCTCCGCATCGTCTGCTTCAATATTTTTTCCGATTGCCGCGATTTTCGGCCCGTCAATCAGCATATCGCAGTCATAAAACACCTGATCTTTTACATCGCATGTAACGATCGCTTTTGCATTTTTAATTAAAACTTTACCCATTTCAGGTATCCCCTCTTTCCTGAATATTATCTGGAGCCGCGAACATAAGGCTTAGAAAGACTTTCCGGCTCGTTGCTTCTTCCGATAGAACCAAGCAGCGCGATCAGCGTCACAATATACGGCAGCATTGCCAGCGCCTGTGTCGGCAGCGGCACACCAAGTGCCTGAAGACGGATCTGAAGCGCATTGGCGCCGCCAAAGACAAGCGCTGCGCCAAAACTTCCAAGCGGCGTATAACGTCCCAGAATAACTGCCGCAAGCGCGATATAACCACGTCCGGAAACCATATTCTCCGAAAATTTTCCGGTCTGTACAAGGACAAGTACCGCACCGCCGATACCGCCTAAAATACCATTGACAATAATTGCGATCCACTGATATTTGTAAACAGAAATACCTGCCGCATCTGCTGATGCCGGATGTTCGCCGATAGATGAAAAGGCCAGCCCGGCGGCAGTCTTCTTATAAAAGACAATTGCAATGACGATTAATACATAAACACAATACGTCAGTATGTCCTGATTAAATAATGCGTCGCCGATCAGCGGAATATCGCCAAGCAGCGGAATTTTAATCGTTGCAAACGGTTCAATCTGCTGGTATGACTGGCCTTCAGACATTAATCTGTATCCGAAGCTTGTTACGCCAAGCATAAAAATATTCAGAGCAATACCGCTGACAGACTGATTCTGAGATAGTTTGATACACAAAAATCCGTGGATCAGGCTGACCACACAGCCGCCCAGCATACCGCAGATCAAACCGATAAAAAGGTTATTGCTGTAAAACGCTCCGGCAAAGGAAAAGAATGCGCCGCCCAGCATCACACCTTCCATACCGATATTTAAAATACCCGCGCGCTCAAGAAAAACTTCGCCGAGGGCGGCATAAGCGAGAGGCACCGCCATACGCACGGTTGCCGAAAAAAATGCTGTAAAAAATGTAATCGTAAAAATTTGTTCAAGCATTGCCGCACCTCCTTAATTTTTCGCTTTTTTTCTGAAAAAAGAAAGTCTGAATATCTTTCTTCCCAGAATCAATAAAACGACAAGGCCAATCAGAATGTTGACGATCGCGGAAGGAATACCCATCTGCCGCTGCATGGAGTTTGCTCCCACCTGCATCGCTGCAAATCCGACAGCCGCGATCAGCACACCGATCGGATTGTTGGAAGCAATCAGCGCAATCAGCACAGCCGTATAACCGCAGTCTGAGGAAATACCTTCCAAAAGTTTTTTCTGAATACCTATGACTTCGATAACACCTGCAAGACCTGCAAGACCACCGCTCAAAAATGCGGATACAACAATATTTTTCATCACGGAAATACCATTGCATTTTGCTGCCCGTTTATTGAAACCGACGACTTTAATCTCGTAGCCGACTTTTGTCTTCTCCATAAGGATCCATACAATGATCACTGCCGCAACAGCAATAATAATTCCCGCATTCAGACGGGTCGGCGGCATCAGAAGTCCGAGTGCTGACGAACTTTCAATTCTTGCAGACTGGGGCACTGTGCCTTCCGGATCCATCAAAAATGTACGCACGGCAATACCGAGGAAATTAATTGCGATATAGTTGAGCATGATCGTTACAATAATTTCGGAAATACCGAATTTTGCTTTAAATATTGCTGCAATAAGCGCCCATACACCGCCGCATATAAATCCGGCCAGCATTGAAAGCACAATACGGGCAGGTCCCGGCACACCTGTAAGATTTAACGCAACCATTGCCGCCGCAATGGCTCCTACATAAAACTGACCTTCAGCACCGATATTAAAAAATCCGGTTCTAAAAGCAACTGCACAGCCCAGACCTGTCAGAATAAGCGGTGTCGCCTTTACAAAAACCTCACAAAAACTGCTCAGATTTCCAAAAATTCCATTAAAAAACATCTGATAAGCTTCCAGAGGACTTGCCTTACAAAGTATCATCATCAATGTGGTGGCCGCAACAGCAATAATCACGATCCACAAAATATCCAGCAAATGTTTTTTCGTTTTCACGGCTGTTCCTCCTCTTTTGCAATACCGCCCATAAGCAGTCCAAGTTTTTGAAGTGTAATATCATCATGCTCTAAAATGCCCATAATCTTTCCTGAGAACATGACGGCAACCCTGTCGGAAAGCTGCATGATTTCTTCCAGATCGGCCGAAATAAGGAGCACGCTCTTTCCCAGATTTCTCTGTTCCATCAATGCTTTGCGGACGAACTCTGTTGCGCCGATATCCAGTCCTCTTGTCGGCTGATTGGCAATGATAAGATTTGCTTTATCTGTAATTTCTCTCGCCAAAATAATCTTCTGCTGATTTCCGCCGGACATCAGCTTAACAATCGTATCACTTGTAGATTTCCCTGATGTCTTAATCCGGTAATCTTTAATTGCATCCATCGAAAGATCTTTAATCCACCGCTTATTAAAAAACCCTGCTTTAGAATACGGATATTCATCATACTGGCGCAGGATCATATTATCTGCAAGGCTCATATCCAAAACAAGCCCGTCGGCATGGCGGTCATCTGAAATATAAGAGATACCTTTTTTGAACCGTGCTTTAACTTTGTCTGATGTAATGTCGCCGCCCATAAATTCCAGCGTACCCGACGTCGGCTTTCTGATACCTGCAATCACTTCCGCCAGTTCTTTCTGTCCGTTGCCATCCACACCGGCAATACCGAGAATCTCTCCTTTACGGACTTCAAGATCAATATGATCAAGCTGCGGCGTTTTACGGCTTTTCTTAATTGTAACATCTTTTAAGACGAGCGCATTGTCTTTTCCTGCAGGCTTTCTGTCTTCATATCCGCCGCCCAGCTGCCGCCCGATCATAAAATAAGATAGTTCTTCAGGATTTGTCTTAGCTGTTACAAGATCTTTTACTTTTTTACCGTCCCTTAAAATTGTGACTCTGTCACTGATGCTCATAATCTCACTCATGCGATGCGTAATAATGATGACAGCATAGCCTTCTTTCTTTAATGTCCTCAATACATCAAAAAAGTGTTCAGTCTCTGACGGCGTCAGCACACCGGTCGGTTCATCGAGAATAAGCAGTTCTACATTTCTGTACAGTGCTTTTAAAATTTCCACACGCTGCTGCTGACCGACGGATAAAGTATTAATTCTGGCATCCGGATCCACATCAAGCCCATACTTCTGCGCCAGATCAATCAATTTTTGTTTTGCTGCTTTTCTATCCAGAAATAATTTTCCTGATTTCAGTCCCAGAATCACGTTGTCCAGCACGGACATTCGATTTACTAAAGAAAAATGCTGATGCACCATGCCGATGCCTTCTGCAATCGCATCTTTAGGCGAAGAAAAATGAACCGGACGCCCTTTCCAGACAATTTCTCCACCGTCGGCAGAGTAAATGCCAAATAAAATGTTCATCAGCGTCGTCTTTCCTGCGCCGTTTTCACCAAGAAGCGCATGAATCTCCCCTTTATTTACAGAAAGGTCAATATCTTCATTGGCATAGACTCCGGAAAAAGCCTTGCTGATATGCTTCATCTCTAAAATTCCCATCGCACGGTCTCCTTTAAAGCAGACAAGGGGCGATAAGCCGTCGGTCTACCGTCCCTGTCAAAATGCATGATATTTGTTTGCTGTTAGTTTGCCTGTCTGTCTGATGTATCACATGGTACTGTGAATTCACCGGATTTAATAGAAGCTGCAGTATCATCAACAAGCTGTCTTACATCTTCCGGAATCACAGATTCCATATCCGGATTATAAACAAGTTCTACGATACCTTCTGCCATACCAAGCTGCTTTACTGTACCTTCAAATTCGCCGTTCAGAATATCCTGAATAGCTGCTTCGATCAGCTGAGGTACATTATAAACTGCTGATGTTAAGATTGTCTGAGTTCCGAGAGAACTCTGATCATAGGAGTCGCCTGTTGCATAAATGCCTGCATCTGCTGCTGCATTAATAGCGCCTGTACCGCATTCATTTGCGCAGTGGCCGATCACATCAGCGCCCTGATCGATCATCGCCTGTGCTGCTTCCTGAGCAACTGCTGTATCTGTATAAGAGTTTGTCCATGTCACCTGATACTTAATATCTTTATTTACTGACATTGCACCATCTTCATAACCGTTGACAATCTTTAAAAGAGATGCGCCCTGAACAGGTCCGATCATACCGATCACACCGGATTCAGACATGCTTGCCGCAAGAATACCCTGAAGGTATGCTGTCTCCTCGCACTTCATTACATATGATGCAACGTTGTCCGCAGAAGCATCAGCTTCAATACAGATGAACTTTGTATCCGGATATAATTCACCGACTTCAAGGGCCGGATCGCCGAACTGGAAGCCATGGCCGATAACAACGTCATATCCGTTTGCTGCATAGTCTGTAAATGTTGCAACCATATCTGCTGCCTGAACGTTCTCCGTGTACTCAACTTCACAGCCGAATTCTTCTGCAATCAGTTCAAGACCTTCGTAAGCAGACTGGTTCCAACCCATATCATTTTTTGCACCTGTCAGACAAAGGGCAACTTTTAAAGCGTCCTCTGAACCGCCTTCTTCACTGGCTGCTTCTGTCTCCTCATTGGAAGCTGCCTGAGTTTCTGCCTGTGTATCTTCTGTGCTGCTGCCGCATCCGGCTAAAGAACCTACAGCTAAAGTAAGACCTAACATTAATGCAACTGCTTTTTTCATCTTCTTTTCTCTCCTTATTTTCGCACTTGTTATCATTTACCTGTTCATTATAGTGAACGGGTCGAATTTTGTCAATGACTTTTTTATGCTATCACCGCACAATATCATTAGACGCATTTTCTCCGAAATATGTCTGTTTTTTTATACATATCCTTCAGTTGACAAGCTTTTCATTTTATGTTATCAATATACTAATTCATTAAAATGAAAATGTAAGGAGCGTAAACGGATGTCCGAACTGAATTTAATAAGAATCGGTAATCTCATCAAAACACGCCGAATAGGTCTGGGCTTGTCGATTCGTGAATTATCCATGAAATCCGGTGTTGCGGCAGGTACGATCAGCCAGATTGAAACAGGTAAAACCTCTCCAAATCTTGTCAGCATCTATTCTCTGTGTGAGACATTAAACTTCCCTATTTCGGCGTTATTTCTTGAAGATAACAGCGACAAAATCAAGCTCGTCCGCCACAATGAACGTGTTTCCTTTGTCAGAAATACAAGCCATGAACAGCCTATTGTTGAATCTTTAATCACAAAAGGAAATACGGAAATGTGGGGCGGTGTTGTTGACATGCCTCCCCATACGGACTCAGGCGATTACTATTATCATGAAGGGGAAGAATTTGTATTTATTTTGGAAGGCCATCTCACGTTTCTTCTGGAAGACTATCCGCCTTATGTCCTTGAAGCCGGAGATACTTTGTATTATCCCAACGAAATCGGACACCGCTGGGAAAACCGCAGCGATGCCCCAGCCAAATTTATTATTGTATCTACCTCTGTATTTACAACTGATATCGGAAAAGATATATAAAGGGGAGTTTGAATCAAACTCCCCTTTTACATATCTTAAGCTTCCATCTTTTTGATATTTTCATCAATTTTAAGTTCTGCCTCTGTAGCTGCCTGAATTTCCTCCAATGTAAATTCCGGATTATATTCTTTCAGCACAAGTCCCTCCGGTGTAACTTCCATCACGCCCATCTCCGTAATGATCAAATTCACCTGATGTGCTGCTGTCAGCGGCAATGTACACTTTTTGAGCACTTTAAAATTACCCTTGTTTGTATGTTCCATAGCAACGATAACTTTTTTGGCGCCGACAACCAAATCCATTGCGCCGCCCATACCTGAAACCATCTTGCCCGGTATGATCCAGTTGGCAATATTTCCTTCCTGATCAACCTGAAGCGCGCCTAAAACC
The DNA here is from genome assembly GCA_018716485.1 of Candidatus Scybalocola faecipullorum. Taxonomy (GTDB): domain Bacteria; phylum Bacillota; class Clostridia; order Lachnospirales; family Lachnospiraceae; genus Scybalocola_A; species Scybalocola_A faecipullorum. The sequence goes on from DVJY01000071.1 coordinate 66,710, forward strand.
GTCGCATCTACATGACCGCCGCGGATGATCGTAAATGAATCCGCACTGTTAAAAAATGCACCATCCTTTGCGATTGAAGCAGGACGACCGCTGGCATTGACAAGATATCCTTTATAGTCCTCCGGTGTTTCCCCTGAAGTCAATCCGAGAAATCCGTTCTCCGACTGAAGAATCAAATGTACAGAAGGATCGAGGTAGCGCGGCACTAAAGTCGGAAGACCAATACCAAGATTGACAATATCTCCGTCTTTTAATTCTTTTGCAACACGCGCTGCAATAAAAGCTTTCTTATCTTCCATTATTCCATCCCTCCATCGACAATGTAGTTTACAAATATTCCCGGTGTGTGTACATTTTCAGGGCCGATCTCACCTGCCGGCACAACATGATCTGCTTCCGCAATTACTAAATCTGCTGCTGTCGCCATCATCGGATTAAAGTTTCTTGTTGACCCTTTATACTGAACATTTCCTGATTCATCTGCTGTATAAGCTTTGATCAATGCCACATCCGCATGCAGCGGAAGCTCAAGCAAATATTCTTTTCCGTCAATAGTCATCAGCTGTTTGCCATCCGCTGCCGCTGTTCCAACGCCTGTCGGTGTTAAAAATCCGCCCAGACCTGCGCCGCCGCATCTGATTCTTTCAGCTAATGTTCCCTGAGGTACAAGTTCCAGCTCAATTTCACCTTTCGCATACATATCGCCGCATTCAGGATTCAAACCGACATGAGATACAATCAGTTTCTTTACCTGACGGTTCTGAACAAGCTTGCCGACACCTCTGGCTTCACCTTCGTATTCGCCGGTCTGAGGATTTCTTTTTCTTCCCCATCCCGCATCATCACAAATGATCGTCAAATCTTTTACACCGGTCTTCACCAGTTCATCGACGATACGTTCCGCTGTTCCGTTCGCCATAAAGCCGCCTGCCATGACTGTCATACCGTCTTTTACAAGCGCCGCTGCCTCAGCAAGCGAAATTTTCTGTGCTTTTGCCATAAATTTTACCTCCTGTGATTATCGGAAAGAACTTCCCTAAAAGCAACTTCCTCAATCTATAGAATCATTTTTTCAAAGAATTGCGTTGACTTACAGTTTATTCTAGCATTTTCTCATGTCTTTTTCAAGTATTTCGTTTAGGACATCGATGCTAATAAATAAATATCTCTTTGCAACCGAAAACTTTATTTAACTTCCTCTCTTTTAAATCCTTCACCCAGAATCTGCCCGGCTTCTGTCACAATTACAAAGGCTTTCGGATCTTCCTCGTGAACGATAGCTTTTAGTCTGGCAAACTGATAACGCCGGACAGCGCAAATTAAAATATCCCTGTTCTCTCCTGAATATCCGCCTTCACCTTTCAAATATGTCACACCGCGATCCAGATCGTCCATAATCTTCTGTCCGATAACTCTGCTTTTTTTTGAAACAACTGTAACTAAGCTTCCGCGTTCAGCACCGTATAAAATGCCATCCAATACTTTTGTCATACAAAACAGCGAAATGACGCCAAATAAACCTGCGTCGATATCACCATATACAAGAATTGAAGCGCCTATAATAATGCCGTCGACAATCATCATCGCTCTTCCAATAGAAAAGTGCGGAAATTTTTTCTGGACTAAAAAAGACACAATATCCGTCCCGCCGGTCGTAGAGCCTCTCAGAAAAATAAGCGAAATACCTACGCCTACAAGTACACCGCCATAAATGGATCCTAAAAGTCTGTCTCCGTGATAAACCGGAAAGAATGGCGCAACAACAAAGTCCATCATAATCGTATTGATAAATACAGATTTAATTGTCTTTAATGCAAACGTTCGGCCCAGGTAAAGGAGAGCCAAAATCAAAAGCGGTATATTCACTGCTAAATTCAGCATACCGATCGGCAGCCCGCTGACGTAATTAATCAGCAAAGCTACAGATGAAGTCCCGCCCGGCGCAATATTGGCCGGTTCCATAAAACATATAAGTCCTGCGGCAAAAATGAGAGAGCCGATCATATCAGCTCCCACATCCAGAACAAAATTTTTTATTTGAGTATATTCTTCATTCATTCTGATCATATTCATCTCTCTGCCTCTCCCCGAAGTCATTCATAAACATTTATCGTATCATAATTTACCGGCGTATAAAACATGCGCCGTATTTCATCTTTATCCCGTGTCTGTCCGAGAATCCACATCAGTTTTGTCACTACGGCTTCCATTGTCATATCATAGGCCTCCAGCAATTCAAACTGTTCTTTAAGCTGGAAACCGACATCATAAACAGCCATATCACTGCCTTCATGCGGAACCTGTGTGGACATCACAATGATTTTGTCTGAATTTATCCATCGCCGAACGGCCTGCATAAAACTGTCCTGCGCATCTTTTGGAAGGCCGCCGACACCAAAGCTTTCAATAATTACAGCATCGTAATCATTTTTAATATAATCAAAAATATCTGCTTTCATACCCGGAATCAATTTCAGAAGGAAAACTCGGTCATTAAGATGATGGTAAAACACCGGTGAAGACTGCGCCCCGTTATCTTTAATATAGCGGATAATCTTATGATTTCTGATTACAGCGATGTCCGGAAAATTAATACTTGAAAACGCGTTAAAACTGTGGGAACGGCTTTTTCGCGCTCTTGTGCCGCAGATTATATGGCCGTCAAAAATAATGTTAACATTTTTTGATTCCTGATCTGAAGCATATAAAAAACTCTCATACAAATTTCTTTTGGCATCTGTAATTTCTTTCTCGATTGGCCGCTGTGAACCCGTCAGCACAATAGGCTTTGTGCCATTTTGTATCAAATAAGAAAGCGCTGCGGCCGTATAAGACATCGTGTCTGTTCCGTGCAGAATCACAAATCCGTCATACCGATCATAATGGGCTTCAATCGCCGCCGCAATCTGAAGCCAGTGCGCCGGCGTCATATTGGTACTGTCAATATTAAACAGCTGTATCGTCTCTACATCACATATTTCATACACCGAAGGCACATATTTTAATATTTCAGCCGATAAAAGATTCGGCGCCAAACCATGAGACGTACTTGTGGATGCGATTGTCCCGCCGGTAGCTATCATCAATATTTTTCTCATACATTAAACTCCTGCCCCGGTTTTTCAATCAGCATCATCTTATCCCTGTACGACGCGCATTTGTCCGATGCAAGAAATCTTTTAACAAGTCCCATTTCATCAAAAAAATGCATCGGAAATACTTTATCCACATGAACATGTTTTATAAAATAGTCTATTCCAATCCAATGATACGGTATCTGCCGCGCATCAAGCGCCGGCCCGAAAGCGATGTTAATATGTTCACTGCTCATTTTTTGAATCTGCGCTGTAAAATGCTTTTTCTGCCACTGATTGAATGCATCGGATTCACCTTCCCAATGCCACCAGTTAAGATCCCCAAAATGCATCAGTGTCTTATCTTCGGTACGAATCAGGTATGCCACACCCTCATCTGTGGAAAAAAAGGCTTTAACTGTCATATCTCCCACTTGTTTCTCATCTTCCGCTTTCATCCATGTGATGTTAAAATCTTTTGACATAAAAACTTTTGGAAGCTGAGGGCGGATATCTTCGGAAAAAATGTAATATACTTTAGAATATTGTTCATTCAGCTTTGAAATATGCGGATTAAAATGATCCGCATGCGCATGACTGACAAATATATACACCGGTTTATCCGGATCAAACACAGGGAGTGTTCCCTTCCAGTAGTCAAAAATCATGGACCTGTGCTCATCTTCCGCACAAAAACATGTATGATATACAAAAGTAATTTTCACTCTGATGCCTCCTGCAATATTTTATAAATTAGCGGTTCTTCTTCAGGCTTGCTGCCGCAGATTTCAATGCAGCCCATAAAGCGCTCCCTCCACGCTTTTGTCAGCGGCCTGTTGTGATGAATCCTTGCCAATGTTTCCCCTTGGCTCACCCGATCACCTTTTCTGAAATTGAGCACAATACCTGCCGCCGGATCGATCACATCATCTTTTGTTTCACGTCCGGCGCCGATCTCCATCGCCAGACGTCCAAGGCCAAGCGCATCCATTCGATAAATATAACCATCTTCAGGGCATGGCATTTCTGTTACCGTATCCGCTTTCGGCAAAAGTTCCGGATGATCGATCTGCTCTGTATTTCCATGCTGAGCCCTGACCATTGCTTTAAACTTTTCAAAAGCTGCGCCGTTTCTGATCACTTCTTTCAGTTTTTCCCGGGCTTCTTCTTCATTAACAGCAATTTTTGCCTGAATCAGCATCCGGGTGCCGCCTTCCATACAAAGATGTGTAAAATCTTTCGGTCCTTTGCCTTTAAGTGTCGCTATCGCTTCTTTAACTTCCAAAGCATTTCCGATTGCCCGTCCCAGAGGCATGTCCATGTCTGTAATCATTGCCCGCACATCCCGTCCGAGCGCTCTGCCGATTTTAATCATTTCCTTGGCCAGCAAAACCGCATCTTCTTTTGTCTTCATAAACGCGCCGCTGCCATACTTGACATCAAGCATAATGGCATCACTGCCTGCCGCCAGCTTTTTAGACATAATGCTGGACGCAATCAGCGGCACTGAATCGACGGTTCCCGTCACATCACGCAAAGCATATAATTTTTTATCCGCAGGTACAAGATTGCCTGTCTGTCCGATAATCGCAAGGCCGATGTCATTGACCTGCCGGATAAAATCTTCTTTGCCAAGATAACAATTAAATCCTTCGATAGATTCCAGCTTATCCAGTGTACCGCCTGTATGTCCCAGACCCCGTCCTGACATTTTTGCCGCTTTGGCACCGCAGGCAGCCACCATCGGCATAAGCGCCATCGACGTTTTATCGCCAACCCCGCCGGTGGAATGTTTATCTACTTTAATGCCCTCTATATCTGACAGATCAATCACATCACCGCTGTGCATCATAGCCAGTGTCAGATCACTTGTCTCTCGTTCATTCATTCCTCTAAAAACGATTGCCATTAAAAGTGCACTGACCTGATAATCAGGCACTTCATCTTGAACATAAGATTTAATCCAAAAGTTGATTTCTTCCGTTGTCAGCGCATGTCCGTCTCTTTTTTTAATAATTAAATCCGTAAACCTCATCTTTGATCTCCTTTCGTCATTTTTATAAAAGCATCACAGAAAATATCCGCCATCTCATGATACCCTTCTCTGACCGGATGTACGCCGTCTGCATACCATCTCATCATATGTCTTTCTGACATACGCTGTGAATATTCTTTTTGAAAATCTATACAAATCAGCTGTTCTTCGGTGCAAAAGTCTCTGATTTTATCCGCCAGTATTTTGATATTTTCCTGAGTCTGTTCAGGAGATTTCCGACAAAACCAAAATTGACCCACCATCGATGTATCTATTTCCAACGGTGTGCCAAGCATGACGCAAATTCCGGATTTTCCTGCTTTCAGCACCATCGCTTCTATATTTTCAAAAGCCGACTCTGCCGAGGCGCCCATCAAAATATCATTTGAACCGCCCAAGATTACTGCCGCATCGGGATGATTTAAAATGACATCGTCGTAAAAACGCAGGCTCATCTCCGCTGTCGTCTCGCCATTGACACCACGGTTAATGCACTGGATTCCAAGTCGTCTGCCTGCTATGAACGGCCATGCATCTTCTGTATAAGCGCCGTATCCATAGGTCAGACTATCCCCAATACATACAATTCTATTCAATGCCACATTTTTCCCTCCTTGCCGTAATTTTATTGTAACATTTTTTCTTTAAATTTCATATGCACTAAAAAAGGCAGTGCCAATCATAATCACAGAGTGCCTCTGCACCTTCTTATGATCCGCAACTGCCTGCTCTTTTAGTAAATCAGCACCGGCGTGCCGATTTCAATATTTTCATAAATTTGCTGAACTTTATCATATGGCGTGTTCACACAGCCGTGGGAACCATTATTATAGTAAATCGTACCGCCATAGGTGGAACGCCAGCTGGCATCATGAATGCCATATAAATTACCGATAAACGGCAGCCAATAAGAAACTTTTGACTCATATGGATCCTCTGCAGATGTACCAACCAATGTTTGGTTTCTCGCCTTATTTAATAACTTATACGCACCTGTCGGTGTTGAATAACCTTTATTCAGCGTACCTGTAACTACATCTGTCTCTACTAAAATACTGCCGTTTTTATAAAACCACATATGCTGCTGATTGATACTGATTTCAATATATGTATCACCGATTTCGTTGCCTTCCCATGTAGGCGCTGTCGCATCGTAAATCGCCTCGCGTTCCACATCTTCCCCCGCCTGTAATTCTTCAATAATCTTTGAAGTTTCCGCTTCGACGTCAATCGACCAGCCGAGTGTTCCCGACAATTCTACAATGCTGCCTCCGGTCGTCTTAAATTCATGAGGTTCGCCCCATGTCTGATACTTATCCTCAATTTGTTCCATATAGGATCGTACTTTTTCTTCATCGATATCTATACTTCCGTCTTCATTTTGAACGAGAAATGTCTCAGATACCGATGAATCGATGACTTCCTGATCCGGCCCGATATTCAGCGTAATCGTCGCTTTGGTCAAGTTTTTAATCGGCGCGATTTCTTCCTGAAATTCTTCCGAATCTTCGGTAATTTCCGGACTTTCATAACAGCCTGCCTCGTCAATATCCAATGATGTCTGACCGTCAGCAATTGCCTCGCTTACAGCGTCATACAGCCGGTCAATATTTACTTTATTACCTTCAACTTCAGAAACAATCTTTATGCCGTCAGAAAAATCCACATAAGCGTTTTGAGGCTCAACAACCCCTTCTGTCATGCATTTTAAATTTTCCAGCGTCTGGCGCAGCTTTTCTTCATCGAAACCGTGCCCGCCTTCAACAGTATATGTATCTCTTCCCGACATATGCGCCAGCCAGAGCCAGCCGCCCTGCTGTTTTTTAATATCTTCAATGCCTTCATAAACGATTTTATGTCCGATATCACTGCCGGAAAGAACTTCTTCTTTCCCATCCCTTTCTATCACCGTAAATGTATAGTTATTGTGGGCCGCTTCCAGTGACGCTTTAGCTTCACTGACCGTTTGATTTGAAAAATCAATGTCATTGATCCATGTTCCCGGATAAAATCTGTCCATATAATAAATTGAAACTATAATATATGCCATTGCAATCAGCATCAACGGGATTACTGTAATTAATAAAACACTCCTGATTCTTTTTTTTCTTTTCTTCATTTGTTGTAACCGCCTTAATCTATATCAAAAAATATGAACTATGTTTATTAGTACTCCATACCGATGTTACCATTTTAGTATACATAAATATGATTGACAAGTTGTTTTTATTTTCTTTAGAAAATATTACAATTTCTTAAATTTAACAAACATTCTCGGGATATTTTTTTTAAGTTCCGGCAACACTACATCTGTAGCTACAAAAACATCTATGGAAAAGGAGATTTTATCATGGAAAAAAATCCTAGCATTGCATGTTCAATCAAAGAGTGCCGCCACCATTCAGATTGCTGTGATTTCTGCACACTTTCACAGATCAAAGTCGGTACTCACGAAGCACATCCAACCAAATGTGAATGTACAGACTGTGAATCTTTTGTTTTGAAATAATTCACAGCATCTGCATCTATCCACGAACAATCCACAATTTTCGACGTCAAAAAACAACATTTTGTGTATAGTTATACACTATTTGTGGATAAATTGTGGATAACTTATGTGGATAACACAACAGCGTGCCCTCATCGGCACGCTGTTTGCCTGTTTTATAAACTTTCCAGATCAATATAATTGTAATCATATCCAAGCTGTTCCAATAAATCAGCCTCCCTGTGATGGCATGTAAACATAACCAGCTGTCCATGATGATTTTGTACGAGCCACTGAATCATATGCTTCAGTCTCCGGTCATCATAGTAGGCAAATGTGTCATCCAAAATAAGCGGCATATTCTGATCGCCGAAAATCAATTTTCCCGCACACAGGCGCAGAGCAAAAAAAAGCTGTTCAATCGTCCCTTCGCTCAGCCGCTCAATGGGAATCTGCTGTTTGACACCGTCCATATGGATTGTCAATTTCTCGTCAATATAAAAATTTCTTTCTGTATGCTTGCTGACAATCGTATTAAAAATCTGGGATGCTTCTTCATTCAGATGAGTACCGAATGTCTGATGGATTTCTCCCGATATTTCCTGAATCGCCTGCTTGGCCAATGCCAGTGCCTTCAAATCCTTTGTATCTTCTTCCGACTGTTTTTGTATATATGACCATTGTTCACGGAGTTTAATTAATTTTGCCTGCTGTTCATCCTGATGTTCCTGTTGAAGCATGAGCTTTTCATGAGTTCTCGCCAGCATTTCATGCTGCTCCATCAGAGTTCTCATTTTTTGGGAAATCTCCTCAAACTGCGCAGGGGCCATCATATCTTTGCCGTATTTTTTTATATATGGCGACAACTGTTCTGAAATCTGGCGCATCGCCTGTTCATAAGCTTGCACATTTTGTGTCTGCTGCCTGTATACAGGTTTTTTAAAGGAAGTTTTTGCCAGCCCGACGATGGCTGATGCAAGCATTAACCCGGTCAGTGCCTTCATCCAGAATAAATCAAGCTTAAAAAACAGCTGAATTCCCATAAACATCACCGCAAGCAGTGTCATATACAGGAAAAATCTAAAGCCGCCCTGAATCAGAAAATAATGTTTTGCTTTCTGTTCTTTTTCCTGATTTTTCTGCCGTTCTTCACTGAGCGCGCGCGACTTGGCCTGATATTGCTCGATCAGCGCCCGTCCTTCCATCCGCTCACGGCGCTCCCGGTTTTGAATACGTGTCATCTGCTCTCTCAATCCGGCAATCTGCTGTTCAAGCGCTTCTGTCTCCTGTCCGGCCTGTGTCAGCTGTTCATGGATTTTTGCTTCCTGAGACTGATCAGAATCAAGCTTATCCATCTCGTTTTTAATATGTTCGGCGCCGCCGCTGTTTATCCGGCGTCTGATCTGCCGTTCCTGATCTGTCAGTATCTCCATCGCCGCCCCGATATCCACACTTTCATCTTTGCTCATAGATATATTGGCCATATAGCTCTGCAGGGAAGATGCAAATTTATCATCGATACGGCTGCCAAGCTGACGGATACTGACCGTATTTTTGTAGTTAGCCTCCGTCATTCCGGGAATAAGGCTTTCCAGCGTCCCGCCGTCTGTGAAAATTTCTCTGCCCACCGTTTCATCAAAAATATGGACAGCGGTGTCTTCTTTATAAAAATTCCGGTAAATCCGGTAAATATGCCCTTCATGCTCCAGATAGATGATCCCCTCGTAATTGCGGCCCTCCTGCCATGGCTGAAATCTGGTATAATCATCTTTGGCGGCAGCTTTGCCTCTGCCTCTTTGTATGCCGAACAGCATCGCCTGAATAAAATGATGTACTGTCGATTTACCCGCTTCATTGCCGCCGTAAATAATATTAATCCTGTCTGACAGTTCAAAGGATTTATGATGAAATTTTCCGAAATGTTCCAAATTCAATGATTTTATAATCATACTGCCCGCTCCGTCACCGTGAATTTAATAGTGCATGCAGTCCCATATACAGGGCTTTTTTCTTCATAGCTTCATCTTCCTGAAGACTGCTGATCTTTTTAATATACATCCCGATAATATTGTCTTTGTTTTGCCTGTACAGCAGATCAAAGTCATAATCCGGCTGTGTTTTGTTTTCTACTTCCGCAATATTGCCAAGACGTGTCAGCGCCTGAATATCAAACTTTAAATCCGGGTCACTAAAACCAGACAAAACAACTTTATATATATGTTCTGTTCCGTTATTTTCTATAGCCTCTCTGACAATATCCACAACCATCGACCATGGCATATTGCCATCCATGCGCACCGGAAGATGGATATAACTGCGCTTTGCAAACGGCACAAACTGTATGTGCATCTGTCCATCCTGCCATGTGCCTGAAATATAGCCATGACTGCCGGTGTCATTTTTATCAATCGGTTCAAGCGCGCCCGAATACGCCATCCGATCCGTCCTGAGAATCTCCGGTTTATGGATATGTCCAAGCGCCACATAGTCAAATCCCGCATCTGCCAACCGGTTAAACTGAATCGGTATATGCTTTTCGTCGCCCCCATGGGCCAAAAGTATATGGCAGCCTTCACGGTTCGACGGACGCACCTGATCGTACAGCGGCTGTGTGATCTCATAATTTTCGTAGCTTAAACCGTAAATATAGACTGACTCTGATTCAAAATACAGGCAGGACATCTGCTGCTGCCGGAAGAAAAAAACATTCTCCGGCCACTGAAAATCTCTGTAGTAGGAATGCGCGCCAATATAATCATGATTGCCGGCAATGACCACGACTTTGACAGGGTTTATTTTTTCAAATTGATAGCTGATTTCTTTCAATTCTCTTTTTAACGGCTGCCTGTGGAATAAATCGCCGGCAATCAGCACGAAATCCACCTGCTGTTCTTTTGCCGTCTGCAAAACACGGTAAAAACTGTCCCATATCTCACGCTCACGCGCACCGGCCCACGGCTTTCCCTGATCCGGGCAGGCGCCCAGATGCACGTCAGCGATATGTATAAACTTCATCTGATCCACCTCCGGAAAACTTGATTATATATAAACCCTGCGCAGCAGGGCAAAGCGGCGATGCCGCTTTAGATTGCACTTTGTGCAATCATTATATCACGCACAACTCCACATTGCAAACATTTGTTCTGGTTTTATTTCATAAATCATTTTTCAGGAATTCCTTTCCCGTTGATCCTATGCCATATTTTCTAAAAAACAGATGCGGCTGCCTCCCGAAGATGATAAAATAAAGACATCTCATCAATGTTTTGGGAGGAAGCCGCATGAAAAAATATCGAATGTTTATTTTTGCTTTGGCATTTATTTTATGTCAACTTTTCGGCTGCAGCCGCCAGAGTATGAATGATATCATTGAAAATCAGCCAAGCGTTCACGGCGTAATCACCCAAGTCCATGATACTTACATCATGATTGACTTAGAATCAGAGAGTTATCCTGATAATTCTGCCTGTACTGTATCTTTAGATGTGGAAAACAGCGACGGCTTATACAGTCCGATGACTGTCGGCGATGAAGTCGTTGTTTATTTTGACGGTCTGATCGCCGAAACTTATCCGCTGCAGATTAACAATGTCTATGCGATCACACTGAGGACGCCTGCCAATAGACCGCCGTCTGCTGCTGTACCAAATACTTAAACTGATCAACGACAGCGGCATCTAACGATTTTCTCTGACAATCTTTGTGCCTATATTAAAAGGCGCCGCCGCATCTTTTCGATACGGCAGCGCCTTAAATATCTTTTTCAATTTTAATTCTAAAATACTTTTAAAATCCTCCTTGATTGTAAGCTTTGGTTATCACATAAGACGGTTCATAGTATGCACTACTGTTATAATTATCAATAATATCGCATATTTCATCGTTGTATACCCGAATCATCCCATCAATATAATCTTCCTCCGGCTGTAGTGTAGACAAAATCAACCGCATATACACTTTTCCCATCTGTATTTCTGATGGAATTTCCTCCACCAATCCATGATCAACCATAGTTATATCGAAATCTCCCGCTTCCAATCCATAGATTTCAATCCATTCATCTTCGATTTTCATCGGATTTTCGCAATGCAGCACATTTGCAAGACTAATCAGACGTTCCCACTCATCTTTTGATATCGAATTAACGACATATTTATTTTTCTGATGTAATTTTCTCGCTACACGCTCAATCATGTAGCACAAGAAATAAAGATCATTCTCTGTAACCTGTTCATCCGGAAAAAATTTATTTGTCATAATGAATAACTCCCTTCTGTGATTGTCAAAAATGGCGCTGCTATGAATTCACATGCAGCGCCATTTGCCAGTTTCTTATAATTTCAATATTCTTTACAGATCACAGTTATTTACTGTTCTCGGGAACGGAATCACGTCACGGATATTGGACATACCTGTCAGATACATCACGCATCTCTCAAATCCCAAGCCATAGCCTGCATGGCGGACAGAACCGTATTTTCTCAGATCAAGATAGAAATCATAATCTTCTTTCTTCAACCCAAGTTCTTCCATACGCTTAACAAGCTTATCATAATCGTCCTCTCTCTGGCTGCCTCCGATGATCTCACCGATGCCCGGCACAAGCAGGTCCATAGCTGCAACCGTCTTGTTGTCATCATTAAGCTTCATATAAAATGCCTTAATTTCCTTCGGATAATCCGTTACAAATACCGGACGTTTGAAAATCTGCTCTGTCAGATAGCGCTCGTGCTCTGTCTGAAGATCAACGCCCCATTCCACTTTATAATCAAACTTATCATTGTTTTTCTTAAGCAGTTCAATCGCTTCTGTATAAGTTACATGGGCAAATTCGGAAGTTGCCACATGATTCAGACGATCGATCAGTCCCTTATCTACAAACTGGTTGAAAAACTTCATTTCTTCCGGTGCGTTTTCCATCACATAGTTGATGATATACTTCATCATGCTTTCCGCAAGATCCATGTTGTCCTGAAGATCCGCAAACGCGATTTCCGGCTCGATCATCCAGAATTCTGCCGCATGCCGCGTTGTGTTGGAGTTTTCAGCACGGAATGTCGGTCCGAATGTATAAATATTTCTGAATGCCATCGCAAATGTCTCGCCGTTTAACTGGCCGCTGACAGTCAGGTTTGTCTCTTTTCCGAAGAAATCTTCTTTATAGTTTACAGAACCGTCTTCATTTTTAGGCACATTGTTTAAATCCAACGTTGTCACCTGAAACATCTCGCCGGCGCCTTCGCAGTCGCTGCCTGTAATGAGCGGTGTGTGTACATATACAAAATCTCTCTCCTGAAAGAACTTGTGGATTGCATATGCGATCAGAGAACGCACTCTGAATACCGCCTGAAATGTATTTGTTCTCGGTCTCAAATGGGAGATTGTTCTCAAATATTCAAATGTATGACGCTTTGGCTGAAGCGGATAATCCGGTGTAGACGGACCTTCAACGGTCACCTCTGACGCCTGAATCTCAAAAGGCTGTTTTGCTTTCGGTGTTGCCACAAGGATACCTTTAACAATCACAGAAGCGCCCACATTTAATTTACAGATCTCATCGAAATTATTTAATTTATCACCGTAAACGACCTGAAGTGTCTGAAAATAAGTACCGTCATTAATTACGAGAAACCCGAAAGTTTTAGAATCTCTGACGTTGCGGATCCATCCGCCGATTTCAACTTCTTTGTCGATGTAAAGTTCAGTATTCTTGTACAATTCTCTCACAGTTGTCAGTTTCATGACCATTTTCCTCCATCTTATTTTATTTTAAACAGCATACGGCTGCTGCCTGAATGCTGCAAGTATTATTAATATACCCGCAAATCCATGTTTTGTCAATTTTTATTCCCCGGATTTGCAGTAAAATCAAGGCATTTTACACAATTTTAAATACAATCCAACCCCTTCATCCAAAACTGCCTCATCAAAATCAAAATGATCCGCATGCAGTGCAATGCCTGTTCCTGTACCGAGGAAGAAAAACATGCCCGGCACATATTTCTGATAATAGGCAAAATCTTCGGTGATCATTTCCGGCGTTTCTAAAGCCGTAACCGAATCTTGGCCAAGAAATGCCATCGTCTCGTCATACAGCTGCGGATCATTCATCACTGCCGGATATCCTGTATTGATATCAATTTCTGTCTTTAATCCGTATTTTTCATCGTAACCACGGGCAATCTCATGAATTCTTCGTTTCATATAGTCATAAATTTCATCTTGAAATGCCCGCATTGTTCCCTCGATTCTCGTATGCGAGGAAACCACATTTCTGATGGTGCCGCTTTCCATCCGGCCAAATCTCAAAAGACGATAAACGTCTTTTCCGATTTCTTCTTTTTCCATCGTATAAATATCTGTGAGCATCTGCGCCCCGTATTCCAGCGCATCGATACCTTCTTTATATTTTGCCGCATGCGCTGCCTTTCCCGTAATATCAATATTGATTTCTGATGACCGGGCCATCATTTCGTTTTTTCTGGAAGCCACGGCGCCCTTTGGAAGCATCGGCCACAGATGGCAGCCATAAATACGTTTGACATGATACTTTTCCAAAAAGCCAGTTTCACAAAGCGGCCCGGCGCCGCCCGGATTTTCCTCGCCCGGTTGGAAAATAAGCAGAATATTGTTGGGCAGTGTCTGATAGATTTCGGATAACCTCAGCGCAAATGTCAAAAGCATAGCCATATGGCCGTCATGTCCGCAGGCGTGCATACGGCCGGGATATTCAGACGCAAAGTCTCTGCCAGTCTTTTCTTCTACAGGCAGCGCATCCATATCGCTTCTGAAAGCCACAGTTTTTTCTCTGCCAGCGTCAAAAAAAGCACATACACTATATGGGATCGGTGAAAATATTTCACACGGCAGTGTCTTCAGAACATTTTTAATATATGCATATGTTTTTGGCAGTTCCATGCCAAGCTCCGGTATTTTATGAAGATCTCTTCTGAATTTTAAAGCTTCACTCATCTTAATTTCATCCTTTCGGTACTTATCCCAGTATTTCATTTATTTTAGCATATTTTCAAACCGCTTAAAATGCCTTTTATACCAGATACCCTATAAAAAATACAAATAACTATTGTATTTTCTCTGATAAAGTGGTATCATACAGACATTGATAGAGGCGCGGAAACGACCAAGCTGCTTGGAGCCGGCGGGCATTTGACAATCAGCCGCAGCAATTCCGCCGAACTGCTTCTTTAGGCATAAAGGAGTGGTGGGATTACGGAGAATATCCGTAAGACTGTCTGCAATTTTTATTGTAGTTGTGCTATCTTATCATCAGACAAATCGCGTCAGTAGGTAGCCGCTTACTGGCGCTTTTCTTTGTTTATTATGGCACAACCTTCATTTAACCAATATCGAAGGGAGATTTAATTATGTTTAATGTCAAAGGAAGTATTGTAGCGCTGATTACCCCATTTCACGAAGATGGCAGTGTTAATTTTGAAAAATTAGGTGAAATTCTTGAGTGGCATGTTGCCAATCACACAGATGCCATTCTCGTTCTCGGAACCACCGGTGAGTCCAGTACGATGACTCATGAAGAAGACGATGCCGTTGTTGAATATACGCTGAAAACCATCAACGGAAGAATTCCTGTCATTGCGGGCAGCGGCTCCAACAGCACACAGACCGCCATTGATAAAAGTGTGAAGTACGACAAGATGGGCGCCGACGCACTGCTTGTCATTTCACCATATTATAACAAAACAAATGCGCAGGGTATGATCGCTCATTTTACAGCTGTTGCTGACGCAGTCAATAAACCGATCATTATGTACAATGTTCCGGGAAGAACAGGATGCTCAATCAGCGAAGACGCGATCAAAGTGCTCAGCAAACATCCGAACATCTGCGGTATTAAAGAAGCCAGCGGAAGTATTTCCTATGCGGCAGGTATTGCACGCTATTTAAGCGATGACTTTGTCATGTACAGCGGCAATGACGATATGATCGTCCCTCTGCTTTCTTTAGGTGCTTCAGGCGTTATTTCCGTATGGGCCAATATTATGCCTCAGGAATCTCACGACCTGGTTATGAATTACTTAAACGGAGACACGAAAAAATCTCTTGACCTTCAGCTGCGTTACCTTGATCTGATTCACGCTCTGTTCTATGAAGTCAATCCGATCCCGGTCAAAGAAGCGATGAATCTGATGGGCATGAATGTGGGCGGTTTCAGACTTCCGCTCTATCCGATGAGCGAAGCCAATAAAGCACGTCTTGCTAATGCAATGAAGGAGGCTGGCCTTTTATGAATATTATGATCGTAGGTGCAGGAAAGATGGGATCTTTGATCGAGGAAACTGCTAAAAAACAGAACATGAATGTTGTCTTAAAGGCTGATAAACTCACATATCCGGATCTTTCATCTTTTACAGAACATGTAGACGCTGTCATCGATTTTTCCCATCCGGATAATCTGGACTGGGTATATGATTTTATTTTATCCAAAGGATGTGCATATATCTGCGGTACAACCGGCTTTACCGACGAACAAGTTCAAAAGATTGAAACACTTGGTAAATCCGTTCCGGTTGTCTTTCAGTCCAACTTTTCTTTAGGCATCGCCGTGTTAAATCAAGTTTTAGAGATGATCACGCCGATGCTTGAGGATACTTTTGATATTGAAGTCATTGAAAAGCACCATAATATGAAGCAGGACGCCCCAAGCGGAACCGCAAAAACACTTGTTGAGACAATGAACAAACATCATGCTTACAAGGAAGTTCACGGCCGCGAGGGCTTTGTCGGAAAGCGGGGCAAAGAAATCGGTATTCATGCTGTCCGCGGCGGTACAGTTGCCGGAGAGCACACTGTACTTTTCCTTGGAGATAATGAAAATCTCGAAATTACACATACGGCACAGAGCCGCCAGATTTTTGTCAACGGCGCGCTCAGAGCTGCTGTCTTTGCTGTTGGCCGCCAGCCGGGCATGTACACAATGAAAGATATTTTATTTCAATCATAAGGAGACTGGACATGAACGCTCAAGAAATTATTTCATTTATTCAAAATGCAGAAAAAAAGACGCCGGTGAAAGTCTATGTCAATGAAGCTTCTCCGGTAGAGTTTCCAAATGCCACTGTATTCGGTACTGGAAGCAAAATTGTTTTCGGAGACTGGAAAGACATCGAGCCGGTACTTCTCGAAAATAAAGATAAAATTAAAGAATATGCTGTAGAAAATGACTGCAGAAACTCTGCAGTACCTTTACTTGATACGAAACATATCAATGCCCGTATTGAACCGGGCGCGATTATCCGCGATCAGGTAGAAATCGGCGACCGCGCGGTGATTATGATGGGCGCGATTATTAACATCGGCGCTGTAATCGGCGAAGATACGATGATTGATATGGGTGCAGTTCTCGGCGGACGTGCCACAGTCGGCAAACACTGTCATGTGGGCGCAGGCGCTGTTTTAGCCGGTGTAATCGAACCGGCAAGCGCTACACCAGTCATTGTTGAAGACAATGTTCTGATCGGCGCCAACGCCGTTGTCATCGAAGGCGTTCATATCGGAAAAAACGCGGTTGTTGCCGCAGGCGCTGTTGTTATTGAAGATGTGCCTGAGAACGCTGTCGTTGCCGGCTGCCCTGCCCGTGTCATCAAACAGAAGGACGAAAAGGCGACCCAAAAAACCGCTCTTGTCGATGCATTGAGACAGTTATAATTTATTCAAAATAATTCTTTTTAAAAGCAGGTTTCTGGCCGAATCGGCCAAAAACCTGCTTTTTATGCCATAATTTCGGATAGATTAAGGCGACATCCGCATCAATATGAGCAATACTATTATGAACCAAGCAAATCATCTCTTATATGTTTCATATAGTCATATGCTGCCTCCTCATCGGCATATGGATATGGCGCTTTGATTTTCTCTCCTACCCATACCCCAATATCATGAAATAACTCAACTGCAGCCCGGATTTCGCACCAAAAATGATCATATTCTCCATCTGTATAGGTTTTTAAATATCTTTGATAAATTGTTTCCGGAAGATATTTTTTGAAATATTTATTTAACTTCCCGGTCGAAACCGAAAAACCTTCATCTGTCGGCGGCGGAAGTTCTGGTAAACAACCGATTTTATCTATCAGAGGCAGATAGAGTTTATTTCGGTTCTTTCCTTTTTCCAGCGCATTGACTGTTTCTATACCGACATCAATACGATTGCCGTCACTAAAGAGCAATAGCCATGAATAACTTTCGCTATAGTTGGATCTAATTCCGAATCTTTCTCCATAACCATAATCATCATCTTGCTCTTGTTTTAATACCACTTTACCAAAAAAATCAATCCAAGATGTATCTAACATAAAACTTTCTGTTTCTTTTACAACATACATAATATCAAAATCTCTGTAAATATCTTTTGGTACTTTAGGGTTGGTTCGTGACCCTTTCATATATGCTGCTAAAATCCGATCATCTTGTTTTGCTTTTTCAATAATTAAATTCATTATTTCTTTTTCGCTTCGCAATTTAGACTTTACCTCTTTGCAGAAAGCTTTTTTATCCTTCAATAGTCTATTTCAAATTCTCCGGATTCAGCCCTTTCAATTCATCAATGACAAATAAACCGTCTTTTCTGATCAGCACGTCATCGAAATACATTTCACCGCCGCCGTATTCCGGACGCTGAATACATACAAGATCCCAGTGGATTGATGAGCTGTTGCCGTTCGGCGCTTCGTCATAGCAATTACCCGGTGTAAAATGGAAAGAACCTGCGATTTTTTCATCAAATAATGTATCTTTCATTGGATTCAAAACATACGGATTCACACCGATCGCAAACTCACCCACATATCTTGCGCCTTCATCCGTATCCAGCACCTGATTGATCCGTTCCGTATTGTTAGCTGTCGCATTTACAATCTTTCCGTCTTTAAATTCAAAAGAAATATTTTCAAATGTATATCCCTGAAAAACTGCCGGCGTATTGTATGTCAATTTTCCATTAATAGAATCTCTGACCGGCGCTGTATACACTTCACCGTCAGGAATATTGCAGTCGCCTGCACACGGAATTGCCGGGATATCTTTAATAGAAAATGTCAGATCTGTTCCCGGACCTGTAAGGCGCACTTTATCTGTACGGCTCATCAAATCTACCAGCGGCTTCATTGCCTCACCCATCTTTGTATAATCCAGATTGCAGACATCAAAATAAAAATCTTCAAAAGCCTCAAGGCTGGAATTATTCAGCTGAGCCATGGCATTGTTCGGATATCTGAGCACACACCAGCGCGTCTTCGGCACACGGATTTCATGATGCACCGGCGTCATATAAATACGCTCATACATTGCCAGATTTTCTGCAGGCACATCAGACTGCTCTGAAACATTATCCGTACCTCTGACAGCGATATAGCAGTCCATTTGAGACATCAGCGCCGCATCATTGTCTGCCATAATTTTCAGCTGTTCTTCTGTACAATTTAAAAGCATTTCCCGCTGCATTCTTGGGTCTGTATAGATTGGAAACGGCACTGCGCCCGCCTTGTATGCTTCCTTCACAAGCTGGCGTCCCAGATCCTGTGTCGATGGTCCTGTATAATGGATCATCACCTTATCCCCTTTTTTAGCTTTCACAGACTTATTGATTAAATTATAAGCCAATACTTTAATTCTCTCATCCATTGTATTCAATCCTCTCTTTATTGATTTTCACTTAAAAGTTTTTCCAATGTGGGCCGACCGTGAATCAATGTTTTGCATCGTATATATTCTTCGCTCAAACGGCACGGTTTTATACGTTCTTTTAAAACTGCCCGGATTAAAATATTTTTTGGCGTATGCGCCATATCAATAAACTCAAGCAGCTGGGTTTTGTATCCGCATCCTTCCAACAGCATGCCACGCATACTGTCCGTCGCCAATGCGGCAAAACGTTCTTTGACCAGCCCATACTTAAACATACCGGACAATTCTTCTGAATAAATCTGACTGTTAAGCTCATGCTGACAGCACGGCACAGATAAAATCACTTTTGCATTCCACACAACAGCTTTATATAGCGCATAATCCGTCGCCGTATCACAGGCATGCAGCGTGACGACCATATCTACCTGATCCACGCCTTCAAAAGAAGCAATATCTCCGCACAAAAAGTTCAGCGAATCATAGCCGTAACGGTCTCTGAGCTTATTGCAGTGTTCAATCACATCTTCTTTTAAATCCAACCCGATAATCTGTATATCGTAACCATTTAATATTTTCAGGTAATAATACATGGCAAATGTCAGATATGATTTTCCGCATCCGAAATCGATGATCGTCAGCTTTCTATCTTTGTCCAATTCCGGCAGAATATCTTCAATAAATTCCAAATATCGGTTCATTTGCTTGAATTTATCAAACTTTTTCTTCACAATCGTTCCGTCTTCATGCATGACGCCAAGATCGATCAGAAAAGGTACCGGCACGCCCTCTTTAAGTACATAACTTTTTGACCGATTATGTTCAAGACTTTTTTGACACGGTGCGTATGTTCCTGCCAATTTTTTTCTTTTGACTGAAACATGTCCTTTTTTACTGATCAGTGCAGTAATCTGCTCTGTTTTTGTCCGTATTTGCACTTGACGGAAATATTCATAAATTTCCGGTGCAAGTGTTCCGGACAAATGACCGGCTTCTGCATTTTCATGAAAAACCTTTGTTCCTATGTACCGCGTCACTTGAAAATTCAGCTGATTTTTAATAAGTACAGGACGGACTTTAATTTTCTTGACATCACCGCTTTTTGCCCCGCTGATGACCATATCTGATAAATCCACATTTAAAATATCGGAAAGCAGTTCTTTTATTTCTTCCATGGGAATCTCCGTTTCTATCATCAATTCAATGTTTTAAAGCCGTCCTCCATCTGACGAACCGCTTTTTCCACAAGTTTTCTCGAACATGCCATATTAAACCGTACAAATCCTTCGCCCTCCGGGCCATAATCAAGACCGCTGTTTACAAACAGATGGCATTGATCCATAAAAAATTTCAGAAGCTGCTCCTGATGCATATGAAGTTTTCTGCAGTCAACCCATACAAGATATGTTCCTTCCGGCTTCACTGCCAAAATCTGAGGTATATGCTCACCAATATAATCGACAAAATAGTCCACATTGCCTTCTATATAAGCTACAGCCTCTTTCAGCCATTCTTCTGAATCTCTGTAAGCGCCGACAACAAGCGCCTCTTCAAAAGAATTTCCTCCGGACAAATGCAACGCATTTAAAGGCTTCATAAAACGTTCCCGAAGCGATTCATTTTTGATAAAAGCATGGGCTGCCTGCATACCAGCAAGATTAAATGCTTTTGACGGCGATGTACATGTAATACACCGCTCGGAAATTTCGTCAGAAATTGACGCGATCATCGTATGCACATGATCTCCCAGCGTTAAATCCGCATGAATATCGTCAGAAATAATATATAACTGATGCTCTATACAAAAATCTGCCAGTTTTGTCAGTTCTTCCCGTGTCCATACACGGCCGCCCGGATTATGAGGATTACAGAGCATGACGGCTTTTGTTTTTTCTGTAACAAGTGATGTCATTTTTTCAAAATCCATCGTATAATATCCGTCGTTTTCTTTCATCGGACAGCTTTTTACAACTCTGTGATTATCCGTCACTGCTTTGTAAAACGGCCCGTATACCGGTGTATTTAAAATAATTTCATCGCCCGGCTCTGATACGCTCTGCACTGCCAGAGACAATCCGACAACAACATTTGGAAGATAGCAGATCCACTCAGGCGCCGCCTCAAAGTTATGTCTGCGCTTAAACCAATCAATAATCACCTGTTTATATTCCGGTGAATTAAACCGGTATCCGAAAATTTTATGGTCCATCACCTTCTGCATGGCATTAATAATTCCCGGCGCCGCTTCAAAATCCATATCAGCAACCCACATCGGAATCACATCGGCACGGTCTTTTAACGGATTTAAGTCCCATTTAATGCAATTTGTTCCGCGTCTTTGAATTACTTTATCAAAATCTGTCATTTTGTTCCTCTTTTCTTATGCAAATAGTTTCTATCATCTATTATAAACGGCTGCGCCTCCTATGCAAGCGAAATATTAAGTTAATTCAACATACCAATATCCGAAATTTCCATTGAAGGCATTCTCCTGATTTTCATCAACAGCCTTAAATCTGTCAAATCCGAAAATCTGTGCCATAAAACTGTCCTTTGGCTCATTCATTCCCGGAACCCCGAGAATATAACTGCCGTCTTTTTTTCTGGCCAATATAAGATGACTGTATGAATAATAATGCTGCAGTACAAAACTGTTTCCGGCATAAATCCAGAATTTCATCGGCATCATACCGATATCCTGTATTTCCATCCGGATACATCTGTCTATTTCCGTATCCTCCGGCATCTGCATCTTTATGCCGTGGGCCATCATTTTACCCAGTCTTTCCTCTATCGTCAGTTCCCGTTTACGCGCATATACTTCTGTATATACCGGCTTCTCATCTTGTTTGTTCTCTTCTTTGTTTTCTTGTTTTTCATCGGATATTTCATTTCTGATTTCTTCAGAACCTATTTCCTTAACTGTCTCAACTGCCCGAACTGCTTCATCCTGAAACTCCGTTTTCTTTTCTGTGTCTATTTCTGTTTCTTTTATTATTTCTTCCGGTTCTTCATCTTTTTCTGTCTCTTCTTGTTTTCCTTCCATCTGTACAGCAATCTGAGGCACTAAATTTTTATTCAAAGAAATTACCCTGCTGCCATCATCTTTCATCTGATCAAACATCGACATGTCTATCGGTTCATCATCCCAACATGTGCCAAATTTCCTTCCGCAGTCTCCCAGAACAACAATTCCGGCAATCTCATTCAATGAAATGCCGGAATCCATAATATTGTCTTTTGTTATTCTGCATTCAAAATCACCCTGATTTTGACACTGCCTTATATTTCCTGAATAAATCGCCGTGATGCCGTCTTCTGCTCTTTTGAACAAATATACTCTATAGATTGTATGACTGCCGCCATACATCTCTTTCATATGTAAATAAATGAAACATTGCCGGTCTCTCGTTTCAACACGGGCGAAACCGCTGTTGCGCGTTTTCAGATTATTTTCATAAGCATACACATAAGATACAAAACGATGATACTCAGCCATACTCAGTCCCCCTTTTGATTGCATTGTATGATACTTATCAAAAGAGTATGCCTGAAATTTAAAATCCGTAGTCTCTTTTAATTTCTTCCGAATAAACACCCGGACTGTTAAAAATAATGAGCGGCTTCTCAATATTTATTCTCGGTCTGCCGCCCCTGACTGCCTCAATTAAAACCATCACAGGTTCTTTTTCTATAAAGGAATGCACAAGCCTCATTCGCTTCGGCTCAAGATGATACCTGTCCAGTGTCCTGAAAATATCTGCAAGCCGAAACGGCCGGTGGACCATATAAAATCTTCCTCCCGGGCATAAAATCTTTGCTGCTTCACGTACAACATCATCAAGACTGCACAAAATTTCATGACGCGCGATAGCCTTTGGCTCCTGAGGGTTTTTAATACCATGACAATCTATCATATACGGCGGATTCGATGTGACAACTTCGGCAGATGATTTTCCAAAGATTTCAGACGCATTTTTTATATCACCGACAATAATATCAATTTTTTCATTCAAATGATTCAGCGCAACACTCCGTCTGGCCATGTCAGCGCTCTCTTCCTGAATTTCAAGTCCGCTCAAATGCGATGCTTCTGTTTTTGCCTCCATCAGAATCGGAATAATGCCTGTTCCCGTACCAAGGTCAATAACTCTCTCACCTTTTTTGGCTTTGGCAAATCCTGATAAAAGGACAGCATCCATGCCAAAACAAAATTTATGCGGATTCTGGATGATTTTATAGCCATTACGCTCAAGATCATCCAGACGTTCATCTTCTTTTAAATATTCTTTAGAATACTGTGTCATGATCTTTTTCCAATTTTGCCAGTTCTTTAAATTCCTGAGGCGATAAATTCAATCTTTCTTTTTTACGTTTTGGCTTGAATTTAAGCTGACCTACTTTGTACTCACGAATTTCTTTTTCATCTTTACCGACATTGACAATAACTTTTACCATTTGTCTGAGCACATTAACACCTGAAACTTCACCCTTAAAACCGTCCTCTGTCGTTACCATATCACCGATATTTGGAAGCTTACTATTTAAATATTCATAAGTTTCCTGCTCATTTTTCAGACAGCACATCAGTCTGCCGCAGACACCGGAAATTTTTGTCGGATTTAATGATAAATTTTGTTCTTTTGCCATCTTAATAGATACCGGCGCAAATTCAGACAGATATGTGCTGCAGCACAGACCTCTGCCGCATATACCGATACCTCCCACAAGCTTTGTTTCGTCTCTGACACCAATCTGACGCAGTTCTATTCTCGTTTTAAAAACCGAAGCTAAATCTTTAACAAGTTCACGAAAATCAATTCTTCCGTCTGCTGTAAAATAAAACAGAACTTTATTATTATCAAATGTATATTCTACATCGATCAATTTCATATCCAGCTTATGCTTTGCTATCTTTTCGATGCAAATTTTATAAGCATCTTTTTCTTTCATTTTATTTTTAAGTTCAGTCTCGTCGTCTTCCGGGGTCGCTATTCGGATTACCGGCTTCAGTGGAGAAACAACTTTATCTTCTGAAATTTCACGTTTTCCGATCATTACAAGACCGTATTCAATACCTCTTGCTGTTTCAACAATGACATGCTGACCTGCTTCTATTTCATAATCTGCCGGATCGAAATAATAAATTTTACCTGCTTTTCTAAATCGAACACCTATTACATGAATCACGCTAATTCTCCTTTATTGTTAAAAGCATCATTTCCAATGCCAGATCAAAATTGACATTGGCTCTAAGACGCACTTTTGCCTTTTCCATTGCCTGAATAATTGTATCAATACCGCTGTAAGATGTCTTTTTCGCACGCTTATTTAATGCCCCATATTCCTCCTGATATATCAGCAAGTTCGGATCATTTGTGATTTTTAACATCATAATATCTCTGTACCAGATCATCATCATATCGATCACATCGTAAATATCCACTTTATATTCAGAAAGATTTTTAATCTCATTCATAATATCATGAACTTCCATCTGATCGATATTTTTTAAAATATGAATGACTTCCTCCTGCATCGCATTAAAATCAGAGGATGTGGCCATACGGATAGCCTTTCCCACATTTCCCTGAGCAAATGCAGCACATACTTTTGCCTGATAGTCCGGAATTTCATATTGCTGCATCAGATAATCTTTAATTTTCTCAAACTCTACCGCTTTCAAATTCAATGTCACACATCTTGAACGGATCGTCGGCAGCAATGCATCAATACTGCTCGTTAAAAGTATGATCACACCATATGACGGCGGTTCTTCAATTGTCTTTAAAAGAGCATTCTGCGCCTGCTGCGTCATCTTTTCAGCCTCGTCAATAATGTAGATCTTATATTTACCGCTGTACGGCTTAATTTCAATATCATTATTGACCTGTACACGAATATCCTCAACGCCAATACTGGATGGCTTCTCATGGGTCACCCACCGGATATCCGGGTGATTTCCCGTATCTGCCTGATGGCATGCACGGCACATATCGCAGCAGTCGCCATAGCCTGCTTCACATTCCAATGCTTTAGCAAACGTTTTTGCAAGCATCTTTTTACCGCAGCCATGTTCTCCATTAAATATATACGCATGAGAAATTTTTTCGTTTTTAAGCGCTGTACTTAAGTGAGCAATAACCTGCTCATGTCCTATAATTGCTTTAAACCCTGCCATATTTCCGGCGTCTCCTTTCGCTGTTTTTGAAGTTCCTTTAAAATATCTGCCCTAATGTCATTAATACATTGCTCAAGACAATTATTCTCATAGAACTTGCAAACTCCTGCTGCTGCCAATTTTTCACTTGAAAAATCTTCATTGTCTGCAAGAAACCTCCGGCACAGCTCCGCATACTTAGGTTTTTTTTGGATCTCTTCCCGAGCAATAGCTCTATGCAGCCGCTGTCCGTCTTCAACTTCTATATAAATCGGAATGACCGACTCTCTGCCAAAATATGCGGCCATTTTTACATAAGCTTCCAATGTTCCGATAATAATAAAATAACCTTTTGAAAAATCTATCTGACCGTCATCTGCCGTAAAATACCTCCACAATCCATCAACGGTATTGTAAGCCCGATCCTCGATAATCTTTCCTTCTGCCGCCATGCGGCAAAATACTGATTCATCAACGAAATAATAATTCTCACCCTCTGCCTCTCCTTCACGGATCGGTCGGGTCGTATAAGGCACGACAGTATGAAGATGCAGCTCAGTATCATTGACAAGTGCCTTATAAACTGTGTCCTTGCCTGATGCACTTTTTCCCATAATACAAAATAATTTTCCCATCATTGACCTCATACTTTTTCACTGATTACCTGAATTTTTTTCATTGCCGGGTCATTCGGCCCTTCTATTGAAAAACCCGACCGGCAAAATGTCTTAATCTTATCTATATGTTCTTTTTTTATCCGCTCCCCGGGAACGAGAAAAGGCACGCCCGGCGGATAAATATAAGCATACTCTGCGCTGATTCGGCCTTCAGAAAATTCCAAAGGCACGGAGGTATGCTGTGCTGAAACTGCTTCCTCAATATTCATCTGAACATCTGCACATTCTATATTAAAAGTAAGCTCGCTTTTCGGATATAAAGATATAAATTTTCCCTGATTGTCCAATTCACTTAGCGCCTCATACAGCCTTGACATACCTTCCTGTGTATCGCACAATGATGTCATCGCAAGAACATAATCTTTTGACGCCATCTCTAACTGAAGGTGGTACTGTTTTAATAATACGTCATAAATTTCATTTCCGCAAGCCGTAACCGGATTTGAATATATGACAATCTTCGATCTGTCAAAATCGCAAATAGAAAGATCTGTCAATTTATTCCTGTCCAAAATGTCAAAATGTTTTAAATTTTCCGCTTTTTTGTAAAATTCATCCAGAAGCGCATCATAATTTTCAAAGGCTTCCTCTGCATGTTTCTCTAAAAAACATACACATCGGTCAATCGATGCCATCAGTATATAAGACGGACTGCTCGTCTGAAAATAAGTCAGATATTTTCTGGTCAGTTCTCTGTCCGCCAACGTCCCCTGAATATTCAGAAGCGCCGTCTGGGTCAGTGACGGCAATGTTTTATGTAAACTTTTTATTACAATATCTGCACCAAAACTAAGAGCGCTTTTTGGAAAAGCCGGATGAAATCCAAAATGTGCCCCGTGTGCTTCGTCTACAATTAAGGGCACGCCGTATTGATGTGCCGCATCTGAAATTTTCTGAATATCAGAAACAATCCCTTCATACGTTGGCGATGTAATAATCACTGCTTTAATATCTTTATGTAATTGAAGAGCTTTTTTGACATCTTCCGGATCAATCCCCTGATCAATACCATAATTCTGATGTACTTTCGGATAAACATAAACAGGATATAATCCTCTCAGTTCAATGGCATGATATACCGATTTGTGGCAGTTTCTCGCCGCCAGAATACGGTCTCCCTGTTTTGTGGATGCATATATTGCTGCAATCAGTCCGACGGAACTCCCATTGACAAGAAAATGTGTTTCTTCTGCCCCAAAGACTGACGCCGCCCTTTCCTGAGCCTCCTTAATAATACCCTGTGCATGATGCAGATTGTCAAAACCTTCAATTTCTGTAATATCTGTCTTTACCGGGGCATTTGAACTCATATATTTTCCATTTCGTTTATGTCCCGGCATATGGAAAGGATAGTAATCACTATTACCATATTCATCTAATCTTTTATATAAAAAATTACCTGTATTTTTCATCGTATTCTCTGATCAACTTTGCAACAACCTGCCCGTCAGAGGCACATGGCACATAAGTTTTTCCGTATTTAATAAACTGATCGCTGCCTTTGCCTGCCATCACAAGCACTGTAGGCTGTTTAATCTGCCGAAAAGCTTTTTCGATAGCTTCGGCGCGATTTTCAATAATTTCATACGGCGTTCCTGTCGGCTCTATATAAGATGCCAGTTCCGCTGATGTCTGTGAAAAAGGCTCATCACCCGGATCATCGGCAACAATATAAACTTTATCCGCATAGGCGGCCGCAACCTCCGCCATCGGTTTTCTTCGGTTGAATCCCTTGCCGCCCGGACAGCCGAAAAAAGCAATCATATGATACTCCGGGTAATCTGCGCGCATCGACCCAAACAGCTTTTCAAAACTCAGTTTGTTATGTGCAAAATCTGCCACTGCAATCACTTTCTTATCTTCTGTTGCATACAATTCCATACGCCCGCTGGGATGCGCCTTATATAGACCATTATAAATATGCTCCGCATCAATAGGATAATCATAAAGGACAGCGACAGCTGCCAGCGCATTTTCAACATTAAAAGCGCCCGGAATAGAAATTCTGAATTCCATATCAAACCGGTCACAATGTATTTCAAATACTGTGTCTGTACCTTCTCTGCGGATATGATCTGCATAAATGTCTGCTTTCGGCGTCAAACCGAATGTTCTTATACGCTCGGAGGCTTTGGCTGCTTCCATAATTTCGTCTAAATGATCACTTTCCAAATTAATACATGCTGTTTTGATTTGTGAAAAAATCTTTAATTTAGAATGAAAATAATCATCAAAATCCGGATGTTCAATAGGGCTTATATGATCTTCGGAAATATTTAAAAAAGCTCCAACATCAAAGACAATATCATCAACTCTGTGATATTTAAGCGCCTGACTTGAAACTTCCATTTCAAGAAATTCAATACCCGAATCTACGGCATTTTGAAAATGTCTGTGCAGTTCCAGCGCTTCCGGTGTTGTCAAATGGGATACTTCATTCACAACCCCGTCATAAGTGTCGATTGATGAAATCACAGCACTTTCTTTTTTTCCGCATCCTACCAAATAATCATCTAAAATCGCCTTAATAAAATAAACTGTCGTCGATTTTCCTTTCGTTCCCGTCAGACCGATCAGATTCAGTTTTTTCCAAATAAAATCATGGTAAAGATTCGCCAGCTTAGGCATTGCCTTTTTTATATCACTGACGATAATATAAGGCGCCTTCTCATCATATTTGATTTCACTGACATAAGCGGCTGCTCCTGCTTTCACAGCCATTTTTAAATATTCTTCTTTAAAAGCAGCGCCTTTACATACAAAAAGCGTTCCTGCGCCGGCTTCCTTTGAATTATAAGTTAATCCCTCAATTTCCACATCGCCTGCACCGGACAGATCAAAGCTTTCAACCAATCCGTACTGCTTTAATATTTCCAGATATTCATTCAGCTGATGTTTTTTCATTGTTTATTCTCCATTTTATTTATAATATTTTTTAAAATAATCGTACTGTCTTAAATGATTTGCCATAAGATGGGCATACCGCTTCGGCCTGAGATCACCTTTCATAAATAGCGGATTCACCGCTTTATTAAGCTTGATCAGTTCTTTCATCTTACGCTTTATATCAACATCTATAACATATTTAAAGGCAACGCCTTTTGGAACAACTGTCCATAAATATGAGTCCTGTCCTGTTTCAAACGACATATCTGAATTATAAATATAATCCTCAACAAGATACTTTGCAATATTAAATCCTGCCTGAGTCACATAATAATTACTTCTTCCCTGACGGACATTCAATTCTAAAAACTTATATTTTCCGTCTCTTTTGTCGTATTTAATATCAAAATTTGAAAATCCTGTATAATGAATTGCTTCCAAAAGCTTCTTAGCCTGCCCATATAATTCTTCATTTGGTTCTGTCAGGATCAATGCATGATTTCCAAGTCCCATCGGTGTATGTTCTTCTAAAAGCACATGTCCGAGACACATCATTTTTACTTTCCTGTCTCGTCCTGAATAACAAGTCATCACACGCATATGCTCGTCATTTCCCGGAATCATATCCTGAATAATTAAATCGGACGTGTAACCTGACTGATAAATCAGGTCGATTATCTCATCAATTTCCTGCCTGCTGTGGAGTTTATAAATTTTACTCTGATTTTCAAATGAATGCGCAAAATAATCCACACTGTCTGCCGGCTTTAAAATTACAGGATATTTAAAAGGAATTTCAAAATCATGTCCCATTTGAGACTTATAAATAAAAGTTTCAGGATAATCAATACCATAAGTGCTGCACAATTCATAAAACTTCTCTTTATTAACAAGCATGTCCATTTGTTCAATATCTATATATGGTGCAATCACATTTGCCGGAAGCTTATCCTTGCACTGACCTATTAAAGTCACATAATTATCACCGCATCCGAGCACAAAAATCTTTTTTTTCTTGAAGCGCTTCGATACGGCATTTATGGCTTTTAAGAAAATTTCTTCTGTATCCATCTTCGGATTTGCTCTGTAATTGATAATTTTGCTGCTGCAGCTGGGTCCGGACAAATATTTTCCGAAAACATATGTCTTTATCTGATATTCCTCATAAAAAGCTCTCGCAACGCTGTACGTATTAATATCCGCTCCGAGAAGCACCGCAACAAACTCTCTATCCTTAAAAACCACTTCTTTACCTTCTTTCCGTGAAATATAGCTCTATATAAACTATATCCATTTAACGTCATTTTATTATAGTATATCCTTTAAACAAGTGTCAAGAAAAGAGCATTGAAACTCCGCCCGTGCATGAACTATAATAATGTATTATAAGATAATAATATCAAGGAGAGATTGATTTATGGAAAGTACAGTAACAAACAAACTTGGTACTGCCCCCATCGGAAAACTTCTGGCTGATCTTGCCCTCCCGTCTATTACGGCACAAATTATCAACATGCTCTATAATATTGTTGACCGTATTTATATCGGACATATTGAAGATATCGGCCCCCTTGCGCTGACCGGCGTCGGACTGACATTTCCGATTATCATGATTATCACCGCATTCAGCTCATTAATTGGCATGGGAGGATCTCCGCGTGCTTCTATGAAACTGGGAGAAAAAAATCAGCCTGAAGCAGAAAAAATTCTTGGAAATTGTTTTTCTCTGCTGATTGTGATATCAATTATTCTGACGGTTTTTTTCTTTATATTTTCAAGACCTCTGCTTTTTTTGTTCGGTGCCAGCAGCGAAACGATTGATTATGGTACCTCTTATATGAACATTTATGTTTTAGGCACAGTATTTGTTATGATTTCGCTGGGCATGAATCCTTTTATTTCAGCACAAGGTTTTGCAAAAATAAGTATGCTTACCGTAACAATAGGCGCTGTCATTAATATTATTCTTGACCCTATTTTTATTTTTTTGCTGAATATGGGTGTACCGGGTGCCGCCCTTGCTACCATTATATCTCAAGGTGTATCATGTTTATGGGTACTTAAATTTTTAACAGGCAAAAGAACTGTATTAAAACTAAAACTGAAATTCTTTAAATTTAACAGACATATAATCAGTTCTGTCCTTGCATTAGGCCTTGCTCCATTTATTATGCAGAGTACCGAAAGTCTCCTGAATATTTGTTTTAATACATCTCTTCAGCGTTACGGTGGTGATCTTGCTGTGGGCGCTATGACTATCCTTTCCAGTATGATGCAAATCTACTCACTGCCGATTACAGGACTAACTCAGGGTGCCCAGCCGATTATCAGTTACAATTACGGTGCTAAAAATATTCCACGCGTACGGAAAGCTTTTCGTCTGCTCATTACAATAGCAGTATCCTATTCTTTCAGCTTCTGGCTGTTAAATATGATTTTTCCTCAGCTTCTTGTATCTATTTTTTCAAGTACCGAAGAATTGACATCAATAACTTCATGGTCTGCCCGTATATATTTTGCAGGGATTATCATTATGGGTGTTCAAAACAGCTGCCAACAGACATTTATTGCTCTCGGACAGGCTAAAAAATCTATTTTCTTAGCGTTGTTCAGAAAAATAATTTTATTAATTCCATTAATATTTATTTTGCCGCTCTTTATACAGGATAAGGTTTTTGCTGTTTTTCTTGCAGAACCGATCTCTGATATAATTGCAGCAACAACAACAGGTATTATGTTCTTCTTTTTCTTCAAGAAAAAGATATTAAAAAAGCCGGAGATGTAACATCATCTCCAGCTTTTTATCCTTAAATTACCAAGCTAAAATTTCATAGCCATCCTCAGTGACAGCGACTGTAACTTCCCACTGTGCCGACGGCATATTATCATCTGTATATACCGTCCAATCATTTTCCGCATCAATAAAAATTTCATCTGTGCCCATATTGACCATTGGCTCAATCGTAAATACCATCCCGGGAACCATCAGCATCTCCGTACCTTTTTTAGATACATAGCTTACAAAGGGTTCTTCATGAAATTCAAGTCCGACACCATGACCGCCGATATCGCGGACAACAGAATATCCGTGTTCTTTAATAAATGTATGGATAGCTTCACCCATATCACCTAAAAAGTTCCAAGGTTTCACCTGCTCTAATCCAACCTGAATACTCTGTTTCGTTATATCTACAAGACGGCGCATTTCTTCACTGACATTACCGATGCAAAACATTCTCGATGAATCTGAAAAATAGCCTTTATAAATTGTAGAAACATCTACATTAATAATATCTCCGTCTTCCAGAATGTCTTCCTCTGAAGGTATTCCATGACAAACCTGACTATTAATAGAAGTACATACACTTTTTGGAAAACCTTCATAACCTAGCGGTGCAGCAACAGCTCCATACTCTTTCGTCACACGGGCAACAATTCTATCTATATCTTCAGTTGACATTCCGGCTTTTATTTCAGACGCTACAGCATCTAATACAGCGACATTGACTTTTCCGCTTTCTCGGATACCTGCAATTTGTTCCGGTGTCTTAATCAAATCATGTGTCGGGACAATACAGCCCTTTTCTTTGAACACTAAAATTTTCTCATCCATAGCTTCATGGCATACTTTATATTTTTTTCCACTGCCGCACCAGCAAGGATCGTTTCTTCCTATTTTTTTCATCTTTACTGAATCTCCTTTTTACTCATCCACGACAATTCATTTTTCATTTATAGTTATCCCCAAAAAGGATAACTGATTCCAATATTTGTGGATAAAAATTAATAATTACTGTACACCCGTGGATCCATGCCCACCTCTGTCGCTATTCTTAAGTCTTTCCGTTTCTTCAAAATCAATTTGCGGCTGATGTTTCATAATTCTAAATTGACAAATACGGTCATTAACTTTAATTTGCGTATCCCTCATAGC
>DVJY01000072.1 GCA_018716485.1 Candidatus Scybalocola faecipullorum
ATATGACCGATGAACAGCTGGCAGAGCTGGCACCTTGGAGTGAAAAACTCCAATCTATCAAAAATCGCATGTGAATTATAGTGAATTACTCCAACTCGCAAAGGGCTGGGGTAATTTTGTATCTGACCGCATTAATATTGGGCGCTTACAAAGAACCAATGACTGCGGAACAATTTGGAATATATTTAGGTGGATGTAAAGCAGCGGGAGATTTTATAAGTGATAAGACAATCAAAAGGTATATCAAAAAATTATGCAAAATGAGTGAGGGTAAAATAACACCTTCGAAATTTATGAAAACAGTAGATGGAACAGATGTTTACATTATTCAACCGGAAATACAGGAATTATTAGTTGCAATGTTCGATACAGATTTTTTTGGTGTAAAGGGGAAAGCTAAAGCGGGAATTGACGTAAAACAGCGTTTACGAGCCCAGCTTGCAGAGAATGTTGAAATATATTTGGATGAAGATATAAAGAAACAGGTAAAATCAGCACCACAGTTTCTAAATGCAAGGTTGGAGGATATTTTAACTGAGAAAATAAATAATGAAGTTCGTGGTATGTTTGCTACAATAAATAATGAAGTTCGTGGTATGTTTGCTACAATGCAGGATTCAGATGATACTATTCAATATCAGTTGATGTTGGAAACTTTAGACCGATTGGTTGCTATCAGAAGATGGATGAATGAGTGGAATGCCAGAATAAACCTGATTAAACAGGAATTTGCTAAAACAGAACAGGAAAAACAGGACGCTAAGAACAAAATAGGATTGGAATGGACGTGAAATGCTTCCTTGGAACGATAATCCATATCTGTATTGTGAACTAAATATTTTTTAATAAGCTAATCTCATACCCTCTGCAGGCGCAGCCAAGCGCCCGGAGGGTTTCTCTATTTAAAAAGGAAAATTACAAAGAAAGCCGGCAGCGCAAGATCGAAATCGTCATATGAGCATTCTAATAAATACTTTCAAATTGTAAACTAATTTATCAAAAAACTGAATTATTTTGTGAAAATAGACAAAAAATTCTAATAAATTATCGAAATTATTGGGATATAGAGGGGCTTGAAACGCTGGAACATATCGATATAATAAAATTTATAGAAGAAGGTCTTTCGTGAGAGAAAAGCGAGTCATTACGAAAGGAACAAGTGGTTAGCGTAAAAACAAACAAAGACATAATTTTCAAACAATTTTGGCGGGACAATGCCCGGTTTGCCGACGTATTTAATGCAGTGTTTTTTGACGGAGAAAAAGTTATCAGCGCCGATATGCTGTCAGAGATGGACACAGATGTTTCAGGAACCGTGGAGACGAAGCATCATACATCAGAATATCTGTCGCGCAGACGGGACATTGTACGAAAGATATCCTGCGGTGTGGAATTTGTCATCGCAGGAATTGAGGATCAGATGCACATTCATTACGGGATGCCGCTGCGGAATATGATTTATGACGGTATGGGATATCTGAAAGAATACCGTGAACTTTCACGGCGAAAGAAGAAGAATTTTAAAAACTCGGCAGAATTTCTCTCTAAACTGAGTAAAGGCGAAAAGCTTCATCCTATCCTGACACTGACGATTTATTACGGTGAGGATGTATGGGACGGACCGGTACGGCTAAGAGAGATGATGTCAGATATGCCCAAGCAGATGGAGGCAGTATTTTCTGATTATAAGATGAATCTGCTTCAGCTCATTCAAAGCGAAAATTATAAATTTGACAACGAAGATGTCAGAACCGCCTTTGACGTGTCAAGAAATATTATGAACGGGCAGACAGAAAAAATATTGGAAACATATCGTGACCGGGTGATGAATCCGGAGGTGATGGCATTTATCGGAGCGGCGACAGATATGCCGGAAGCATTTTATGAATGTTGCGGAGAGGAGGAAGGCAATATGTGCCGGGGATTGGAACAGTTCAGACACGAAGGCTGGCTGGAAGGCAGACAGGAAGGTCTGCAGAAAGGCCGACAGGAGGGTCTGCAGGAAGGCCGACAGAAAGGTCTGCAGGAAGGTCAGCAAGAAGGACAGCAGCAGGGCATACGTTTTGTAGTGACAAACATGCTGAGAAAAGAGATGCCAGTAGATATGATTATCAGTGTGACGGACATGACAAAAGAAGAAGTGGAGGCCATCAGAAGGGAGCTTGAAGACGGACAGGCCTGAGAAATAGTTGTAACAATGACGGGGAAAAGACTTGTCGGAGCGGCGACAAGCATTTTATGAGTATTGCGGAGAGGAGGAAGGCAATATGTGCCGGGGATTGGAACAGTTCAGACACGAAGGCTGGCTGGAAGGCCGACAGGAAGGTCTGCAGAAAGGTCAGCAAGAAGGGCAGCAGCAGGGCATACGTTTTGTAGTGACAAACATGCTGAGAAAAGAGATGCCAGTGGATATGATTATCGGTGTGACGGACATGACGAAGGAAGAAGTGGAGGCCATCAAAAGGGAACTGGAAGACGGACAGGCCTGAGAAATAGTTGCAGCAATGGCGGGGAAAAGATTTGCCGCCTCTGACATATATACATAGACAGAGTGCCGGATCCAATGATATAATAACAGCAGCAGAATACGAAGTATCAGGTGCCCATGTTCTGCCAAGTATATACGTTTGGAGAAAGGAACATAATTTATGCCTAAGGGATATCAATTAAAAATTACGATTCAGGGCAGTCATCCGACGATTTGGCGGCGGGTGATCGTTCCGGAGAAAATTACATTCTATGATTTGGACGATATTATTGAAGCTGTTTTCGGGTGGACCCACAGCCATTTGTTTATGTTTAAAGTTGGGGATAAACGCTTTGAGGGCAGTCCGTATCCGGAAGAAGACGAAACAACCGACAGTGCGGCAGAGCCGATCGATTTATGGCTTTATGAGAGCGCCAAATTAACTTATATTTATGATTTTGGCGATGACTGGCATCACACCATACTCGTTGAGAAGATTGTGGATTATGAATACCGTTATCCGGTGGTGGTGAAGTCGAAAGGACCGATGATGATTGAAGACTGCGGCGGCATATGGGGATTTTATGGCTGGATTGATGAAGCGGAGCCATTTAATCAGGAGCAGATGAATGAGAGGTTATCCAAGTGGCACATTGACGAAGCGGAAATTCAGGATGATCAGATCCGAGCAAGGGATTATGCGCTGAGGGAGCGGCTAGTCGAACACATGAAAAAGATAAGTTTATCTATGCAGGCGTCTGCAGATGACCGACAGTTAAAAAGACCGGAGCATTTGGCAGATATTTATGCTCACTATACAGTGGATGATCTGAGAAATATTGTGAAAGCGTTTAATATTGACGGCTGCGCCAAGCTTAAAAAACAGGAACTGATATGTCGGCTGACGGGAGAATTGTTGTCTGAGAAATATTTTAAAGAGATGATTTTATATAGTAATCCGGATGAGGTTCAGATTTTTGAGGATGCCATGCAGGAGGAAACTATATATACAGACGAGACATTGATCATCTGTTCTGTGCTTTTAAGTGCATACGGCGGGTTTGTGCAGTTGAAAGAGATGTATTGTGTTCCTGAAGATGTGGCGGATGCCTATAAAAAATTGAAGACACCCCAATTCGAAGAGGAGAAGGAGCGGATTGATACACTGAGGACTTATTGCAGCAGTGCGGTCTATCTTTATGGTGTATGCACATTGGCTCAGATTCAGCAGTTTTATGAAATCTACGGAAGAAAGCCGGAGGAAAGTGAGTGGCTGCATGTTCAGGCGGAGAAACTTTCTGCTTTTGGTGCGCCGTTTTCTATTTGTGATGGATACATTATGGATGATGAACTGGCAGAAGAAAATATGTACGAAAACGTCCTTAAGGCTCAGGAAGATATTCCAAGATATATCCCGAAAGAGGAAGATGAGTTTTGCCTTTATGGAGATCTTAACTGTCAGGAGGAAGATGAGCAGACTGCATTTTTCAGACGAGATCTCAGGGAGAAGATGGGGGTCTCTGAGCCATATGACCATATGATTTTTTATGAAATCCAAGATGAAATCCGCCTGAATGCGGATATGGAAGATATTTTTGAATTGCTTCAGGCATATGGGATCCGCCTGAAAAATGTCCGCCACAGAAATGGGTTTAAAAGTCTTGTGGAAAAACTCAGGCAGTATATACGCACATGGGACCTGAACGGCCATATGCCGGCCGAACTGGCTAAGATGGCGGACAGTGAAAGCTGATGAAATTTGTAAAATTAACTTGTGGTGTGCTCAAACGTGTGCTATCATTAACATCAGGTATATGATGATGGACGCCGCAGAAAGGTACATGACAAGATGAAAGTTCAAGAAACATTAAGAAAGCCGATGACAGAAGCAAAATACCTGAATGTGGATAATACAGACAGGTACCGCCCGATCATACGGCTTTTTTATTTGCAGTATGAAAAATTAAAATACTGGCTTTATCAGGAAGATGTCTATGAGGCTTTAAAAGAAGACAAGTATTTTGAGGAATATACACCGGAACAGTGCCAGCAGGATCTTTCGGTTTTGACATCATGGGGCAATCTTGTGACGATTCAGGATACGAAAAAGGCCGCATCGATTGAAGAATTTAAAAATAAAAAATTCCGTTATCAGCTTTCGGATGTCTGTGTGGAGATTGAACGTATGGTGATGCGGGTGGAGAATCTTTCTGTGGAAGGTTCTTCGCTGGAGCCGACGCTGCTTGAACGGCTGCGTATGAATATTGAAAAGCTGGAATCCATGCTTTCAGAGGAAGATGATGCCGTATACGGCTGGTGGCATGATCTTAATAGTGATTTTGTCCGGCTGAACCAGAATTATCAGGATTATATGCGGGAATTAAACAGTGTAAAAGCAGAGCAGATGATGCAGACGCAGGCCTTTCTCGTATTTAAAGACAGGCTGATCGAATATTTGAGGACTTTTGTGCAGAGCCTGCAGATGAATGTGACGGCTATAGAGGATCATTTGAGACAGATGGATCCGTCAGTTGTGGGACAAGTGCTTGAGCGTGTGACAGCATGCGAGATGGCCGTGCCGCGCATAGATATGGATATGGACAGGCAGCGGGTCGCAGAGACGATGCGGGGACGCTGGGAGAGTATCGTTTCATGGTTTTACGGTGATGGAAGCAGAGCGTCTGAGGCGGCAGGCGTCTTTGATATGACCAATGAAATTATCCGAAAGATTACGCGGTATGCCGCGCGCATCAGTGAGATGAACAATAGCGGCGCAAACCGGAGGGAAGAATACTATAAGCTGGCAGTGATGTTTTCAAAATGCCAGGATATTTTTGAAGCCCACCGGCTGTCGGCGATGGTTTTCGGTATAGAGAAACCGCTTCATTTTAAAGGTGATTTTCAAAGGGAGACCCAGAGTATCCACAGCGGCGTTTATGATGAAAAGCCATGGCGAGTCACGGTGACGCCGAGAGTGCGCGGCTACAGAGAAAAAGCGGAGCGCAGCAGTATTACTGAACATTCCGAAGAAAAGGCGGCGGCCAGACAGGCAGTTATTGAACAGATGATACAGGAGGGCAGGCTTTTAAAAAGTTATATTCAAGGACGGCGTCTGGATTTTTCGGCGCTTCCGGTGATCGAACCCCGTGTTCGGGATATTTTTTTGCTTTGGCTTTCAAAAGCATTGGAGAATAAAAATCATTGCGGCAAGACAGAGGAAGGGAAAAAGTATTTTATTGAAAATATGGAAACGAAGGAGACATGTACCCTGCACTGTACGGATGGTGATTTCTTGATGCCGGCCTATGTGATCGTTTTCGAAGAAGATATGGGAGATTGATATTTATGAAAGCAATGGAAGTATTGCTGAGCCGGCGATGGATTTTAAAGGAGCGGGATAAGGAACTTTATTATGAGATCAGAGATCATATAGGACTGATGAGAAAGTTTTTGACAGAAAAACTGGGATATCAGATGATTGTGAATCCGTATCTTGTAAAAATAGAAAAAATTCCGGCTTCTCCGGAAAACTGGATGGGAATTTCCGCATTTAATGATACGTCGGAATATGTATTTTTTTGTATGGTACTGATGTTTTTGGAAGATAAAGAGGCCGGGGAGCAGTTTGTACTGTCTGCATTGACAGAGTATATTCAGGCACAGTATAAAGAGGCGCTTATTGACTGGACGCTGTACCATTACCGGCGGCATTTGGTGCGTGTTCTGAAGTATTGTGTGGAAATCGGCATTTTGAATATTAATGATGGCAGTGAGGAAAGTTTTGCCAAGAATGACAGCGGCGAAGTTCTTTATGAAAATACGGGAGTATCCAGATATTTTATGAAAAATTTTACGCAGGACATTATGGGATATACATCGCCCCGGGATTTTGAGAAAGAGGAATGGATCGATATTGATGAAGATCGGGGAATTGTACGGCGGCAGCGGGTATACCGGCGGCTGCTGATGTCGATGGCCATATACCGGCGTGCGGAGACAGAAGAGGATTTTGCTTATGTGAGAAACTACAGAAATATGATTCAGGGTGATTTTGCAGAGTTTTTTGACTGTGAACTTCATGTGCACCGAACAAGCGCTTTTTTGGTGCTTTCCGATGGATGCAGGCTCGGACGGTGCTTTCCGGAAGAGCATACGCTGTCGGATATTGTTCTTTTACTGAACGGACTGCTGATTGAAAAGATCAGGGAAGGTGCGGTTTTGGTGCCTGATGATGAGATGGTGGTGATTTCTGAGGAAATGTATCGCCGGCTGATTGACGAATGCAGAGAGAGATACAGTAAGGGCTTTAATAAAACATACAGAGAGATGACATCGGGTGAGTTCTTTCGGGAGGCAGACCGCTATATGACAGAATTGATGCTGGTGGAAAGGCGGGATGGCCATATAGTGATTTATCCTGCGGCAGGGAAGATTATAGGAAAATATCCGAAAGGATTTTTAGAAAACGGAGGCAGTGATGAATAGTCGATGGCAGATTTACAGAGTCGGATTGGTGGACTTTTGGTATTATGATGACGAAGAATTTTATTTTGCGGACGGACGTCTGCTTTTGCGCGGCGCCAACGGCTCGGGTAAATCTGTAACTATGCAGAGTTTTATTCCCCTGCTGCTTGACGGCAATATGCGTCCGGAACGTTTGGATCCATTCGGCTCAAGGGCGCGCAAGATGGAAAATTATCTGCTGGAAGACGGCGACGGCAGGGAAGAGCGGACCGGTTATCTTTATATGGAATTTAAACGTCAGGACAGCGATGTATATATGACTTTAGGAATGGGTCTGCGTGCAAGGCGGAATAAGAAGCTGGAGTCATGGTATTTTTGCCTGACTGACGGACGGCGTATGGGCAAAGATTTTTGGCTGTATAAAGAGATGTCGGGTAAAGTGGCGCTGTCCAAACAGGAATTGAGAAACCGTATCGGCAGCGGCGGCAGGGTGATGGATACACAGGGAGAATATGCTGACTGTGTCAACCGCCTGCTTTTCGGATTTGAGACCATCGATGCCTACAAAGAGCTTTTAGAACTTCTGATCCAGCTGAGGACGCCGAAGCTGTCCAAAGATTTTAAGCCGACTGTCATCAATGAGATTTTAAGCAGTTCGCTCCAGACATTGTCGGAAGATGATCTGAGGCCGATGTCTGAGGCTATTGAAAATATGGACAGTTTGAAAGTAAACCTTGATGCGTTGACTGAGAGCGTTGCCGCGGCAAAGCAGATTGAAAAAGTCTATGACCAGTATAATAAGACAGTGCTTGTCAACAAAGCACAGGCTCTGCTAAAGTCCCAAGATGCTTTGGAATTGCTTTCGGAAAATGTGCAGACATTGGAAAAACAGATTAAAGAGAGCCGCGCAGCAGCAGATGAGGCGCAGAAGCGGTACGAACAGCTCCGGCAGGAAGAAGACATTTTGAAAAAAGAGAGAGATTCTCTGTCCTCCAGTGATGCGGCAAAGCTGAAAACCGAGGAATTAAAGATTTCCCGTGATTTGTCGGAGCAGCGGAATTTGTCGGACAATAAGCAAAAACAGTGCGATGAAAAGGAAGAGAAAAGACGGGAGACAGCAGCCGGCATCAAAAAGCAAGAGGAGACCAATGCATTGATCTGGGAGACTGTGGGCGATGATCTTGAAATGATGGCGGAGACGCTGGAAGATGTGCCTTTTGATGACTTTGAGTTTATGCGCAAAGAATTGGAAGACGGCAAAAACAAGACATACAGTTTTGAGGCTCACAGCCGTCTGCTTAAGGAATATACAAAAAATACCGAAGAAGCGCAGCGGCTTCTGACCGAAGAACATCAGCGCCAGTCCGCATATGAACAGATGCTTAAAGCGCTGGACATCAGTTATGAAGAAAGAAACAGAAATCAGAAGGCGGTCAGCGCCAATGAAAATCTTCTGCACGAAATTAAAGAGGAATTGAAAGAAAATATTTATCGCTGGTCAGATCAAAATGAGCGCCTGCGCCCTAAAGATGAAGTGCTTCAGGAAATTTCAAGAAAAATTGATGCCTATGAGATGGGGAATGACTATTCGGAAATACGCGATCTGGCAAAAACGTCTTTCTATGAGGCCAGGGAGAAACTGCTCAGAGACAGCAATGACTGTGAGCGGGAACTGAACGATGCAAAGAAAGCGCTTGAAAGTGCCAAGGAGGAACTTTTGCACTGGCAGATGCAAAAAGATCCGATGCCGGATTGCCTGCCGGAAACTGCAAAGAACAGACAAAAGCTGGCTGAATTGAACATACCGTATATGCAGTTTTACAAAGCAGTGGATTTTGTGCCGGAGCTTGATGGCGCCGCGGCGTCAAAGCTTGAGGAAGCCCTTTGGCGCATGGGCGTGCTGGATGCGCTGATTATATCGGATGAATACAGAGACCAAGTGCTTGCTCTTGATGGGGGCGTGTGCGACCGATATATTTTTACGGATGTTGAGACTGTAAAACAGAATCTGAATCAGGCCCTTGATGTAGATAACGGTGAAAATGATATCCTGCTGTATCAGAGGATTTCCCATATTCTCTCAGCGATCGGGTGGCAGAGTACAGACGCGGGCGCAGCAGCGGTTGATGATGATGGGCATTATAAAATCGGTATTATCGAAGGCAATATCACTAAAAATTATGAGGCAAAATTTATCGGCGCAGCGGCCCGTGAAAAGTACCGCCGCCAAAAGATTGATGAAATCAGCTGTCAGTGCAGCGAATTGGCGTCTGATGTTCAACAGTGGGAGAAGAAGCTTGGTGATATCCGAAAAGAAGCGGCGGCCCTTTTGGAAGTGTGGCAGCATTTCCCTGAAGACGGGGATTTAAAGGTGGCTGCCGGCGAATATGCCCGCGCAGTATATCGTCTTGACCTGACGGAAGATAAAATCCGGCAGCAGAGGGCTCAGACCGACGAAGCGGCCAAGCTTTTGGAAGATATCCGAAAAGAAGCGGCCAAAGCATGCGGCAAATGTTATCTGCCTCATCGGATGGATACGGTATGCCAAACGGCGGCAGCGCTTATACAATACAGGGAGCAGCTGACAAAGCTCCAGCTGCATTACGGCAAATATGCCAATGGCCTTGAGTATATAAAGATCAGACAGGAATATCTGGAAGAATTGGACAGTGATCTTGACGATATCCGTTATGAATTGGGGACAATGCGCCGAAGGGTGGAAGAAATTTCGGCGAATCTTGAAGCTGTACGCAGACAACTGGCAATGACAGATTATGAACAGATCCGTCAGCGGCTGGATCAATGTGTTGAGAAGCTGGCCAAAATTCCCGCAGAAAGGGAGGCGGCAGTCCGGGCGAATGCGGATTATTCCAAAAAAGCAGAATATCTTCATGAAAAATGTGATCAGGCTAAGGCGGCTGCAAATAGAGAGACTGTGAGGTATGAGTGGCTTGTTAAAGTCTTTGAGGCGGAATGCCGCTTGGCATATGTTTGCCCTGAAAACAGCACAGATCAGCCGCTTAAGATGGCTTTGGAGGTATGCCGCACATTGGAGAGCCGGGCCGGGCTGCGCAGGCAAAATGATCTGTTTGGAAGCCTTCAGGAAATTTTCCATTTGAATAAAGGCAGTTTGGCGGAATATAAGATGACAATTCAGACACTGTTTGATGACTATGATGAGACTATGCCGCCGGAGACACCGGCGTCTAAGCGCTTGGATATTACAGCAAAATATCGGGGACGGACAGTAAACTTTAAAGAACTGATCATCGGTCTTACCGAAGATGCCCAAGCGATGGCCCGTCTTTTAAGCGATAAGGACAGAGAATTGTTCGAGGATATTTTGGCAAACACGATCAGTAAAAAAATCCGCGGGAGGATTCACGCAAGCCGGCGATGGGTGGATCATATGAATGAACTGATGTCTTCCATGCAGACATCCAGCGGCCTGCGGCTGAGTCTTAAGTGGAAAAACCGGCGGGCTGAAAGTGAAGAACAGATGGATACAGCGGCGTTGGTTGAACTGTTGTCCAAAGACAGGGATATTATGCGCCGGGACGAGATTGACAAATTATCTGCGCATTTCAGATCTAAAATTCAGGAAGCGCGCAGACAGGCCGGTGAAGGTTCCGGTGTGCAGTCTTTTCACAGTATTATGCGGGAGGTACTTGATTACAGAAAATGGTTTGAATTTCAGCTGGAATGTCAGAAAACGGGGGAGAAG
The DNA here is from genome assembly GCA_018716485.1 of Candidatus Scybalocola faecipullorum. Classification (GTDB taxonomy): domain Bacteria; phylum Bacillota; class Clostridia; order Lachnospirales; family Lachnospiraceae; genus Scybalocola_A; species Scybalocola_A faecipullorum. The sequence continues at coordinate 10,656 of DVJY01000072.1, forward strand.
AAAAAGGAACTGACAGACAGGGTTTTCTTTACACTCAGCGGCGGTGAAAAAGCGATGGCCATGTATGTACCGTTGTTTTCCGCAGTAGCGGCAAAGTATGACGGCGCCAGAGATGACGCGCCCAGACTGATTTCGTTGGATGAAGCATTTGCCGGTGTGGATGATACAAATATCCGGGATATGTTCCGGCTGATGGTTGAATTTGGATTTAATTTCATGATTAATTCTCAAATTTTGTGGGGCGATTATGATACGGTGCCTCAATTAGCCATTGACCAGCTGGTGCGTCCGGAAAATGCAAGGTATGTCACAGTGATTCATTATTTTTGGAACGGAAAGACAAAACAATTGACAGCATGAGTGTAGGAGGAGAAAGGTATGATGGGGGAAAAAGAAATTTTAATGAAGGAATGTGTCGCGTATTTCAGAGCGCGGCCGGTGTATCGAAGACTGTTTCGGCTGATACGCGAAAAGTACTCCGGGCTTGGGCATCTGGGCGGAAGGGTGACGCTTACAGGGCTTACACCGGAGGACAGAAAGGATTTGGAAGGCTTTTTCCAAAAAGATTTTTCTGCGCCGAAAAATATATCAATTTCTGCAACGATGATGGAGCATGCACTTTCCAAGAGCAAGTTCGCGGATTTGTCGTGGGAAGATATTTTGGAGGAATACTTTGAAAAACCATTGACGGTTAAGCGGGAGATCGAGCAGCAGCGGCGGGATGACAGAGAGGCTTATTTTCAAAATCTCTTCAGAAAATATGAGCAGTCCAAAGGCGGGCGATGGTTAAAGTATACAGTGCTTAACCGCAAGGAAGGCTTCCAAATATTGATGCAGCAGTATAAGGAAAATTCCGAACAATTAATGCAGGTGATCGCGCAGATCATGGCCTGTATTAATCAGTTGCCGGTTTATCGCACAGGTGCCGACGGCCGGATCAAAAGAGAGATGCTTGCTGTTTTTGCGGCGCAGACCACGGGGAACCCTCATTATTTTGATGAGGGCAGAATCGGAGAGCGTCTGATGATTGCCTATCTGTCCGAGGCATTTGCTGCGGAAGCGCAGGGATTGACTCAGAAAACAGAACAAAAGAACAGTCTTTGGTATGCGGCGGGGATACTCAAAGATGACCTTTCAAACGATGTTTTGTGTTACGGCCTTCATGCAAAGATGCGCAGCGGAGCGCAGCATCAGGGAATTGAAGGATTTTTTAAGCAGCAGGAGCCGATGCGTCTGACGCTGTATACCCTTGGAAATCTTCAGGAGATGCGTTCGGAGGCCGACGACGGCAAAGTTTATGTCATTGAAAATCCGGCAGTATTTTCTGAAATTGTCCGCAGACATCCGAAGACAGCCGCAGTGTGCACAGACGGCCAGCCAAGGCTGGCAGCGTTTGTGCTGATGGATCTGCTTAAAGCACATACAGTGTTTTATTATATGGGTGATTATGACCCGGAAGGACTGCTGATTGCCCAGAGATTAAAAGAACGCTACGGGGACAGGCTTGTTTTGTGGAATTACCGCGCCCAGTGGTATGACCGATATGTTTCTGATGTTGTGATCACAGATGCCCGTATGCGTAAACTGCACAAGATTCATGTGCCTGAACTGATGACGGTAAAAGAAGCTATAGAGCGTGAAAGACGGGCGGCTTATCAGGAAACGATGCTTGAAGAATTCATTGATGAAATTGATGGATAATTGTGTCTGCGTGCAGGGCGTTTATTGTTCCAGCCGCGTCGATGTTATATATAAATGTTTGCACGAAACCCGGCAGATGTATGTTTGCCGGGCTTTTTGTTTACAATAAAAAATTACCATAGTACTGGCGGATAAAAGGATGATATGAAATCCGCAGAAGTGTGTGCGGACAGATAATTTTTGTTCCGCTGCAGGCCGTCGGAGACAAAAATCTGTCAAAAGAAAGGATGATGTGATGTGGAAGGTATTTTTTTATTGGGCGAAAAGGTGAAAAAGGTGATATTTCGGGAAAATGGTCCGGAAATATGGGAGAGTTCGGGAGAAAGGAACGATAATCTGTCTGTGCCGGGCTTTGATTTTTGGATGGATACATGGCTGGACAATGTACGTCTCAGAGTTAAGGAGTCATCCTATGTGAAATATTACAATATCGTCAAAAACCATTTAAAACCGGCTTTTGGCGCAGCTGCCGTTAAAGATCTGACGACAGTGGCTGTGGAAGCGTTTATTGCAGAGAAAATTCAGGGAAGTGAAAAAAGAGGGCTGGCAGAAAAGACAGTCAGAGATATTTTGACGGTACTTAAAGAAATATGCAAGTTTGCGTCGACAAACGGAGAAGAGTGCCCGTGCCATTTTGAACTGATCCGTCTGAGAAAAACAGAAACAAGAATCCATGTATTGAATAAAAAAGAACAGGCATGTCTGGAAGCCTTTTTGATGAGAGATCAGGATCTGATTAAAACCGGCGTGCTTATGAGTCTTCATATGGGACTGCGCATCGGTGAAGTCTGTGCGCTGAAACGGCAGCATATTCTGATGGACAGCGGTATTCTTCAAATCCGATGTACGATGCAGCGTCTGCAGAATTTGGAGGATGACATGCATCAGAGAACAAAAATTGTTGTTACTGAGCCGAAAAGTACGGCTTCAGTCAGAGATATACCGATTCCGCAATTTTTGATGGATCGCCTTGGTGTTCTCCAATATGCTGAGGGCGGCGCCTATGTGCTGACAGGGAAGACCGACGGGTACATAGAGCCGAGAACACTGGAAAATACATTTAAAAAATATTTGAAGCAATGCCGTCTGGATGCGATTAATTATCATGCGCTCAGACATACATTTGCCACACGGTGCATAGAGGCAGGGTTTGATGTAAAATCTTTAAGCGAGATTCTGGGACATACCAATGTTAATATCACCCTGAATCGTTATGTACATTCTTCAATGGAACAAAAGCGTATTAATATGGAGAAAATTACAGTTGGCAGCAAAAATACCGCGGTATGAAGATGTCATAGCTGTCCGGTCTTGTCATCGGCGCGCGACAATGATAAAATAAACTGTAATTGGGAAAAAATCAGGAGATAAGTAAAATTTTAGCAGCTGAGGAAGAGGAGGTTGCTTGATCGTATGAATTTGGAAGAAAAATCACTGCTTCAGATCATTGCTTCTTATTTAAATAAAGAGGAAGTTGTGCTGCCCCGGACGCTGTCTCTGGAAAAACTGTATGCACTCAGTGAAAAACACAGTATTGCAGCCCTTGTTTTCAGGGCTATTGAGACATCGGAGGGCACCGGGGCAGCAGATGAAAAAGATGCCGGGGCGCTGAAAGCCTTTGCAGGAGCTTATATGGGCGCGGTTTATTTTGCTAGTGTGCTTTCCTATCATGTGGAATGTTTCTGTGATGCCATGGAAGAGGCGCATATACCTTTTGCCATTGTGAAGGGCTATGAAATCAGAGAACTGTATCCGGAACCGGAAATTCGGACGATGGGCGATGTGGATGTGCTGATCGGCCCGCAGGACCGCATGGCGGTACACCAATGCATGCTTGATATGGGATACACACGTTCTGAACTTGGCGGCAATGTGTGGGCTTATCATAAAGATAAGATTTCGTTTGAGATTCATGTAAAGCTGGCTTCAGGTAATTACTGGAATCATGTGGATTATGAAGGCTATTTTGAACAGTTTTTCTCACGTTTGAAAATCAGTGAAGGAACGTGCCGGAGATATTTGAACAGGGAAGATCATTTTATTTTTTTATGTTTTCATCTGGCAAAACATTTGAGCTCTTCGGGCGCGGGAATCCGTATGCTGATCGATATAGCACTGTATGTCAAAACATATCAGAATACGATGGACTGGAACTATGTGTGGGCGGAGATGAAAAAAATTAAGCTGGACGCCTTTTTAAAATTTATTTTATCGGTTTGCGGCCAGTGGTTTCAATTTTCAGTTGAAGCGCAGCATGAGCCGATTAATGAAAAAGAGGCGCAGTATTTTGCCGATTATGTGTTTTCCGGCGGGCTTTTCGGCTTTGAGCGGGAAGACAGCATACGCCGCCTGCGCAAAGGCATTACGGGCAAAAATGAAGGCCATCGGGGACTGATCCGGATTCGGGCGCTTGTGAAGCTGGCATTTCCGGATAAAAAGCACATGTACTGCTTTTTGCCCCAGTTGGAGCAGAAACCGTATTTGCTGCCAGCGGCGTGGGTGATCCGATGGAAAATGGGCCTAAAACATAAGCAGCGTGTGAAAGACAGTCTGGCAGGATTTAGCCATAATGTTGATGAGGCAGGCGCCCAGTATAAGATGCTCAAAAAGATCGGACTTTAAAACCGGCCAGTTTCTTATTTACAATAGTGATGAAAATCGTTATAATAAGTAAGAATGTACAAAAAATCAGGTCAATAAAACAAATAATTTCTAAGGAGTATAATTATGGCAAAATATTTTGGAACAGACGGTTTCCGCGGTGAGGCGAATGTGACGCTGACAGCCGATCATGCCTATAAAATCGGTCGGTTTATCGGCTGGTACTATGGACGAAAAAAAAGAGAGGGACAGCGCTGTAAAGTGCTGATCGGCAAAGACACACGTCTTTCTTCGTATATGTTTGAGTTTGCGCTTGTGTCAGGTATTACAGCGTCCGGTGCAGATGCTTATCTGATGCATGTGACGACAACGCCGTCGGTGGCATATATTGTAAGGACACATTTTATGGACTGCGGTATTATGATTTCCGCAAGCCATAATCCGTATTATGACAATGGCATTAAGCTGATCAATGAATACGGAGAAAAGATGGATGAAGATACAATTTTAAAAGTAGAGGCTTATATTGACGGTATCTCTGAAGACATTCCGATGGCCGAAAGAGAAAAAATCGGTCGTACAGTGGACTTTTCAAAGGGCAGAGACCAGTATATGAATTTTCTTGAGTCTTTGGCTATCCGTTCCTATGAGGGCAAAAAGATCGGCCTTGACTGTGCCAACGGAAGTGCGTGGATGATCGCAAAGCGGGTATTTGACAATTTGGGCGCGCGTACATATGTGATCAATAACCAGCCGGATGGCAAAAACATTAATACAAACTGCGGTTCCACGCATATAGAAGTATTAAGGAAGTATGTTGCCGAAAATCATTTGGATGCCGGATTCGCTTTTGACGGCGACGCTGACCGGTGTCTGGCCGTTGATGAACACGGGAATCTTGTGGATGGCGATGCGATGATTTATATTTACGCCCGCTATCTGAAAGAACGGGGCAAACTGGTCGGCAATAAAGTCGTAACGACGGTCATGTCCAATTTCGGCCTGTATAAAGCGCTGGATGAACTGGGCATCGAATATGAAAAGACAGCTGTGGGAGATAAGTATGTTTATGAAAATATGGCTAATCACGGATACCGTATTGGCGGAGAGCAGTCCGGCCATATCATTTTCAGAAAGTACGCAACGACCGGCGACGGTATTCTGACAGCGATCAAGATGATGGAAGTGATGCTTGTTAAAGGACAGACACTGGCGCAGTTGGCGGAACCGTTTAAGGTTTATCCTCAGGTGCTGGAAAATGTCCGTGTGAAAGATAAACAGGCGGCGATGTCCGATAAAAAGATTCAGGAAGCAGTCAGCGCCGTTGAAGATAAACTTGGCAGCGAAGGACGTATTCTTGTGCGTGAAAGCGGCACTGAGCCGCTTGTGCGCGTGATGGTGGAAGCGCCGGATCAGGCAATCTGCCAGGCATATGTCAAAGAAGTGGTCGACGTGATTAAAGCTAGAGGATATGAGGAGGTATAACTGCCTATGTGTGGAATTGTTGGATATACCGGACCGCAGAATGCGGCGCCGATATTAATTGAAGGCCTTTCAAAACTGGAGTACAGAGGCTATGACTCTGCGGGTATCGCAGTGACAGGCTCGCCAAAATCAGAGATAGAAATTATTAAAGCCAAAGGCCGCCTTCAGGCGCTCAGAGAGATGACTGACAACGGCAAGGCAGTTAAAGGAACATGCGGTATCGGCCATACACGCTGGGCAACACACGGCGAACCGTCGGTTGTCAATGCCCATCCCCATTTTTCAAAAGACCGCCGTATTGCAGTCGTGCATAACGGGATTATTGAAAATTATAAAGAATTAAGAGAGTGGCTCCGCAAAAAAGGATTTATTTTTATTTCAGAGACAGATACAGAAGTTATCGTTCATCTGCTTGCCTATTACTATCAGGGCAATCCGCTGGAGGCAATATCCAAGATGCTGGGCAGAGTACGCGGCTCGTATGCGCTTGGTATTCTTTTTCAGGATTTCCCGGGTAATGTTTACGCTGTGCGTCAGGACAGCCCGCTGATCATCGGAAAGTCGGAGCAGGGCAATTTTATTGCTTCCGATGTGCCTGCGATTTTAAAATATACAAAGACGGTTTGTTATATTGAGGACAGAGATATTGCTGTGCTCAGTGAAAATGAGATCCATTTCTATAATATTGATCAGGAAGAGATTGAAAAGAAATTTAAAACGGTTCATTGGGATGCCAAAGCCGCTGAAAAAGAAGGCTTTGAACATTTTATGCTTAAAGAAATCTATGAGCAGCCGAAAGCTGTTGCTGATACGATTCATCCGAGAATTAAGGATGGTCAGGTTGTGATTGAAGAACTTGGGCTGACAGACGATGAAATTAAAGCAGTCAGCCGTATTCAGATGGTAGCCTGCGGCTCTGCCTACCATGTTTGTGTATGCGCCAAATATGTACTGGAACAGATGGTGCGTATCCCTGTGGATGTGGATCTGGCTTCGGAATTCAGATACAGAAATCCGGTGCTTGTGGACAACACATTGGTTGTTGTTGTCAGTCAGTCCGGCGAGACGGCGGACACGCTTGCGGCGCTGAGAGAATCTCAGAAGCGGGGCTTTAAAGTGTTGGGTATTGTCAATGTTGTGGGAAGTTCTATTGCCAGAGAGGCGGACAGCGTATTTTACACATGGGCAGGTCCGGAAATTTCTGTGGCGACAACAAAGGCTTACAGTACCCAGCTGGCAGCTATATATCTGATCGGCCTGTTGTTCGGCAAAGTGAGGGGCACAGTGTCAGAAGCAGATTATAAGAGGTATATTGATGAACTTTTGAAGCTTCCGGACAAAATTCAGCGGATTCTTGATGAAAAAGAGCGGATTCAGTGGCTGGCCAATAAGTTCTCTCATACGAGAGATGTCTTTTTCATCGGACGCGGCCTTGACTACGGTATTTCCATGGAAGGTTCATTGAAACTTAAGGAGATTTCCTATATTCATTCAGAAGCTTACGCAGCCGGCGAGTTAAAGCATGGTACGATTTCACTTGTGGAAGACGGCGTTCTCGTTGTCGGCGTGGCAACACAGCCGGAATTGTATGAAAAAGAGATCAGCAATCTGGTGGAAGTCAGAAGCCGCGGGGCGACAGTGCTTGGCCTGACCCAGTACGGTAATTATAATATGGAAGATATTGCTGATTTTACGATCTATGTTCCAAAGACCAATGACTATTTTACGACCAGTCTGGCGGTAATCCCGCTTCAGCTGCTGGCTTATTATATTTCGGTGTCTAAAGGACTTGATGTAGATAAGCCGAGAAATCTGGCCAAAAGTGTGACTGTTGAATAATGATGTATATTTAAAGCATATAAGATTCAGGCCGGAAGGCATATGTGCAGCAAGCACAGGATGTTGCTGCAGTACCGTGCGCTTCCGGCTTTGTCATGTAAAAGCATACATTTGTATCAAATGCATATAATAGCCGTAGAGGTGTGCGCCAGTTCGGCGCTGGATATATAACTGGTGGGAATCCAGTCTGGTAAGACCCAGCAAGTCGCCAGTACCGAGTCCTTGGAGCACCAAAGGCTAACAATGGTGTTTAAGCGTAGGACAGGGA
>DVJY01000011.1 GCA_018716485.1 Candidatus Scybalocola faecipullorum
AGGGCTTGACCTGTAAACTTAGCGAACGCCGAGCGGAAGCGAAGGCAGTGAGGTTAGTTGGAAGGTCGTTCTGTGAGCGCAGCGAACAGAACTTCTTTGTGGACAAACAGAAGGGAAGCTAAGTGGTCAGAGATATTGGTTTCAATAAGATGTAAAGATTTCAGTATGCAGTTTTCAGGGTATATGATTTAGGGGAATCATACAACGGCAGTATGACGGTCTCCAAAACCGTTCATGGGGGTTCGAATCCCTCTTCCCCTGCTTTTAATAAGCATTTCAAGGCGAGGTAAAACCTCGCCTTTTTTTGATGCCGGCAGATATTTGCAGAATTGTGTCGATTTTCTTATATTTTCGCATCCGAAACTATATAGGCATGGTATAATGATTGCACGGAGTGCAATCCAAAGCGACAGAGCCGCTTTGCCCTGCTGGCGCAGGGATATACCCGGAAATCCACGGCTTGGGAAGTAAATGCCGCTAACGCGCCGCTTCCTTTCCTGCGAGCGGGGTATAATGATTGCCAAAGCAATATTTTTACAGGGGAGAGAGAATATGGAAAGATTCAAAAAAATTTGGCAGCAAATTTGCCGGCACAAGAAAATTGCGGTGACAGCTGCGGCAGTTATTGCTGTGCTTTTGGGCATCGGAGGTATTTTTGGATCCTATATTGTTCCTTTAAATGAACGTATTCAGTCAATGACTGTCCAGTATGAATCACTCGAAGATGAATATGCATTATTGGAGTCTGATTTTGATCAGCTCAACACTGCTTATGATACACTGAGTGATGAACGTGACGCACTGGATCAGGAGATTACAAAATATAAAGATCAGCAGTCGACGATTGATCAGCTTCAGTCACAAGTTGAAGAAATACAAGGGGAAAATGATGAGCTTTCGGAACAAAACAGCACATATAAAAGTCAGAATGAAAAATTAGCTGATGAGAAAAAGGAGCTTGAAGATCAGATAAGCAGTCTTCAGTCACAGTTGGCGTCTGCCAAAAGTGTGCCGGCATCTTCTTCGGGCAGCTTTAGTTCAGGCGGAAGCTATGCAGATAATTCTTCCAATGATCTTGTGTGGCTTTCAGCGACAGGTTCAAAATACCACAGTATTCCAAACTGCGGGCGGATGGATCCGGATCGGGCTTATCAGGTGTCCCGTTCTGACGCAGAAGCAAGAGGTTATGGAGCTTGTAGTAAATGTTGGTAATTTTGGGATAAATTGTAAAATATTGGGACATAATACATAAAAATACAATCATAATTTGTAAAAAATATATAATAGCTGAAAAAGCAGGAGCAGAAAAAAGCAAAATTAATTAATTTTGTCGAATTTAGCTCCTGTTTTTTGTGTAGACTTTTATAGAAAATTATGTTAATGTATATAGGTGTGAGCGGAAGCTTAGCGGTTCAGAAATATGTATGATATATAAAAATAAAGGCGATGAGAGGCGAAGTGAAGGGAAAAACGTCGAAGTATAAATATACACAAATAAACTATTTTGATATGCATACGCACATACTGCCCGAGGTGGATGACGGATCCTCCGGCGAGGAAGAAAGTCTTAATATGATGGAACTTGCATATCGCGAAGGAATTCGGTACATATGTGCAACACCCCATTATAGTGTGAAAAAGGCGGTACCAAAAGAAAAGCTTGTCACAGCATATAATCATCTGCGGTGTCGGATGAAAGAAAATTACCCGGATATGGAGCTGTATTTGGGCAATGAAATCTTATATTCCTACGATGTGATCGAACATTTGGAAAAGGGACTTGCTTCTTCGTATAACGGCAGCTGCTATGTGCTTATCGAATTTTTCCCTTCAGAAAAATACAGGTATATTTATGAGGCTGTTCAGGCAGTCCGCCGGGCAGGTTATATTCCTGTAATTGCACATATTGAACGCGTCAAATGTTTATGGAAGGATTGGCAAAAGCTTGATGAACTGAAAAACTGTGCGGCAGTATTCCAGATGAATACCGGAAGTCTGACCGGAAGTTCTCTGGACAGTCATGTGCGTTACTGCAGAAAGCTTATTCAGGAAAACTATATTGATATTCTTGGAAGCGATATGCATGGAAGCATCCACCGCCCGCCGGTATTTAAAAAGGCAGCGGAATGGATCCGTCAGCAGTGTGGTGAAGACATACTGAGGCGTCTGACTTTTGAAAATCCTATCATTATATTAAAAAATCAACAAATAAGTTAGGAGAAGATTATGAATCAGGCATTGGAAAATGATGAAATCGAGATTGACCTTAAAGAACTTTTTTATGCGCTGAAGAAAAAAATCGTTGTAATTATTGGGGCTTTTATTGCCGGTGTCGTACTTATGGCGGGGTATACAATATTTTTAGTGACTCCGATGTACAGTGCTTCTTCAATGATTTATGTTTTGTCACGGACTGCAGAGAGCAACGCGCTGTCCGATGTACAGCTTGGCACACAGCTGACAAATGATTATAAAATATTTATCAAAACACGGCTTGTCATTGAACAGGTCATTGAAAATACAGGCGTGAATATGTCTTATGAGCAGTTGGCAAATGCGGTAACAGTTTCAAATCCGACGGATTCCCGTATTCTGACAATTACTGTGACAAATCCGGATCCGGCCACAGCACAGCTGCTTGCCAATGAGATCGCGTCGGTCACAGCAGATACATCTGATGTCACCGGTGCGGAGCGTCCGAGTATTGTGGAAGAAGCCGTACTTCCTGAAGCTCCGGTAAGCCCGAGCCTGACGAGAAACTGTGCGCTTGGCGGCATCGCAGGACTGGCGATCGCATGTGTGGTTATTATCGTTTTGTACCTTTTAAATGACACCATTAAATCTGAAGAGGATATTGAGCGACATCTTCATCTGACAACGCTTGGAGTCATTCCTATGAAAAATGGCAGAGGTTCCAAAAAGAAGCAGCATACTACTAAAAAGCGGGGAGGCAAAGTTGCATGATTCCTATACGATTAAACAGACTGGAAGAAATAGATTTAACGATGAACGAAGCTTATAAACAGCTGCGTACAAATGTGATCTTCAGTGGTGTCAATATGAAAGCAATCGCAGTGACAAGCTGTATAGAAGGCGAAGGAAAGTCAGAAGTTTCTTTTAATCTTTGCAGATCATTGGCCGAGGCCGGCAATAAAGTCGTCTATGTGGATGCAGACATCAGAAAATCCGTTGCCGTCAGCCGATACGCGCCGGATAAAACTGTTAATGGATTGAGCCACTACTTGGCTGGCCGTGAGAAGCTGGACAATATTGTCTGCCAGACAAACATCCATAATTTATATATGGTTTTTGCCGGCGTTTGTGTTCCAAATTCATCTGAACTTTTAGGCTCTGCCAGATTTCCGGCAATGCTCAGTGGCTTGAAGAAAGTTTTCGATTACATTATTATCGACTGCCCGCCCCTTGGCATGGTCATCGATGCGGCAGTGATTGCTCAGTATGCAGACGGCGCGATTATGGTTATCGAAAATAATAAAATCAGCTATAAAGTCGCGCAAAAGGTAAAAGCACAGCTGTCTAAGAGCGGATGTAAGATTCTGGGCGCTGTTTTAAACAAAGTAAGTGATGACAGAAAAGGCTATTATGGTCAGTACAGTGAATATTATGGCCGTGCAGAATGATTGAACGTCAGAGAAAATTTATGATCATATCATAAGGGAGAACAGTAAAAAGTTATGAGTAAAAAACTGGTAATTGTAATTGCAGATATATTGGCGGTGATTTTTTCCTATGGATGCGCGCTCTGGCTGAGATTTGACCTTCGCATCTCTCAAATTCCGCGGGAATATCTCAATAATTATTTGATCTATATGATCGTGGCTGCAGTGGTGACGGTCATCATCTATTCATTAATAAGATTGTACCAAAGTATATGGACCTATGCAGGTATCAATGAACTTATCAATACATTTGTCGGTTCAGTAATTTCAGCGGCAGTATCTTTGCTTGCCACATATGCATGGATCCGGCTTCCGATTTCTTTCTATATCTTCGGCTGGGTGCTCATGTTTTTGTCTACAGGCTTTATACGGATCGCATACCGGCTTCTGAGGCGTTTTTACCATAAAGAAAACATAAAATCTAATGAAAACGGTAAGAACAGCGCTGAGAATAAAGCCACTAATCCGGTCATGATCATCGGCGCCGGCGCGGCGGCGGCTATGCTGATCAAAGAGTTCAGAACGAGCAGTTTGATTTCGGATAAAGTTGTCTGCCTGATCGATGACAATAAAAATAAACATGGCCGCTATCTGGAAGGTGTGCCGATCGTCGGCGGAAGGTCTGACATCGGACATTATGCAGAGAAATATCATATTAAAAAGATTATCCTTGCAATCCCGTCCATTAAAAATCAGGATAAAAAAGAAATCCTTGATCTTTGTAAATATACAGGCTGTCAGGTACAGACAGTGCCCGGCGTCTATCAGCTGATCAACGGAGAAGTGAGCGTATCTCAGCTTCGTGATGTGGAGATAGAAGATCTGCTCGGACGTGACCCGATACGGATGAACATCGAAGAAGTGCTCGGTTATGTTCAGGATCAGGTCGTTCTCGTCACAGGCGGCGGCGGTTCCATCGGCAGTGAACTTTGCCGGCAGCTGGCAGCACATCATGTCAAACAATTAATAATATTTGACATGTACGAAAATAACGCGTATGATATTCAGCAGGAATTGAAATACAAATATCCGGAGCTGGATTTGAAAGTGCTGATCGGTTCCGTCAGAAACAGCAACCGCTTGGAAGATGTTTTTAAGACATACCGGCCGGATATTGTATATCACGCTGCGGCGCACAAACATGTGCCGCTGATGGAAGACAGTCCGAACGAAGCCATTAAAAACAATGTGATCGGTACATATAAGACGGCCATGCGGGCGGATAAATACCATACAAAGCGTTTTGTCCTTATTTCAACAGACAAGGCTGTGAATCCGACCAATATCATGGGCGCCAGCAAGCGCCTGTGCGAAATGATCATACAGATGTACGCGCAGAAAAGCGAGACAATTTTTACAGCCGTTCGTTTCGGTAATGTTCTCGGAAGCAATGGCAGCGTCATTCCTTTATTTAAGAAGCAGATTGCCCACGGCGGACCGGTGACGGTCACCCATCCGGACATTATCCGGTTTTTTATGACAATTCCGGAAGCAGTCAGCTTGGTGCTTCAGGCTGGCGCCTATGCCAAAGGCGGAGAAATCTTCGTCCTTGATATGGGTGAGCCAGTGAAAATTGCCGATCTGGCAAGAAACTTGATTCGACTGTCCGGATTCACCCCGGATGTTGATATAAAGATTGAATTTACGGGGCTTCGTCCCGGAGAAAAGTTGTATGAGGAACTTTTAATGGCTGCGGAAGGTCTTCAAAAAACCGCAAACCAGCGTATCTTCATCGGCAATCCGCTGCCGGTCGATGCCGACAAGCTGAGCGAACAGCTGGCTTTTCTGGGCAAAGAGGCGTGGAATGAATGTACTAATATGAAAGAATTAGTTCATGATATTGTGCCTGAATACCATCAGGCCAAAAATTAAGTTTAAGCATGATCAAAGATTTTTAAAGGTGCTGTAATATTAAAGCACCAAGTAAGCCATAATCTGTATAGATGCAAATCGTCGCCTTGCCGCGTTTGTATCGTGCGGAGGACATACAAAAGAGGAGTCAGTCTGCCTGAATGAAGACAGAATGGCGAAGCATACACTTTTTTAGGTGTATGGCGGGCTTTTGGTATGTCTCCATGGCAATGTTTAAAATAAAAGCTTAAAAACAAGAAGATTTGATTCAATCAAAAGCTAAATTAAAGGCAAGGGATTAAAGAGAATAAGGAGTACAAGCCGATGTGGTATGTTGTACAGGTCCGCACAGGGACAGAGGAAAATATCCTGATCCAATGCAGGAAATTTATCCCAGACACTGTGCTGGAACGATGCTTTATCCCGTATTATGAAGAAAAGAAACATATCCGAGGCACATGGACAACATTGAAAAAAGTCCTGTTCCCCGGATATGTTTTTATGATTGCAGAAAATTCCGATATACTTCATGACCAGCTGAAAAAAGTCATAGGTCTGACAAAAATCATAGGTACCGGGGAAACGGTGGTGCCGCTGACGCAAAAAGAGATTGAGTTTTTGCAGCGGTTCGGCGGTGAAGATCAAGTCGTTGCCATGTCTGAAGGTGTCATTGAGCAGTCGAAAGTCAAGATATTATCCGGACCGCTGTGCGGCATGGAAGGCTTGATTAAAAAAATTGACCGCCATAAACGCAAAGCTTGGCTGGAACTGCCTATGTTTGGCCGCGTGCAGCAGGTGGAAGTCGGACTGGAAATTGTCATGAAGACCGTTTGATGAGATAGATGAGAAAAGGAAAGGTAAAAAGTCCCGAGAGGGACTTTTTTTACTTTACTTTACTTTCTTTACTTTATAGGAAATTGCGTTTTTGGAGTATCCAAAAAAGAACACACGTTCATCGAACGTATGTTAGATGAACGTGTGTTTGAACATGACAATAAGACGTTGGCAGGATCAGAAGATATAGAAACCTTCTTCGCCAAAACCATCGTCAAATGGGTCATCTTCATTTAGAAAATAATCCATATCCAGAAGGTCATCCTCGCTCATACGGCGAATGTCCTCGGCTGTCATCCCTTCCGGCGGATTATCCATATATTTTTTTCGCAGTTTCTCTGTATTTGGATCCATATATGCAGCCCTCCTTTGAAAGGAGTATACCACAGGAATAAGATTTAAGGAAGTCATGCAGAGGGCCTCTTTCCACGAGAACGGGACATGGCTTTCTCGTACATTTCTTCCAGAGAAACGCGTTTGTGATGGAAATAAAGCTCTAAAAACAGCATGGTGGTACCGCATTCGCATTTTAATGGGTCATGACCAAAGGAAGAAAGGATGGCGGTACGCCACTGGTTAAAACTCCTGTAAATATGGTGCTTTTCCCGGGAAATGACCCTGCGGAGTTTTTTGTCGATCGCCCTGTGTCTGGCATAAATGCCGCCATAGCGGATCATCTTAAAATGTTTTTCCGGGATATGGCGGATCAGACGCTGTATAAACTCCATGACCGGGATGGTCTCTTCCACATATTGATCATCTTCATGGCGATTGTAATGGAAGGTAACGAAGTCACCATCATAGTTGTCAATGCGGGAAGTAGCGATGACCGGACGGCCGAGATAGCGTCCGATATACTTGATAGCAGTTTCAGGGTCACAGGTATTGGGTTTGGCATAGACATAGAAGCCGTCCTTGTGTTCCCGGTAGCAGCGAGCCTTCGCTTTTTTAAACGAAGGGCCGATCTTAGCTTCCAATTCATTCAGGAGTACAGTGCGGAAAGCGTTGCGCAGATAAGCATAGTTGAAATAATGGGTGTTGCGCCAGAAACCATTGTCGCTGTAACCGCCTTCAGAAATAAGGCAATGGATATGGGGGTTCCATTTGAGGTCCCTGCCGAAGGTATGAAGGACCATGATGAAACCGGGAGTGAAGTTCATGGATTTATTCTGCTTAAAAAACATATGGGAGACAACGCTGTTTACGGCATGGAAAAGACAGTCAAGGAGGGAGCGGTCATTGAGGAAAAAGTCCCGGAGCTGTTCATCAATGGTAAAGACACAATGGCGGTGAGGGACATCGATGAGTTTAAAGGACATAGAGGTCGTGCGTTCCATAGCATATTTATTTCCGCAAGTAGGGCAGAAACGGCTGTGGCAGCGGAAAGGGACAAATTTGAGCTTACCGCAGTGAGGACAGCCGTACATGGCACCGCCAAAGGAAGGATCTCCGCAGCCTAACATCTTATCGATGTTTTCCATCTCAGTTTTTCTGGGATGGAGGGTATATAAAATTTCTTCATAATGGTCTTTAAGGATAGTCTGTAAAATATTCATAAGACTATTATGCAGGAAAATGACACAAAAAGGAACCCCCAATTTCCCCCATGAATGGGGGCGGGGGGCTGAAGTGTCGAAGACACTTTTTTATGGATATGGGACAGCCGGTTAAAATTATGGATTTGGCAGAGAACATGATTCGTTTATCTGGTGTTCAGGGAATTGAAATTATTGAAACAGGATTAAGACCGGGAGAAAAGTTATACGAGGAATTGTTAGTTAAGACAGAAGAACTGGATAAGACAGACAACAGTATGATCTTCATAGGAAGGGATACACCAGTAAGTGAGGAAGAAATAAATAAAAAAATCCAGACTCTTAGAAATGCCTGCGATACGGGTGATGATCTGATCGCAAAAGAAGCTCTCCGAAGTGTTGTACCAACATTTAAGACACCAGAAGAGGTAAACAAAGAGATTGCATAAAGAATAACCACAACATGGAGCGATATAAAAGAGGTAATTACATATGTTTAAAGAGAACAATAATTTTGAAAAATTTGAATCAAAAGTTTGGTTGAGCAGTCCGACTATGCATGGTCCGGAAATTGAATATGTGA
>DVJY01000073.1 GCA_018716485.1 Candidatus Scybalocola faecipullorum
GTGCCCTATCCTGCATCTCAGGGAAAGTAACTATATTATATTTGACTACTAATCGGAATCCAACCGGTTAGAGAAAGGTTTGGAAGAGTTACTTCCACCACTGTTTTTGCAATGGTAAGTTCCAGTTAAGAACTACTGGAACTGGAATTTACTTTTCCAATTGACTTACTATTAAATACTATTAAATACTCTAATATAATTAAGGGCAGAACCAAAAATCGGTTCTGCCCAAAGTAACATTTGTCCTCAATTTTTTCCCAATGATTATTTACTCCACTTCCATCCGGTTTTTCCGGTGCCTATTTCAAAGTGATACTTGGCAATGCCCATGTCGATTTTTGTATAAAAACCGATGCCCGGCTTGACCGACACACGCTTTCCTTTAAGTACAAAGCAAAACTTCTGCTGGTTCATTGCTGTAGGGGCCAGCAGCGCCGCATCAATCCCCTTCCTGAACCAGTTAGGCACCGGGCCGTCTGCTTTATATACCGCCGCTGCCTTTTTAGATTTATGTGGAGTTCCCTCCGTTTTCCCGTATCCCAGCGCAATGACAATACAAAGCTTTTCACCGTCACCGACAGTAAATGCTGTTTTTACTTTCTTATATGTCATTGCGACCCAACATGTATTTAATCCGGACTGCTGTGCAAACAACACCAGTCTTTCACCATAATAACCGCATTTTCCCTCAAGATCCGGGCCTTTTTCCCCAATCATTGCAATATAATTGGCAACGCCGCTGAATTTCCCGTAATGTGCCATCAAACTGTCAAATGCTTTCGGTTCATTGACAACAAGCTGGATATTCAGTCCGCTTTCTTTGTTGCATACATCAATCTCTTTCTTCAGTGCATCGATTGTCTGTGCCTCCAGCGGCTTATCCTTATACTGACGGACACTGTGGCGTCTTTTCATAGCTTCTGCTATTGTCATTTCTATCTACCTCCGTTGCCTCCCTGCTGCATTTTATATACTTTAATCATTTTATGATGCCAAGGTCAAAAGGTCTGAGCCCACATGAGTTTGCTCATAAGTGGGTGAAAGACCTTGGGACCCGCCCTGATATTGAGCCTAAAAGTGGAATGTATATCCCACGATATGCGAATATTGGGGACGGATTGTGAGAGTGCGCAGCACGGAACAATCCGAAGGCATCATGGTTGGGGCTTTTGCCCCCAACATCATTTTATCACAAAATGCAGCAGAGGTACAACTAACCCCGGTTTTCATACTTTTAATAAGGCTGCTTTCTCTAATTCATAACATCTGCTCTGCAATAACCATCTGTCAAACCAAGCCGTCTTCACCTGTATTCATGATTATATATGATGAATGTTTTTACATATATGACAGATACAGGCACTAAATCCGTGATATACTGTTTTTATAATCAAATACAATCAGCCCACATTTTTTACAAATAAATCCCTGAAAATCTGTGCCTGAAAATGCCTTTCTCGTTATCATAACATCTTCATCATCTTTGGGATTTAACGATATTTTATGCCTTGTCTTATTAAAGGCAACTATTTTGGCAGTTTGCAAAAAGCCCTCCTGCATATTTTCGCCGCACTTAGGGCAATTCATTATCAATCGCCTCCTTAAAATCAGCTTCGTTAATCTATTTATTTTATCCTTTCAAGTTTTCCGCAGCAGACGGATTATTTTCGAAAATTGCCCCAACAGTCGGACAGATCCCTAATTCATAACAATCGCCGCATGTAGATACGCCTTTTCCCGCAGCACATTTCCGTATTGCACACATATACTGGCAAAATACTGTTTTCGCTCCGTCCGCACGGCAGCCCTCGCAGTTAATATGTTCCGGCAAAATAGGTGCCTTATTTAACTCTGCCCATGATTTCGCTGTTTTCTCACGCAAAGCCTGATCGTCATTAACAGTCGCAATGTATGCGTCGCATTTTTCGCAGTCAAGTCCGCAGTATCCGATCATTTCTTTCATAAGATATATTCCTCCCAATCTATCCTCAGCCTTTTGAATGAACATCAATTCTAAATTTATGCTCATAACCTGATTATACGTCTGTCATTTCCAAACGTCTACCTTTTTCCTTTTAAAATCATTCCACAGTCACCCAAAGCGAGCCGCAAAAATGATTGCCTTCCAAAGTAAGATAATTGTCGCCTTCATCAAGGGTAACGGCATATGTGCCTGAATCGCTTGTATCTGCGATCATTTCTTCTTCGTTTTTATCACGCCAGTAAAATTTAACTGTACCGGAATCAACCGTCAGCTTGTAAGTTACAGTGAGATTGCTGCCGTTTTCCCGTTTAAGCCCCGTGCCTCCGAAAATATACTCCGTGCCGCTAAAGTCATCATATTCGGCATGATAGGAGCCGGTATAAGTATCCTCGCCTTCGCCCTTATCGCCCTGCAAATCTTTTTCGTCTGTAAGGGCATATTTGCTGAAATGCTGGAGCATATCATTAAAACTGTTTATGATATCATCTTTGATATGATCGCCGCTGCATCCCGTGACGGCAAAGGCCAAACATAGACAAAGCAGTGCGGCAGTCAGATTTTTCATTGTTTTCATAGAATCACCCATTCACAAATCCCGGAATTGTCATGCAAATATCGTGCAAAGAATCGCAATCGCGCCAACCGCGTAAATGCTGTTGATGACAGCACATACCTGAATAAGTTTTGATTTCACCTTGCCTTTGGTATAAACCAGCATAGAAAAAATGCCTGAAAAGATCATAAATGCGGCGTAACTGTAAATCATAATCTCCGCTGTCGGCGACTCCAATGCCCAATCGAAGCTGCGCAAAGGTAAAATCGTCCACGGTATAAACAGCATGATGACAGAAATTGCAGTTAAAATTTTGTTTTTCATTGTCGTTGTCCCCTTTCCTCATGATCGCCGTACCCTTTACGGCATAAAGTTATCTGCCTCTTTAGCGGTTTTCCGATGAGCCAAATCGAACACAAGCTGCGATAAGCGCGATTATTGTGATCACGGCTGCAGCGGGCAGCCATGGAAGCCAATGGATTTGTGTTTCATAAACGCCATCAGCAGCTCTCCCATACGCCACCATCAGCAAATAGAACGGATAGCTCATCGGGTAGGCAAACCAAATTTTTGTGTTGATCATAAGCACAGAAGGTACAATCGAAGCCAAACCGATGCCGACTGAGAAAATGGGAGACCAAATTACAGTGGAAAGCGCCCAATACACGGCAGCCATCGGAATGGCGGCGGCATATATGCTGCATACATTTTTGAAAACATATAGCGGCTCAAGGATAAAGTGATAGTTCTGCGTACAGGTAACAATTGCCGCACAAATATAGTACGCTCCAATGGACATGATCATCTGAACTGCTGCCAGTATGAGTAGGACGGTAAACTTGGCGAGGCACAATTGTGTCGTACTGACGGGCAGGGACAGCATTTTCAAAATTCCCTTATTCGAGCGTTCCGTTTGACTGAGCAGCACAGTGCAGATTACCAGCGTCGCCGGAATCATAAACCAAACCATACCCATAAATCCTTGAATGAAGAAGTTATTTTCGGGAGTGATAGGGATACCCCTCAAATCAAAGTTCATATCTGCATTGATAATACCCGGAATCCACATCATAATGACTGGGATCAGCAATATTAATAAGATTTTAGAACGACGGATTTTTTTAAGCTCTATTCCGATCAATGATAAGAAACTCATTCAAAACACCTCCTCACCTTCAGATATACAACCTCCGCAATGCCAAACAAGACGGTTTCGATTCCGCAGGCAGCTAAAAACAAGACAGCACGGCTATTTTCCACGGATGCAGAGAATATTTGATATGGAGAAGCAAACGGGAACAGGCTCAGCACTGCATTATCCTGCGGAAGAATAGAAAGCGTGAATACTAAAATCACGCCGATACCGAGGGATATCCACATATTCCTGCAGGCAGACGCAATAACCAGCATAAGCATGACCGTCGGCAGCGTAACAACAATTTGGAAACCGGCGATTTTCAATATTTCAGCCAAGTCAAATACATAGCTTTGAAACCAATACTTGGCGCAGCCGGATAAAACCGCCATTTCGATAACTGCCATAGCAGATAAAACCAAAGCGGCAATCACAAATTTTCCGAAAAACATATTTTCCTGACGGATGGGAAGCACCGACATTTTCTGCATACCATTATCGGCATATTCCGTGTGGTACATCATGCAGGCGCCGCAAATGGAAATAAGAATATTCAGCATAGCCATCATTTGCCAGTTTGCAGCCATCAATATATCCATCGGATTTCCGGAAAGGGAAGTCATTTCTTCTGCTTTTACCATCATATAGACAACAGGAAAAGCTGCCGCAAGAAAGCCGCCTGCCAAAAACACAGTGAAATAACCTGTACGTTTCAGCTTTTCACACTCTATGACAAGGCTCATATTGTACCTCCTCTCCGGCGATTGTCTTCATCAATCATAGCAAGAAAAGTATCTTCCAAATTGTCCGTCGGAAATCCGGCAGCATGGGCGCTCCTTTTCAAATCCTCCATTGTTCCCTCAAATAACAGATGACCGTGATTTAAAATACCAATATCGTCAGCCATAAGTTCTACTTCGGAGAGTAAATGAGAAGAAACCAATACTGTGCAGTCATATTTCTGCGGCAGAGAACGGATCAGGGTGCGTATCTCGTGAATACCGACCGGATCAAGGCCGTTGGTCGGCTCATCAAGAATCAGAATCGGCGGTCTGCCGATCAAGGCGCCTGCCAAGCCTAAACGCTGTTTCATACCAAGAGAATATTTCTTAGCCAGTCTTTTTCTAAACTCTGTTAACCCTACAAGCGTCAAAGCGTCATCCACACAGCTTTTCGGCAGTCCGAGAATTTTCCGTATAATATCCAGGTTTTCTTCTCCGGTCAGATTCCCGTAAAATGCCGGCGCTTCAATAAATGATCCGACTTCCTTTAAAATAGAAACACGGTCTGACGGATATGTTTTTCCGTCAATATGAAAACTGCCCTCTGTCGGCTGTGTAAGGCCTAGAAACATTTTCATCGTGGTAGACTTTCCCGCCCCGTTTGGACCTAAAAATCCATAAACACTTCCTTTGCGAATATGAAGATTCAGACGAGATACCGCCGTAAAATCTCCATAGATTTTCGTTAAATTCTGAGTTTCAATCATATTCATATTGCGTCCTCTCCTTTCCTTATTCCTGCCGCGTTATATCGGCATAATGGTATCCCCGAAGGGGGTTTCCTTTGTTGTCTTTAGTATAAAACCGCATCCTTGCGCCAGCCTTCTGCCTGCCTTACATTTACCTTACATTTGGGAGCTGACTGCCAAAATTCAGGATAGATATGCTATAATTCAGAAAAAGGAGAATTGCATTATGGACTATGATTACTTAAAATACAAAAAAATTCTCATCGTAGACGATGAGGCTGAATTGCTGGAAATGGTAAGATCTATTTTAGAGCAGGACGGTTTTAAAGCCATGAAAACCGCCGGAACTGTGTCCGAAGCACTGCAAATGTGTAAAGAATGGAAACCTGATCTTGCCATTCTTGATGTCATGCTGCCGGACGGGAACGGATTTTCTTTATTTGAGCAAATAAGAACTTTTACTGAAATTCCGATCCTCTTTTTAACTGCCCGCGGGGAAGATGAAGACAGACTCAGGGGCTTAGGACTTGGCGCTGACGATTATATGGTAAAGCCGTTCCTGCCAAAAGAATTATCCCTGCGCATTGGAATCATTTTGCGGCACAACTACAAAGGGGAAAGTCCCACTGTGCAGCTTGCAGGAAGCCAAATTGACTTTGACCGCGCTGAAGTCATCAAAGATCATGAACCTATTTCGCTGACCGCTAAAGAACACGATATTTTGTTGGCGCTTTACCGTAATGCGGGAAGAATTGTAACCATAGATCAGCTTTGTGAAGCTGCGTGGGGAGATAATCCATACGGATATGAAAACTCGCTGATGGCGCATATCCGCAGAATCCGGGAAAAGATTGAAACTAACCCGTCAAAGCCCGTGTCCCTCATTACCGTAAAAGGATTAGGCTATAAGTTAGTGTTAGCGGGGAAATGATATGAAAGATATTACGAAACTCATTCGGCGGTTTATCGGTATATTACTGTTAAGCACAGTATTGGTCATCGTCCTTAACATTGTTATCCTTGCCGTTATTTCTGCCAATCAAACAGCAAATGGACGACCGTATACGACTGCAAGAGAAACTGCCGGCGCCCTGCAAAAAACAGAGACAGGATATGTCTTATCCGACGATATGGCGGATCGGTTAAGCCGTGAAAATGCGTGGGCAATCTATATTGATAATGATACATTAGAGGTCAAATGGCATACAGACAATCTGCCGGAGACCATTCCGATGCAATATACAATTTCGGATATTGCCAGCCTGACACGGGGATATATTGACGGATACCCTACCTATACAGGAGAGGCCGAAAACGGATTAGTCGTTGTCGGCTATCCGAAAGACCGATATTGGAAACATATGTCTCCCAGCTGGGATTATAATTTCATCAAAAACGCCCCATATACGGTTATTATTGTTATCGGCGTGAATATTTTTCTGATTTTCCTGATTTATATGATTGCCAATTCCAAATTACTTAAATCCGTTAAACCGATTACCAACGGTATACAGGCGCTGCCTTCAGGCGAGCCTGTTTACGTCAGGGAAAAAGGACTTTTATCCGATCTTGCCGCCAAAATCAATCAAACATCGGATATTCTCCAAAGACAGAAACGAAACCTTCAAAGGAAAGAGACCGCAAGGGCAAACTGGATTTCCGGCGTTTCTCACGACATCCGCACACCCCTTTCTATGGTGATGGGATATGCGGGACAGATTGAGGATAACGAAAGCCTGCCGGAAAGCGAAAGAAAAAAAGCACAAATTATCCGCCAGCAAAGTATAAAAATGAAGAATCTTATCAATGACTTAAACCTTGCGTCGAAATTGGAATATAATATGCAGCCGATCCATCCGAAACCTGTTAATCTTGTAGCGGTTGCAAGACAGAGCGTTGTTGACTTTATCAATTTGGGAATGGAAGAAAAATATCCGATAGAATGGAATACCGATGAAGCACTGACTACCTGTGTCATAAACGGAGACAAGGAATTGCTGCGGCGGGCTATCGGGGACCTGATTACAAATGCTCAAACGCACAACCCTGATGGCTGCACAATTTCGGTATGCGCCCGAAAAAGCGATACAGAATATAAAATTAGCGTAGAAGATAACGGCATCGGCGTTACAGATGAGAAGTTAGAACAACTGAGGACTACGCCCCACTATATGATGAGCGACAGCGGCACTGCCGAGCCGCGGCACGGTTTAGGCCTTTTGATTGTCGGACAAATTGCGTTTGCCCACAAAGGAACCGTATCTTTTGACCACGGAAAACACGGGGGGTTTTCTGTTACAATTTCTTTCCCTATTCCAAAAGATAGTCAATAAATATATCTTTGTCTGGAAGAAATCTGTAGGGATACCCCTGCCAACAAAAAACGAGGTTTTGGCAGGGGTTTTGCTAATATCCAAGACTGGTAAGCCAGTCTTTTTAGTTTCAACGAACTGGTACGCTCTTCTTCTTTACCATCTTTTACCACGGATCTGGCCAAAAAATATCTGGACACAGAAACCCTCCGTGTTGAAGTTCCAGTCTCTGACCCGGAAGCAAGTGTAATCTACTATCTTACATGCTTAAAAGATTCCCTTAAGGAATTTCGCGCGTTGTTTTCTACACTTCGTGTCGAATATGGAACTCTTATGCACAATACCGTAATACCGCATAATTAAAACTTAGGAGAAAATTCCCCTAAGTTTTAATTTGAAGAGACTTCGCCAAAAATCCTTTTGTTATTTCAGCATATTAATCTCATTCTGCAGATTTTCCAAAAATGCGCCTGCATGCACGCCGTCCATTTGTGTATGATGAAACTGAAAAGAGATTGTCAGGTGATACCGAAACCATTTCTTCTTATATCTGCCCCAAATGATAAACGGATTATTGAAAATGCCGCTGTTCATACCGACGGCTCCGTCGATTTCCGTATCTGTGATGGCGGAGGTTCCGATGACCATACTATTATCGGATAAATCCCTGTCCTGACAGTTTGCGGCAGCCTCAGCCGTATATTTCAAATACTGTTCATTGAACCTGTTTAGGTCCGCATCATATAAAATATCGCATGAACTGACTTCGCCCTCTTTATTTTTTACAATCGTATTTACCGCTATAGTATCATACTGTATGAGCTTATCACCGACCGGAAGCGTGTAAAACTCCTTTACACTTACGGCGGCTCTGCCGACACAGTAATCAAGCAGCATATTGAATTTCAAATTTCTTTTCCTGCTGACCCTGATCAGATTGGTAACATCAAAGGTCTTGAAAAAAGTTACCATAGGATTCGGCGCTTTCAGCCAAAGCTCATAAGCTGCCGCTCTTGTGGTCTCTTGGGGATTGACTTCTTTTGGCATAATAACCTCCCTATTGCCATTTATTCCTCCCGACGGATCGGATGCCGTATAACAATTTTTAATTTACTTGGATCACATCTTCTCAGATCCCTTAAATAGATTTCGTGATGGTATCTTGTATCTGTAATATCCAGTTCGTACCCTCTAGCTTTCATATAGCCGTGCATTAAATCAACGGTGGCTGGCTCATCATCATAAGGACCGATATGCATACACTAAACGCACCCCCTCGTCATAAGGGATCATGCCAGCACCTCCACATATTTCATAACCTCGTCACGTATTCCCAACTTTTCCGCATAGCGAACCAGAACCTGTAATCTTCTGCTTTGGTCTGTCATATATTCTTTCATTGCAGTCTGAAACATCTGCACATCCATCTTTTTCCGATTAATTACCGCATCACAAACGGCCCGTTCCTTATCATAGACTACAATCTGATTCCCGTATCCAGATTCAGCGACAGTTTTTCCCAATTCATACAAGTCTTCCTTTAGCGATCTTACCTGAATTTTCTTTTTTCTCAAATGGACTGCATTATACCCCTGAGGAACAGTCACTTCAATCCTGCCGTATTCCTGATCTGTAAGCCCGTGGATATAGAGTGCTGTTTCCCCGGAAAAAATAATTTTAGGATTTGTTTTCTGCAGCAAATAGAGTTCATCCGGCCAGATATCCGGCGCTGCATAAATCCCGTGGGCTGCCCTTTCATATCCATTTTCCTTTACAAATTTTGAAAGATAAGTTTTAGAAATCTTATGGCTGAGCACCTCTGCCGTAAATAAATACCCATTATTCTCATCTGACAATTTCCTTAAAATATCTTTTTTCATAATACCGCCTTGTTTACTTTTATGTTTTAATTATATATTATTTAGACACAAAAGCAAACTTCAAATAATATTTAAATCGAATCAATATATTGAAGTCTTTTCCTGAATATTGATCACTTCATCTGTGATTTCCATAGGACTTTTGCCGTCAGTATTTATTTTTTCCGTATGCAGCGCCCCATAATGGGACAGCCGCTCAATACTTCTTCCGTCACATGAAAAGGGTGGGCGTCCCAACACTAGTCGCCGTCTAAAAAAAGCTGTTATCTAATTTTACCTTCATGATCTGATACACTGTTGTCTTCCCCACGCCCATCGGTCCGCCAATCATATATATCGTTTTCAAATTTTTTGTTTTTCTCGTAAAGGCTCCTGTTTTTGTGGTAAGCAGACTTTGAATGTCTACTTTTTCTCTGACCAAAAGACCGCTGTGGTTCTTGTGTTCCCTTCACCGAATATATGAATCTGCCACAGTCTTGAAACAAATACTGCAAGATGATGAATAATCTCATCCATTGAAAGTGCTCATTCAGACAACTTTATCAATTTTATATGTCGCCTTAGCCTCTTAGATAGGGAATTATACTATTCCCTTCACTTTTCCATAAGAAAGAGGATTGTTTCACAAGATGCCAAATTAATTATTTTAATATATTTTGAAATATTATCCCTTAACTTCCTCCAACTTCTCTCAGTTCTCCCGAACCATCTGTACCCGCTTCTTCCTGATGCCTTCCACCTCAAAAAGGTGGCCTATGTCATCTTCAATAACAGCAATAGTGTCCGTTCCAAACTGCTACACAATCCTCTTCACAAACTTTTTCCCTATTCCCTT
>DVJY01000074.1 GCA_018716485.1 Candidatus Scybalocola faecipullorum
GCAAGACTACCGAAATATCTGCGTAACGCACTCCATCCAGAGTCTATAGGAGCATAAATCACTATTTTGTTAGCTGAAATATTGAATTTTCAAGGTGCAAAGCCCATTTTAAGTATGGGAAGTCTTAGTAACTTATTTTCATTTACATTGGTCTCAAATATTCTTAAAACAGCTTGCTTCTTTAATGTCTCATTTGTATACACTTTAATTTTCCCCGATTTAATGTCGGCATCTACTAATTTCAGGTATTTGATACAATCACATTTTTCATTTTGGAAATGAACACCTTTGAACACCCCTTTGAACACCCCCCCTGAATAATTCAGAATATGTTTTTCATATATGATAAACAAGTTGAGGAAAAGTTGTCTCAAATGCCAGAACATTTTTTTCCAATTCATAATCCATTATCTGTCGATTTCCTGTAACCAAGCATAAAATAATGTATCGATACATCCAATCTAATTTAATTGCA
Organism: Candidatus Scybalocola faecipullorum; assembly: GCA_018716485.1. Classification (GTDB taxonomy): domain Bacteria; phylum Bacillota; class Clostridia; order Lachnospirales; family Lachnospiraceae; genus Scybalocola_A; species Scybalocola_A faecipullorum. Next base: position 476 of record DVJY01000074.1, read on the forward strand.
TAAAAACCACTTTGCCCGCCACCTAATGCCCCTTTGCTATTAGTTTTTACGTGAAAAATTTTGTTCCTGGTTTTTACAATATGTTTTACTAAACTTCTTTTTCTTCTGTACTCAGTCGAAAAGACGGGCTTACCATAAACTCTTATAACAGACTCCAGACAGGAACCCAAAGTTTTTCTTGATCTGTTTTTGTTTAAATGCTGATAACCACACTTAGAGCACGTTATGGGTTTTGCAGGCAAAACTTTTTGCACGGTAATATATCCTCTTTTTTCCAGTTCAAGTGCAAAAGGTTCATAACATTCTGCTAACATTGCAATCCTGATATCAGCAGTTATCCCTCTTGTATTGCTCGCATACAAAAGCATTTGATTAATTAAGTGAAAATTTTTTTCTAATTTGATCCAATTGACAAAATGACGCTTGTAATCTCTGTCATTGAATTGAAGCTTTATTATATGCTTCCCACGCTCCATTTGAAAATAAGCATTTTCGGATTTTCCAATTATCTGTGTCAAATCAACCTCATCAAGACAGCATTTGCACATAATGTAAAATGAGCCATCAAACAAATATTCAAACCGTCTTATTTGGCAAACCCATGAATATAATATTTCTAACTCAACTAATTCATTTGCCTCCACTTCAATGCGCATCTCATCACCACAAACTGACACCAAAAAACTATATTTTATGTAATTGCGCTTAACAGTAAATTTGTGTTTCCTAAAAGATAGACTCATGGAGTGGTTGCCTGTCCAAAGAATTTTATAATACTTATCTTTCTTAATATCTGTATACGTTGTCATGTAAATATCATTTTCTTTCCAAAAGATTAAATTCTGTATTTGTCAATATCGATTTCCTGTAGGCTGGGCTTAGACAATAACTGTGACATATGTCCGTTCTCGTCTTTGAAAAACACGATATGCCAGTGAGAAATCTCTCCGTCCTCATCCACAGAAGAATTCATTGATGGTGTCAGGGACTCAATCACAGATACCGGAATAATTAAAACTTCCCTGGCCTCTCGGCATCCATAAACAACATATTTATTTTCGCATTGCCTTATTGCTTCAATAGGGTTTCTTCGGTATCCAAACCAATATTTTTCTTTTTTTCCTTGTATATATGCTTTTGAAACGCAAAATACGTATCCCTTATTGCCATCTGAGGAAACAAACGCACTTCTTCCTATCTTATTCAGAGATTCTCCTGTTTTACGTTCCACCCGTTTTATACACTCACCGATAAAATTAGTTGTGTCTATTCGCGTCTTGGAAACTGGTTTTTCTACATCTGAAGATTCAGCTATTTCTTTTTCTGAAACTGCATTCATGGCTTCATAATCAATTCCCATTGATTGACAGAATAATTTTTTCAGTATCGAAAATCTATTATCGCAGAATTCAAAATAAAATTGCTTTAAAGTTTCAAAATCATCTCTGCCTTCATATGGCATATCCATCCATTCAAGATCATCACTTGAAGTAAAGCTGTACTTTTTCTCAACTTCATCCAGATTTATATGCTGCAAATACTTCTTATCCTGATAAAAATTTTTGTCTTTTTTACTACGGTTAACATATTCAGGCAAATAGCACAAATTAGCTATAGAACTAATAGGAAGCCCCGAACCTTCTGTAACAGCAATTAGTTTTTTCATTTGCTCCTTTGGCGCAATATGCTCTATGTCAAATTTATTAATCGAAAGCTGATCCATAGCAGTAAATGTGTTAAGATATATACAATTAAGGAAGACTATCTCTTCACTTTTAGGATTTGCTATTTGTTTGCTTTCTGCTCGAAACATAGATCTGTCAAAAAATGCATCTAAGGCATTTTTCCATGCTCGTGTAGAAATTTCAGTCATATACCTATTGGGTTTTGCCGCACTATGAATCTTGTTAGTACCTCCCTCACTCCAATAATTAGTAAGAATGTCATATACATAATATAGGCGAAGATTCTTAGAAATAATATCTTTCTTTGAGTTCCAACTGTCACTTACCGCTGTATAATTCATCCCATCGTACATTTCTTTAAATGTAGTCGAAATCATTGATAATATCTGGTACTTTGAATGAAACATTTTCGTACCCGATCGACTGTTCCCTTTGAAACGAATAATAGCTGAAACGGAACTAATCACGAAATCAATAGCCTTAATTAATGCACTCTCAAAAACATCCACGTTTTCTATTGCATAAATATTTTTATACAAAACCTTTATTTTATTTGTATCATTAAGACATGCATTTACCAGTTCAAATCCAATAGGATTTACGGTATCATCTGGTAGAGATTTCTGGAAGCCTAATATATCATATTTTGAAACAATATATTTTCCCAACCCAAATAAATACTCAAATGCATTTACTTTCTTAGATAACCGCATTGTTTCTCTATCGTAGCCATGAATGGAAAAACCGTCTTCTACAAAAGCATCATATTTTTTTATGGCACATTCTACAATTTCTGTATTTGAAATTTTAAATCTTTGACTTACTGGCCATGCAGCTGCATAAACCTCATATTGATCCAGAGGCGTTCCCTGTGAATTAATCCTGTCAAATATCTCTGGTAAATTTTCTTCTTCCCCGTGATAAACAATTACCGGAATAACAGTAAGTGCGATTTGATCATATAACGCTTGGCGCTCCTCAAAAAATTCCGCTATAACATCAATCAGATCACCAATTATTTCTGACCCAGATGAAAAATACTCAGCTATATCTTTTGCAGGAAGGTAATATTGCAAATTTTTAAACGATTTCTGTTTCTTGATGAATTCTGTTAACTTCGATCGCACCACATTATAGTTTTCGGTTACATTAGCATTAACAATTTGCAGTATACTCTGACAGAATTCCTCTGATATATTTTTATCATAAAAGAACTCCGTTGGATTATTCATATACTTCTTTATGCTATTTCCACGTTGAAGACCGTCCACAAGAATATATGTTTGCATTCCATCCTCAAAAGTTTCATAAAACAACATAGTGCCAACTGGAAATCCTTTAATCAAGGAATCAATAAATGTTCTTTGTTGCTGTGAACTCCATCTTTTTCCTCGCTGAAACATGGGTACAGCAATGCGTTTATTGTCTTTGTTCATATCCTGCAATGCTGATGACAGGCTTTCCAATGTCCAATTCTCTACTGTACAACTTGCCATACCCTATTCCTCCCTCTTCACATAAGTCAATTCCACATCATACCCCAGCGACTCCATGATCTGAACAAAAGTTTTATTCAGCACCTTATCCCCGCTGTTTACAATCCGGCTCACATATGGAGCAGAAGTTCCGATTTCTTCCGCAATCTTAGACTGCGGCTTATTTTGCTCGATACATTTTATCTTTACGTCTAATTCGATATTGTTTCTTAGCATATTCTCTTTCTCCCGAAAATGCGTTCACTTGTTTCACTAATCAGATAAGGTATTATAACATAAGATTGGTAAAAATTCTACAAAAAAAAGACGCCCCACTCCAAAAAAGTGAAGCGTCCTCTGTTGTTTTTCATCAGACCTCGATCTCCATGCCGCTTGTCATGGTAAACACGATTCTGTCCTTGCTGTATACCGTCACCTTCTCCACCAGGCTGCCCCAGAGTGCCTCATCGAACCTGGTGATAATCTCCGGCAGGTTCTCCACCGACTTGATGAACCGTCCGAACTCCCGCCTGCGGACCCCCTTCAGGGCAATCTCCGCAGTTACCTGCTCGTACCGTGCTTTGGTTTTGTCAAAACGGGAAACCAAAGCATCGTACCGGAGATTGTACTCGGTCTGATCCTGCGCCACCCGTGCATTCTGTGCAATCAGTTCCTGCACCGCATCTGCGTCAGCATTCATCTGCTCCGCCAGCTGTTTCTGCTCTGCCTCCAACTCATCTGTGCCGGTGAGCGTCCTCTGGATTTCCCGCAGTTCCTTCAGCACAAGATTCCTGTCTGAGACCAGCTTGTTTGCCGCCCGTACAAAAGCGGCTTTGACCTCATCCTCTGTCAAATGGGGAGTGCCGCAGTGCTTCTTCTCTTTGAACTTGGCATTGCACTGCCAGATCACCCTCCGGTATTTGTCTGTGCTGTGCCAGACCTTGGAGCCATAGGCCGCACCGCACTCCCCGCAGTAAATCTTAGAGGAGAAAATCGTCACACCGCTGTATCCCCGTTTGGAAGCCCGCTGCTTGATCATGTCCTGCACCCGGTCAAAAATCTCCGGCTCGATGATGGGCTCATGACTTCCCTGCACATAATACTGGGGAACCTCACCGTTATTAACAATCTGTTTCTTGGTCAGGAAATCCGGCGTGTAGCTTTTCTGAAGCAGGGCATCCCCTTTGTATTTCTCGTTTTGTAGGATGCTCTTTACCGTACTCTGGCTCCATTTGCTTTTGCCGCCGGGTGTCTTAATGCCAAGAGATGTCAGGCGGTCAGCAATGGCGTGGTAGGAAAGCCCGGCCAGAAACTCCCCATAGATCAGCCGGATGACCTTGGCCTCCTCCTCGTTGATCACCATGCTGCCGTTCTCGCCCTTGTCATAGCCGATGAACCGGCTGTAGGCCACCGCCACCTTGCCGTCTGCCATTCGCTTCCGATGTCCCCAAGTAACGTTCTCTGAGATAGAGCGGCTTTCTTCCTGAGCCAGAGAGGACATGATAGTGATCAGAAGTTCTCCTTTGGAGTCGAACGTCCAGATGTTTTCCTTCTCAAAATAGACCTCCGTGTTGTGCTCCTTCAGTTCCCGGATGGTAGAAAGGCTGTCCACCGTATTTCTGGCAAAACGGCTGACGGATTTTGTGATAATCAGGTCAATCTTTCCGGACAGAGCGTCCGCCACCATCGTCTGGAAGCCTTCTCGTTTTTTTGTACTGGTCCCGGTCACCCCTTCGTCTGAATACATTCCGGCAAACTCCCAATCGTCATGGCTCTTGATGAGGGTGGTGTAATAATCCAGCTGTGCCTCATAGCTGGTCAGCTGCTCGTCATGGTCTGTGGAGACACGGGCGTATCCTGCAACCCGCCTCTTTTTCCTGCTGTCGATGGGAGATGCCGTAAACTGGCTGACCGTTGCCGGGATCTTCATTACCTTTTTCGCCATTCACTTCCTCGCTCCTTCCTCAGCTTTTTCATCCTCTCACTGGCGGCCTTCCGCTCTTCCTCCGTATAGCTGCGCCTTGGCTTTCTATCAAAGGAATCTCTGCGCTCCTTTGACCAGGGCGGCATCTGCCGCTTGTATTCCCATGCTCTTTTTTCTTCCCGGCCAATCCTCCGCCTGGAGCGTACTTCCGTCACGCTGCTCTGCAGAGAGAAACTCATGGGGCTTTGGCATATCAACACCCTCGACTTCGGGAATGTCCAGCACTTCTAATCTTCGTTCGCCTGGATTGCCGTTCTCGGCCTTCTCCTTGACGGCAGACTTTTTCCTCCCCGCACCGGGTCTCGCACCGCCGCGACCACCTGTGTTATTGGATTTTGTCGGCATTTTCTCACCTCTTTTCCGCAAAAAAATGAGCAGCCCCGGCAGGCCGCCCTTAATTACCCTTTTGAAAACGCTTTTTTCGCACGTAAGACCCCGCGCCCGTTCCCATAGGGCAGAGCCGTAGAGATTTTGACCGCCCCTCTCATCAGAATCCATCTGCCTCTTCTAAAGAGTAGTATATCACATTTATTCTGTTTGTTCCAGAATAAAAATCAAGCGTTTCTAAAGAAAAATGCTTTAATTCCGCTGAAACAATTTATATTTCAACTACTGTCTCTAAACCAATAAATGTGGGGTAATTTGTCCCAGGCATGACGTTAAACTGCCGACCAGATCTGAGACTTACTCCAAAGGCCACGGAGTATGCTTCGCAGTCACAGTGATGGAAAACAACTGAACATCAGGAGCCAGCAAGCGAACTGCTGGTCACCTTCAGGAAATGGGGAGAACCCCTAAGAGGTGACCGAATGAAGATTTTACTGGCATATCAAAATGGCTGTCTCCATTTCCGAACTCGAAAAGGAGACAACCTAAATGGCAAAAGAGATTGTATGGGACAGCCTCACCCAGGAAGAGGCACAGACGCTCGAAAACCTCAGAAAGAACGGCATCGAAATCTATGCCGCGCCTATCGAAATCGAGCATAAGGAACAGTTGGAGACTCTTAGCATCACTCAGCAGGAATGCCGTACCTGGTATATCGGCAGCGAGAAGGTGATCGTTCACCTTACTCCGGCAGATAAAGGCACGTATCATTTCCTTTTGGACGAGCTTCGCACCAGACATCGCAAAGAATACAGAAGCAGAAGGTGCCAGATTCCTGGCAAGAATAAGCCGCTGATTATGTGCCCGGAATGCAACCGCTGCTCAGAGTGCCCCTATCCCGAATACCGGGACAAGCACAAGGCGAACTCCATCAGCTGGGATGGCTTAATCGAATCCGGTTACGAAGGCGAGGCTGACAACTGCATGGTGGAACAGCTGCAGGCAAAGCTGGAATATGATGAGATTCACACTCTGATGGATTCTGAAAATCCCATCATCGCTCAGGTCTTCGAAATGAAGGAGCGTGACGGTTTTTCAGTCAGCGAGATTGCGGACAGGCTCCACATTAAGCCTCGGAATGTCTATTACTATTTGGACAGAGCAAAGGCAATCGGCAAAAAGTACAACAAGGAAATCTAAATTCTCTGCCCCTGGGGCCACACGCTGGCTCCGGGGGATTTTTGTACTCTCACACGATTTGCACAATCACACGATAAATCGTTAAAAGGTGAACACCCCCATTCAGCGGCACCTGTGTCTCTCATCGGTCGGCACACCAGTGCCCGGCAGGAAACAAACATTAAAAAAGAGCCTTCATCCCGGAAAGTCCTTGTATTAAGCCGCTTTGCGGAGTGAAAACCCTCTATGTGATTGTATCATATCTATGCAATTAGCATCAACTCTGTCAAGGATATCCTGTCCATGGTGTTCCAACTCTATCTTTCTAATCTGCTCATATATAAAAACATCATCTGTAAAAAAATCAAATAGTATATCTTCAAGGCCTGCACGATAAACATGAATAAGTACATTTGTATCCAGTGATGCTCTCAATCAGCCAAGCCCCCTATCAGATCATCAAGATCATCTTCTGCCTCCGAATATTGAACAATTCTGTCATTAACATCTTCTATTGTAAGATGATAACACTCTAACACTTTTTCAAGCGTCTCCATCGGTATAGCCTTATGGTTGTAATTATAAATTGCATAGTCTATATATTCATGCGGTATATCAATTTCTTTACTGGCTTCATTCAGACGGCTATTTCCTCCTACGCTTCTTAATAGATTACTTACCCGCCTTTGATTTCTTTCACTTTCTAACTGTACTTTTTGAATACAATCAATCTTCCCCAAATTTTCCAAACGATTTAAGACCATATCAAAACTCACACTGAATTCTGACATGATTCTTGCTATATCCATTGCTGACAAACCATTTTTCTTAAAGTCATTAATTTCTAAATCGAGGAATTCCCTTACTTTATCTTCCGGCATAAGCAGACAGGCCGCAAAATAGTTGGCTTCTTTCTCCATTTCATCTGTACTTCTGCCCGAAATAGTAACTGAATCATCTATAAAGGAGTCTATTGATTCCATATGCAGAATCACATGACCAATCTCATGTGCAAGTGTAAAAATTTCTCTGGATAGACGGCTGCTGGTATTTGTAAATACAATAATATCGTCCTCCTTCTTTAAAGTAAATCCAAGATTTCCGTCTTCTCCCAACGGATATCTTAACAGCTTAAATGAACATCCCTCACATGATTTAAACAAATCAATAATTCCATATTGACTAACATTACATTTTGTTCGAAAAGAAGCTGCTTTTCTCTTTATTTCTTTTTTTCTCGTTGCTTCCATAGCAGTCTCCCTATTCCTTACTGTCACGTTGCAATTTGTCGTATAAATGTTTATTTGCGTAAAACAAATCTAGCATATCAAACATTTTCCTTGCTGAAGCATTTTCATGGCCAACTCTGTACGCCACAACTGGAATCTCATCCAGTACCCGGGTTATATCTCCAACTGTCACACCCAATACTTCTGCAATTCGTGAAAGATCTTCCAACGTAATATTATTTGTTCCGTTCTCGATACGAGCATATTTTTGTCTGCTGACTCCAATCTTCTCTGCCAACTGCTCTTGAGTGAAATGTTTTGCAATTCTTAACGTCTTAATGCGCTTTCCCAACAGTTCATTCATGATTAACCCTCCTTCTATCATTATTTTATCATTTATAAAATCTATGTCAAGTCTATATGTTATATTTTTATAACATATATTTTTTTATGTTACAAAAGCATTCCTTCTTATGCGTTAATTATTAAAATATTGAATTTTACCTCATAGTATTGATCTCTATAAAACCAATCTCCAGCAGTTTCCGCTAATGCAATAATTCCCTCTTTCTGCTCCAGAATAATCTTATCTTTACTGTCCATATTTTTCCCTTTCGTAATATCCTGAAAAATATTGTGTTGCATTTGTAATTCGATTTTACAGAGCTTTATATAGAAAGCCAATTAAAATAATTAAAAAAGCCGGCATCCGGATTTTACTCTTTCAACCAACTTCTCATCTATCTCAACACACAATGGTTAATATTACTTACAGTTAATATTTATCTTTTTCAATGTATTTTCCGTATGGATCAACCAAAAATCTGACAATCTAACCAATAAAACGCCATATAAAGCTGTGAAAGCAACCATTGACACAATGTCAGAGAAGCTGTATAATAGTTTTACTGACACAGTGTCAGTTTAAGAAATGAGGTGCGTCCTCACAAAGATCAATGCATATAAGGAGGTATCAGCCAATATGGAATATGCTAAATTAGGAAACACAGATATTGAAGTATCGAAGCTCTGCGTCGGCTGCATGAGTTTTGGCAAGGCAGGAACACTCCATGACTGGACATTAGATGAGACCGAAACAGAGAAAATCGTAAAACATGCCTTAGACCTGGGCATTAACTTTTTTGACACCGCCAACGGCTATTCGGAAGGTACCAGCGAGGAATACTTAGGCCGGGCAATCAAAAAAAATATTTCAAGAGATAAAGTGGTCATTGCCTCAAAGGTTTACTTTAATCCCGGACGTCTCTCCTCAGAGGCCATCCATCGTGAGATTGACGGAAGCTTAAAGCGCCTTGGCACAGATTATCTTGACTTATATATCATCCATCGTTTTGACTATGATACTCCCATTGAGGAAACCATGGAAGCGCTGAATGATCTGATCACTGCCGGTAAAGTCCGCGCCATCGGCGCATCCGCTATGTACGGCTATCAATTCTATAATATGCAGCTTGCCGCCAAAGACAACGGCTGGGCGCAGTTTGAAGCTATGGAAAACCATTACAACCTTCTCTACAGGGAAGATGAGCGGGAACTGATTCCTATCTGCCGCCAAATGAATGTTTCCCTCATGCCGTATAGTCCTCTGGCTGCAGGACATCTGACCCGTCCTGAGTGGAACTCAGACTCTATCCGCAGCAAAACTGACCGGGCCGCTATGGGAAAATATGACAGCACTCAGACACAGGATATGGAGATTGTCCGCAGAGTCCATGGGCTTTCACAAAAATACGGTGTTAAAATGCAGCAGATTGCTCTGGCATGGGAATGGGCAAAAGGTGTCACATCGCCGATTATCGGAGCGACCAAAGCCTCTCACTTTGACGATGCAGCAGGGGCATTTGCCGTCAAACTCACAGAAGATGACATCGCCTATTTGGAAGAGCCGTATGTACCCCATAAAATCGTAGGCGCAATCGATCGCAATCCGGAAGAAGGGGTTAAACTGCTGGATGTAAAGAAATAAAAATTAATGTTATAAAATGCGCTTGACTATATTCTGCCAAACAAAACCGGCCTCCAAAAGTCAGATTTTGGTCTGACTTTTGGAGGTCGGCACATTTTCAGTAATTCTTATCAGTGTTCTCCGAGGGATTACTCCGGAAAACGATAGTGTCCTCATATACATGAAAGCGGCCCTGCCGGTATTTTATATACCGACAAGGCCGCTTTTTATGCACTTTTTACTTCCAAAAGTTTTGCTCCCGCCTTTATCTGTGTATCCTTGTCCGCCGTCCTTATTATCTCATTTCCACTGGTTACGATAATCATAGTCTCTATAGGATAACCTGCTTTTTTTATACTTTCCAGATCCACTTGTGCAAGCTTGTCCCCTGCTTTGATCCTGTCTCCCTGTTTTGCAAAAGCCTGAAATCCTCTGCCGTTCATCTGAACTGTATCAATGCCGATGTGAATCAAAATCTCAGTGCCGTCATCTGTCTTAATCCCATAGGCATGCCCGGTTGGAAATGCTGTCTCCACACTTCCGCTGACCGGAGCTATAAAGCTGCCGTCAGATGGAATAACGGCTATACCGTCCCCAAGAATTTTCTCAGAAAACATCCCATCATCAAGCTTTTCCAGAGAAATCACTTTCCCGTTTACCGGTGAATAGATGCAGCCCTTGTCTTCCTGAATATGAACCGCTGCCGAATTGTTTTTCTCTTCTTTTTTTAATAATTTATCAAAAAAGCTCATTTCACTTTCTCCTTTTTAAAACCTCAGTCCAAATCCTCACCGTTTGAAGCGATGACTTTTACTCCAAATTTGCCCGCAGCATATTAATTTCCTGTATAAACAATGAAGCTGCCGGAGAAAACAAATGCTTCTTTTTCCATGCCAATACACTTTGTGTCGTATGCTCCGGACGGACAGGCACAAAACATAAATGGGGGCTGCTGTGAATAGCCAGTGCGCCATCCAGACAAAAGGCACAGCCCAAACCTTCCTCCACCAGCAATACTGCATTTGACAGCAGCGTATAGCTGAGCGGAACCCGCAAATCTTTTTCCTCACATTTAAGCCAATGCAGAATCTCAGCGCGTACTTTCTCCCGGGATGGGAGAATCAACGGATAATCCGTAATTTCCTCCGGTACAATAAACGCTCTCTTTGCCAAAGGATGGTCATCCCTCATCAGAACGCCCCATGTTTCTTTTTGAGAAAGACGAACAAAATCATATTTTTCTGTATCTACAGGTTCCAAAAGCAGGCCGACATCAATCAGCCCTTTGTCGATCCGATCTACAATATTTTCCGCCATTTCATTATATAAATCAAACTGCACCAGCGGATATTTATCTGAAAATTTCTTGATAATTTTGGCAAACAATCTGCCGCCCACTGCCTCTGTGGCTCCTATGGCAATAACACCGTTTACGTCAGCATTCCGCTCGACAAACGCCTGCTCCAGCCGATCTGCCAGTTCTACAATTTCCTCTGCCCTCTGTCTGAAAAAAATACCGTCATCTGTTAATGACAAGCCATTTTTCCCCCGCAGCATCAGTGAAGTCCCTATCTCCTTTTCCAAGTCCATCATCTGTCTGCTTAAAGTCGGTTGTGTTATATGAAGAAGCTCTGCTGCTTTTGTTATGTTTCCTACCTGAGCGGCCGCCAGAAAATATCGAAGCGTCCGAAGTTCCATGTTCAAACCATCTCCTTTGCTTTTCCTCATCATAACATATCCATACATCTGCCGCAAGAAGACAACACGCCGCAGGCAGGGTCAGAAAGCACAGTTCAAAAAATCGCCACTTGCGGTCAAGTGACGATTTTCATTCTGATATTCTGTTGTTATTTGATAAGCCAACTGTACTCCTTGCGACAGTCAATGATAAATTCTACATAGACCGTATCATCTTGGATTTGATAAAGGACAAGATACCACTTTTCAATGAACATCTTATGATATTTGTTCGGTGTAATATACAGTTCATCAAAGTAAGGGAAACGCTGCGGCATCCGCTTTAAAGAGCGCATCGCTGCCATAATCTCTTTTTTCTTTGCCGTCGCTGCCTCTTTATTGACCTGCGCTATAAAGCGGATATGCGTCCCTAACATTCTTTTTGCTCTGTCGGAAACAATGACTTTGTACTTGCTGTTTGATACCATACGCTATACCTCTGCAATCACTTCATCAAGATAAGCATCCAGTTCATCAAGCGTACAACCGGTTCTTCCCGCTATTCTGTCCTCCTCAACCGCAAGCAGTTCCTCACGGAGTTTCAGCATTTTCTCCCTGCGGTTGTAGGTCTCAATATCCATAACGACTAAATCTCCCTCGCCATTTTTGGTAAGGAAAACCGGCTCTGCTGTCTTTCTACACAACTCGGCAATCTCGTTGTAATTCTGACGGATTGCTGCGGATGGACGAATATTCATAGACACACCTCCCGTTTGCATTTGGTAGTAATATTCTAACCATATTATATTCATTTTATGCCACCAAGTCAATATGCGCGGAAAAATTCACAATTACGAACCATTATTTCAATGAGATGATTCCTCTGGAATACTCCAGCCAGTGAACAGCATATGCTGTCCGCTGGCTGTTTTCAGGGCAAAAAAAGGCCCCGTCTATATGGACGGGGCCAAATAAATCAACTTAACATTATCTTAAAAGTTTGTATCTTTTCAGATCATTAAGCGTTCTTTTCAGCGATAGCTGCCTGTGCTGCTGCCAGTCTTGCGATAGGTACACGGAATGGTGAGCAGGATACATAATCAAGGCCGATCTTATGGCAGAACTCAACTGATGAAGGATCACCGCCGTGCTCGCCGCAGATACCTACATGTAAGTTAGGATTTACAGGTTTTCCTAAATCTATAGCCATCTTCATTAACTTGCCGACACCAATCTGATCAAGTTTAGCGAACGGATCGTTTTCAAAGATCTTAGCATCATAGTATGCATTTAAGAATTTACCTGCATCATCACGTGAGAAGCCGTATGTCATCTGTGTTAAGTCGTTTGTACCGAAGCAGAAGAAGTCAGCTTCTTTTGCGATATCATCAGCTGTTAATGCAGCTCTTGGGATTTCAATCATTGTACCAACTTCATATTTCAGATCAGCGCCTGCTGCAGCAATTTCAGCATCTGCAGTTTCAACAACGATCTTCTTCACATATTTCAATTCCTTAACATCGCCAACCAACGGAATCATGATTTCAGGGCAAACATTCCAATCCGGATGAGCATTCTTTACATTGATTGCTGCACGGATCACTGCTTTTGTCTGCATTTTTGCGATTTCCGGATATGTGACTGCCAGACGGCATCCACGATGACCCATCATCGGGTTGAATTCATGCAGGCTTGCGATGATTGCTTTAATCTGATCTACAGTCTTGCCCTGTGCATCTGCAAGTTTCTTAATATCTTCTTCTTCTGTAGGAACGAATTCATGAAGAGGAGGATCCAGGAAACGGATTGTAACCGGGTTGCCTTCGAGCGCTTCATATAATTTTTCGAAATCGCCCTGCTGTTCCGGAAGAATCTTCTCAAGTGCTGCTTCTCTTTCTTCAACAGTTTCTGAGCAGATCATTTCACGGAAAGCGTCAATTCTGTTGCCTTCAAAGAACATATGCTCTGTACGGCAAAGACCGATACCTTCAGCACCCAGTTCACGAGCCTTCTTAGCATCTGCAGGTGTATCAGCATTTGTTCTTACTTTAAGTCTTCTGTACTTGTCAGCCCAAGCCATAATTCTTCCGAATTCGCCGGCAATTGTAGCATCTACTGTAGGGATAACGCCGTCATAGATGTTACCTGTGGAGCCGTCAAGAGAAATCCAGTCACCTTCATGGAATTCTTTTCCGCCAAGTGTGAACTTCTTGTTTTCTTCATCCATAACGATATCGCCGCATCCGGATACACAGCATGTACCCATACCACGAGCAACAACAGCTGCATGAGATGTCATACCGCCACGAACTGTTAAGATACCCTGAGCAGATTTCATACCTGTGATATCTTCCGGTGATGTTTCAAGACGAACAAGAACAACTTTTTCGCCTCTTTCTGCCCATTCAACTGCATCGTCTGCTGTGAATACGATCTTACCGCAAGCAGCTCCCGGTGATGCGCCAAGTGCTTTAGCCATCGGTGTTGCAGCTTTGAGTGCAGCAGCGTCAAACTGCGGATGAAGCAGTGAGTCAAGGTTTCTAGGATCGATCATAGCAACAGCTTCTTCTTCTGTTCTCATGCCTTCATCAACAAGGTCACAAGCAATCTTTAATGCAGCCTTTGCTGTTCTCTTACCGTTACGTGTCTGAAGCATGTAAAGTTTACCATGTTCAACAGTAAACTCCATATCCTGCATATCTCTGTAATGAGATTCCAGAATCTTGCAGACTTCTTTGAACTGAACGAAAGCTTCAGGGAATTTTTCTTCCATCTCTGAAATGTGCATCGGAGTACGAACGCCGGCTACAACGTCTTCGCCCTGTGCATTTGTGAGGAATTCACCAAAAAGTCCGTTTTCGCCTGTAGCAGGGTCTCTTGTAAATGCAACACCTGTACCGCAGTCATCACCCATGTTACCGAATGCCATCATCTGTACGTTAACAGCTGTACCCCATGAATAAGGGATATCGTTGTCACGGCGATATACATTGGCACGTGGGTTGTCCCATGAACGGAATACGGCTTTGATTGCTTCCATCAGCTGAACCTTAGGATCAGTTGGGAAATCTTCGCCGATTTTTTCTTTATACTCAGCTTTGAACTGATTTGCCAGTTCTTTTAAATCGTCGGCTGAAAGATCAACGTCCTGTGTAACGCCTTTTTCTTCTTTCATCTTGTCGATGAGTTCTTCAAAATACTTTTTGCCGACTTCCATAACAACGTCTGAGAACATCTGGATAAATCTTCTGTAGCAGTCCCATGCCCAACGAGGATTTCCTGATTTTTCAGCTAATACGTTAACAACTTCTTCATTTAAACCAAGGTTAAGAATTGTATCCATCATACCCGGCATAGAAGCTCTTGCACCGGAACGTACGGAAACAAGCAGCGGATTTTCTTTGTCACCGAATTTCTTGCCGGTGATTTCTTCCATCTTTCCGATGTATTCCATGATCTGTGCCATGATTTCATCATTGATTTTCTTGCCGTCTTCATAGTACTGAGTACAAGCTTCTGTTGTAATTGTGAAACCCTGTGGTACAGGAAGGCCAAGACTTGTCATCTCTGCAAGGTTAGCACCTTTACCACCCAGAAGTTCTCTCATGTTGGCATTTCCTTCTGAGAATAAGTAAACCCATTTTCTTGCCATTTCTCTGATTCCTCCTAAATGTATTAAGATTAAAATGGTATATTCACATGAGATTCCGATGGGTCGGAATCCTGTGTTCGCAACATACCTGAGTTCGGACATATTATACCATAATACCTGTTTCTTTTTCAAATGATTTTTATACATATTTTCAGACAAAAAATCCTGAAATATTGTCTAAATCCGACAGTTATTGTGATTTTATGCTATATTTTTTTCTGTTTTAATCAATGCGTTCAGATTTTAGTTGTTTTTGTATAGTTTTTTTAATATTTTTTGTATATTTTTCCAATCATGCTGTTAACAGGCAAATATCTGCCCGCGCAAGCGCGGCAGCTGCTTTTCGGGTGTATCATACAAAATACCGGCAGGCGGAAAATGCAAAACACTTTCCGCCTGCCGGCGCTGTATTGGCTGCATTTAAAATGCAAGTTTTTCATCAAGATAACTTTCCAGTTCATCGATTTTGATGCGCACCTGAGCCATCGTATCTCTTTCTCTGACAGTCACACAGCCGTCTTCTTCAGACTCAAAATCATATGTAACGCAGTAAGGCGTTCCGATTTCGTCCTGACGTCTGTAGCGTTTGCCGATATTGCCTCTGTCGTCAAATTCACAATTATATTTTTTAGACAGCGCTGCATAAATCTTTTCAGCGCCTTCATTTAATTTTTTAGAAAGCGGAAGCACGCCGACTTTCACCGGAGCAAGTGCCGGATGAAAATGGAGCACAGTTCTCACATCGCCGCCTTCCAATGTTTCTTCATCATAAGCGCCGCATAAAAATGCAAGAACAACACGGTCAGCGCCAAGAGACGGTTCAATGACATACGGAATATATTTTTCTTTCTTTGCATCATCGAAATAGGTCATATCCTCGCCGGAGACTTCCTGATGTCTGGACAGGTCATAATCTGTACGGTCAGCAATTCCCCAAAGTTCGCCCCAGCCAAACGGGAATAAAAATTCGATGTCTGTCGTTGCCTTAGAATAGAATGACAATTCTTCTTTTTCGTGATCTCTGACACGCATCTCTTCTTTTTTCATGCCCAGGCTTAACAGCCAGTCAATACAAAACTGTTTCCAATAAGCAAACCATTCAAGATCGGTGTCCGGTTCACAGAAAAATTCCAGTTCCATCTGCTCAAATTCTCTTGTACGGAATGTAAAATTACCCGGTGTGATCTCATTTCTGAAAGATTTTCCGATCTGTCCGATACCAAACGGGATTTTCTTTCTTGATGTTCTCTGAACATTTTTGAAATTGACAAAAATACCCTGTGCCGTTTCCGGTCTCAGGTATACAGTGTTCTTTGCATCTTCAGTTACTCCCTGAAACGTTTTGAACATCAGGTTAAACTGACGGATATCCGTAAAATTATGTTTTCCGCATGTAGGACATGGAATCTGGTGTTCTTCGATATATGCGGACATCTTTTCATTTGACCAGCCGTCTAAACTGCCCTCGATCGCAATGCCATGTTCCTGATTATAATCTTCGATTAATTTGTCCGCTCTAAAACGTTCATGACATTCTTTACAATCCATCAGCGGATCAGAAAATCCTCCCAGATGCCCGGAAGCAACCCATGTCTGCGGATTCATTAAAATCGCACAGTCCACACCGACATTATAAGGATTTTCCTGAATAAACTTCTTCCACCATGCTCTTTTTACGTTGTTTTTCAGTTCAACGCCAAGATTGCCGTAATCCCATGTATTTGCCAGACCTCCGTAAATTTCAGAACCCGGATACACAAATCCTCTGGCTTTTGCAAGGGCTACAATTTTATCCATTGTCTTTTCCATTGTTCTCGTTCCTCTCTCAAATTTATTCATATATAATCACAGAATCACTTCCGGACGTTTTTGCCGTTTTTTCATCTGTAACTGTCACATCTTCTCCGGCATACCATATTTTCTCCGGTACACGCACCAAAAAAATGCCGTTGGTCGTCAGCACATATTTGGGACTTTCCGTCATCTGCGCCAGAAGTTCTTCAGACAGCGAATCTTTTGCTTCCCATGCATCAAAATCCGTAATTTCAAATATGATGCCATTAAATCCGGAATATGCATACGCATCTGCATATGTGGCTTCCATCCTCAACCTGCCGTCTTTGAGACGTACCCGGTCAATCGTCACACTGTCTTCCTCGAGTGCATTATAACTTTCTTCCTGCGAATAGATAAAGCTTTCAAATTCAGCCTCCGAATAGGAAGCCTCCGAAAAGCTTTCCACCACCAGTTCACGGATCTCCCCGCTTTTTCCGATTACAACAGCTGTCTCATCAAATGATGCCAGCGGGTTAAACAGCGCACATCCTGTCAGCACAGCTGACGATACGGCACATCCAGAAACTTTCCACAGTTTTTTCATATAATGCTCCTTTATACTGACAGACAGGCTTTTTTCATTTTAGCCTCTTTACCACAGATTTTCAACTATTTTTTCACATGCTTATACAAGTGACAGCATCTGCAGTGAATTAAATTTTTTATCAATATATCGGTTCATATGCCTGTCAATAATATCCGACAGTTCCGACAGCACCTGTTCACTGACTGTAAAGGTATACAGTTTTTCAACTGGCGATGAAATAATATACTGCATCGTATAAACTGTTGATTCCGACGCCGGCAAAACTGTTCCCCCATATTTTTGACACAGCGGGCATACCAGCCCCGAAAGAGACGGCGAAAATCCTGCAAACGGTCCTTCCCTGCCGCATTTGACACATTGAAAGACCTGGGGGTACTCACCATTGATCACCATCAGCTTCAATTCAAAAATCCTTCGGATCAGCTTCGGCGAAATCACATTTTTGCATAAAATGCGCATTGTCTGCACCAACAGTCCCAACATCTGCGTACCGTCTTCATTTTCTCTTGCATAGTACGATGTAAACTCAAGAAAATAAAATCCGTAACAGGCAAGTTCAAAAGACTGCCTCAATTCCATAAAATAATACCGCGGCTCGGCCTGAACCAGAGTATAAGCGTTCCGTCCTTCCAGAAAATGAAATTTCCCGAAGACAAACGGTTCAGTCGCTCCCAGCATCGTACTGTTCTGGCGCCTTGATCCTCTTGAAAATGCGGTTATCTTTCCCCGCTCCCTTGTCAGAAATACGAGACGTTTATCATACTCACCGACAGGCATGGCAGAAATGACCATGCCCGTCAATATCAATCGTTCCATCACTCATAGTCTTTCTTGTTGTAGCCGAAGTTTTTCACGAGAAAATCACTGTCTCTCCAATCTTTTTTCACTTTGACCCAAAGCTGAAGATTCACTTTCATGTCCAAAAGATTTTCGATTTCTTCTCTCGCCTGAGTACCTATTTTTTTGAGCATTGCGCCCCGTTTTCCAATAATAATACCTTTATGGGAATCTTTTTCACATATAATCGTCGCATGGATATCCATAATCTTTCCGCCGCTGCGTTCTTTCATCTGCTCGATTGCCACGGCAATGCCGTGAGGTATTTCTTCATCAAGCAGTCTGAGCGCTTTTTCACGGATCAATTCAGCCGCAATCTGACGCTCCGGCTGATCTGTAACCACATCTTCATCATAAAACTGAGGCCCTTCCGGCAAATATTTTAAAATTGCCGCCGGAATGTCATCTGTATTTTCACCGGTACGCGCGGAGCACGGAATAATCTCATCAAACTTGCAGATGTCCTTATACGTATCAATGACTGTCAAAAGTTCTTCTTTTTTGACTGTGTCGATTTTATTGATCACGAGAATAACCGGTGTATGGTATCGATTCAGCTGCTCGGCAATATGGCGCTCACCGGCTCCGATAAATGTGGTCGGCTCCACAAGCCACAAAATCACATCCACTTCTCCCAGTGTCCGCTCTGCCACAGTCACCATATATTCACCCAGCTTATTTTTCGCTTTATGGATTCCCGGCGTATCAATAAAAACAATCTGGCCGTCTTCGGTCGTCAGCACTGTCTGTATGCGATTTCTCGTCGTCTGCGGTTTATTTGATGTAATTGCGATTTTTTGCCCGATCAGCCGGTTCATCAATGTTGATTTGCCCACGTTCGGGCGGCCGATCAGCGTCACAAATCCTGATTTATAATTTTTATTCATAATTGTCTCACTTTTCCAAACATGGTCTCATTTGCTTTTATCTGCGATTCGCTTCCGACAACACAGATATAATTCTCATTCACAAAAGCATCGATCAGATCACCAAAACTGCGGATATCCTCCACTGTCGCATTTAAAAGTTCCAGTCTTGACTGCATCAGCTGCTCATAGGATACGCCGGATAAATAATAAGACAGCGATCTGGCGCCTTTGGCGCTCGGATTCAGCGGCGTATCGATATTGCTTACTGCGCCGATAATATACTTTGTCATGTCCCTTGCGCTGCATTCAAAATGACGGATATATTCTCCTGCCTTTTTAAAAACTTCATAAGTATTTGTCAGATTCGGATCTCTGTATGTGACAAAATAAGCATCACCACTGGAGCCAAAGCTGCACATACAGCCGTAGGCGCCGCCCTTGACGCGGATTTCATTCCAGAGATAATCATAATTCATAATCACTTTCAGACACTGGAGCGCTCCGTGATACTTAAATCCTTTATCCATAAAATTTCCCGCGACCGCGTCGAACTGAACCATACCGGCCGTAACAAACGCCTCATTTTTCGCAGACGTCATATAATTTATACTGCCTGATCGGACAGGTTCTGTGTATAGCTGTCCTGCAAGCATCGGAAGTGATGCCGCCATTTTTTTAATACCGTTCTCATCTGCGGTCATATCTGCCAGAAGATTTTCTTTTCGGAAAAGGATTTTTCCTGTCTCGTATAACTTGGCTTTGATCTCATCCTGAAGCTCATCAAAATGCTCATCCAGCGTTTTTATAAAGTCGTAAAATTCAATGCCGCTGACACGGTCTCTGTACGCAGATGCCTCCGAATAGTATGCAGATGCTCTCAGAGATGCTGCCAGATGGCCATTGGCCGCAAAATACATAGACAGTCTGGAACGTATCTGCCCGATGATTTCCCTCAGACGTTTTGAATCTTCAAACACAGAATCAAAAACAGTCTCCCGCATCAGGTCGGACAGAACATGGATCTGCTCATAGAGCGCCTTGCCGCTGACAATGAATTTTGGCATATATTTCTTTGTATCTCCACTGAGACGAAACACCGTAATATCCGTAACAATACCGCCGGTATACATATTGATCTCGTCGGTCAGCTCCCCGTACGTATGTTTTTTTGTATCTACATTGCCCAAAATATTCGTCAGCAGTCCGGCATAAGCAATCAATTCATCCGGAAGGCTGTCCATACTGAAAAGCCATTTAAAATATCCGATGCCGTTGGTTTCAATACAATGTTTCAGCACATGAATCTCTTCATAAGTATCTTCTTCATTACAAAGAGGCTCTGCCTCTTTTTTAATATCGCCGATTGTGATCATCGGTATTTTTTCCAGTTCTTCTTTTGTCGACGGTGTCTCCTGAAAAACTTTCAGCGCTTTTGACTCGCGAACAAGCGCCTCCAACTGATCATCGCTGAAGGAAGCCTTATATGCTGCCAGTTTTTCCCTGACCGCCTGCTCTTCTTTCAGTGTCAATCCTTTTTCCGGCTTTAAAATAAGCAATGATGCATGAGGATTGTTCAAAAGATAGGTTTCAATTAATCTTTCAAAATAATCTGTATGCAGCTGCTGTCTCAAATATTCAAATGTTTTATATGCCTGAAGGTGGATAAACGGCTTGGATGCATCATAAAGCCAGCTGTCAAACATCTGAAGTCCATACATCAGGCCTTTCGGATATCTTCCGAAATCAGCTTCACGGAATCTGAATTCATAATAGTTGATAGCAGCTTCCAAAGATTTTTTGTTAAGTCCATCCTTAACGGCTTTTTGAAGAGTCTCAGTAATCACTTCCATAAATCCGTGTTCCGCGCCGTCCCCGGCATCTTTTGCCACGATTGAATAATACGGCTGGTAAATACCGTTGTCATATGATCCGAACACATCTTTTGCCAGTCCCGCATCGATCAGCGCTTTTTTCAAAATCGCGCCGGGCGCTCCCATCAGGACATAATCCAGAATTTGAAACGCCAGATACAATTTCTCATCAAGACTTTCTCCGATCACGGTGCTGTATGCGAAATAGTTTTTATCTTTGCTGTCCTCGTCTGCGGAAATCGGATATTTTTCATGGAAAACGCCCATTTTCTCCGGAGCCGGCTGCTTTTTAATTTCCGAATCTGCCGGCTGCCGGTCAAAAGCAGACAAATATTCCCTGTCCATAAAATCCAGCCGCTCTGTCATGTCCATATCGCCGTACAAATAAATATAGCTGTTGGATGGATGATAATATTTTCTGTGAAAATCAAGAAACTGTTCATATGTCAGTTCCGGAATAAACTGAGGATCGCCGCCGGATTCCACGCCGTAAGTCGTATCCGGAAACAGCGACTGTGTAATTTTTCTGATCAAAATCTGCTCAGGTGCTGAAAACGCCCCTTTCATTTCATTATACACAACGCCATTATAAGTCAGTTCTCCGTCTTTGCCGCTTAGTTCATAATGCCAGCCTTCCTGAAGAAAAATATTTTTATTTTTATATATATTCGGATAAAAAACCGCGTCCAGATAGACATGCATCAGATTTTGGAAATCCTTATCATTATAACTTGCGATCGGATATACTGTTTTATCCGGATAGGTCATGGCATTAAGAAATGTATTCAATGACCCTTTGACCAGTTCCACAAAAGGATCTTTTGACGGAAACTTTGCGGACCCGCACAGCACCGTATGCTCAATAATATGTGCAACTCCGGTACTGTCTTTCGGCGGCGTTCTGAAGCCAATGGCAAACACCTTATTCGTGTCATCATTGGATATGATCACCACATTAGCTCCCGTTTTTTTATGCCGAAGCAGCCCTGCTGTCCCATGAACCTCCTCAATATACACAGACTCTATCGTCTCATATGCCGGATGGATGGCCGTTAAGTCTTTTTCCATACTGTACACTTCCTTTCATCACTATATTCATGCCGGGCGTATCGATCGGATAGGGAAAGATTCCTTTCCCTATCCGATGACTGCGATACCGCGAACAGTTCGCAGCTTCCGCTGCTCACTGTCCATTGCCCGGCAAATGTCTGCCCGTGCAAGCACGGCAGCCGCTTGCCGGGCGTATCGCACAAAAAGCCATAGTCTTTATTCAGACTATGGCCATTTTTATACACATTAATCAATGTCTTCGTAATCGTCATCATCCTCGATGTCTTCTGCCGGTACTTCTTCGATCTCTTCATCTTCTTCCGGAATAAGTTCTTCCTCCGGCTGGGACTCAGGCTTTTTGAATTCTGTCGGCTCATAGTCTGGCGCAGGCTCTGTCGGAAGGCTCAGCTGCTCGGCCAATGCCTCGCGGTTATTCTTTAAAACGTCCAAATTATAATTTAATCCGCCTAAAAGACCGTCATAATTTGTCTGTGCCACTTCAACTGTACGTCCGATCACTGTCTGAAGATTGTCGATCAGTTCTGCGGTATACTCCAGTGCGCTGCGACGGATATTCTCCGCATCTTCATTGGCTGCGTTAATCGTTGCTTCAGCCTGTTCATTGGCGCTTTTCATGACTGTCTCTGCTTTTTCATAAGCTTTGATCATAATTTCATGTTCATCAACAAGCGCGTTGGCATAATTGGTCGTCTCTTCGATCATCTTCTGTGCCTGTGTCTTTGCATCGTCGATAATCTTGTCTTTATTAGCGATGATTTTCTGGTATCTTTTAATTTCATCCGGTGTCTTCAGTCTCAATTCAGTCAATAATTCATATAATTCATCTTTTGGAACAATCACTTTGGACTGTGAAAACGGCTGTGGTTTACAGCTTTCAATAAATGCTTCAATTTCATCGATTAACTGTTCAATTCTACTCATGTTACTGCGTCTCCTTTTTAAACTATCTATTCTGACACTGTTACTGATCACATTATTTATCAAATTTTTCTTTCAGCTTTTCCGTTACACATTCAGGCACAAATTTACTGATATCGCCGTTATAAGAAGCAATCTCCCTGACAACACTGGAACTCAGATAAGAATAGACGACGCTTGTCACTAAAAACAACGTGTCTATATCCGGATATACGGCCTTATTTGTCTGAGCAAGCTGAAGTTCATATTCAAAATCCGTGACTGCTCTTAACCCTCTGACAATGATATGTGCATCAACCGACTTTGCAAAATCGATCAAAAGACCGTCAAAGCTTTGTATTTCTATATTATCGATACCTTCTGTGACTTCTCTTAACATATTAACACGTTCTTCGACAGAAAACAACGGAGTTTTTGCACTATTCCTCAAAACACCGATAATTAATTTATCTACCATCGCAGATGCTCTTTTTATAATATCAATATGCCCAAAAGTGACAGGGTCAAAGCTTCCGGGATAAATTGCTGTTCTCATACTTTCTCTCCATCTTGCTTTTTTATAAGAAACATATGTTTATTCGTCTTATATTTCTTCTCTCTGATAATGTCGAAACCAAGACTGTCTGCATAGGAAAAATCAGCAGACAAATCAGCCTCCACTATAATAAGCGTCGAAGCATCTGCCAGCGGCGACGACGACAGCATCGCCAGCACATCCTTTTCAAGAGATTCATTGTACGGCGGATCCATAAAAATAATATCCATCGCCGCTTCTGTGGCCGAAAGACGCCGCAGCGCCTCAAAAACATCGGCACATAAGAGCACCGCCTGTTTCTCCAGATGTGTTTTTTCAAGATTTTCACGGATACAGGCGGCCGCCGTTTTGTGCCGTTCCACAAAAAATGCCTCCTTGGCGCCTCTGCTGAGTGCTTCAATACCGATGCCTCCGCTTCCGGAAAATAAATCCAAAAAACGACATCCGTAAATATCATCCTGAATTATATTAAATAATGTTTCTTTAATTCTGTCTGTTGTCGGTCTCGTATTCAGACCGTCCATTGTTTTCAACGGTATTCGTCTTGCCTTTCCTGCAATTACTCTCATTAGGCAAACCTTTCTTTCCTTAATATGTACCTTTAAATATCTGTGCATCGGCACACAGGGGAAAATACGCGCAGTTCATACGCTCCCATGCGTATCGATGCTATTCTTTATTTATTTTATTATACTTCAATTATTTGTCAACAAAAATCGTAATTTTTTTGAAAAAACGACAAAGCCCGTACCCATGGCACGGACTTTGCCATATAACATCGTATTTCGGCTTTTCAAACGTCTTTTTAAAGATTTGATGATCCTCCGGCCATCTGTTCTTCCTGACGTTTAATCATTCTTCTTACCATTTCGCCGCCCACTGAACCGTTCTGGTACGAAGTCAGGTCGCCGTTGTATCCCTGTTTTAATGGAACGCCGATTTCTGATGCCACTTCGTATTTAAACTGTTCCAGCGCTGCTTTTGCCTGTGGTACTTCCGGTGAATTTGAAGAATTATTATTTGTACTCATATTCACAACCTCCATGTAATCATTTGTTCACTGGCTACACTCCTATTATGGCCTCATACACAAAGATTACTCTGGGAAAGTCTGCAAAAGCCGACAGATTTTTACAAAATTAAACTTTCCAGCGTCCGCCGCATATAGCTGTCCAGTTTTTGTGCTAGCGGTGTATTTTGACCGCCGTTTTTATAATAAAACTCCGGCTCTGTCGTCTGGTCCGCAGCATCTTTTGCTTCTTTAAGTATATCCATGTCATTAAATAAATCCCCGATTTTAAATTCCATCAGGCCGCTTTGTCTGAGGCCGAATAAGTCACCGGGGCCGCGCATTTTCAGATCTTCACCGGCAATATAAAAACCGTCGTTGGACTTTACGAGCACTTCCAGACGATCGGAAGCTTCCGGCTGATCCGATGTGTTTATGAAAATACAATAGGACTGAGCATCCCCCCGCCCGACACGTCCCCGCAGCTGGTGCAGCTGAGCCAGACCGAACCGCTGTGCATCCTCAATCATCATCACCGTGGCATTCGGCACATTAACACCGACTTCCACAACGGTTGTAGACACGAGCACCTGAATTTCATTACCGGCAAACCGCTCCATGATCTCATTTTTCTCTTTTGCCTTCTGACGTCCATGCAGATACTCGATTACAATATCCTCCGGCATCGCCTGCCGCAGCTGTGCTGTATAATCTACAACATTCTGCGCTTCCATCAGTTCACTTTCTTCAACCATAGGGCAAATAATGTAGGCCTGATGTCCCATACGCACCTGCTGCTCGATGAAATGCCATGCCGTCCTGCGATAACTTGTGCCGACCGCGCAGTTTTTAATCGGCAGTCTTTTTGCCGGCAGTTCATCGATCACAGAAATATCCAGATCTCCATAAAGTATGACTGCCAATGTTCTCGGTATCGGTGTGGCGCTCATAACCATGACGTGTGGCGACTCGCCTTTTTCCGACAAAAATTCTCTCTGCCGCACGCCAAAACGATGCTGTTCATCGGTGATTACAAGTCCGAGACTGCCGTAATCTACTTTTTCCTGAATGACTGCATGTGTCCCTATAATAATATCTGTTTCATGATTTTTTATGCGGGCATAAGCCTCCCTTTTTTCTTTGGCCGTCATCGAGCCTGTCAGCAGTGTCACCGCCGGCTTTCGCCCGTCAGACAACACAACATGCTCAAAGTCACGCATAAAAGATTCAAAATGCTGTTTGGCCAACACTTCCGTCGGTGCCATCAGACAGCCCTGATAACCGGCATCGCATATTTTCAGCAGCGCAAGCTGGGCGATCACCGTCTTTCCCGAACCTACATCCCCTTGGATAAGCCGGTTCATGACTTTGTCAGAAGCCATATCTTTACGGATTTCCTGCCATGTCCGCATCTGAGCATTGGTCAGCGGATAAGCCAGACTCTTCCTGAAGCTTTCACACACAGTGCCTTCACTGTCATCCGACATTTTATAAAGGTTTGCTGTCACTTCATGTTTTTCTTTCAGACAGCGTACAGCCAGCGCGAATAAATAGAACTCATCAAACACCAGTCTCTGCCGTGCCCTGAGCATATTTTCCTTATTTTCGGGGAAATGAATCTGACTGACCGCAAAGTTATATTCCGCCAGATGATATTTCCTGCGAACCTGATCCGGCAGAAACTCTTTGGATAAATCCAACTGCGCCAATGCCTGACTGACAAGTTTGATCAGCAAATGATTTGTCACTCCGGCAGTCAGCGGATAAATCGGCTGCATATGATCCAATTTCTGCGTATAGTCCTCAAAAGTCATAATCTCCGGTTGTTCCATCACAAGCTGTCCCTTTTTTTCTGCCACAAGTCCGCGAAATACATACTTTTCTCCCACATTCAGACTGCTGCGGATATACGGCATATTAAACCATTTCAGCGTTACAGACAAACCGCCGGGGCTGCCCAGTTTTAAAGTCACAATCTGAAGCTTCTTTAAACTGAGCAGCTCCGGCTTCTGATACAACACTGATGTCAGCGCCTGCTTTTTCCCCGGTACAAGCATATCCGCTTTGACCGGAGGTTCACAGACATCATAATTTCTCGGATAGTATTCAATCAGGTCCCCGACCGTTTCGATTCCAAGTTTCGCCAGCAGCTTTTCCGTCTTTTCGCCGACCCCTTTCATGTCCCTGATAAGACTGTCCATATTCATCGTTTTCACCGTTTCTATTCTACAGAGACAACATAATAGTACACCGGCTGCCCGCCGTACTGCAGTTCCACGTCGCATCCGCCGAATTTCTCTTCTGCAGCCTCCGCAAGCATCTGCGCCTGATCTTTCGTCATATCCCTGCCATAATAAATACTGATCAGCTCAGCGCTGTCATCGACAATTCTCTCCAGCATTGCCAAAGCCGTTGCATCAATATCCTGTCCGACAGCAAGAATACCGTCATCTCCGATACCCATAATGTCGCCTTCTTTAATCGTTTTGTCATCAATCTGCGTATCCCGGACCGCATAGGTAATCTGTCCGGATTTGATCAGACCCATCTCCAGCGTCATATGCTCCAAATTTTCTTCACCGGCTTCCCCCGGAACATAGCTGATCATTGCTGCAATACCCTGAGGAATTGTCTTTGTCGGTACAACAAAAATCTCTTTATCTTCAATCATCGACTGCGCCTGATTTGCAGCCAGAATAATATTCTTGTTGTTCGGGAGTATAAAAATATGGTCTGCATTCACCTGATCGATCGCATTAAGCATATCTTCCGTGCTCGGATTCATCGTCTGCCCGCCTTCAATAACCACGTCAACACCAAGGCCCTTAAAAATTTCGTTCATTCCATCCCCTGCGGCCACAGCAATAAACCCGTCTTCCTTGCGTTTTTGTTTTGCCGCCTGCTTTGCCTGATCCTGCGCCAGCTGCTGTGCGGCTGCTTTCTGTGCATCTTTAATGACTTTTTCATGATGCTCTTCCCGCATATTGTCAATCTTCATACTGGTCAGAGAACCATACGAAAGTCCCTTCTGGATAGCCAGTCCCGGATCATTTGTATGCACATGGACTTTCACTATATCTTCCAGCCATACACATACGATTGAATCACCGATCGATGACAGATATTGTTTGAATTCATCCTCAGTATATTCGTCGAATGGCTTTTCAAGGTTCACAATAAATTCCGTACAATAACCAAACTTAATATCCGCCGTGTCCGCCTTTGCCTCACGGGTTGAAGCTTCTGTGCCTGACGGGTTTAAAAACTCAACGGAAATATCTTCTCTGCCCAGAAAACAGTCCACAGCGCCTCTGACAATTTCCATCAGTCCCTGACCGCCGGAATCAACCACGCCTGCCTGCTTAAGCACCGGCAGAAGATCCGGCGTTTTTGAGAGTACTTCCTCACCATAAGCCGCCACACGATCCATAGCTTCGCCCATATCTTCTGTTTCCGCAGCAACTTTTATCATCTGATCAGCCATACCTTTGGCCACTGTTAAAATCGTGCCTTCCTTCGGCTTCATCACCGCTTTATACGCTGTCTCTGTCGCTTTATTCAGCGCTGCCGACAACGTCTGCAGATTGATCTCTTCCATATCCTTAATTTCTTTTGTAAAACCTCTGAAAAGCTGGGATAATATAACGCCTGAATTGCCTCTGGCGCCTCTGAGCGCTCCCATAGAAATGGCTTTCGCCAAACTGTCCATTGTCGGATTCTCGATTTCTCTGACCTCTTTTGCAGCTGCCATGATTGTCATGGACATATTTGTTCCCGTATCACCGTCAGGTACCGGAAAAACATTCAGTTCGTTGATCCACTCCTTCTTTGATTCGATTCTCTTTGCTCCTGCCAGAAACATCTTCTGCAGCATCGCCGCATCTATTGTATTCATAGCCACGCCGGTTCCTCCTTAAATGTATACTAATCAATGACGCGGACGCCTTCCACAAAGACGTTGACCGCTCCGACTTTCATGCCGGTGAATGTTTCTACTTTATACTTTACTGTAGACATCAAATTATCCGCTACCGTGGCTATACTCACACCGTAGGAAACAATCACATGAAAATCAAAATATAATTCATTATCGCGCACAGACACATCGATGCCTTTGGCAAGATTTTCTCTCTTTAACAGTTTTGCCCATCCGTCCTTCATGCTGACCACTGCCATACCTACGATGCCGAAGCAGTCCACCGCAGCCAGACCGGCATATTTTGCAATAACACCCAAGTCGATGGTTATATTTCCTGTATCTGTCGTTACCTGACCTTTCACTCCTACTACCTCCATCTCATTCAATCAAAGCATATAGCGCTGAATTCTATATTGTATTATACCCGTTTTCATAAAAAAAGAAAATAAGTATTTCAAAAAAACCTGAAGCATAAAGCTTTTTCTTTAAAATAAAACTTGCTTTTTATAAAACAATCTGTTAGAATAGAACCGTTGTAAGCCGTCAGGTTTAAGTAGTATATTCAAGGAGGTGCTTGAAATGGCTAAATGCGCAGTTTGTGATAAAGGAGCTCACTTCGGTATTAAAGTGTCTCACTCACATAGAAGAAATAATAAAATGTGGAAATCAAACATTAAAAAGGTGAAAGTAAACGTGAACGGCACACCTAAGAAAATGTATGTTTGCACTTCTTGCTTAAGATCTGGTTTAGTTGAAAGAGCATAATCTCCCGCAGGGAATCACAACCACCGGCTTAGCCGGTGGTTTGTTCTGGCCCTATAAGGGCCCATTACCGGCACTGGAGTCTAAAGACTCATCGAAAGGTTCGCCAGCCGCAACATCATTTACTTAGAGAGCCCTTGAAGGCT
>DVJY01000012.1 GCA_018716485.1 Candidatus Scybalocola faecipullorum
AAAATATTGTCTTCTTTGGAGGCGCAGGAGTTTCTACGGAAAGCGGTATTCCCGATTTCAGAAGTGAACAGGGAATTTATAATACCCGGCGGCAGTTTGGCGTATCTCCGGAAGAAATATTATCCCATACCTATTTTTTGCGACATACAGACAAGTTTTTCGATTTTTATAAGTCGACGATGGTATATACATCTGCCAAGCCGAATAAAGCGCATGAAGCATTGGCGAAGCTGGAAGCTATGGGAAAACTGAAAGCAATTGTCACACAAAATATCGACGGGCTCCATCAGGCGGCCGGAAGTAAAACTGTCTATGAACTTCATGGTACGATCCATAAAAATTACTGTATGAAGTGCGGCAAGTATTATGATCTGGATTATGTAATGAAAGCGCCGGGCGTACCTCGCTGTCAGCAGTGCGGGGGGATCGTTAAACCTGATGTCGTACTTTATGAAGAAAGTCTGGATGAAGAAACTATCGAGAAGAGTATCAGTGCAATCGCAAAAGCTGATATGCTGATCGTGGGCGGCACATCGTTAAATGTTTATCCGGCGGCAGGATTCGTGCGATATTATCGGGGCGGACGGCTTGTATTGATCAATAAGAGTGATACGCCATATGATGGCTATGCAGATTTACTTATCCACGACAGTATTGGCAAAATTTTATCCGAGGCGGTAGAGAATTTATGAGACCATATGCAGATATGCATTGTGATACGATTTCAAAAATTGCATATATTCCGGGAAACGGGGGCCTTTTTGAAAATAAAGGTCATATTGATCTGAAAAGTTTAAATAAAGGCGGCTGTGCTGTTCAATTTTTTGCATGTTTTATCGATGCGGAAGTACACCGAGAACACTCTGAAAATGAGTTATGGGACAGATGCTGGCAGTCCGTCAATGGACTTATAGATGTTTATGAACGCGAGATTGAAATCAATGAAAATTTTATACGAAAAGTTCAATGTGCCGCAGATATTGACAACAATATGAAGTATGAAAAAATATCCGCAGTGCTGGCGATAGAGGAAGGCGGAATCATTAATGAAGACATGGAACGTCTTTGGGCACTTTATAAAAGAGGTGTACGATTAATAACGCTGACATGGAATTACGAAAACTGTATCGGTTTTCCAAATAGTACAAACGCGGAATGCATGCGGCGGGGGCTGAAACCGTTTGGCGTTGAAATTATAGAGGAAATGCAGCGCCTTGGGATGATTGTCGATGTCTCCCATCTTTCCGACGGCGGATTTTGGGATGTGGCATCTGCTTCAGAAAAAAGAGGTATTCCCTTTGCGGTTTCTCATTCATGCGCAAGAGCACTGAAAAATCATCCGAGAAATCTGACTGACTCTATGCTTAGGGTCGTCGGACAGACTGGCAGTGTCGTCGGTGTTAATTTCTGTGACCAATTTTTAAATGATACAGGCTATTCGGACATTGATTCGATCGTACGGCATATTATTTATATGGTCAATACAGCCGGTTCGGAATCTGTTGGCTTTGGCACGGATTTTGACGGGATCGACAGCCGTTTGGAAATTGATAAAGCCGACAAAATGCCGCTGCTGATTGATGCGTTGGGAAAAGCAGGACTTTCAGCAGCGGTAATAGATAAAATTTGTTATCAGAATGTTTTGAGAGTTATTCGGGAAGTGATCAAATAGCATTTTATCATTCTTCAATCACCTGTATCTCGAGAAAGTCAAAATCAATAGAGTCAATAAAGTTTTCACTTGTAAAGCGGGTTTTATCGTGAATTTGAAAATCTTTGATCGTGCTGTCAAACCAGATAGGCTCTGAAAGGTCAAATTCGATGCATATCTGAGAGAGCGCATCAAAGATTTTCTTTGTTCTTGATTTTTCTGAATCGTCGTCACAAATAACGGTATCTTTAATAAGACGTGTATCTTTAAATATTTTTCCCCATAATCTGAACATAATAGACTCCTTGTCTGTATTTCGAAGTTACTCTGGTATTACAGCATCAGTATAGACGTATTGCAGACAGGCGTCAAGCAGGAAAGACTGATTATGTTAAAGCTGCATGGCAGCGGACATCATACAGCCGCCCGCAGCGCCCGAGGCAATCACTTGAGACAGATTGTAAAAACTGATGCCTCCGATTGCGTATACAGGTATCGGCGATTGCCCTGTCTGAGCGCTTATATTCAAAACCGTCCGGCATACATTGCGAAGAAATGGCAAGCCTCTGGGCGGCAGATCTTTTTTGCAGTCTGTGGCGAAGATATGTCCCGCAATTATATAGGATACGCCTAAACGTGCGGCCTGTGCCGCTTCTTCGACAGAATGTATGGACACACCGGTATGGGAAAACTCGGATATAACTTCCGGCCGTCCGATCAGCGCCTGATATGAGAGATGAATATCAGGCACTGACAGTGACTTGGCTATTTCAATCCGCCCGTTTACGGAGAGAGGAATTCCGTAAGCACTGCATAGTATTTTACATTTTTGAACATATTTTATGTAAATGTCATCCGGCAAATCCTTTTCGCGCAAAATAATCCGATCCGGTTTTTGGCGGCATATGCGCTCAATTTGTACAAAAAAGTCACGTTGACATAAGTTTCTGTCTGTGACAGCGATCAAGTGCTCCATCATGACTGCACCCATACATAATCGTTATAGGCAGGCTGGAGTCCGAGAGAGATAAGTGAATGATGGACTTCATCTACGCTGCGGCCGTCAGCAACTTCAAACTGTTCATCGCCTTTAGGGTCATCTTCATGTCCGCCGATGGCAGTGCTTACGCCTGCGGAAGTTTTTGTGGCAACAAGTCCGAGAACATGATCACGAAATCCGGATCGTTCGCGGGCTGATATTGTAAGTCCTGCAAAAGGTAAAAAAATTCTGTATGCCATCATTACTTGAAGCAGTTCGGATTCTTTAATTCCGGCAGCATCCGGAAGAATTATTTCCTCACTGTCAGTAGTGACATACGGGCGAAGACGCGGTACAGAAAAGGAAATTTCCGCTTTCGGATATTTCTGCTGAATAAAGTAAGCATGCAGACCTGCCGCCAGCGCATCGCTCCTGAAGTTGCCAAGACCAAGAAGAGCGCCGAAAGAAACGCCGCGCATACCGCCTATTAATGCCCGTTCCTGAGCATTAAAGCGATAAGGAAAGCTGCGTTTTGAACCTGCAGGATGTACGGTGCCGTATCGCTGAGGATCATATGTCTCCTGATAAACGCTGACAAAATCAGCGCCGCATTGATGCAGATATGCATATTCATCACTATTGAGCGGATAAACTTCGATACCTACAGCTTTAAAATACTTTCTGGCAATTTTAATGGCTTCGCCGATATAGGAAACGTCTGACATATGGCGGGATTCACCGGTAAGCAAAAGAATTTCGCGAAGTCCGGTGGAAGCGATAGAACAAAGTTCTTTGTCAATTTCTTCATAGGTCAATTTGGCGCGATGGATCCTGTTTTTGCAGTTGAAACCGCAGTAGATACACTGGTTTTCGCAGTAGTTGGCAATATATAAAGGAGTAAACACATCGACCGTGTTCCCAAAATGACGTCTTGTCTCATAAAGAGAACGGCGAGCCATAGCCTCAAGGTATGAACCGGCTTTAGGAGAGAGAAGGGCTGCATAGTCATAGACATTTAATGAGTCTTTGCTCAGGGCGGCCTGAACATCTCTGTCAGTAAATTGTGCCATATCACATTCACGCACGAAGTTTAATACTCTATCCATAATGTCCGATTCGATGATTTCCATGCCCGAGGCATAACTCATCGGATCGCCATCCCACAGTTTCTTTTTGGTGTTTTCTGACATATTGAGCCTCCTTAATCTTGTAAAAATCCTGTCAGCGGACTTGAAGCACTGCCTCTGTCTTGGAGTACGCGTCCGGGACCGGAAAGATAGGCCATACGCCCGGCTTCAATAGCGAGCTTAAAGGCTTTGGCCATCAAAGCAACATCACCGGCTGTGGCAACAGCTGTGTTGGCCATAACAGCGTCGACGCCAAGTTCCATGGCCTCACATGCCTGAGATGGACGGCCGATGCCGGCGTCTACGATTACCGGCAGATCAATCTCTTCAACGATCATTTTTACAAAATCTTTTGTCAGCAGCCCTTTATTGCTTCCGATCGGCGCGCCCAAAGGCATGATGGCTGCGGCTCCGGCATCTTTTAATGCTCTGGCAGCTACAAGATCCGGCATCATATACGGCATGACGATAAAGCCTTCTTTGGAGAGGATTTCCGTTGCTTGGATTGTTTCACGGTTGTCAGGCATCAGATATTTTGAATCAGGTATAATTTCAATTTTAACAAAATCGCCGCAGCCCAGTTCTCGTGAGAGCCGCGCGATACGTACAGCTTCCAGCGCTGTTCTGGCGCCTGAAGTATTTGGAAGAAGGGTAATGCCCTTAGGTATATAATCCAGTATATTTTCCTTGCCGCCGGCATTGGCGCGTCTTAAAGCAAGCGTTGCCATTTCCACACCGCCATTTTCGATAACGGCACGGGTCATTTCCAATGAGAATTTTCCGGAACCTAAAATAAAACGTGATTGGAACGTATGTCCTCCAATGATTAATGGATCATTCATGTGTGATTACCTCCTGAAAAAATGTGATACAGCCATGCAAAGATTTAAGGCTGCGTATAACCGTTTAAAAGTCTGAGTACCATATTGGCCTGATGCCCGGCACAGATTTGCACGCGCGGAGCGGTCAGCCGTACACCGAAGCCGATTTCGCTCATACCGTCGCCGCAGATATAAAGACGGCGCATGCGCTGAATTGTTCTGATTGTATTAGCGCTTTCGATGCCGGCCATGCCCGAACCTGAGATGACAATGGTGTCGGGAAGTTCGGTGAGCAGAGCGGCAGCGAGATCAGCCTTAAAGTCCGGGCGGTCAAAAGCTTCGCAGACAATCCGGCAGTTTTTGAAGATTGAAGACATATTATCTTTGGTCAGCAGTATGTCATGAACAGTAAGATCAAGATCAGGATTAAGACGGAGCATCTGTTCGGAAATACATTCCGTTTTTTTTCGCCCGAGATGTTCAGGAAAATAGTGCTGACGGTTAAGATTGCTTTCATCAACGATATCAAAATCAGCTAAGACAAAATGGCGGATACCGCTGCGTGCCAGCATCATGGCGATATTAGAGCCAAGGCCTCCAAGACCGGCGATGCCGATACAAACATTTTCTATGTTAAAAAGATTTTGAGACTGCACTTCGTTCATCAGCCCCCTCCTACAAAAGTCACAATTTCAAGAGTATCGGCATCGCTTAACATAGTCTCCTGAAATTTGGATTTTGGCACAATATCGCCATTGCGTTCAACGGCAACCCGGTCCGGCTGATAGCTGTGGCCGATCAGAAAATCATAGACACTGATGCTGTGTTCAAGCTGTATTGTCTGACTGTTTACTTTCACAAAAAAACCTCCTTTAAAGCACAAAAAGGGACACACCCGCGGTGGTGTGCCCCTTTAATTAAATGCAGCATCTAATTAAATTAACAACATTATAAAATTCATTGATACCATAGCATAAATCGTAAATAATGTCAATAAAACATGATAAAATTTTTATGTATATGCCCCCTAGACACATCACAAGAAAAATTATAAAATAAAAACATCAGCAAAAATTATGTTATATAATGAAAGGATATTGAGGTATGAGACATATTGTGGACGATACACAGGCAATTATTGTAGATTATCAGGAAAAATTGGTCCCGGTGATGAACGATGCACAGACACTTGAGAAGAACAGCTGTATTTTAATTAAAGGTCTTAAAGCACTTGGAGTTCCGATGACAATTACACAGCAGTATACAAAGGGTATTGGAATGACGATTCCGTCAATTTTTGAAGCAGCGGAAACTGAAGAATACATGGATAAGATTGTATTCAGCAGCTATGGTCAGGAAGATATAAAAGCGAGAATTGATCAAATCGGCAAAAAGACAGTCATTGTCTGCGGAATCGAAGCACATATTTGTGTACTGCAGACATGTATTGATTTAAAAGAGGCAGGATATGAACCTGTATTAGTAACAGACTGCATCAGTTCAAGAAAAGCCCGCGACACTGAGATGGCGATTACGAGAGCGGTCAGCGAAGGTATTACGGTAACGACATATGAGTCCATTCTGTTTGAACTGACCCGCAAAGCAGGAAGTGATACTTTCAAAACCATATCTAAGCTTATTAAATAAAATGACGCCGGAGCATGCCTTATGACATGTATATGGTATCAGCTACGGGAGAGATGAATATGAGTCGATATAATATGACCTTGCTGACAGATCTGTATGAACTGACGATGATGCAGGGGTATTTTAAGAGCGGAACAAATGAAAAGGTTGTTTTTGACGTTTTTTATCGGAAAAATCCTAGCGGCAGCGCATATGCGATTACTGCAGGACTTCAGCAGGTGATCGAATATATTAAAGAACTGAAATTTTTAAAAGAAGATATTGAGTATCTTGAATCTACCGGCTTGTTTGGCAGTGATTTTTTGGAATATCTGGAGCATTTCAAATTTTCGGGAGATATTTATGCGATACCGGAAGGCACCGTTGTTTTTCCAAAGGAACCGCTTCTGAAAGTTATCGCTCCGATCATGGAGGCGCAGCTTATTGAAACTGCGATTCTCAATGTCATCAATCATCAGAGTCTGATTGCGACTAAAGCCTCAAGGGTCGTATACGCGGCCGGCGGCGGCGTGATGGAGTTTGGGTTAAGGCGGGCTCAGGGGCCGGATGCCGGAGTCTATGGCGCAAGGGCGGCCATGATCGGCGGCTGCGTCGGAACTTCAAATGTACTGGCAGGAAAAATGTTTGATATTCCGGTTAAAGGAACCCATGCCCATAGCTGGATCATGAGTTTTAAGACAGAATTGGAAGCATTTAGGACATATGCCCGTTTATATCCGGATAACTGTCTGCTTCTGGTGGATACGTATGATACATTAAAGTCCGGTGTTCCCCATGCTATTCAGGTGTTTGATGAACTGAAGGCTTCAGGAATTCATCCGAAGATGTATGGTATCCGACTGGACAGCGGCGATCTTGCCTATTTGACTAAAAAAGCAAGAAAGATGCTTGATGCTGCAGGCCATACTGATGCGGTGATTTCCGCATCCAGCGATCTTGATGAGTATGTTATAGAGAGTCTTCAGCGGCAGGGGGCTAAGATTACATCGTGGGGTGTCGGCACGAATATGATTACGGCGGCAGACTGTCCGGCATTCGGCGGTGTCTATAAACTGGCGGCAATTACCGACGAAGAAGGCAATTTTATTCCTAAGATCAAAGTATCTGAGAATGTTGAGAAAGTTACCAATCCCGGCAATAAAACCGTGTTCAGGCTGTATGACAGTGAGAATGGAAAGATTAAAGCGGATTTGATCGCTCTGGCCGATGAAGTTTATACACCGGACAAGCCGTTAATGATTTTTGACCAGACGGCAACATGGAAAAAAACTTATTTGAAAGAAAATACTTATACGGTCAGAGAACTTCTTGTGCCGATATTTATCAATGGTGAATGTGTCTATCAGTCACCGACTGTGATGGAAATCAGAGATTATTGCTTCAAAGAGTTGGAAACGCTCTGGGATGAATCCAGACGTTTTGTGAATCCTCAGGAAGTATATGTGGATTTATCTAAGCCTTTGTGGATATTAAAGCATGATTTGTTGGATGGTGTGCATAACTTCCATGATCGATAAAGAGAGAGGGAAGCACGAAGTTTGGAAGTAAACTTCCAAATCTGCCATTATTGACGCAGCAGGTGCGTCAGGAATGAGGA
Organism: Candidatus Scybalocola faecipullorum; assembly: GCA_018716485.1. GTDB lineage: Bacteria > Bacillota > Clostridia > Lachnospirales > Lachnospiraceae > Scybalocola_A > Scybalocola_A faecipullorum. Next base: position 7,823 of record DVJY01000012.1, read on the forward strand.
AAAGATGAGAAAGGAAAAATATTGGATTAAACGCGGGGCACTGTTAAGTTTTTTAATGGCGGCTGCTATGCTTTTGGGCAGTGCCTGTTCAAATGAAGAGACATTAACAGAAAAAATTGAACAGGAAAATTTAACAGTTGTTGTCAATGAATATTTTAATGAGCGTGAGAAGACGCAGGCGGAAGATGTTACGACAGTTGATGTGCTGGCTGTAGGAGACAATCTGATACATTCGGGTTTATATAAATCGGGAATGAACGACAGCGGCGAATGGAACTATGATCATCTGTATCAATATGTGAAAGATGATATTGAAGCGGCAGATCTGGCCTGTGTCAATCAGGAGACAATCTATATTAATGACCGGAACCAGCTGGGCGGCTATCCTCTTTTCGGAACACCGCCGGAGTTTGGAGATGCTCTGGTCAATGCCGGATTTGACGTGGTCACTCACGCGACCAATCATGTGATGGACAAGGGCGAGCAGGGAATCAATGATACATTGAACTTTTGGAAGGAAAAACATCCGGAGATGATCGTCCTTGGCATTCACGAAAGTCTGGAAGATGCGGATACGATTCAAACTGTCGACTGTAAAGGCATCCGCATCGCCATGCTCAATTATACATACGGGACAAACGGCATACCGGTGCCGGAAGATAAGCCGTATCTGGTTGATGTTTTTGATGTGGATAAAGCGGCCGAGGATATTGCCCGCGCAAAGAAAATCAGCGATGTTGTGATGGTTTTCGGTCATGTGGGCACAGAGTATGTTTATGAACCGAGTGAAGAATCCAAGGAGTGGGTTAACTTTTTTCTTGAGCAGGGCGTAGATGTTGTCGTTGACTCGCATCCGCATGTTACAGAGCCATATACGATGCTTACAGGAGACGACGGCCATCAGATGCTTGTGTATTATTCGATGGGGAATTTTATCTCCACACAAGACGCGGTGCCAAGACTGATCGGCGGCATGGCAAAATTTACGATCGAGAAGAAAACCACCGGCAATCAGTCGCAGATCAGTATTACAGATTATACGATGGAGCCGCTTGTTTCCCATTGGAACCACAACACCGGTGACTATGCAGTATACAAACTGGAGGATTATACGGATGATCTGGCAAGAGCCCACGGGCTGTATGGTCAGACGTATGATGAACTGTCAGTAAATAACCTTAATAATATTTTTAATGAAATTATGGCTACGGAAGTGACGCCGGCCACGGGCAGGCTGGAGCCGTCAACGGATTCCGGAGACACTTCGGCAGAGATGGGATAATTTTCCCGTACAGACAATTTTATGAGGATATTAAAACGGGCAGCACACCGATAAATGCAGTGAATTTATCAGTATGCTGCCCGTGCTGCGTTTAGTTTTGACTACTGTTTATAAACAATGCTTTCCAGCAGCTGCTCGGCCCGCTCTTGGCCAAAAAGTTTTTCCGTCAGTACAGCACCGAAATCAATGGCTGTACCCATGCCGCGGCTTGTGATGATATTGCCGTCTGTGACAACCGGAACAGTCAAATGCTGTGCGCCTGTCAGCTGCGCTTCAAGATCTGCAGACGGATAGCAAGTTGCCTTTTTGCCTTCCAGAAGCCCGAGACTGCCAAGCACTGTCGGAGCAGCGCAGATAGCGGCGACATATTTGCCTTGAGTGCAGGCATTTTTCAGCAGTTCTCCCAGAGGTTTATATGCCTTTAAATGAAGAGTACCCGGCATACCACCCGGAAGGACGAACATCTGAGTATCTGAAAATTCTGCATTTTCAAAGAGAACATCAGCCAGCACCTTAATCTGATGAGAGCCTTCGATGGTCAGGCTGCCTGTGATAGATACGGTCGTCACGTCAGCACCTGCCCGGCGCAGCATGTCGACAACGGTCAGACCTTCAATTTCTTCAAAACCATCCGCTAAAAAAAGACTTACTTTTGCCATAAATATCAACCTCCTGTGCAGCAGTAAAATCATGTATGTGCAGGGCCAAACAATTTTCACCCTGTATTATTTTCAGTATATCAGCCCGTTGGGCCGGGGACAAGCAAAAATTTAACAGGTATAAAACTATTTACCAAAAATGTGATCGATGGTATAATATATTATATTTGCGTATCTGCGCGGTCGTTTCAGCCGCAAAAAATTAATGCGCATCTGTCGGAGAACAGTGTATCTGCACTGGCTGGATTATGAATGAACGAGACTGTATATTGATTCAGACATTGTATTCAATAATAATAACAGAGAGGTAGATTATGGAAGATAATAAAGAAAAAGATACCAATTTACCAGCGCAGCCAGACTCTTCGGAGGAGGAGAACGCACAGCCCAATAAGATTAAACTGAAGGGGCGTTTTAAAAATTATATGAGAGCGCCGCTGTTTATCATCATCCTTTTGGGAGCCGCCACAGTCGGAAGTTTTTGCATGGATTATAAAGCCGGTATTATTTCAGCGCTCAGCCTGATTATTTACAGTGTGATTATGGGTACTGCCTATAACAAAATAAAGCCGGTAGTGATTGATGAATTAGTCAACTTTGCGCTTGATTATGGTCAGGTACAAAGGTCCATGCTTCAGGAACTGGAAGTTCCGTACGGTATTTTGGATGAGGATGGCAATTTGCTCTGGGCAAATGCGAAACTGGAGGCGCTGGCGGATATGCGGCCGGCTAAAAAGGGCATCCATAATGTGTTTGGTGAACTGACAACGGATCATATGCCTTCGGACAATAAAAAAGTTTTTTATGATGTCAGCTATCATGACTACATTTTTCGGGCAGAATTATCCCGGATTTCTGTGGAGGATTTCTCGGGTGAGAATAATTTAATCGATACAGGCGGCAAGAATAATATTTTAATCGCCATGTATCTGTTTGATGAGACCCGTATGCGCAAGTACATGAAGGAAATTCAGGAACAGCGTCTTGTGGCGGGAACCATTTTTATTGATAATTACGAAGATGCGCTCAACAGTACAGAAGAAGTGCGCAGGTCACTGCTTGCGGCGCTTATTGAACGTAAGATTACGAAGTATATGCAGGGCTTTGATGCGATTGTTCATAAGACGGAAAAAGACAGATATTATTTTGTGATCCAACAAAAATATCTTCCGCAGATACAGTCCACAAAATTTGCAATATTGGATGAGGTTCGTGAAATCAATATCGGGAATGAGATTCCGGTAACTTTGTGTATCGGCGTCGGCGTCAACGGCAGCAATTATGCGCAGAATGTAGAATGGTCAAGAAATGCGATTGAACTTGCGCTGGGCCGCGGCGGAGATCAGGCTGTTGTTAAAGATCATGACAAGATTTCATATTACGGCGGCAAAACAAAGCAGGTAGAAAAAAGTACCCGCGTCCGCGCCCGTGTTAAGGCTCATGCACTTAAGCAGCTTTTGGAAGGCAAGGAACGCGTGATGATCATGGGACACAAAATTGGTGATGTGGACTCTTTCGGTTCGGCTATTGGCGTATACAGGGCGGCAAGGACGCTGAATAAGGACGCCCATATCGTGATCAATGAATTGACGACCAATGTGCGGATGATGAAGTCGGAGTTTGAAAATAATCCGGAGTATGCGTCGGATATGTTTCTCAATGAATCAGAGGCGATGGAGATGATCGACCTGAATACAGCGCTGATTGTTGTGGATGTCAACCGACCGTCATATACAGAGTGTCCGGCACTGCTGACAAAAACAAAAACAATCGTTATACTCGATCACCATCGTCAAAGCAGTGAAAATATCGAAAATGCAGTGCTTTCATACATTGAGCCATATGCTTCATCTGCTTGTGAAATGGTTGCGGAAATTCTGCAGTATATTACAGACGGTGTGCGTCTGCGCCCGGCAGAAGCCAATGCCATGTATGCTGGTCTGCTGATTGACACGAATAATTTTATCAATAAAACAGGTGTCAGAACATTTGAAGCAGCCGCTTATTTAAGAAAAAATGGCGCAGATATTATTAAAGTAAAGAAGATGTTCAGAGATGACCTGAAAATATATAAGATCCGCGCGGCAGCTGTAGAGCGGGCGACAATTTTCGATAATGAGTTTGCATTTGCCGAATGCCGTCCGGAAGGCGTAGAGAGTCCTACAGTTGTCGGAGCCCAGGTGGCCAATGAATTGATGAATATTACAGGCGTCAAGGCATCTTTTGTATTTACAGAGGTGAAAGGCACCATTTATGTCAGTGCGCGTTCCTTCGAAGAGGTTAATGTCCAGCTTGTCATGGAAAAATTCGGAGGCGGCGGACATTCGGCTATCGCAGGCGCTCAGCTGACGGGGATCAGTGTGGAAGCAGCAATGACACAGGTTAAGATGCAGTTGAGAATTATGAAAAATGAAGGAGAGATATAGAAATGAAAGTGATTTTACTTCAGGATGTTAAAGCATTGGGGAAAAAGGGCGAGACTGTGGAAGTCAGCGACGGTTATGCCAGAAACTTTATTTTAAAGAAGAAACTGGGCGTTGAGGCTACGGCAAAAAATATGAACGATCTGAAGCTTCAGAAAGCCAATGAGGCTAAAATTGCCAAAGAACTGTTGGAGCAGGCGCAGGCATTTGCAGAAGATATTAAAGAAAAGTTTGTGACAGTGACGATGAAAACCGGAGAGGGCGGCAGAACATTCGGATCAGTTTCCACAAAAGAAATTGCCGCGGCAGCCAAAGCCCAGCTTGGAATCGATATTGATAAGAAAAAACTGCAGCTTTCAGAACCGATTAAAACACTTGGAGTGACCATTGTTCCTTATAAAGTACACCCGAAAGTAACGGCACAGCTGACGGTTAAAGTAAAGGAAGCTTAAAATGGCAGCAGATGAATCATTAGTCAGGCGCATGCTGCCGCATAGCATAGAATCTGAGAAGGCGGTTATCGGATGTATGATGATGGATGCCGATGCGATTGCAGCTGCATCGGAAATCATCAGCGGCAGTGATTTTTATCAGCAGCAGTACGGCATTTTATTCGATACAATGGTAGAACTGGCCAATGAAGGAAAACCGGCGGATCTGATCACACTTCAGGATCGTCTGAAAATGAAAGATGTTCCGGAAGAACTCTACAGTGTAGAATTCCTGGGAAGTATTTTAGAGCATGAACCGACGACGATTAATGTCAGGCACTATGCAGAAACGGTTTACGAGAAAGCAGCGCTGCGCAGACTGATCAAAGCCAGTGAAGAAATTGCCAATACATGTTATATGAACAAGGAACCTCTTGAGGATGTCCTTGAGATGACTGAAAAGAAAATGTTTGATTTGCTGCAGCGGCGGACAAGCGATGAATTTGTGCCGATTAAGGATGTTGTGCTGAGTGTGATCAATAAAATCGAAGCAGCAGCCAAGCATAAAGGTACAGTTACAGGCATCTCCACTGGATTTTACGATCTTGATTACAAGACGAGCGGTCTGCAGCCCTCAGATCTGATTTTGATCGCGGCAAGGCCGTCCATGGGAAAGACGGCATTTGTATTGAATTTGGCTCAGTATATTGCGGTGCGCAATAAAATACCGACAGCAATATTCAGCCTTGAAATGTCCAAGGATCAGCTGGTGAACCGTATATTATCGATGGAATCCAAAGTGGATTCTCAGGCGATGCGTACAGGAAGCCTTCAGGGATCAGACTGGGAAAAACTTGTGGAAAGTGCCGGCGCTATCAGCGGCGCTCCGCTGATGATCGATGATACGCCCGGTATTTCTGTAGCGGATCTGAGGTCAAAATGCCGTAAGTTTAAACTGGAGTATGGTCTGAAGCTTATTATTATCGATTATCTGCAGCTGATGACCGGCGGCAGACATTCGGAATCCAGACAGCAGGAAATTTCTGAAATTTCGCGTTCTTTAAAGGCTCTGGCGCGTGAAATGAATGCACCGGTGATCGCTTTGTCACAGCTGAGCCGTGCGTGTGAAACACGTCCGGATCACAGACCGATGCTTTCTGATCTTCGTGAGTCCGGAGCTATTGAGCAGGATGCCGATGTGGTCATGTTTATATACAGAGATGATTACTATAATAAAGATACAGACAAAAAAGGCATTTCCGAAATTATTATTGCCAAACAAAGAAACGGCCCGATTGGAACCGTGGAACTTGTATGGCTGCCGAATTATACGAAATTTGCAAATAAAGAAAAATAAAGCCCGCCCTTGCCGGCGGGCTGTTTTGCTCTCATGATTGTTTAAGAAAGTCTTTAAACATTTGCACAGGTTTTTTTAAAGTTTTCGGTTATAAATAAATAGAACACAACAGGGGGAAGAAGAAATGTATAATATTTTGGTATGTGATGACGATAAAGAAATTGTCAGAGCAATTGAAATTTATCTGATCGGTGAGAAATACAATGTGCTGAAAGCCTATAACGGACAGGAAGCGATTGATATTCTTGCCAAAAATGAAGTGCATTTGATTTTGATCGACGTGATGATGCCGGTGCTGGATGGCATACGGGCAACACTGAAAATAAGGGAGACTTCAGGTGTGCCGATCATTATTTTATCGGCAAAGACAGAAGACAATGACAAAATCCTCGGCTTGAATATCGGAGCGGATGATTATATTGCAAAGCCGTTTAATCCGATGGAGCTGCTGGCCAGAGTTAAAGCCCAGCTGCGCCGGTATACAGTCTTTGGCAACGCGGCCCATGAATCCGATGAAAATGTTTATAAAGTGGGAGATCTTGTCATCGATGATACAAATAAAGTAGTGACTGTGATGGACGAACCGATCAAACTGACGCCGATTGAGTATAATATTTTAAAATTACTTGTGAAAAATAAAGGGCGGGTATTTTCAATCAAGGAAATTTATGAAAGCATATGGAAAGAGGAGGCACTCTCTGCAGATAATACAGTGGCAGTCCATATCAGTCATATCCGTGAAAAGATTGAAATTAATCCGAAAGAGCCGAGATATTTAAAAGTTGTATGGGGCGTCGGATATAAAATCGAAAATATAAGCTGATAGGGATGATCTTTATGGAAAGCAAAAAATTAAGACGGTCCATACCGCTGAAAGTAGCTGCGCATATGATTATGCTTGTGTCCGCGGCGGCCTGCGTCGTGTGCGGCGTACTGTTTATTTCCTTTATTTCTGCAAGGGGAACAGGGGGAAATACAAACGATGCCGTCAAATCGGGCACAAACGGGTATTTTGCCAGCCAGTCATTTGTCAACAGATATGGGATGATGCTGGATTCTATGCTTGAAGCACTGTCTGTGATACAAAACAGTGAAGTGTCAGGCAGCAGTAATCAATATCCGCTGGATACGATGATACCGGACAGTGTCAACTTTAAATATGCGGTTTATGACCGGTCGGGCAGTCTGCTTTATGCTTCTGATGGCTGGGAGGAAGATACGTTTTCTGATCTGTCAGATAAGTATTATTATGTGATGGATATCGCCGGATTGAATATGTACGATAATTTGGAAGCCATCCGGACATATAATTACTCCCATATCATCTTCCCTTCTGATGAAGAAGTGGCTTTGGACAGTTCTGCCGGCCCGGAATTGGCAAACAGTACGATTGTATACAGTTCCAATTTTATCAGATATACCGGATTTTATACTGGTGCGGAGACCGAACTGGATCAATGGGTTGGCTATATATGCACATATGTGCCTCATCAGCTTCAGCCCGGCGATGATTTTTACGAAGGCTGGTTCTATTTTGAAAAATGGATCGGTTTCGGCAGATACGGGATTATCGGCATGGGTTTTTCAGCGCTTATTTTTGTTATCTGTTTTACGTACCTGATGCTTTCGGCAGGCTATGGGCATAAGGAGGAAGGCGTCCACCTGAATGCTTTCGATAAAATATATACAGAGATTGCGGCGGCTATTGTTATTCTCACAGTGACCTTTTTTGTGGCGATGGCTTCATCGGGCTTTCAGAACATCTACGATCCCGTTTCAATCTTTTACATGGTTGTCTGGCTGATTCCGGCCTATGCGGTTGCAGTCGCCGGCATGCTCAGTTTTGCACGGCGGTTTAAAGCTCAGACACTGATCAAAAATGCTGTTATTTACAAGCTTGTTTTCGGACTGTACGATGTTGTTGCCCGGGGTATTATTAAGAATAGTGTGCTCAGAAAATATGTATTGGTCGTCTTTGCCATGGGTTTTGCAGATCTGATTTTGATGGGCATTGCTGCGGGCAGCCGGAGTGCCGGCGTGTGGCTGGCAGTCCTTGCGGTCTATGTGTACGAGTTTGTCTATGTAGGGAGAAAATTGCTGGCGATCCAGGATATTAAACAGGGGGCGCAGAGAATTGCCTCCGGCGATCTGGAATATAAAATAAATACAGACAAAATGGGCGGTATATTTAAATCTTTTGCGGAAGATATTAATAATATCGGCAACGGATTGAATGCGGCGGTCGATGAAAATATTAAAAGCGAGCGTATGAAAGCGGATTTGATCACAAATGTTTCTCATGACCTTAAAACGCCGCTCACATCGATTATCAATTATGTAGATCTGCTTAAACGGGAAAATATTACACAGCAGCCGATTAAAGAATACATTGAAATTTTGGATTCTAAATCACGCAGGCTTAAAGATCTTACAGAAGATTTGGTGGAGGCGTCGAGAGCTTCTTCGGGCAATCTGACACTGGAGAAAAATGAAATTAATTTTGTGGAACTGGCGGTTCAGGTTGCAGGCACATATCAGGAAAAGTATGATCAGAAGAAGCTGAACATTGTCTTTAATACTGAAGAAGATGTGATGATGATTCTGGCAGATGGACGCCGTATGTACAGAGTGCTGGACAATTTGTTCAACAATGCATGCAAATATTCCATGGAAGGCTCAAGAGTTTATGTAGATATGTATTCGGGCATCGATAAAGCATGCTTTGTAATGAAAAATGTATCGAAGGCGCCGCTGAATATCAGTGCGGAAGAACTGACACAGCGGTTTGTACGGGGAGATTCGGCAAGATCCACGGAGGGCAGCGGTCTGGGATTATCGATTGCCAGAAGTCTTGTCGAACTGCACGGCGGCAAGTTTGATATATATCTTGACGGCGATCTTTTTAAAGTCATGATTACGATGGATTTAATTCCCAAAAAGGAAGAAGAAACGGCAGAGCATTTGACAGATGGGGAAAATCAGAATATGATATAAAAAACTAAGGAGGCGGTTTGCATGGCAGAGAAAAAGGAATTTTATTTTCAGTCAAGCGACGGCCTCCATAAAGTTCATGGGATTTTATGGAGGCCTGACGACGGTCATGTTAAAGGCGTTATTCAAATTGTTCACGGAATGGCGGAATATATAGGCAGATATGAAGAATTTGCAGAGTTTATCTGTGCCCGCGGATATGCGGTTGTGGGAGAAGACCATCTGGGACACGGAGCTTCAGTCAATGATCCGTCGGAATACGGGTATTTTGGCAAAAAGAATGGTATGAATTTCATTATACGGGACAATGCAAAGCTGATGCGGCATATGATGAAGAAGTATGACGGATGCCCGTATTTCCTGCTGGGACACAGCATGGGCTCGTTTATCACACGCATGCTGATCACAAAATACAGCGGATGTCTTTCCGGCGCGATCATTATGGGGACCGGCGGGCAGACACGTCTGGAAGCGGCAGCGGGGAAAATACTGACTTATATTACGGCAGCTTTTAAAGGCTGGAAATTCAGGAGCCGGCTGATTCATCAGATAGCGTTTGGCGCGTTTAACAGAAAATTTGAGCCTGCGCGGACGAAGATGGACTGGCTGACAAAAGACACAATGATTGTAGATAAATATCTGGAAGATGAAAAATGCACATTTATGTTTACAGTCAGCGGATATCGGGATTTATTCGGACTGATTTTACACATCAGCAGGAGGGATGCTGTCAGAAAAATCAGGAAAGATCTTCCGATACTGATTGTTTCCGGCGCAGACGACCCGGTCGGAGGCTTTGGCAAAGGCGTCGGGCGAGTCTGTGATCAGTACAGAGCGGAAGGACTTTGCAATGTGCAGATGAAGCTTTACGAACATGACAGACATGAGATTCTCAACGAGACCGACCGAAAACAAGTTTCCGAAGATTTGCTGAACTGGATAATACAGGCTTGAAAGCAAACACAATTTGTTGTAAAATAGAGGCTGTATTGGCGTAAGGAAATTTATAAATTACCAAAAGGAGAAATATTATGTCTAAAAAGAAAAAACGGGATTTTTGGGATGATATCGAAGACGAAGAATTAGAAACTTCGTCGGACAGGGGCATGAATGATGGCAGATATGCTAATGATATAGATTATGAAGATGATGGAAAATTCCATGCGACGCGGTGTCTGCCGCTGAAAGTGATCATGAGAATCCTTCTGTTTGTTGCGGCAGCGGTTGCTGCTCTTTCCGGATTTATCTGCTATCGGTATATGGAAGAAAGAGCAGACGGCAGTTCCAATTATTTCGGCAGTCGCAGCTTTTCGGAAGCTTATAATGAGGCAGTTGAGCATGTGCTTGACACGATCAGTTTGATCGAGCAGGATTCATCGCTGGCAGACAGTCAGGATACGCTGAATACACTGCTTGAAAGTACGATGGGGCAGGTCAGAAACTTTTCGTTTATTGTTCAGAATGAAGATCAGCAGAATTTATTTACATCAGGTGATGATGCAAAAACAAGGATTGAAGCGAGCCAGCATTTTATGAAGCTGACGACGGATGGTTTTCAGGTTCAGATTGGAGATGTGCCGACAGTCAGTCTGAATCAGGTTGGCTGGAAGGAAGCAGTTGACAGTTTAAATAATCAATATATTATTTATACGGCTGTGGACAACAACTTGACACAGGAAGATACATTTTATAGTTCTTACATGGATTATCAGAGACTGTCTGAAGCTTTCAGCATTGCAAGATTTGCAGGCATAGGAGCGCTTGTTGTATTTATACTGATTTTAATTTACTGTATTATGGCTACAGGTTCTGTGAAAGGCTATTCAGGTGTCAGACTGACATGGTTTGATAAAATTTTTACGGAAATCGCAGCAATCATCAGTATTGCGGTGCTTGGCGGCATTGCATATGGCACATGGTATGTCCACAGAAACCAGATTCTCGGAGACAACGCCAGATACATTGTGATCGCAGGTATTGTACTGTTTTATATTATTTTGATCAGAAGTTATTTCAGCCTTGTGCGCCGTATCAAATCCGGTGCATTTGTAGACAATGCGCTGCTTTATATGATCGGCAGCTGGATCAACAGAGGTTTGAATCATTTGCCGAAGGCGCTTAAATGGATTATTATTTTCCTTTTCCTTGTAGCGCTCAACGGAGGACTTGTACTCGGCCTGATGTATCTGAGAGATTTTACGGTCAGAGATATTCCGATTATCTTCATTGTAGCGCCGATTATATTTATCATTGAGCTGATTGTGTTTATCAGCTGTCTGTTTGGAGGCTCTGCTGAAACCGAGGATATACCGCAGCAGGAAGCACCGGAACAGCTTCAGAGCGCGCCTGATGCAGCCGCCCAAGATGACGCTGCACAGATCAATCCTGAGGATTGGGAGGATATTGACTTTGGAAAAGCTGTAAAAGGCATGGGCGAAGATATTATTGCGCCTAAAGATGTGCCTACAGGCAATACTCAGGAAAATATCATGAGTACGGCTTCAGAGAAGACAGTGATGCTTTCTGCAGAAGAGACGCAGCAGATCAGAGACCGGATTGACGGCGTGGCAGCACAGCCGTCAGGACGTGTGAACAGAATTTCGCCGGATGTTTCGGAGGCGGTATCTGAGCATACGACAGTGCTTCCTAATCTGGATGATGTGCTTTCAGGCAAAGAAAGTGCAGTTCAGACTGCAGCAGCCCAGAAACCGGATCTTGAGGAGACACTGCTTGATTTTATTCAGTTAAATAAAGACGTCCGTAAGAGATTTCGGTTAAAACTGAAAGAGCGTTCTATCGGTGTGACGCTGCGCGCGCCTGAAAAACCGATTTATCTTGACATCGATAAGAACAATGCTATTAAAGTGCTTTCAATCCTTTTTGACAATGTTGAGAAGTATGCAAAAGAAGGTACAAGAGTTTATATCGAGATGTACACACATCAAGGCAAGATGATTTATATGATGAAAAATACGATCCGTGATGAACTGGCAGGCCAGGTCAGCGGCCGGATGGGCGGCGGACTGACTGAAGCCAAAAAGATCATCAGAGCAGAAGGCGGGAAGTTTATTACCAGTGTCGAAGGTGATACGTTTAAAGCAGGTATCCTTTTGGATGCAGCCGAATAAAAGTTATCGGTAAAATCCAAAATCGCATGACAAAAAAATTATAAAAATGACAGCAGCAGTGTCGCGGCAGCGGCGCTGCTGTTTTTTTTAAGCAGTTATGGTCATCAGTTAATGGCTCTTAAAATTTGAAATTAACATACTGTCTGTTATAATAAATGAGTGGAAAGGCTTTCAAAAAGAGTGGAGGAGTTCTATGAGTGAGACGAGGTATATTATATCTGATGCAGCAAAGATGATTAACGTGGAGCCTCACGTTTTGCGCTACTGGGAAGAAGAACTCGGTATGGATATTCCGAGAAATGAAATGGGCCACCGATATTATACAGATAAAGAAGTTAAAATATTCAGTGCGGTCAGGGACTTGAAAGCGAAAGGATTTCAGTTAAAGGCAATTAAGATGGTTCTGTCCGCAATTTCGGATAAGATTCCGGGAAGCAATATTATATCCATTGACGAAGCGCGAAGAAATATTCAGTCAGAGGAAAAAACAGCAGAAGATAATAAAATGACGGACACGTCAGAAGAAAAAAACGAAGAAATGGAATTGAAGAAAAATATTGTAAATCACTTCAAAGAAATTATGAAAGAGGACTCAAATGCTCAGGAAACTGCAGTAAAGGCTGAAGAAACACAAAAGGGTCATGAAATTGCGGCAATAGAGAGACAGGAAATAGAGAGAGTAGAGGAAAGCAGCCAGATGCTGACAGCTGAAGAAAAGATGAAGCATTTTAAATATATGATGGATGGCATTATGCTTCAGGCGCTCCAGAAAAATAATCAAATGTTGTCAAAGCAGTTGATTGAAGAGATTTCGGATCGGGTCATCCGTGAAATGGATGATTTATTTCGTATTCAGGAGGAACGTGAAGAAAGCCGGTTCAGAAATCTGGATGAAATAATCAGAAATAAACAAAAAGGACGGAAAGAGGCAGCTGCCGCCCGGTCCATGGGAAAAGCCGAAAGACGGGGATTATTTGGAAGGCAGTCAGGCAGATTTTCTGCCGACCGATGAGCAAAAGTATGTACTCCGCCGGATTTATCATACAAACAAAGAAAAAAATCGGAGGTTGCCTCCGATTTTTTTGGGCGATATACCCGGCAGCCAGCTGCCGGGTAACAAACAGTGAACATTCTGTGCCGTGAACTGTTTGTAATAAAATCGCTTAATTGAGTGTTAAATTATTCCTGTGAGATTGCTCCTGTAGGACATGCACCTGCACATGTACCGCAGTCAACACATTCATCAGGGTTGATTTCGTACTTTCCGTCGCCTTCGCTGATAGCGCCTACCGGACATTCGCCTGCGCAAGAACCGCAGCAAATACAATCAGATGAAATTACATATGCCATTGTAAATACCTCCTTATATAGATTCATACTCTGTGAATACATTATTTATTGTAATACAAAAGGTGGGTGAATACAAGTATTTATTTTAATACAACATGGTTTTCGTAAGAGAGAGACAGGCAAAAGCAGGTTGCAAAACAGAAGTTTCTGTATTATAATACACATTGACTGGAAATACTAAGAATAGTTCTGAATAAAGGAGGAAATAGAAATGGCACAGCAGGTGACAAAGGATACAATGATTGGCGAATTGCTCAGCATTGACGCTGGTGTGGCACCGATTCTTTTAAGCATTGGTATGCACTGCCTTGGCTGCCCGTCTTCACAGATGGAGACAATCGAGGAAGCAGCGATGGTTCACGGCATTAATCCGGATGAACTTGTAGGAAAGATTAATGACTTTTTAGCAGGCAAATAATTGTCTGATTTATGCAGAAAGAAACCGGTATATGAATTTCAAATTCATATACCGGTTTTTTGTGCGATACACCTGAAAAACAGCCGCCATATCTGTATGAGCGGATATTTGACGGTTTAATTAAAGCTCGGAAAGAACCTGAATAGCTTTATTTTTGATGAGACAATCATAATGTTCATCGAAATAAGCACCCATTGTTTCTGAATATTTTTCACAAGTACCATACTCTGTAGAAATGTTGCAGATACGGTTAAAATTTTCAGGCGACTGATGTTTATTATTCATCAGCAGATAGTAAATGCCTGTGGCCGGATTTTTATAGAGTGAATTGACACCGCTGTATTTATGATGAAGGACATCTGCAAGATCAGATACATCATCAAGAGATTGAAATGAAAACAACCGTGTAATTTCTATATTTTTTGCAGGCATAGCCTCCTGCGGCGAATGTTCCGCCTCTTGAGCTGGCTTTGACGCAGTCTCCGACTGCGCAGATGCTGCGAGAGAAGATTCAAGGCCTTCTTTAATGCGTTTAAAAAGATTGAGGATTTCGTCGGCGCCGACATAAGATTTCTCGTCAATACTGTCCGCATCGCCGTCATGGGATTCGCCCTCACCCTGGATTTGTCCTGCCAGTGAGGCAAAACGTGAAAATCGGGTGTCAAGTTCATCCGGATCCTCAACCTTGGTAATTATCAGAACAATACAGTCGCTGGAGACAGGGATTGCCTCGATGACTAATGGTATATCGTCAGCTTCAAATCCGAGTTCTTCAGAAGCCTGAGCCATCATCTCACGAAACAGCGCCTTGGCTTTTTCAGTGCCGTAGGCAAGTTCGCTCAGCTTTAAATGCCGTGAGAGAAGGTCGTTTTTATTGAGTGTACAGCGAATTTGATTCTCGTTGATCCTTTCAAGCTTCATGGAATCACCCCTTTATCTGTAAAAATATATATTTTTAGATATACTATAGTATAAACCATGAATACTGCAAATGTAAAGAGTTATTGTTATTATATGTTTGCGGCGCAATCGTCATGCATGTATTTACTGGGGTCGATCTGTGCAGTATTTATAAATTCTGACGATGCCTTAATCCTTGGCGAAGCTGCAATTTTCAAGAAATGACGTAAGAATTTCTTTTAAATCACCGTCAAAGTCAGGAATAGCTGTCAGTTCAATACAGGCGGCATCCGTACCGACGACGGTAAACGCCGAAACACCGCGGTCATAAGCTGACTCTTCATCATCCACCGTGTATGTAATAAATGTATAGTCCAGACCTGCGCAAGTAACCTGGCTGCTTTCTGAGATATTATAATTTTCATTTGCTGAAGAGAGCCATGAATCCAAACTTTGCTGTGCGCTGTCGGCAGAGTTTGCTTCACTTAGAAGAAAGTAGAGCTGCGCATCGTATAAATCAATTGTCGCACCATCGCTGTTTTCGTAAGGGACACCGTCGCCGATGACCCACGTTGCATAGTAAAGGCCTCTGGAAGAAAGAGTATCCGTGTTGTTGAAGAGGAGTAATTGCGGATCAATCGAATCAATTGTTACATCATGGCCGATGGTGACACTGCTTTCATAGGCAGGCTCTGTGTTTTCTGTGACTTCCCTGATCGCGGAACAGCCGGTCAGCAGCAGAGATGAGGCTGCAAGACAAATAAAAAGTCTGTGTTTCATAAAATAATTACCCCCGATTTTTATCTTTGTGCATATTATAACGCGGCTTTTGGATTTGTAAAGAGAGATATGAGATATTTTTAAAGCGTTTTGTGGTTTAAATGGAAAATAGCCATATATATTAGTAAGCACGCAGTGCACGCTGATTACACAAAAAGTTTTCAACTGTCTTGTCATATGTAAAAATATATTGTATAATCATTGTCAGCTGCAGTCTGACAAAGACTGACATCGTAAGGGAGGATTTTGGATGATACCTTTAGAAGAAGAAATCAGACAGCTGAAAAAAGAAAAAAACGCAGTAATTCTGGCGCATTATTATGTGCCGGACTGCGTGCAGGCCATTGCCGATGAAGTGGGAGATTCATTTTATCTTGCCAAGAAGGCAAAGGATTCAAAAGCATCGCTCATCGTATTTGCCGGTGTGTCGTTTATGGGCGAGAGCGCATGTATGCTTAATCCAGACAAGAAAGTGTGCATGCCCGACTTGACCGCGGACTGTGCGATGGCGCATATGGCGTCAGAAGAAAAAATCAAACATATGCGCGACATGTATGATGATTTGGCAGTTGTCTGCTACATTAATTCGACAGCTGCTTTGAAGATGCTGTCCGATGTCTGTGTGACATCGTCCAACGCGGTTGGAATCGTCAGGGCGCTGCCAAATCAGCATATATATTTTATTCCCGACGGTAATCTGGGCGCTTTTGTTAAGGCGCAGGTGCCTGAAAAAGATATTATTTTAAACGACGGTTTTTGTCCGGTGCATCAGCAGATGACCATTCAGGATGTAACGGCTGCAAAGGCAGAGCATCCGGGAGCGCAGCTGCTTGTCCATCCGGAATGTCCGGCCGAAGTGGCCGATGCTGCGGATTTTGTCGGAAGCACGGCGGAAATCATTGAGTTTGCGGGAAAATCTGAAGCAGAGTCGTTTATTATCGGCACAGAAGACGGTGTTTTGCATGAACTGAATAAGCGGAATCCAAATAAGCATTTTTATCCGCTGAAAAAGATGCAGCAGTGTGCGGACATGAAAAAAGTGACACTGGAAAAGGTCAGAGACTGTCTCAAATATGAAAGCGGACAGATCACTGTGCCGTCGGACGTCTGCCGTCTGGCTGTAAAACCATTGGAGAAAATGTTGGAAATGGCAAAGTGAGGAAGTGTTTTGTGTGAAAAAAATAGTAACAGATGTACTGATTGTCGGTACGGGCGCAAGCGGTTTGTTTGCGGCGCTGCATCTGCCGGCGGACAGGCAGGTTTTAATGATTACGAAAGACAAGGCGGAGCACAGTGACTCCTTTTTGGCTCAGGGCGGCATATGCGTGCTCAGAGATGACAGCGATTATGACAGCTTTATGGAAGATACACTGAAAGCGGGCCACTATGAAAACAGGAGAGAATCTGTAGATATTATGATCCGCTCTTCAAGGGATATTATCCGGGAATTGATTGACCGGGGCGTGGACTTTGCCCATAAAGACGGAGAACTGGAATATACAAGGGAAGGCTGTCATTCAAAACCGAGAATTTTGTTCCATGAAGACATTACCGGACAGGAAATTACGCAGAAACTTCTGGATAATGTCAGGGCCTGTCCGAATGTGACCATTCTGGAGCAGATGACGATGCTGGATTTTATAGAGACCAAAAATACATGTCTTGGAGTGACGGCAAGAGATGAGTCGGGAGAACATTATGCCATTGAAGCGCAGAGGACAATTTTAGCCAGCGGAGGTATCGGCGGCCTGTATACACATTCGACAAATTATCCTCATTTAACCGGTGACGCACTGGCCATTGCCATGAGACACGGCGTAGCGCTGGAACATATCGACTACATACAGATTCATCCGACCACGCTGTATTCTCAAAAACCGGGGCGGCGATTCCTCATTTCCGAATCTGTGCGCGGCGAAGGCGCAAAACTGTATAATGCGGCCGGCGAGCGGTTTGCCAATGAAGTATTGCCAAGAGATGTGCTGACTGACGCAATTAAGGAACAGATGGCAAAGGATGGAAAGCCTTATGTGTGGCTGGATATGACCGTGCTCGGACGGGAAGTGATTCTGCGCCATTTTCCGCATATTTACGAGCACTGTCTTGAAGAAGGCTATGATGTGACAAAAGACTGGATTCCTGTCGTCCCGGCACAGCATTATTTTATGGGCGGTATTCATGTGGATAAAGACAGCCATACAACGATGTGCGCTTTATATGCTGTCGGAGAGACAAGCTGCAACGGGGTCCACGGCGCCAACCGTCTGGCCAGTAATTCGCTGCTGGAGAGCCTTGTATTCGCCAAAAGAGCGGCAGAAAAAATCGGACAGAATACACAGGACGGTGATATGGCATTGCACGGAGAGTTTGACCGCTTAAGTGATGAGTCATGCAGCATGATTACAGCTCAGGAAGAGCATCTTGCCCAAATGTACAAAAGAGAAGTTCTTGAGGAGATAGAAAGGGAGAAACAGGCAAAATGAATGATATTACGATGAAATTAAATGCAGATGATCTGATTTTAATGGCACTGAAAGAGGATATTACCAGTGAAGATATTTCTACAAATGCAGTGATGCCGGAAAAAAAGAAAGGCACAGTAGAATTGCTGTGTAAACAGGACGGCGTTATTGCCGGACTGGACGTTTTTGCCAGAGTTTTTACACTGCTTGACGATGAAACAGAGACAGAATTTTTTGTCAAAGACGGCGACAGTGTGAAAAAGGGGCAGCTTCTGGGACATGTGACCGGAGATATCCGCGTTTTGCTTTCCGGAGAACGTACAGCGCTTAATTTCCTGCAGCGCATGAGCGGCATTGCCACATATACACGGCAGATTGCCGATATGCTGGAAGGCAGCCATACTAAATTGCTGGATACGAGAAAAACAACGCCGAATATGCGTATTTTTGAAAAATATGCGGTACGGATGGGCGGCGGTTATAATCACAGATATAATCTGTCTGACGGCGTTTTGCTTAAAGATAATCATATCGGCGCCGCGGGAAGTATTACGAAAGCAGTGGCTATGGCCAAAGCTTATGCGCCTTTTGTCAGAAAAATTGAAATTGAAACCGAAAATTTGGCACAGGTTCAGGAAGCTGTGGAAGCCGGAGTGGATATTATTATGTTGGACAATATGACGCCGGAGATGATGAAAGAAGCGGTAGCACTGATCGGCGGACGGGCGCAGACTGAATGTTCCGGAAATGTAACGAAAGAAAACGTGGAGCGTCTTGTGGCTTTGGGCGTAGATTATATTTCCAGCGGGGCGCTGACCCATTCCGCACCGATTTTAGACCTCTCCTTAAAGAACCTACATGCGGTATAATACTTCCCTGCGTATGAATAATTAAGAAAAATATCCGCCGCATGTATTTTGCGGCAGAAAGGAAAGCATCAGGAATGGATGGGGAAACCAGACGCAAAGAGATTATAAAGTTTATTTCGGAAAGTGACGCCCCGGTTTCCGGAACGAAGCTGGCTAATCATTTTCATGTCAGCAGGCAGGTCATTGTGCAGGATATCGCTCTGTTAAGAGCGGCCGACTGGCCGATTATTTCAACTTACAGAGGTTATTTGTGCCAAAGCAGTCCAAAGCGCAGCCGTGTGCTTAAAGTATTTCATACAGATCAGGAAATGCGTAAAGAACTGAATTTGATCGTAGATATGGGAGGCACGGTGGAAGATGTTTTTATCCGTCACAGAGTTTACGGTGAATTGAGGGCGCCGCTGCATATTACGTCCAGACTGAAAGTGGAAAAGTTTATGGAGGATATACAGAGCGGTAAATCAAGCCCGCTTAAAAATATTACGTTCGGCTATCATTATCACACTGTCAGTGCAGACAGTGAGGAGGCGCTTGATGCCATTGAAGCTGCGTTGAGAGGCGAGGGTATCTGTATAGAGATGGCCGATTATGAGAAAAATTAACTGCCCACAGACTTGACTTTATTACTGATTTTATCGTATAATAAAGATAGTTAGTTACATCTAACTACGGCGCAGAACTTTCACATGATTTGTGCGTCAGGAATATGGTAAAGGACGGTGACAGGGTTGAGTGTAGGCAAAGCAGGAGAAGATTATCTCGAAGCGATTTTAATTCTTCACAGACAAAAAGGGATGGTCAGATCTGTGGATTTGGCCAGATATATGAATTATTCCAAGCCGAGTATTTCACATGCGGTGAAGGTACTGAAAAAGCAGGGCTGTCTGAACATTGATGAAGACGGCAATCTTCATCTGACTGATATTGGAAAAAGGATTGCAGAAAAAATCTATGAACGTCATCGTTTTTTTACAAATGCACTGATTGAGGCCGGTGTTGAGCCGGAAGCGGCGGAGAGGGATGCATGCCGCATGGAACATGCTATCAGTCAGGAAAGCTTTGAAAAACTGCGCGATGCATTACAGGACAGTCAGGAGGCTGTCAATTAGGTCTTCTTTTCATTCTATAAATCAGGAACTGCCGGATACAAATAAATGTATCCGGCAGTTTTTCAGTTGATATGATTGATTGAAAGCAGTTTTCTCAGACGGAAACCGGCGGCTGCGGCGACAATGATTTTGACAATATCCGCCGGTATAAACGGCAGCACGCACATGACAAGGGCTGCGGCCAGTCCGTTGCCGGTCATAATTACAAACCATATGGTTCCGCATGTATAGCAGAGAAAAGTGCCGATAATTAAAGCAACCGGATACATAAAAAAACGGCGGGTGAACCGGTTGATGATCAGGCCGGCAGCAGCGGCACAAAAAAGGTATCCGATGATATAACCGCCGGTCGGCCCGGCAATAGCGCCGACGCCGCCGGAAAAACCGGCAAAAACAGGGAGGCCGACGGCACCGAGGAGAATATAAATGAATACGCTGGAAACGCTCTGAAATGTAGTCAGGGAAGCTGCCGACAGATAAACGGCAAAGGTCGCTAAAGTAATCTGTGTGGCAGCAGCGGGCACCGGTATGGCAAGAGGCGCAAGAACACATAAAACTGCGGCCATCATTGCGGAAAGCACCATATTTTTTAAAGTCAGTCTGCCTTTGCGGGCTTTTTTTGTATACGTTTTCATGAATTAAAACCTCCGTTGTACTGATAAGTCATATTTTAATTTGACGGGGAGAGGCGGATACTGACTTCCCCTGAGCTGAGTGTTTTTCGCCCGTCTGAAGTTTCAATGACTAAAAATCCGTGATCGTCAATTTCTGCCGCTTTTGCCGGATAAGTTCCATTGGCGGAAATGACAAGAATTTCTTTGCCAAGGAGGATGGAGCGCCTGCGGCTTTCATGGAGAAAACTGCCGTCTGTCATCGTTTCAAAGCGGGATTCAAGGCGGTTTAAAATTTCTGCGATAAGGCGGTTCCTTGATATGGAGATGCCCGACTCATTTTCCAAAGAAGTAGCAATCTGTCGGAGCTCTTCAGGAAATGTTACAGCTCCGGTGTTGATGCCGATGCCGATGACAATATAATCCAACTGGCTGTTTTCAAAACCGATGCCGGCTTCTGTAAGTATGCCGCACACTTTCTTCTGATTTACATAAAGGTCATTGACCCATTTAATCTGCACGTTTAAAGGATAAAGCTTTTCGATAGCTTCGGCAACAGCGACGGCAGCGCATGATGTGATCAGCAGCGCTTGTTCGGGTTTAAGCTGGGGGCGCAGAAAAAGGCTCATGTAAATACCGGATTTTTTCGGCGAAAAGAATGGACGCCCGTAACGGCCACGGCCGCTGCGCTGACTGTCGGCAATGATTACTGTGCCGTGAGCATCCTTTTGCTCAGCCAGCGCTTTTGCAGTGACATTTGTCGAGTCGAGTTCAGGATAAATATATATGTTTTTTCCGAATGTCCGGGTCAGAAGATTATGCCGGATACATGCCTCGGAAATGATATTGCTGTCAGAAAGCAATGCATAACCTTTATTCGTAATGCCTTCGATGGCATAGCCTTCAGACTGAAGCTGTCGGATAGCTTTCCATACAGCGTTTCTCGAAACGCCAAATTGACCGGCGAGGGCGCCTCCGGAAAAATATTCTCCGGGATGTTCTGCAAGGACAGAGAGAATATGTGTTTTAAGTGTTGACATATAAAAACCTCCAAGGGTAAACTATAAATATATAACTAATTATAAATAGCAGGAGATAAATTGTCAACTTTGTTTGTAAATATCGGTGACAATAGGAAGGGAAACAATGATCAGAGAAACTGTACTGTATTATAATCCGAATAAAGCTGCTCATGCGGTAAAATTGAAAAGTATTTTTGTACGCATGGGCATAAGAATTAAAAATGTTACACCGGATCAGGTGCATGAAACGGTCGGTTATCTTGCGGGGATGCCGGGATTTGAAATTTCGGAAAAAACTGCGGGAAGCGCGCCGGAAGAGATGAATGAAGAAATGATTGTGATGAAAGACTTTTCAAGCCGGCGTATCGATGAACTGCTGTTATCTATGCGGCGTGCCGGCATACCTAAAATAGCGCTTAAAGCGGTGATTACCGAATATAATTCCGGATGGACATTTTCAAAGCTGTACGGGGAAATCAAAAAAGAACATGAGCAGATGAGTCGGTCTCAGACACAATAGATATGAGAATGTTGAGAAATATCATTGCAATATTGTAACAACCGTTACAGAAAATAGATGTATAGATGTGATATTCTAATACACGAAAAAGGAAATGTGTAAGGAGGTTTTTCCGATGGTAAATATTCAGAAGGCAGCAATTATCGGCTGCGGGTTTGTTGGCACTTCGATTGCATTTACATTGATGCAGAAAGGCATTTTCTCAGAATTAATTTTAGTTGATGTCAATAGGGATAAGGCTGAAGGCGAGGCGATGGATTTAAGCCACGGCCTGCCGTTTGCCCGTGAGATGGTTATCAGAGCCGGAGATTATGATGACATTGCGGACTGCGCAATGATTATCATTACCGCAGGCGCCAATCAGAAACCGGGTGAGACACGCCTTGATCTTGTGCATAAAAATGTAGCCATTTATAAGAGCATTATTCCGGAAATTACAAAAAGAAATAAAGAAGCGCTTTTGCTTATTGTTTCTAATCCGGTAGATATTCTGACGTATACTGCATTAAAGCTTTCCGGCTATCCTAAAAACAGAGTGATCGGTTCAGGTACAGTACTTGATACGGCAAGATTAAAATACAATTTAAGCCGTCATCTCAGTGTGGACAGCCGCAGTATTCATGCATTTATTATCGGAGAACACGGAGACAGCGAACTTGCCGTCTGGAGTTCGGCAAATGTTTCCGGCGTGCCGCTGAACCATTTCTGTGAGCTGAGAGGCTATTTTGACCACGAAGCCGCTACGGATCGGATTTATAAAAATGTGCGCGACAGCGCTTATGAAATCATCGGCAAAAAAGGGGCGACCTATTACGGTGTTGCCATGGCCGTGGGACGCATCGTGGAAGCCATTATCCGCAATGAGCATTCAATTATGCCGGTTTCGGTATATATGGATGGCCTGTACGGCTTAGATGATCTTTGCATCAGCATTCCTACGGTTGTTGGTATCAACGGCGCTGAAAAGATTATTGATATTCCGTTAGATGAGACAGAGACTGAAAAATTGATGAAATCTACAGAAGAATTAAAATCTGTGATCAGACAGCTGGATCTCTAAAGCTGTAAGGTGGATTATTGATGAAAGGCAGCTGCCAAAAGTGACAGCTGCCTTTACCATATTCGGATGATTTGTTCATAGAGCATGATTTCCAGAGAATTGATCTGGCGGTTATCATGGTAGTGGCCGAAGAACCATCGCTTAAACCGGATTTGCTGCCGCAGTGACTCAAAATAATCGGTCAGTGCATCCGGCCGGTATTCACCGAAAGAAAAGAGCGCCTGCGTCGATGTGGCGCAGCAGTGGGTAATGATATAATCAACTTCATTGCCGGCACGATTCAGATTGTCACGTCCGGCAACCATTTCTTCCTCAGACGGCATCTCCTGAGCCCACCATGATACATGATTGATTCTGTATGGGCGGCCCATCCGGGCAAGCTTTTTCTTTTGATATTTAAAGCCGGGGTCGGTTTGTTCCAAAATGCCGCCGCTGATGTCATGAGATCTGGCGCCGCCGAATGTAAATATACGGCAGCCCTGAAGGTCGAAAATCTGGCCGCGCATCAGATGAAAAACAGAGTCTGTAACTTTGTGGATCACGCCTCCATGCCACAGATGTGGCGGCATTGCCGTCAGACCGTCAAAATTTTCGTGATTGCCGTCTACGAACAGTGTTGTAAACGGTTTGTCGGACAGCCATTTAAGCCAATAGTCCTGTTCTTTGGACGGCAGCCAATAACCGAAATCACCGCAGATAATCATAAAGTCGTCTTTATTCATTTCTTTTTGTTCAGGGAAAATATCTTTTGAGAAACGACGGTAATCGCCGTGACAGTCTCCCGTAATATAAATCATTTGAACCACCCCTGTTAATGATGGCTTTATTTTATCGCATTTTTTACAGCAACACAAGTCGCGGCGCTTCTTTCCCTGCGCGCGTGGTATATATAGAGAGACAGTATGATTAAGAAGGAGAATATCTATGGCAAATATCATAGAAATTAAAAATTTTGAAGCGCCTGAACTGGATATTTACGCAAGACAGAGCGAAAATCAGCTTCGGCATTTATATGAACCCAAAGCCGGCGTTTTTATTGCAGAAAGTCCGAAAGTAATCGAGCGTGCCCTCGATGCCGGCTGTGAGCCTATATCAATTTTAGTCCAACAGGGTTTATGGTCAGAAGAGACAGAAAAAACTATCAGCCGGTGCGGAGATATTCCTGTATACACGGCTGCCTTTGATGTGCTGACTAAGCTGACAGGGTTTAAACTGACGCGGGGCATGCTCTGTGCAATGTACAGGCCAAAACTTCCCGCTCCTTATGATATATGTCTTCGGGCAGAGAAAATAGCGGTGCTGGAAAATGTTATGAATCCGACAAATTTGGGCGCTATTTTCAGGTCAGCGGCCGCTCTGGGAATCGATGGTATCCTGCTGACAGACGGATGTACCGATCCGCTGTACCGCAGAGCCATCCGTGTCAGTATGGGCAATGTTTTTCTCATACCGTGGACGTTTCTGGACAGCGGCGAGTGGCCGAAAGACGGTATTCAATTTCTGCATCGACAGGGCTTTAAAACAGCGGCAATGGCGCTGTCAGACAAATCTGTCAGCATTGATGACCCGCAGCTTGCAGCAGAGAAAAAGCTGGCTATTGTTCTTGGAACAGAAGGCGACGGCTTATCAGAGCAGACCATTGCCGACTGTGATTATACCGTGCGTATTCCTATGTCACACGGCGTAGATTCGCTTAATGTTGCAGCTGCCAGCGCTGTGGCATTCTGGCAGCTCGGACGCAAAAGCAGCGGAAGTTAACACTTTATGCAAATATATCCGCTCATTTGACCGCCGCTTCATAATTTTTTAAGGCGCGCTGCCATGTGGCGAAAGCGTTATCCTGACGGTGGTCAGTAAATAAGTCTTTTTCTTTTAAGTACCGGGACAAAAATGCGGTAACTTTCACCGCGCCGGCGTGATTCAGATGATCCCCTTTGTCCCGGGTATCTTTCCCCCAGTCAATGCCGACTTTGTCGTTCATCAAATTTAAATCAACATATTCGCATCCAAGGTCGCTGGCAAGTGCTTCGATGCCATTGTGGCGGGGATAGTTCCAGTTGACGGTGCTCGGCGTACTGAGAAAAACCAGTTTAGCGCCATTGGCATCACAAAATTCTTTAATTTCTTTGACATACTTTATATTTCTCGCAGGAATTTCGGCGGCCGTTTTGGTTGGCTGCATATGATCTGTTTTTGTACATCCATCAACTTTAGCGTTATATTTGTAGCCTTTGAAGTCATCTGTCCATGTGAAATTTGATGTTCCTTTAAAATCATTCCAGCTGAGTTTTTTCCAGCGGTCATGATAGCGGAATATGGAAAAATAAGCAGACAATCGAGAAATTACAGCATTTTTAGCAGATATTTTCCGATAGATGGCATCTGTTTCTAAAATAACGATTTTCGGAGACTGCTTTTCAAACGCGCGGTGCAGCATGACTACAGTGTAATCCAGAGGCTGTCCGGCAGTAGCGCATACATAGGATGTAAATCCGGTATCTTTAAAAATCTGCATCGGACTGATTGAAGAATATGCCTCGCTGTCTCCCAATACTAAAACATCTATTGAATTTTCTCTTTCTCCAAGAATACCGTTGGCTGAAACTTCTTCCATGCCAAATTGGGGCATGTTGTTTTTGGGAGCGAAAACAAATGAGGAAGCAGTGAGAATACCGATCAGCCCGGCGGCAAAGACAATCATACAAACAAATCTTTTGATGTAAACGCTCATAGACACCTCCTTAAAATGTAGCATAAATCGGATCGACAGGAACATATCCTGTGCCGTAGGCTCCGAAAATAATAATAAACATGATCAGGGCATAGCAGACAGAAAATCGGATAATCAGACCCCGGCGGGCGATTTGCTCACGAACTGCAATACGATTTTCCTGAAGCAGACTGATGACAAAGATGATAAGCACACCGATGGCTGCAATCAAAAAGTCGTGTTTATCCATACCGAGAGAGAACAGCGATTGAATATTTTGGCTGTCCAGTGAAAAATCAGTAATGATTTTTTTAAACATGGCCAGCCCGGCCCGCAGACCGTGGGCGCGGAAAAACAGTTCTCCGATACACACAAGAATTGCCGTACGGACTATCTGGAAACAGCGCCAGAGAAAATGAGTTCTTCGGATATGCAGGAATTTAGTCAGTCTTGCAGCTGCCGGTTCGATGATATTTCCGGCTAAAATCAGTGCAAAATGATACATGCCGAAGAAAATATAATGCCATCCGGCACCGTGCCAGAGACCATTGGCAATCCAAACACAAAACAGGGCGATGGAACCTGCTGCAAGCGGACCGAAATGATTTCCCACACGGCGTCTTGCGCGGGATGACAGTTTTTTCAACGGCTTGGACATGGATAACGGATAAAAGATATAATCTTTAAACCAGGCGCCAAGCGTGATATGCCATCTCTGCCAAAATTCCGAAATTGTTTTTGAAAAGAACGGACGGCGGAAATTTTCAGGCAATCTGATGCCGAAGATTTGTGCCGTGCCGATGACAAGATCCATCGTACCTGAAAAATCCATGTAAAGCTGGATTGTGTAACATACGGCTGCTACAGCAATCGTCAGCCCGTGATAATCAGCATATCCTGTAAAGACTGTTTTGATAAAAAGATTCAGCCGGTCGGCAATAACAACTTTTTTCATAACGCCAAATAAAATGCGCTGCATGCCCAAGGAAAAGTTATGAAATTGAAGCTTCGGAGCTTCCCAGAGACGGTGCGCCGTTTCATTGTATCGGCAGATCGGACCTTCCATAAGCTGAGGGAAAAAACTCATAAACAGTGCCAAACGCATCATATTCCGGTCTGCAGAAATTTTTTGACGATAGACGTCAAAAATATAGGAGACGGCCTGCATTGTATAAAATGAGATTCCGATTGGAAGGGCAAAAGCCGGTATGCGAACTTGAGGCAGATTAAGCGCCTCAAGCAGCGTATTGATATTTACAGAGAAAAAAGGGGTGTATTTTAAAACAAGTAAAATACCTATATGAATAGCCACGCAAAAAGCGGCGGCTGACCGCTGTTTTTTCTGATAATACGCTTTAATCTGTTTCTTTTCCCCTTTTTGAGCGGTCTCCAGGATATGGGCACAATCTTTTTGCAGGGACGATATCCACAGACCGGCATGATGAATTCCGATGATGGATAACAGCATAAAAATAATCAGTTTTCCGCTGACAGCCCAGAAAAAACTGAAGCTTGCCAGCAGCAGGACGATACGCCGTATTTTTTGAGGAAATACGGCGTAAAGCACCAGAACAACAGGAAAGAAAATAAATATATACTGAACAGAAAAGTAAGATGAAAATGACAGCATTTTATCCCTCCTCCTGAAGGCGCACAATCATTTGCCATAAACTTTGTGCAGAATTAAAATTTGCCGGAATAATTTCGACAGCCGGGATAGTAATATCAAAGGCATCTTCCAATTCAACAACAAGTGAGATGATGGAAAGGGAGCTGATGCGGCGGCCGTCGATTAAGTCTGTACATGTCGTATAGTCAATACCCGGCTGAATATCTTCCAAAATTTCGATTAACTTATTCATAAATGTCACCTCCTTATATTTGGCGTATTTAAAGCATTTATTTCCGTATGTTCACGGACAACGACAGGTGTCTGCTGCTCATCAAGAAGAATAATTTTTGGAAGGTCGCGGCTTAAAAACAGCGCGATACCTTCGGTCATGCAGTAAGCTCCGGCATTTTCAAAGACGAGAAGATCGCCGGGACAAGGCTGGGCAAGCGGCAGCTGCTTAACAAGAATATCGTTGATCGTACAGAGGGAACCGCAGATATTCCAGAGTTGTTTTGGCAAATGGTTTACTGCCTGATTTGATGGGGAAGTTTTAATAAACTGCATTTTCGGCTGTTTCATTGCCATGGACTGACCATAATAAACAAGCTGATGGATACCTCCGTCTACGATGGCATAGTTTTCACCTTTATTTGTTTTTGTATCAACAATTTGTGTCACATATGTGCCGCATGCGGCGGCAATGCTTCGTCCAAGTTCCAAAGTGACCGGGCCTTGATATTTCATAGCCTGAAGCATTTCGGAAAAGCTGTTCAGGTAGCTGTCCTCATCGAATGAATCGCCTTCAAAGTAGGCAGCAGGAAAGCCCGGGCCAAATTCCAGAACGCCGGCTGTAAATCCGCAGTTTTTTTCCAGTTTTTCTAAAAAAGCATCCGCTTCGTTCAGTTCCCTCTGCATTTTTTTCAGAGAAGTTTTTTGCGTCCCGGAAAAATACTGGATGCCTTCAAAAGAAATCCATGGATATTTTTGACGATTTGCAACGATATTTTCGATATGCATCCCATCCATGCCGAACTGGCCGCCGCTTGTGAGGCGCAGCAGCACGGATATTTTTTTCTTTGCCGCGGCAGCGGCTTCTGCCAGCAATGTCAGCTGGGATACGGATTCGGCGGTAAATAGGCCGGGAGATTGATTCTGACAGATGAGGGCTGTCATCAGTTCCCGGTCTTTATAAACGCCGGAAATGACAAATTTTTCCCAAGGCAGATTAAGACTGCGGCATATTTCAAGTTCACCCGGAGAACATATTTCCAGTTTGGCCACGTCGGTACTCAGCGCATGGGCAATAAAAGGGTTTGCTTTGACGGCGTAGCACAGTTTGACGTTTTCAGGAAGATGGCTTTTTAAAAAATGAATACGTTCATGAAGTCTGCCTAAATCAAACAGGTAAAAAGGCGTTTTTTCAATATCCGCAAGGTTTTTTAAAAGATTCATCACATATGCCTCCTTTCAAGCAATAGTTTTCGGTCAGTTTTTCCGTTTTTGGTCAGCGGAAAGTTTTCAACCGGCTGAAGCGCTCCGGGAATCATGTATACCGGGAGCAGATTGCGAAGCTGTTCATAAATATCCTTTTTTTGAGCATCGCCGATATAAAAACCGTAAAGTTTTTGTTTAGCTTCATCAAAAACACAGCAGCAGCGCTCAATGCCGGGAAGCCCGGAGAGTGTCCGCTCGATTTCTTCCAGTTCAATGCGATGTCCCATATGCTTGATCTGATAATCTTTGCGGCCGCAGAAAAGTAAATCCCCTTCGTTGTTATATTGGCCAAGATCACCTGTCCGGTAGATTACTTCCGGATAAAATGAATTTAAAGGATTTTGAACAAATGCAGCGGCGTTTTGTTCAGGCGCCCTGAAGTAGCCCAGAGCCAGAGCCGTGCCGCGGATACATATTTCTCCGGAAGTACCGGGTGACGTAATTTCTTTATTTTCTGTATCCAGAAGAAATACATGTTCATTGTCAAAAGCACGTCCGATCGGAATGCCTTTTTCATAGGTTCGGTTTCTGTCAATGATATGGTAAGTACAGTTGCATGTAATTTCTGTAGGACCGTACAGATTGACAAATTGTGTGTCAGGCAGATGGTGCATCCATAAATTCAGATGCTTGATCGGCATGACTTCTCCGCTGAATAAAATTTTGCGGACTGTATCCGGCGTTTTATAGGACAATCCGTGAAAGGTTGTGATTAAACAAAGCGCCGAGACAGCCCAGATCATGACAGTGACGCGATGGTGGCACAAAAAGTCAAGAAGCTTTGTAGGCTGCGAAAAAAGATATTTCGGTACGATGACCAGTGTGCCGCCGGTTTTCATGGCTGTATAAAGATCTTTCACGGATACGTCAAAGTCAAACGGCGCCTGATTGGCGAATATATCCGTACTGTTAAATTCAAACACGCCGCTAAATACATCGATAAAGTCAATGACGGAGCGGTGGCTGACAACAACGCCTTTGGGAACACCTGTGGAACCGGAGGTAAAGTTGGCGTACAGAGGATCTGTGTCAATCATGTGTTTCCGAATTTCTTTTAGTTTTTTTGTATCTACAGCGCCATGTTCTAAAACTTCGATATTTAAAATCGTCTGTTCCGGGAAAATACCTCGTATGGTTTCATAGTGCACCTGATCTGTAATGATGCAGGAAGCCTGAAGTACTTCCTGAATTTGGCACAGACGGGTTTTTGGAAATTCTGTATTAAGAAGAACATAAAAGCCGCCGGCATAGGTAATGCCCCAGAAAGCGCAGAGGGCGGCAATTCCTTTTTCCATAAATACGGCGACCGGTGCGCCGCGGTCAATCTTGCCTGCGAGTACCGATCCAACGCGCTGACAGCGGTTCAAAAGTGTTTTGTAAGTGCAGGCGCCGAAGGCATCAATAGCTGCTGTTTTGTCAGGGAATGCCGATGCGCTTGCTTCAAGATATTCTAAAACGTTTTTCAATTTTATCACCTGATTTCTTTTTCTTATGATAGATATATCTTAAAACAGGAAGCTTTATCTATCCTTTACCCAACCTTAAGATTTATAAAGATAAATAATAAAAAAAACCTCCGGCGGGTTTATGCCGGAGGAAGTGTGATGATAAATTCAGTATGGTAAGGTTCGCGGGGAGGTACAGCCAGACGGATATGACCGTGATGCATTTCGATGATTTTTTGTGCAATGGAAAGACCAAGTCCTGTGCCCTTGCCGGAAGTGCGGGCTTTGTTTCCTGTAGTAAACGGCTGGAACAAAGTTTCTGCAATTTCTTCGGGAATACCGCTGCCGTCATCGGCGACGATAATAGTAATTTCCCGGCGGATTTTCTGCACAGAAATATAAATTGAAGTTCCCGGAGGGTTATATTTGAGCGCATTGTTCAAAAGATTTTCAAAGCACCGACGCATCAGTACCGGATCGATCAGCATGATATATGAATCGTCCGGAATATCCGCACACAGTTCAAATCCGGATTCTGTGAGATCCATATACTTTTCTGCAAAAAATTGTTTGATAAATTCATTGAAATCCAAAGACTCCATATGCAGTTCGTAGTCCGGGTGAGCCATTTGAGTAAATAAAAACAGGTCGTTGACCATGCCGGCAGCCATATCGGATTTATTGACAATAGCTTCAAGATATCGCGGTTTTTTGGACTCCGGCACGCGGTGCTCATAAAGTGCCCGGGCATAGCCCTGTATGACTGTCAGCGGCGTTTTCAGATCGTGAGATATATCCGCAATCAGCCGCTGACGCTCCTGATAAATTGCTTCATAAAGAGGGTCAATCTGACGTTTGAGGGTACGGGAAAAGGCGATCGTAAATAAAACAATAGCCGCTAAAATGCATGGAATTCCGACAAGCCAGATCATATTCGCAGACTGCAGCAAATGTTCATACTTCTTTTGTGTCATGTTAAAAGTAAGGAAGGCCAATGTACGTTCCTGCCCTGAATCCGTTGTGTAAACATACTTTTCAAGTGTGCCGTTAGCGGCGGAAATGCCGTTCAACAGCTGAAATTCGCGCTGAGTCAGGAACTTTTTATCCGGGAATAATGTTCCGGATATGATATGATACTGCGCATCCAGAACACACGAATCAACAATCTTGGGAACTGTATCATCAGAGCCGTATATACTCAGAAATACAGAATAAGTGACAGAACCGTCGGGAGCTGTATTCTCAAATACATCGAAAAAGCGGCGGGAATTATAATCACCAAGCATTTCCAAGTCTTCGTAAAAAATGCGTTCATTGATTGTCCGATTGCTGGCATATACAGTGCTGCCGGAAGCATCAAAAATAATAAATGCGGAATTTTTCGAATTTTTGGCAGGAATTTTTGCGTATTCCTCATAATCCAGAGCATCCTTATATAAGAGCAGATCATCGATAGTGAAAAAAGAGGATCCAACTTTAAAATTAACTAAATATTGAAAAAGAGAATAAAGCAGGACGATGATCAGCGTATATAACGCAAAATATTTGGCGCAGGAGATAATCAGCCGCTTCTGTTTTGATTTAATCTGCTTCAATTTTATATCCCAGTCCTCTCACAGTTTTTATGTATTGGGGGTTGGAAGGATCTTCTTCGATTTTACCCCGTATATTGGAGATATGAACCATCATTGTATTGTCGTCGCTTTCATAAAACTCGCCGCCGATACAGGTATATAGCTGAGCTTTTGTGTAAACGCGGCCGGGTGACTGCATCAGCTTCATGACAATTTTTAATTCTGCAGGTGTTAAAGGGATGACTCGGTTCTTTTTGTACAATACAAACTTCATCAGATCTAATCGCAGGTCTTTAACGATGAGTTCGCTGGACTGAGACTGAGGCTCTGATGGAGCAGTATCTGAGGCAAAGTCATAACATCGGCGGAGTGCAGCTCTGACATAGGCGGTAACTTCCAGAGGATTAAAAGGTTTTGTCAGATAAGCGTCTGCACCGAGATTCAGTCCGAGAATTTTATCGCTGTCCAAATTTCGTGCCGAAAGTATAATAACCGGAAAATTGTTTGTTTCTCTGATTTTTTGGAGAAGGTCATAGCCATTCATTTCAGGCATCATAATATCAATTACGGCACAGTCTATTTTTTCTGAAGCAATGATGTCAAGTGCCTGAAGTCCGGTTTGAGCAGTATGAATGTGATACCCGTCGCTTCCAAGGTAAAGTGAAAGCAGTTCAGTAATGTCTGTATCGTCTTCGGCGATAAGAATATTATAGTTCAAAAAATCACTCCCAGCTGAAAATATAGATATGGTTAAATTAATGGAAAAAGTATATCAAGATAAGCCGGCCGATTCAAGATAAGTCATAAAAATGTAAGAAAGTTAAGAATTATAGCAAAGGTCATCGGATGTATAGGTTTTGAAACAATGAGATTGTATAATGCGCCCGGATAAAGAATGAATAAGAGAAAGAGACAGTCCGGCAGAAGTTCAGATTTTGAAAAACTGTAATTTACGGGACTGTCTCTTTTTAAGTGCCAGTAATCAGAAATCTGTATTAACTGACAACTTCTCGTCAAAAAATATATTATTTATCTGTAATCTCAGCATGAAATTCCTGAAGTGATTTGACAGGAAGCTTCCGATCACGGATCATGGATTTGATGCCTTCGACCGTTGCTTTTGCCGCAGCCATTGTCGTCATATAAGGAATCTTGCCTTTGATCGCAGCTTTTCTGATGTAACTGTCGTCCGTAGCGCCCTTCTTATTACCGACAGGCGTATTGATAATAAGCTGGATTTCTTTATTGGTAATTTTATCCAGCACATTTGGACGGCCTTCTTTGAGTTTGGCAACTTTAGTTGCCGGAATACCTGCGCTGTTGATCAAATCGCATGTGCGCCCTGTAGCGACAATAGAGAAGCCGCACTGGTGGAAGCCTCTGGCGAGATCCACAACTTCAGGCTTATCTCTGTCATTGACGCTGATCAGAACTGTACCGCTAAGCGGAAGTTTGCTCTGAGTTGCCTCCTGAGCTTTATAAAAAGCATCGCCGAAGTCCGGAGAGATACCAAGGACTTCGCCTGTAGAACGCATTTCCGGTCCCAGCAGAGGATCGACCTCAGGGAACATGTTGAATGGGAATACAGCTTCTTTGACGCCGTAATGCGGGAATTTCTTTTCCTTTAATTCCGGCACAGGCGATTTACTTCCTGTAAACGGCGCTGTCATAATATCTGTTGCAATCTTCACCATGTTAATGCCGCACACCTTGGAAACGAGAGGCACTGTTCTTGAAGCTCTCGGATTGGCTTCCAAAACGAAAACTTTGCCGTCTTCAATGGCATATTGCATATTCATCAGGCCGACAACATGCATTTCACTGGCGATACGCTTTGTATAGTCTTTGATTACCGCAATCTGTTCTTCTGTCAGATTTTTCGGCGGGAGGACGCATGCGGAGTCTCCGGAATGGACGCCGGCAAGCTCAATATGTTCCATGACAGATGGAACAAAGACGTTTTCGCCGTCACTGATCGCATCAGCCTCACATTCTGTTGCATGGTGCAGGAAACGGTCAATAAGAATCGGTCTGTCAGGTGTTACGCCTACAGCAGCGTTCATATAAAATTTCATGGCAGTGTCATCATATACAACTTCCATACCGCGGCCGCCAAGGACATATGATGGGCGAACCATGACCGGATAACCGATTTTATTGGCAATTTCAAGAGCATCTTCGGTCGTTACGGCCATGCCTGATTCGGGCATCGGAATGCCCAGCTTATCCATCATGGCGCGGAAATGATCTCTGTCTTCAGCCAAGTCGATCGTCTCCGGCGTTGTACCGAGAATATTGACGCCGTTGCGTTTTAAGTCGGCGGCAAGGTTGAGCGGTGTCTGACCGCCGAACTGGGCGATCACGCCGACCGGTTTTTCTTTTTCGTGGATGCTTAAAACATCTTCAAGTGTCAGCGGTTCAAAATATAATTTATCGGAAGTATCGTAGTCGGTAGATACAGTTTCAGGATTGCAGTTAACGATGATCGTCTCAAAGCCCAGTTCCTTTAAAGCTTTTGCCGCATGTACGCAGCAGTAGTCGAATTCGATACCCTGACCGATTCTGTTCGGGCCGCCGCCTAAAATCATGACTTTAGGTTTGGCGTTGCTGACAGGACTTTCATCTTTGGCAATATGATAGCTGGAATAGTAGTAGGCTGAATCCTGTGTACTGCTTACATGTACGCCTTCCCATGCCTCAACAATGCCGTTGTCAATGCGTTCCTTACGGATATCGTCTTCGGATACATTTAAAATCTGGCTTAAATATTTATCAGAGAAGCCATCCAGTTTCGCCTGTTTTAAAGCGGAAACTTCAGGCAGCTGTCCGGCGTGCTGTTTTAAAGCCTCTTCTTCTTCCACAAGTTCTTTCATCTGCTGGATGAAGTAATGCTTAACTTTTGTCAATTCAAAAATTTCATCGACGGTCGCGCCTTTTCTCAAAGCTTCGTACATGATGAAATGGCGTTCGCTAGTCGGTGTGGCAAGCATTTTAAGCAGTTCTTCCTTCGTCTTTGTGCCGAAGTCTTTTACGCCGCCGAGACCATATCTGCCGTTTTCAAGACTGCGGATAGCTTTCTGAAAAGCTTCTTTATAAGTTTTTCCGATACTCATGACTTCGCCGACAGCGCGCATCTGAGTGCCGAGATGATCTTCCACGCCTTTAAATTTTTCAAAGGCCCATCTTGCGAACTTAATAACAACATAATCGCCGTCAGGAACATATTTATCCAGTGTGCCGTATTTGCCGCAAGGAATTTCATCCAGCGTCAGCCCGCTGGCAAGCATTGCAGAAATCAGCGCGATCGGGAAGCCGGTAGCTTTACTTGCGAGGGCGGAAGAACGGGAGGTTCTCGGGTTGATTTCAATAACAACGATACGTCCGGAAACAGGATCGTGGGCAAACTGAACGTTTGTGCCGCCGATGACCTGAACAGATTCAACAATCTTATATGCCTGACGCTGGAGTTCTTTTTGAACATCTTCGGAAATCGTCAGCATCGGAGCTGCGCAGAATGAATCGCCGGTATGTACGCCGAGGGGATCGATATTTTCGATAAAACATACAGTAATCATATTGTTTTTAGCATCTCTGACGACTTCCAGCTCAAGTTCTTCCCAGCCCAGAATGGATTCTTCAACGAGAACCTGTCCGACAAGGCTGGCCTGAAGACCTCTGGCGCAGACAGTTTTTAATTCTTCAGTATTGTAAACAAGGCCGCCGCCGGCGCCTCCCATCGTATAGGCAGGACGAAGAACGACAGGGTAGCCGAGCTTATCCGCGATAGCAAGGGCTTCATCTACAGAGTAGGCAACTTCACTTCTGGCCATTTCGATGCCAAGTTCATTCATTGTACGTTTAAATTCGATACGGTCTTCGCCGCGCTCGATGGCATCAACCTGAACGCCGATAACTTTAACATTGTATTTGTCTAAAACACCTGCTTTATTTAATTCAGCACAAAGATTCAGACCCGACTGGCCGCCAAGGTTAGGGAGCAGTGCGTCAGGACGTTCTTTTTCAATAATCTGTTCCAGACGTTCTACATTCAATGGCTCAATGTAAGTAATATCTGCCGTGTCCGGGTCTGTCATAATAGTTGCCGGGTTAGAATTGACCAAAACAATTTCATATCCGAGTTTTTTTAGAGCCTTGCAGGCCTGTGTACCGGAGTAATCGAATTCGCATGCCTGTCCGATAATGATAGGTCCGGAACCGATAATCAGCACTTTGTGAATGTCTTCTCTTTTCATAGTCTACCTTACCCTTTCTTCATCTTGCCGGCGTTAAAGGCACGATACCTTTTAAATACGCCGGCGTTAAATAATTATTTTTCCTACACAAAATTCATCGTTATTCTATCATATTTTTGACAGATAAACAACGTGAGATTTGTCTTTTTTTATATGATTTTTACGCTTTTTTTCATACAATAAGCAAGTATGGCGAAAAAGGTCAAAAAACTGAGTCGAAATACTTTTTATTCCATAAATATGCGGCGGAATAAGGTTTGATTTTGCCGGCAGCTTCATTGCAGGAAAATGCCTTTTGATGGTCCCCGAGAGCATCATAGCAGACGCAAAGCCACATATACGGAATATAACCATAGCAGTCTTCAGAAATAAATTTTCCGACGGTATCGCTGCGGGGACAGGCAAGGGCCTGTTCATACCAGTATACGGCCTGATGAAGCAGGTTTTCACTGTAAAACCATCGTCCAAGATCGCAGCATAGCTCGGCGCCGGGGACGCCATAGCGCATTGCCTGAAACAGCAGTGTCAGCGCTTCTTCTTTTTGAGACAGATGGAGACAGCAGTCTGAGGCGAGACGGCAGGCGTCGATTTTATTTTCCGACCAACCGTCTTTTAAAGTGAGAAAATATTTAAACTGGCGCAGCGCCCGGGCATAAAATTGGTGGCTGTAAAGTTCACGGGCATAGTAAAATTGATGCCTCGGACTTAATATGCCGCCGTTTTTTTGCATTGATTCATAAATACGCAGATTGCGCATGGTGTCGCCGGAAATAATTTTCCGATGCTGAACAGCAGCAGGCAGGAAGGCGATACGGCCTCTGGGGGTAATGACTTCGTGAACAGCGCCTTCCCATAAAAAATGACCGCGCCGGCGGATCAGACGTTCGCGGTAGTAGGTAAAAGTGACATGATCATTTTCGTCAAAAGCTGTGTCATATTTCATCATAACGACATCCGGGGCATGGGGATCATTTTCCGGAGGCATAGAAGCTTTAAAATCGAGCATTTGTTCAAGGTCTTTCGGGGCAATCACATCATCGGCGTCCAGCCACATGATATAATCGCAGGTGGCTTTGGAAAAAGCGAAGTTTCTCGCTTCCGCAAAATCATCTTTCCATATAAAGTCATAAATTTTATCTGTATAGGCGGCAGCGACAGCTTTCGTCTGATCGTCGGAGCCTGTGTCGGCGATAATAATTTCGTCAAAAAGTGCCGTTCCCGCGCTGTCAAGACAGCGCCCCAGTACGGCAGCTTCATTTTTTACAATCATGCATAAGCTGAAGGTAGGCATGGCAGACACCGGAAATATGGTTTGATTTATTATATGACAGAAGAAAATGGAAGTTGATAAAATCACCTGTGTTTTTATGCAGGCAAATACCAATTTTCGGCATACAAAAATAAAAAAATGTACGCAATTATTGCAGCATAACAAAAAGGTACGGTGTAACCCATTTTACCGAGTTACACCGTACCCATACATAAATATTCCTTTATCTTATCGCGTTGGCATATGATACTGCCTTTTTATCGATCACGAACGGATTAAACAATACCGTGAGCGATCATGGCATCTGCCACTTTCTTGAAGCCAGCAATGTTAGCACCGGCAACAAAGTTGTTTTCAACGCCGTATTCTTTAGCGGCATCGTCAATGTTGTGGAAGATGTTAACCATGATCTGTTTTAATTTTGCGTCAACTTCTTCGAATGTCCAGCTGTAGCGCATGCTGTTCTGAGACATTTCAAGAGCACTTGTGGCAACACCGCCTGCGTTGGCAGCTTTGCCCGGTGCAAAGTAAACGCCGTTCTGCTGTAAGTATTCTGTAGCTTCAAGTGTTGTAGGCATGTTGGCGCCTTCAGCAACAACTTTACATCCGTTGGCAACAAGAGCTTTTGCATCGTCAAGGTGCAGTTCGTTCTGTGTTGCGCAAGGAAGAGCAATATCAACTTTAACACTCCATACGCCGCGGCCTTCATGGTATTCAGCGTTTGGACGGTAGTTTTTATATTCTGTCAGACGGGCGCGTTTAACTTCTTTGATTTCTTTTAATGCATCAAGATCAATGCCGTCTTTATCATATACCCAGCCTGTAGAGTCAGAGCATGTGACAACTTTTGCGCCTAACTGATGTGCTTTTTCGATAGCGTAAATAGCAACGTTTCCGGCACCGGAAACAGCGATTGTCTTGCCTTCGATTGTGTCGCCCTTTGTCTTTAATAATTCTTCTACAAGGTATACAAGGCCGTAGCCTGTAGCTTCTGTACGGGCGAGAGAACCGCCGTAGCTTAATCCTTTGCCTGTTAAAACACCTTCGGACAGATTACGGATTCTCTTGTACTGGCCGTACATATAACCGATTTCTCTTGCGCCTGTACCGATATCACCTGCAGGAACATCTGTGTCAGCGCCGATATGTCTGCAAAGTTCTGTCATAAAGCTCTGGCAGAAAGCCATCACTTCTCTGTCTGATTTGCCCTTAGGATCAAAATCAGATCCGCCTTTGCCGCCGCCGATCGGAAGACCTGTCAGAGAGTTTTTGAAAATCTGTTCAAAACCAAGGAATTTGATAATGCTTAAATTAACTGAAGGATGTAAGCGCAGGCCGCCCTTGTAAGGACCGATCGCGCTGTTGAACTGTACACGGAAGCCTCTGTTTACCTGAACATTGCCATTGTCATCAACCCATGGCACGCGGAACATAATGACACGTTCCGGTTCAACAAGTCTTTCAAGCAATGCTTCTTTCTGGTATTTCTCGTCATTGTCCACAACGAGGCGAAGTGAATTTAATACTTCGGTAACTGCCTGAATGAATTCAGGTTCATTAGGATTTTTCTTGACAACTTTGTCAATAACTTCATCTACATAAGACATATGAATTTCCTCCTTAGAAAAAGACATAAATGATTTTGAACGGCCGGTTTCTTTCAAATGACTGTCCAAGCATCTTTCACAATTATAATATAAGAACATGAAATAATCAAGATTTTTGTTGCACAAATGTATAAAAATTTGTATTGACTGAATATAAAATCAGCAGTAAAATGAAAGGTACAGGCAAAAAACTTTCATTTTGGTAAATAATCGCAGATCATTCTGAGACATAGGAAAAATACAGATAAAATTTTTATTTCTTTTGGCTGTTCATACAAAAACCGTGTCGAAAAAAGGGGATAAGTTTTTCTTTATTTTATACAAAAATCAGTGTATAATAAGCTCGAAATAAATAATTGGTTGTTCATTCGCGAATTATCTTTCATGCGTATCCCAAATATTCCCATTGAATCAAAGTAATTATTTTAAAATATATGAAGAAATGATAAGGAGGCACATATGCAGGAAAATATACAGGAAAAGTATAAAACACTGAAATTGACAGAGCTTCGGGAAATTGCCAAATCCGCAGGTATTAAAAATACATCGGCGCTGCGCAAGCCGCAGCTGATTCAGCTTTTGTGCGAATTGGAAGTACAGCAGCAAAGCCATGAAACATCGGGGGCTGAAAAGACGGAAAACAGCAAGGCTGAAACCGGAAATCAGCGTCTGGAACACGCAGAGCATACAGAACGTCAGGAGCGTGCAGAGCGTCAGGAGCATACAGAACGTCAGGAGCGTGCAGAACATCAGGAGTGTACAGAGCGCGCAGAACGCCATGAACATCAGGAACGGCAGAAACAGGAGCGCTATGAGAACAGAAATTTTGAAGATTTAGACAGCGGACAGACTGCCAATGGCATACTTGAGGTGATGGCCGACGGTTTTGGATTTATCCGCTGCGAGAATTATTTGCCGGGTGATAACGACGTTTACGTTTCTCCGGCGCAGATCCGCCGGTTTAATTTAAAGACCGGAGATATTGTGGAAGGCAATCTGAAGATAAAAACGCCGACGGAAAAGTTCAGCGCGTTGTTATATGTCCGAAGAGTCAACGGACTTCCGCCTTCAGAAGCTGTAAAGCGGAGCAATTTTGAAGATATGACTCCCATTTTCCCGAATCAGCGGATACGGCTGGAGACAGAGCGCAGCAGCGTGCCGATGCGCATTGTTGATCTTGTATCACCGATCGGCAAAGGACAGCGCGGTATGATCGTATCGCCGCCGAAGACAGGTAAGACAACTTTATTAAAGCAGATTGCAAAATCAATACATAAGAATTATCCGGATATGAATATGATCATTTTGCTGATCGATGAACGTCCGGAGGAAGTCACAGATATTAAAGAATATATTGAAGGCGAGAACGTTGAAGTTATTTATTCGACCTTTGATGAAATGCCGGATCACCACAAACGGGTGTCAGAGATGGTGCTGGAACGTGCCAAACGTCTTGTGGAGCACCGCAAGGATGTGGTTATCCTGCTTGACAGCATTACCCGTCTGGCGCGGGCGTATAACCTGACCGTACCGCCAAGCGGCCGTACACTTTCCGGCGGCCTTGATCCGGCAGCATTGTATATGCCGAAGAAGTTTTTCGGCGCTGCCAGAAATATGCGGGAGGGCGGCAGTCTGACCGTACTGGCGACAGCGCTTGTAGATACCGGCAGCAAGATGGATGATGTTGTATTTGAAGAATTTAAGGGCACAGGCAATATGGAGCTTGTCCTTGACCGAAAACTTTCAGAAAAACGTATTTTCCCGGCAATAGATATCCCGAAATCCGGAACACGCCGTGAGGAACTGCTCTTAGAAAAAGACGAACTCGATGCGGTCTATTTGATGCGCAAAGCATTAAACGGTTTGAAAGCTGACGAAGCTTTGGAACATATTCTCGATATGTTTGTAAGAACAAGAAATAATAAGGAGTTTATAGCTAATATTAAGCGTACAAAAATATTTTAAAAAAGATAAATATATCCTTGCAATTTATGGGATAGCGTGCTATAATTAAAAAGCTGTTCAGAGAAAACAGATTGACAAGATGTCAACTTTCAATATGATTATTTCGTAGTGAGGTGAAAAACATGAGAGAAGGAATCCATCCAAAGTATTATCAGGCAAAGGTTACATGCAACTGCGGTAATGAATTTGTGACAGGTTCAACAAAACCTGAAATTCATGTGGAAGTTTGTTCAAAGTGTCATCCATTCTACACAGGCCAGCAGAAAGCAGCTGCAGCACGTGGACGTATTGATAAGTTCAATCGTAAGTATGGTTTTACACAGGCGTAATGATAAAAGTAAGGTTGAGGTTGTGAAAAATCTCAACCTATTTTTATATACAGAAAAGTATTGAACTTCCGCGGCTGCGCATCAGGCAGCGGAGAAGATGAGGTGACTATATGAAGTATGCAAAAATCGGCGGACAGGCAGTGATCGAGGGCATCATGATGCGCTGCGGCGATGATTATGCCGTCGCGGTCAGAACACCGGACCGCCATATTGAAATAAAAAAAGAGCAGTACAGGGGGCTTGTCAGCCGTTTTAAGATGCGCCGCGTGCCCATTATCCGCGGCGTGCTGGCCTTTGTGGATTCTCTTTATCTCGGTATGAAAACGCTGACATATTCGGCGGGTTTTTACGAAGATGAAGAAGAGGAAGCAAAAGAAAGCGGTCATGGAGCCAAGACGGAGCACCCCCGGGTTTCGGAGGAAAAAGAAAGCTTTGGAGACAAAGTGCTGATGGGGGCCACGGTTGTCGTGTCCATTGCGGTTGCAGTCGGCTTATTTATGATTCTGCCGTTTTTCATTTCCAATTTATTCAGCCATGTGACATCATCCGTATTCCTGCTGTCACTGATTGAAGGTATTGTGCGTGTGATTTTGTTTTTGGGCTATCTTGTGCTTATTTCCAAGATGAAAGATATTCAGAGAACATTTATGTATCACGGCGCAGAACATAAGACGATCAACTGCATCGAACACGGTGAGGAACTGACTGTGGAAAATGCGATGAAGTATTCCCGTTTTCATAAAAGATGCGGGACGAGTTTCCTTTTGATTGTTGTCGTCCTCAGCGTGATATTTTTTATGCTATTTTTTACATTTGTTCCCGTGTCAAATACGGTGCTTAAAGTTGTGATTCGTCTTCTGCTTGTGCCGGTGATTGCCGGTGTTTCCTATGAGATTATCCAGTGGGCAGGACGCGGTGACAATGCTTTTGTGAATGCGGTCAGCAAACCGGGGATGTGGATGCAGAAGCTGACCACACGGGAGCCGGACCCGGACATGCTGGAAGTCGCTATTGCTTCCATCGAGGCTATTTATGACTGGCGCGCATTTCAGGAAAGTGCCGGCACTGTTCAAAAAAGTGAAAAAACAGAAGCGGAGATCGGATCATGACATATCAGGAGTTGCTAAAATATGGAGAATCCGCGCTGATGGAGGAAAGAATTCCGGACTACTGTGCAGATGCATGGCTTTTATTCCAGTACGTTTTCAGGATGAACCGATTGGATTATCTGATGCATTTATCTGGGCATGCAGATGCCGGCAAAGAGGAACAGTATCGGGCGCTGATCAGGAAGCGTCAGACCCATTATCCGCTTCAGTACATTACCCATGAGCAGAATTTTATGGGGTTGGATTTTTATGTCGATGAAAATGTACTCATACCGAGACAGGATACAGAGGTGCTGGTGGAGCATACGCTGAAGTTTGTGCGTGATGATATGCGGGTGCTGGATATGTGTACAGGTTCGGGCTGTATTATCGTAAGTATTGCGGCAAACCGCAGACTGGCCCGGGCGGCGGGCACTGATCTGTCGGAAGCCGCGCTCAGGATTGCCGCTCAAAATGCTGCGGCGAATCATGTCCCGGATATTGAATGGATACAAAGCGACCTGTTTGCAGATATTTGCGGAACCTTTGATGTGATTGTCTCGAATCCGCCGTATATACCGAGCGGAGAAATTGAGACGCTGATGTGTGAGGTAAAGCAGTATGAACCGGTGATGGCGCTTGACGGAAGCGGGGATGGCTTGGCGTTTTACCGGAAAATTATTGCCGAAGCCAAAGAATACCTGAGTGAAAATGGCATGCTGTTTTTAGAAATCGGCTGGAATCAGGCAGAAGATGTCAGCCGTCTGATGGAGACGGCGGGTTATACAGGTATTACTGTCCAAAAAGATCTGGCGGGGCTGGATCGGGTCGTTTACGCTTACCGTCCTTAGACGGCGGCGGGTATACAATAGTCAAAAAGATTACAGATGGAGGGAAAGGCATGTTTGACCGCTTAGATGATTTATTGATCCGTTATCAGCAGGTTATGGAAGAATTGGGTGATCCCGAAGTTGCCAATGACCAGACAAGATTTCGGAAATTGATGAAAGAGCAGTCGGAATTATCGCCGATTGCCGAAAAATATACAGAATATAAGCAGACAAAGAAAAATATCGACGACAGCTTAGAACTTCTTGAAACTGAAAATGACGAGGAAATGCGGGAACTGGCAAAGGAAGAACTGGCACAGAGCAAAGAAGATCTGGTGCAGATTGAACAGGAACTTAAAATTTTGCTTCTGCC
Organism: Candidatus Scybalocola faecipullorum; assembly: GCA_018716485.1. GTDB lineage: Bacteria > Bacillota > Clostridia > Lachnospirales > Lachnospiraceae > Scybalocola_A > Scybalocola_A faecipullorum. Next base: position 51,745 of record DVJY01000012.1, read on the forward strand.
CAAAGACCCGATGGATGATAAGAATGTTGTCGTTGAAATCCGTGCCGGCGCCGGCGGTGATGAAGCAGCGCTGTTTGCGGCAGATCTTTTCAGAATGTATTCCAAATACGCTGAGAGCAGACGCTGGAAAGTGGAAGTGACCAGTGTCAATGAAAACGGACTTGGCGGATTTAAGGAAATTATTTTTATGATCAACGGACAGGGCGCGTATTCCCGTCTGAAATATGAGAGCGGTGTACACCGCGTCCAGCGCGTGCCGGAGACGGAAGCCTCCGGAAGAATCCACACATCGACAGCAACAGTGGCAATCATGCCGGAAGCGGAAGATGTGGATGTGCAGCTGGATATGAACGATGTCCGCATCGATGTGTTCCGCGCTTCAGGCAACGGCGGACAGTGCGTCAACACAACCGATTCGGCTGTGCGTATTACCCATATCCCGACAGGCATTGTCGTATCTTGTCAGGATGAAAAATCACAGCTGAAAAATAAGGAAAAAGGTCTTCGTGTCCTTCGTTCCAGACTGTATGATCTTGAACTGGAAAAGAAGCGCAAAGAAGAAGCGTCTTTGAGAAAAAATCAGGTCGGCACAGGCGACCGCTCAGAGAAGATCAGAACTTATAATTTTCCGCAGGGACGCTGTACCGATCATAGGATCAAACTGACACTGCATCGGCTGGAGCAGGTCATGAACGGTGATCTTGATGAAATTATTGATAGTCTGATTGCTGCAGATCAGGCTGCGAAATTAAGCAGCGAAGAGTAGCAGGCGCCGTATCCGGCGGCGCCTGACGCTGATAAAATTTACAAAAAGCAGGCTATGCCTATATAGAGAAATGTGATTCAGAACTTTGAATTTCTGATAGTATTTCTGTATATAGGTTTTTTATTTGGCAAATGACTTTTATGGGCATAATGGCTGCATATGATTGATATGTTTCATTATGACCCGGCAATGTTTTAAACTTTAAGCAGCATTACTCGTCATAAATATTGACGATTTCGCCGTCTAAAATCCGGTTCATGTTTTTGACAGCGCAGAAATTGCCGCACATGCTGCATGTGTCTTCCTTTTCCGGCTTAGCCTGCGCCCGGTAGCGGCGGGCTTTTTCAGGATCCATCGATAAACTGAACATTTTTTCCCAATCCAGTGCTTTTCTGGCGCTGCTCATCTCGTAATCCCACTGGGCGGCGTGAGGGATACCTTTGGCGATATCGGCGGCATGGGCTGCGATTTTAGAGGCGATAATGCCTTCTTTGACATCATCGACATCCGGAAGGCGGAGATGCTCCGCCGGCGTGACATAACACAAAAAGGCAGCGCCGCTGGCTGCGGCAATGGCGCCGCCGATGGCGGCAGTAATGTGGTCATAGCCGGGTGCGACGTCAGTAACGATCGGGCCGAGTACATAAAAAGGTGCGCCGCAGCATATGGTCTGCTGGATTTTCATATTGGCTTCGATCTGGTTCAGCGGCATATGTCCCGGCCCTTCGATCATAACCTGAACATTTTTTGCCCATGCTCTTTTAGTCAGTTCGCCGAGAGTAACCAGTTCTTCAATTTGAGAAATATCCCCGGCATCGGCGATACAGCCCGGACGGCAGGCGTCGCCGAGACTTAACGTAATATCGTATTCACTGCATATATTCAGTATGCGGTCAAAATGTTCATAAAATGGATTTTCCTGTCCGGTCATTTCCATCCATGCAAAGATAATCGACCCGCCTCGGGAGACAATATTTGTCAGCCGTTTGGCATCTTTAAAGCGCTGGGCTGTATTTTTATTAATGCCCACGTGGATGGTCATGAAATCAACGCCATCCTGAGCATGCATTTCAACGATTTTCAGCCATTCTTCCGAAGTAATTTCTTTCAGCGGCTTATGATAATAGACAACCGCATCATAAATCGGCACCGTGCCGATGATGGCCGGACACTCGGCAGTCAGCCGGCGGCGAAATTTTTGTGTGTCTCCAAAAGAACTTAAATCCATGATCGATTCAGCGCCCATATTGACGGCATCCCGTACTTTTTCCAGTTCCATATCCATATCTTTGCAGTCTCTGGAAGTACCGAGATTGACATTGATTTTTGTTTTCAGCATTGATCCGATGCCGTTGGGATCAAGACATGTGTGCCGTTTATTTCCCGGAATAACGACTTTGCCTTCAGCTACAAGGCCGCGCAAAGTTTCCGGCGCTATAAATTCTTTTTTGGCGACAATCTCCATTTGTTCTGTAATAATGCCTTTTTTGGCGGCGTCCATTTGTGTTGTGTAATCCATAAATTTCTCCTTTCGCTGCGGTGATACTACAAGGATCACATCGTCAGAGAAGTTTGCCGAAAGATTATGCCGGCTGCATAGGACATTGATTTTAGGTGAAATAAAAAAACTGCTTCACAGGAAGCAGTTCTTGATTCGAGATAATCTTATAGAAATATCGTCTGCAAACACTTCCCTACGTTGGCATGATCCAAATCAGGTAATATAGGTCGAAGTTGATGACTTCCTCTCAGCCCGCATCACGGACTCCCTAGCTGTTTTGTATAAGTTTAACATTTAAAAAATGTGATGTCAATAATGTGAGAAAATTTATTCGCTTTGCTTGATTTGATGGACAATGTTGCGGCAAAAGTCATATTGTGGTATGATTATTAGAAAACAGGGCTTAAACCTGCGGTAAAATACAGAAGGAAGGTAATGTTCATGACACAGGATGTATTAAATTTTGTAAAAGAAAAAACAGAAGCATTAATGGCGGCGCTGTCATGCAGCCGCGAGGCAAAGGAAGCGGCAAAAGCATGGCTTGACGCTGTCGGCACGGATAAAGAAGCTGAGGAAACAAAGAAATATATACAGGAATTGGAAGGCGACATTATGCCGATCGATATGCTTATTGATTTTGCTCAGTCTCCGGCAGGGGCAGCTGTGTTTGGCGGCCGCGCTCAGGCTGTGGCAGATCATGCCAAAGAAATCAAAGCAGGCGGCGCAAAATACTGCGACTGCCCGGCATGTGCGGCAGCAGAGGCCATTCTTGCAAAAAAGGATGATATGTTAAAGTAAGCGGATAAAGTATCAACTAAAGAAGGCAGACATGAAAGCGGTGTCAGACCGCCGGCTCATTGCAGTATCCCATCGGATAGGAGAAAAGAAATTTTCCCCTATCCGATTTCATTTTATATGCTATAATAGGCGTAGACTTGTGAGAGGAGAAAACGAACATGAGATTTATTGGCGGAAAGTCATTAATGCTGGAGAAGATACAGCAAGTCATAGAAGAAAATACAGATGAACGGTACCAAAACAGGATTTTTGACTGTTTTGCCGGCTCGGGCGTTGTCTCGGAATACTTTAAAAATTTAGGATACAGTGTTGTTTCCAATGATGTGATGTATATGTCTTACGTGCTCTGCCGGGGCGGCGTCGGCATTAACCGGGAACTGCCCCGGGCGCAGCAGCTGATCGATATGCTCAATGGGCTGACGCCGGAAACGTCAGGATACAGCCCGCAGGACTGTTTTATTTATAAAAATTACAGCCCGTGTGAGTCGTCACAGCGTATGTATTTTCAAAATAAAAATGCGCTGAAAATTGATATCATCCGGCGCAAAATTGAGGAAATGTATGCTCAGGCGGAAATTGACGAGGATGAATATTTTTATCTTCTGGCACGGCTGATCTCGGCGGTGCCTTATGTATCGAATATTGCCGGTGTCTACGGCGCCTATTTAAAGCATTGGGATAAGCGCACGTACAATGATCTGGAACTTGAGGCTGCGCCGCTGACCGTTAATCCGGGGAAAAACTACCGGTGCTACCACAGAGATATTGACAGGCTGGCGCCATTTGTGACAGCGGATATCGCCTATGTGGATCCGCCGTATAACCAGCGCCAGTATGTACCAAATTATCATGTGCTGGAGACAATCGCAAGATATGACAGCCCGGCGCTTAAAGGCGTGACCGGAATGCGGCCCTATGACAGCCAGCGGTCGGACTTCTGCATTAAAAATAAAGTCATCGATGCCTTTGACCGGCTGTTTAGGGAATTGCGTGTCCGGTATATAATTTTAAGTTATAACAATGAAGGCCTTGTGCCGTCGGATGTTTTGGCGGAATTGATGCAGAAATACGGCAGGCGGTTTAAACTATATGAATATGATTATCGCCGGTATAAAAATAAAATACCAAACAATACAAAAGGACTCAAAGAGCAGATTTACTTTATAGAAAAGGATATTTCACTGTGAAAAATCAATATATAAAATCACCGATGAACTATATTGGAAACAAATACCGTATTATCGGGCAGATCATGGAGTATTTTCCTCAAAATATCCGCACGTTTGCAGATATTTTTGCGGGCGGGCTTGATGTTTCCATCAATATTTGGGCCAGCCGGGTGCTGTGCAATGATATCAATTATTTTGTGATTGATATTTACAGAGAGTTTCAGAGAATGCGCGCGGATGATGTCCTTGCCTATATTGATCAGAAGATTGCGGCATACGGGCTTTCAAAGGAAAATAAGGAGGGCTATCTGAAATTCAGAGAAGATTATAACCGGTCAGAGCGGTATCCGCTGGATCTTTTTATTCTGATGTGCTATTCATTTAATCATCAGATCCGTTTTAACAGCAATCATGAATACAATAATCCTTTCGGGGCACGGCGAAGTTCGTTTAATGGGACGATGCGGAAAAATCTGATCCGGATGCTGGAACGTATACAGACATTTGAATTTTACAGCGAAGACTTTACGGCGCTGGACTATTCGGTGCTTTTTCCGGGAGATTTTGTGTATGCGGATCCGCCATACAGCATCAGTACAGGCAGCTATAATGACGGCAAGCGGGGATTTAAAGGATGGTCTGATGGAGATGACCGGGCGCTGTTTGATATTCTGGACAGTCTTGACAGACGGGGGGTTGCTTTTGCCATGTCCAATGTGGTCGTCCACAAGGGACTGAAAAATGAAGCACTAAATCAGTGGATGCAAAAGTACCATGTCCATGATATTCGGTTTAATTATAACAATTCCAATTATCAATTTACGGGGAAACAAGAAGTGACAAGAGAGGTATTGATCACAAATTATTAGAAATAAAGGGGGCAGACGATGGCAGAGCATTCTTTCGGCTGGATTCAGGAGGCCGGCAATTATTCGGGACTTAAGGAAGTGCTGCGGGCGATGGTTCCGGGCACAACACGTAATTTCCGTCTGATCACAAAAGATATTCCGGCCTATGTGCCGGAACGCTTCGGGCGGGAGGCGCTGGTAGCGGCGATTACCGGCGAGAACTGCAGGCATATTCCGTACCGCCTGCTTAAAGGCAGAGGCATGACATGTCAGCTGACTGTTGAGGAAAATATGTCGATGTTTGGCTATGATGCAGATACAGCCGAGGGGATCGTCCGCAAAGGAGGCCGGGGCAATGCGGCGTGCAGCGGCATCGCCCAGCTTTGTCTGACAGCGCAGAAGATGGTGCCAAGCGGCATCAAGCCTTATCAGGGCGACTGGCAGGCGGAAAGTTTCGTGCGCTGGGGAATTTCCATCGGCCTGATGGATTATGAGGCTAAGGAAGATACGTGCGCTGTTTCTGATCTGGGTTTGGCATGGATTCAGACAGAAGACGGGTCAGAAGAAGAAAAGGAAATTTTAGGCCAAGCCTACTTATCATACCCGCCGCTTGTGCGGGTGATGAGCCTTTTGGAGCAGTACGGCCACATGACAAAATTTGAGATTGGCAGCCGGCTTGGATTTAAAGGTGAGGCCGGCTTTACTTCAATCCCGCAAAATATTTTTGTCAGGGATTATTGTATGGAGCAAAGCCCGCAGGAAAAGATGAAAATTTTACAAAATGCCGAGGGCAGCAGTGATAAATATGCCAGAATGATCGGCAAATGGCTCTGTGCCATCGGCTGGGCAGTTCAGGAGCCAAAAACAGTTACCGAATATTTTGCAGGGCGCAGTTTTAAGATGAATATCCAGCAGGCATATACACTGACCTTGCGGGGGCGGAAACATTTGAAAAGGGCTTACGGTACATCCAGCACAAAGCGGATCCCCAAGCGGGTTATGTGGGATATGCTTGCCACCAAAGCGCAGGACCGCACTTATTTGAGAAATCGAAGAACCCATCTGCTGATGTGTCTGAAAAAGCCGGGAACACTGGACAGTCTGACTGAGGCAATGGACGCCATGGGCTTTCATGAAGCGCCGGCAGTCATTGCAGATGATTTGGAAAATTTTAAAAACATCGGCCTGAATATTGTGTATACCGGCGGAAAATATAAGCTGCACGATGACATTTGCGGCCTTAGTCTGCCTGTCCAACATACGGGCGCTTCTAAATCCGATGTGACTGCGCTGAAAGATCATCTGAGAAAACAGCTGACGTATGTGGATCATAAGTATTTGGCGCTGATTGATCTGAGCCGGGACAGCAAAGCAAACCGGGATTTTGAAATTGAGACGATGGCGCTGCTGATCAACGAGGCCGGATTTGAAGGCATGCATCTTGGCGGCGCGTCCAAGCCGGATGGCATTTACTATGACGGCAGCTGCGGGATGATCGTCGATACGAAAGCCTATGCCAAAGGCTATGCGCTGCCGGTGGGACAGGCCGATGAGATGATCCGCTATATTGAAGAAAATAAAACGCGGGGACAGATCAACGCCAATCACTGGTGGGAAGCTTTTGATAATAATGTGACATGTTTTCATTATATGTTTGTGTCCGCTGAATTTACCGGCGGTTTTGAGAAGCGTCTGGATTATATTGCCAAACGGACAGGAATATGCGGCGGCGCGCTGACAGCCAAGCAGCTGCTTTTGATGGCCGAGGCTGTCAAAAGCGGCAGACTTGACCGAAAAGAAAGCTTTGAGCTGTTTGAGCACAATCAACAAGTAATCATCCCAAACAACTGATTCCGATGTATAATAAATTTAAAATGCAGTTCTAAATGGCGCTGCGGATACATCGGAGGCACTTATGAGGAAAATTGCGGCAGCGGCGGTCATATGTCTTATCTTGATGCTTCTTGGCAGCTGCAGTATAAGCGACAAAATTTATTACGGTGAAAATGAACATTGGGAGATTCAGCTGACAATCCGTTCATGTATGAACGGAAAAGGCCGATGGGATGATTATAGACATGGACAAGAGCAGATGTACTGTGCGGAAATTGTTATAAACCCCAAATATCCGGGGAATAAATATCTGCGGCATGATGCATGGATGGCTTCGGCTGTGATTGAATACGATGACGGCAGGCCGGTGACCGCGGCTTTTGATATTCCGGCACAGGCGGAAGGCGTATCAAAAGAAATCTATTTCACAGCACTGCAAGGAAGCGAGTCAAAAAGTTATGTCATCGTGATCGCGTACACCGCGGGCGGAGGAGAGAAAGAAATTTCTACGGAGAAAATACAGTTGGAATAAATATGATGCGATTGAGAAATATAAAGGTGAAGACAGTCTATGCGCAAAATTCAGATTGATTTTGTGCATAGACTGCGGAGATATTAAAGTTTTAACCGTGCAGATATCTTACTGCAAATAAGATAGCCAATGATTATGGCCAAAGAAAAGGATAGTGGATTATTTAATGGACACTGAACCTGATGTGATGTGTATGTAAGAGACACCTATATTTTGAAGAACGGGATAATAGTGTCCGCTTTTATCGGCCGTAATTGTAAAATTAAATTCTGTCGCATTTTGAAATTCTAATTCATGGTATTTATTATCATATACATATCCGAAGCCCATATTTTCGCCAGTACCATCTGCATGTGCATAATATGGATCTATGGAAATTTTTATTTGGAGCTGTTCTCCTTCGGCCAATTCCCAACCGACATAATTATCTTGCGCAATAACTATCATATCCATAGAACCGAAAGTGAGTTCTGGAATTTTAGCTGTGCCCGAATTTTCTTTTACAATAACATCATTAACAGTGCTAAAAAAGATATTATCATTAAAGGAAGACGCATCGACTATACAACTATGGATATTACTGATATCATTTTGGGCATCTGTACTTGTATCTGAGTTTACAATCGGTGGCTGCTCATTTAAGTATTGGATATCTTCAGCATTTTTAAATATACCGAAAACAGCACTATGTGCCCCGGCATCTACAATAGTAATAGCAGTACCGCAGAATAATAAAATTAGAGCGGCTGCCACGGCCATCTTAAAATACTTGTAGGATAATTGAGTATGCGAAGATTTCGGATGAAGACGGGCCTCCATATCTTTATATATTTTGTGATGGATACGCTTAGGAATATGTTTTGCGGGATCGATATTTTGCGCCCATTCGATAAAAGTCTGATCATCATTGAAAATGTTCTTTTTCATCAAATTCACGCTCCTTTTGATTTAATAAATATGACTTCAATAATTTTTTGCCTCTGTGTATATGATAGTAAATTTGTTTTATGGATAGCCGGGTGTCTATAGCGATTTCCTTTAAACTTTTATCCTGTACATATTTCATCATAAAAATTTTATCTTTTGGATCCGGAAGCAAACGGATGGCATTTACTAATTCATTGTAGGACTCCCTGTCAATCAATATGTTATCTGCGTCAATATCAGATAAGTTGTTTAATGCAATTTTTTGGTATTTTTCCATTTGTTTGATGTTATAAATACGCCGGTTGATGATTCTGGATTTAAAAATAAGCAGACACCAATTTAAAAAAGAATACTTTTTCGTATCATAAGTGTCTATTTTATCCCAAATATAGAACCATGTATCTACGAAACATTCGGTAATGTCTTCGTTTGTACCGTAAGGTGCTATGATTTTTTCTCCAACAGCATAAAAGTAGGATTCATATTTCTGCATTGCAAGATATAAGACATCTTCGTTTCTTGATTTTATGCCATGGATAATCTCCTGATCAGTGATTTGTATGTTAATATTTTCTTTTTTCATGTATATATGTCCTCTCTAAATATATATACAAAAGAAATGCGCTCATTTTTGGATAAAAAACAAAAATAATGCATTTTTTATCCGGACAAAAATAAAGATGCCGGAGTTTCATCGTGTGATAAACCGGCACCTTTATTTTGAGCGATACACCCGGCAAGCAGCTGCCGTGCTTGCACGGGCAGATATTTGCCGGGTAAAGCGATGATCATTGATATGTTTTAAGTATTTGTTTCCTCAATCGTTAAGTAATCAATAAGCCATTGCTGGTTTTCTGATACAAAACGGATTTTGACGTTATAATTTTTATCTGCAGCGGTATTATCTGCATCCGGAAAATGAACAAGCATCGTTATAAAAAATTCCCGGCTGTTTTCTGTGTTATTCACAGGATTTATCTCCATATTTTTCAAACTGGCCGTGCTTTGATATTGGTCGGACAAAGAGACGAAATAACCAAAGGTGCGCTGGGACAATATTTGTTCGTAGGCATCTTCGGTAAAATAAGACTTGTATTTTTGGTCGAATGTCTCAAGATCAATTTGTGTTTCGGTGACAATATTATTTAATAGCTGTTCAGTAATCTTTTCTGGAGCTGTTTCTTTCGGCTTTCTAAAGCGGGTGTAAATTAAGCATGCGGCCAACACGAAAACAGCTAATATTAAAATGATTAAAAATAGAATTTTGAATTTTTTCTTTTTTGTCATTTGATCCCCTTCTCCCTCCAGACATTGACATACAATTTAGTGAATTGTTAAACGATATTGATAGGCTAAGTATAGCATAGCTGATATGCATCATCTATAGGTAATATGCCTGAAAAACAGATGTATTTTTCTATCTGCTGAAAATGAAAAAAACCAGTAAAAGTGCTGTATAACGCACTGACATATATACTTACAGATTTGTCGGAGGTGCCGCGATTTTAACAGTTGAAGTCGACGATGAAGTCTGTTAAGATAGAAGATGATTTATTGTGCTAAAGTATTGCATTGAAATATATACAGGAAAGAGGAGATTTTATGGTGATTTCAGAAAATATGGCCAACCTGGTTGCCAACAGTTCAGCAATCCGTCAGCTGTTTGAAGAAGGGAAGGCGATGGCGAAAAAAGTCGGTGAGGAAAATGTCTATGATTTCAGCCTCGGCAATCCCAGTGTGCCGGCGCCGGAAAGTATCAAGACAGCCATTGAAGATATTTTAAATACGATGGACAGTCAGTTTGTTCACGGCTATATGAGCAATGCCGGCTACGAATCTGTGCGTCAGGCGGTGGCCGATGATTTAAATGAAAAATATGGCGCCCACTATGGTATGGAGGATATTATGATGACGGTGGGCGCTGCCGGCGGGTTAAACTGTGTGCTGCGCGCGCTTTTAAATCCGGGAGACGAGGTGATTTGCTTCGCACCGTTTTTCGGGGAATATAGGAGCTATACGTCCAATTTCTACGGAAATCTTGTGGTCGTACCGGCAGATACACAGACCTTTCAGCTGAATCTGGACGCTTTCAAAGAAAAAATTACAGAAAAGACGAAGGCGCTGATTATTAATAACCCAAACAATCCGTCAGGGGTAATCTATTCTGAAGAAACGCTGAAAAAACTTGAGACGATTTTGCAGGAAGCCAAGGCCCGCTTTGGACATCCGATTTATGTGATTTCTGATGAGCCGTACAGAGAATTGGCTTACGACGGATATACAGTGCCGTTTATGCCAGCGCTGATCAAAAACTGTATTATTTGCTACTCTTTCAGTAAATCGCTGTCACTGCCGGGCGAACGTATCGGTTATCTGGCTGTATCGCCGGAAATCGATGCCTATGATGAGGTGCAGCCGGCGCTCATTGTTGCTAACAGAGTGCTGGGCTATGTCAATGCGCCGTCCCTGTTTCAGCTGGCTGTGGCAAGATGTCTGAAAGAAAAAACAGATGTGGAAGCTTATGATAAAAACAGAAAACTGCTTTATGAGTCATTGACACAGATGGGATTTGAATGTGTGAAGCCTCAGGGCGCTTTTTATCTGTTTATGAAATCGCCGGAGGCTGATGAAAAAGCATTTGTGGAGCATGCGAAAAAATACCATCTGCTCCTTGTGGCAGCCTCAAGCTTTGGCTGTCCGGGTTATGTCAGAATCGCCTACTGTGTTTCTTATGACATGATTTGCCGTTCATTGCCTGCTTTTCGTCAGCTGGCACAGGATTATTTCGGAAAAAATTAAGGAGATTGCAAAATGATGAGCAGCTGGAAAGATAATATAAGATCGGTTGTCCCATATACGCCGGGAGAGCAGCCGAATCAGCCACATATGATTAAATTAAATACCAATGAAAATCCGTATCCGCCGGCGCCGGAAGTTAAAAGTGTCCTTGACGGATTTGATCCGGACAAGCTCAGGCTGTATCCGGATCCGAAAGCACAGGCGCTTGTCGATGCGCTGGCGCAATATTATCATGTGGGCGCCGATCAGGTGTTTGTGGGCGTTGGTTCCGATGATGTTTTATCAATCGCGTTTTTGACTTTTTTTAATTCGGATAAGCCCATATTTTTTCCGGATATTACATATTCCTTTTATCCGGTGTGGGCAGACGTTTATAAAATCCCATACGAGACAAAACCCCTTGGAGAACATTTTGAAATTCATGCCGAAGATTATGCTGCGCCAAACGGCGGCGTGATCTTCCCCAATCCCAATGCGCCGACCTCCCGGTATGAAGATTTGTCGGTGGTGGAAGAAATCATTAAAGCCAACCGGGATAGTGTAGTTATTGTCGATGAAGCCTATATTGATTTTGCCGGCCCATCCGCGCTGTCACTTGTGCCAAAATATGACAATCTGCTTGTCGTTCAGACATTTTCAAAATCACGGTCAATGGCCGGGATGCGCATCGGCTATGCCATCGGACAGCCGGAACTGATCAAGGCGATGAATGACGTGCATTATTCCATCAATTCCTATACGATGAGCCGTCTTGCCATTGAACTTGGCGTGTGCGCAGTGAAGTCGGAAGATTACTTTAAGCAGTGCATTGAAAAAATTAAAGCGACAAGAACATGGACTGTGGAGCAGCTTAAAGATTTGGGATTTGAGTTTGCCGCAGAACCGTCAGCCAATTTTATTTTTGCCGCCCATCCGAAATATCCTGCGGAAGCATTGTTTACGGCGCTGCGCAAGGCAAATATTTATGTCCGCTATTTTAATACAGGAAGAATCAGTAATTATTTGAGAATTACTGTGGGCACAGATGAGGAAATGCACCGGCTGATCGAATTTTTAAAAACTTATAAAAATTAACGGAAGTAATGTGTGATATTTAGCCAAAATGCTTGACAATTCCCCCGTATACATTACAATTTGGTTAAGGGTTTTAATTAAAATGTGATGAATATGGGGGAAATGTTTATGAAAAAGTTGTCTGACGCCGCTGACCTTACGACAGGCAGTCCGGCAAAGGTTATAGCGATGTACACCTTTCCCATGCTTGGAAGTATGTTTTTTCAGCAGGCCTATAATCTGGCTGACAGCTGGATCGCCGGCAATTTCGTAGGCGCGGATGCTTTGGCGGCTGTCGGCACCTGCTATCCTGTGACCGTGTTTTATATTGCCATTGCTTCGGGTTTGAGTATGGGAACTTCTATTTTTTGTTCCCAAAATTTCGGCGCACATAAATATCAGGATGTGGCCTGCGGCATGACGACTGCGCTTTTTTCATTCATTCCTTTCTCTATTGTCCTGACATGCATCAGTTATCTTTTTTATCCCTATATGCTGTCGTGGCTTTCGGTTCCTGCGGAGGCTTATGAGCCGACTTCAATCTATCTTCGCATTTATATTGCCGGCCTGCCGTTTTTGTTTCTATATAATATTTGCAACGGTATCATCAGCGGCCTTGGCAATTCGCGGACACCGCTTCTGTTTTTGATTTTTTCCTCAATTTTTAACTTGACGCTGGATTTTTTCCTTGTTATTCTTTTGGATTTCGGTATTGTAGGAATTTCTATGACCACTCTGCTGGCTCAGGCAGCATCCGCCATTGCGGCCTGTATCGTCACCTATCGCTTTTTGAAGCGCATGCACAGGGAACAGACAGAGGTAAGATGGTATTCCAAATCGGCGCTCCGGGAAATACTCAGTTTAGGTATTCCAAGCGTATGCCAGCATGTATTTATGTCTGCGGGACAGCTGTTTCTGCAAAGTATTATTAACAGTTACGGTATGGTTGTCATGGCCGGATATTCTGTGGCTTTCCGGATCAATGGGATTGTCATTAACTCTTTGATGGCCATCAGCAATGCGCTGTCCGGTTATATGGCTCAAAATATGGGAGCCAAAAAATTCAGGCGTATGCACCAAGGCTACGGCATCTGCCTGCTGATCAGCTGTATTTTTTCCGCGGCTGTGATTGCTGCACTCATGTTCGGTGATGCCGCGCTTTTGTCCGTGTTTTTGGAAGACAGTCCGGATAAAGCAAAGATTATTGAAGCGGGACAGGGTTTTCTTCGGATTGTTGCCCCGTTTTATCTGCTGGTCAGCTTGAAAATCGTATCAGACGGAGCGCTGAGAGGTATGGGCGCTATGACACTGTTTATGCTTGCCACCCTTTCAGATGTGGTTGTCCGGATTTTGTTTGGGAGATTCTTTTCTGACCAATGGGGAATCAGCGGCGTATGGATGATCTGGCCTGCCGCATGGCTGGTCGGTACCGCAATCTCTTTTGGGGCTTATCTTGTAAAATGCAGAAAATTTAAAAGAAAATGATATCAATCAGCGGCTGCACGGCAGCAGGATCGATTACATAACTTCACTTTAGTTTGGTCAGAAGACGGAGATGTTGATATCGAAAGTATCATGGAATTTTTCAATCAGGCCGGTCTGACGGCAGAGTAGATTGATAACAATTTTCAGGCTGATTTAATATCGCCGTCTGAGATAGATGATGCTCTATTTCAGACGGCGGTGTTTTTATGTGCGGTAAACCTGTTTGATGATTACGCAACGTATAAATACATAAACATGAAATGACAAAAACTGCCGGCCATGACAAACAGATGAAAAATTTCGTGGGAGCCGAAGTTTTTGTGACGGCGGTTAAAGAGCTGAAGTTTCAGCGCATAAATGACGCCGCCGATGGTATACATCAGTCCGCCGGCCAAAAGCCATACAAACGCGGCGCCGGACAGTTTGGCAAGCAGCTGGGGCAGCGCCAGTATGCAAAGCCATCCCATGCCGATATAGAGCACGGAGGAAATCCACTTCGGACAGTTGACCCAGAAGATTTTAAAAATGATGCCTGCGGCTGCCAGCGCCCAAATGAGTGTCAGTAAAAGCGTGCCGGTGCGGCCGCTTAAAGTAATCATGCATACCGGGGTGTAAGTGCCGGCAATCAGCACGGAAATCATCGTATGGTCCAGTTTTTTGAGACGTTGGTTGATTTTTTCGCCTTTATCAATGGCGTGATAGACTGTGCTCGCCGTATATAATAAAATCATGCTTGCCATAAATACAGCCATGGCAAAAAGATGCATGCCGCTGCCGGAAGCATATGCCCGAAGCAGCAAAAGAGGCGCAGCCGCGGCGGCCAGCAGTCCGCCGATCAGATGTGTAATAGCGCTTCCGGGATCTTTCAGCCCGGCATGTTTTTTATGTGATGCGTCCGGCAGGCGGCCCTCATGCCTGAACGGACTGATATCCGCCTTTGGCTGTAAAACAGGTGAAGTTTGTATTGGGGTCAGCCGGATTGTTTCTGTTTTCATAAATATAAACCTCCAATCATATGATGTAAATAGTCTGTCAGTGATCATGGAATTATATGCTGCAAAAATAAATATATTTCACAACAAGTAGTAATAAAAACTACATAAAACATATACACATACTACCACATTGAGAGAAAATGTCAAGCATTAATTATGCCTTGACTTTTGAAGTGTTTTTTGATAGTCTGAATTGGATTTGTAAAAAATAGAGAAGATATAGCAGATAGGAGAACCGGTTTGAAATTTGAAGAATTAGAAATTGACAGCAGAATTATCAGAGCAATTACAGATATGGGATTTGAGGAGGCGACGCCGATTCAGGCGAAAGCTATCCCGATGGTATTAAGCGGCGCCGATGTGATCGGACAGGCACAGACAGGTACAGGAAAAACAGCAGCATTCGGTATTCCGATGCTGGAACGTGTCAATCCGAAAGATAAGCATCTTCAGGCGCTTGTTTTATGCCCGACGAGAGAACTTGCCATTCAGGTGGCTGACGAGATCCGGAGATTGGCAAAATATATGCACGGTATTAAGGTACTGCCGATTTACGGCGGGCAGGATATTGTCAAGCAGATCCGGTCGTTAAAGTCCGGGGTGCAGATCGTCATCGGCACACCGGGCCGTGTGATGGATCATATGCGCCGGAAAACCGTTAAATTTGACCATGTGGAGATGGTCACTTTGGATGAAGCCGATGAAATGCTGAATATGGGCTTCAGAGAAGATATTGAGACGATTCTTGAAAAAGTGCCAAAAGAACGTCAGACTGTGCTTTTTTCAGCGACGATGCCAAAGCCGATTTTGGAAATTACAGGAAAATACCAAAAAGATGCGCAGATGATCAAAGTTGTCCGCAAGGAACTGACAGTGCACAACATTGAACAGTATTATTTTGAAGTGTCGCCAAAGAGCAAAGAAGAAGTTTTGTCCAGACTGCTGGATATTTATAATCCGACATTGTCGATTATTTTCTGCAATACGAAGCGTCAGGTCGATGAACTTGTCAGCAATTTAAAAGGCAGAGGCTATTTTGCCGAAGGACTTCACGGAGATATGAAGCAGCAGCAGAGAGACCGCGTGATGAACAGCTTCAGAAACGGACGCACAGATATTCTGGTGGCAACCGATGTGGCCGCCAGAGGTATTGATGTGGACGATGTGGATATCGTATTCAATTATGATCTGCCTCAGGATGAAGAATACTATGTTCACAGAATCGGAAGAACAGGGCGCGCCGGAAAAAGCGGACTTGCGTTTTCTTTTGTTGTCGGCAGAGAAGTTTATAAATTAAAAGATATTATGCGCTACTGCAAAACAAAAATCACAGCCCGCAAGGTGCCGTCATTAAATGATGTGGCCAATACAAAGATGAATAAAATCTTTGATGAAATCGGTCATGTGATCGAGGAAGAAGATCTGGGCAGTATTATGCATATGATTGAAGAACGGATTTATGAAGAGGACTATACGGCCATGGATATGGCCGCGGCGCTCATTAAAATGATGATGGGCACCAATGAATCTGTAGAACTGCCGGATTACGGTGAATTTGGCAATACAGGCGCCAAAGACGGTATGGTCCGCCTGTTTATTAATATAGGAAAGAGCCAGAAAGTAAAACCGGGCGACATTCTCGGCGCCATTGCCGGGGAAAGCGGTATTCCGGGGCGGCTTGTAGGAACGATCGATATGTACGATAAATATACGTTTGTCGAAGTACCTCAGGAGCACGCCAGAGAAGTCATGATGGCGATGAAAAATACAAAAATTAAAGGCAAGAGCATTAACATTGAGCCGGCCAATCATAAATAATCATTAATAAAATCTTTTTCAGATGAAGCTGCGGACAGCCTCATTTGGAAAAGATTTTTTTGTTATAGAAAAGTGCTTCATTTTGTTTGACGAGGAAGTTAGTTAAGCTTTCCTATGGCATAAAACGAGTATGCATATTTTTTATAGCGCGATGCGGGATTGATATTGTACTTTTTCAGAATAGATATTTATAATTTAATTGTAATTCAGAAAAACACAAATGTATTAAGCGAAGGGACGCTTACATAAAAAGGAGGATTTTATCATGGAGTATGTGACTTTGAATAATGGTATAAAAATGCCGATGGAAGGTTTTGGCGTGTTTCAAGTTCCGGATCCGTCGCAGTGTGAACAGGCAGTTTTAGATGCAATTTCAAGCGGATATCGTTTGATCGATACGGCAGCAGCTTATATGAATGAAGAAGCTGTCGGCAACGCTATTGCAAAGAGCGGCGTAGCCAGAGAAGAACTGTTTGTTACAACAAAATTATGGGTTCAGGATTCAAGCTATGAAGGGGCAAAAGCAGCGATAGAAACATCTCTTAAAAAATTGGGATTGGATTATTTGGATCTGTATTTGCTCCATCAGCCGATGGGCGATTATATCGGCGCTTATCGTGCCATGGAAGAAGCATATAAAGAAGGAAAATTAAAAGCTATCGGCGTATGTAATTTCTATCCGGCACGGCTTGCAGATTTATGTGAAACTGTCGATGTTATTCCGGCAGTCAATCAGGTAGAACTTCATCCGTTCTTCCAGCAGGAAAATGCGCTTGCATTGATGAAATCATACGGTGTCTGCCCTGAAGCTTGGGGACCGTTTGCAGAAGGCAATCACGGCATTTTCACGCACCCTGTACTGACAAAGATTGGCGAGAAATATGGAAAGAGCGCGGCACAGGTAGCGCTGCGCTGGAACGTACAAAGAGGCGTTGTTGTCATTCCGAAGTCTGTGCATAAAGAACGTATGGAACAGAATATAGATATTTGGGATTTTACACTGGATGAGAACGATATGGCTCAAATTGGGACATTGGATATCGGACACAGTGAAATTGTCAATCATGATGATCCGGAGTTCGCAAAAATGCTGCATGGCTTAAAAATTCACGACTGAGGAAAACTTCCGGACAGTTTGATATGAACGTAAAATAAAGGGATGAGACGATGATTTATAAAGATTTTCAGGATCTCAGTCTTTCAAGGCTCGGCATGGGAAATATGAGACTGCCTGTAAAGCTGGGAAGAATCGACACAAAAAAGGCTCAGGAAATTATAGATTATGCAATGGCACAGGGCATCAATTATTATGATACGGCATATGTGTATCATTCGGGAAAGTCTGAGTCATTTCTCGGACAGGCTCTGAAAAAATATCCGAGAGACAGTTATTATCTGGCAACCAAGTTCTATGTGATGGCGAATCCTGATATTCAGAAGGTGTTTGAAGAACAGCTTCGCAGACTGGATACAGACTATATTGATTTTTATCTGATTCATTGTGTCAATGAAGAAACTATTGATGCATATATGAAGAAAGACCGCCA
Organism: Candidatus Scybalocola faecipullorum; assembly: GCA_018716485.1. GTDB lineage: Bacteria > Bacillota > Clostridia > Lachnospirales > Lachnospiraceae > Scybalocola_A > Scybalocola_A faecipullorum. The sequence continues at coordinate 69,816 of DVJY01000012.1, forward strand.
TTATTTGGATTTTCTCATGGAGCAAAAGGCCAAAGGGAAAATCAGGCATATCGGATTTTCTTCTCATGGAAAACCAGAGACACTGGAACGTTTTTTGACATGGGGCAGGGATTGCTTTGAATTTGTGCAGATTCAGCTGAATTATTTGGACTGGACCATGCAAAATGCCAAACGGCAATATGAAATTATTACTGAACACGGCCTTCCGGTATGGGTCATGGAACCGGTAAGGGGCGGGAGACTTGCCTCCCTCGGCGAAAAATATGACCGCATGCTCAAACAGGCAAAGCCGGACTGGTCTGTTCCGGCATGGGCCTTTCACTGGCTGATGGGACTGGATAATGTAACGATGATTTTAAGCGGTATGAGCACAACGGATCAGATCCGTGATAATGTGGCCACATTTCAGACAGAGGAAACGCTGTCCAAAGAAGCGCAGATGCTTTTGATGAATGTGGCAGCGGGTTATCAGTCCAAGCTGGCAGTTCCATGTACAGCCTGCCGTTACTGCTGTGACGGATGTCCTGAAAACATTGATATTCCGGTCTGGATGAATCTTTATAATGAGCTGTCTTTGACAAAAGACAAAGCAGCATGGGAAAAGGCGATTCAGGCAGAGCATGGGCCGGCTTCATGCATCGGCTGCGGCCAGTGTACGGCGCACTGCCCGCAAAGTATTGATGTTCCGGGATATATGGAGAAGCTGGTATCAGGCAGATATGCCTGATCAAAATCTTCCTGAAGAATAAAATTCGGACGGATCATTTTTTCTTTGCACAGATCATACCAAAAGCCGATCCTGCTGTGCAGAATCAGTGTGAGATCTTTTAAATCCTTTAAATATATTTCTTTACACTCGGCAAGGGGATGGTCGTTTGTTACAGAAAGGTAAAGAATTTCTTTCATAAAAGGCTGGCAGCAGATATTTTCGATTTCAGGCTGTATGGTCGTTACAATAATTTTATAAATACCTTCTTTTAAGCGTTCTGTTAATACGTCAATGCGATCATCCAGTTCAGAATGAAGTATTCCGCGTACGCCGTGTATATAAAAAGCGTAAGGCAGCCAAAATTGTCAATAATACAGCGGTTCAGGAAAAATAAAATACATTTCGGATTTTACGCAGACAGGCGCTTGAATGTGCCTGTCTGCTTTTTTTGCCGGGCAGCGGACAGAAAACTCGTCGACTTTACCGACGTTCTATGGTAAAATACAAAAAGATGATAAAAATACGTTGATGAACGGCAAAGGAGGCCTGTATGAAAAAAGACGTTGTCAAAGTTGTACTTTTGACGGCAGCCGTTTACGTATGTGTGCCGCTGATGAATTTATGGTTTCCGATGACGCGCAGGTATACATTTTTGCTTGATTTATGGCTGCTGAATCCTGTCGTCGCCGCAGCCGGCCCTTTTGGCTTTTGTATGCGGTACGGCGCTGCGGTGTGGTGCGCGCTCATTCCGGCAGTTTTGTTTGTGCCTGCGGCGCTCATTTTTTATAATGATACGGCACTCATTTATGCCGTTGTCTATTTGGCGGCAGGGCTGATCGGCGTCATTTTGGCGCTTTTGATCCGAAAGCGGAAGAAAAAGTAAGATTGGATAAACGCAGGAGGGAGATATTTCAAATGATAAAAGAAATCAGGAATAATACGCTTTATTTTGACGGCTGTGATACGGTGGCTCTGGCAAAGCAGTACGGCACACCGCTATATGTGTTTTCAGAAACGGCAATGCACGAAAGATTTCAGGAACTGAAGTTGTGTTTTACGGAAAAGTATGAAAATACCCGGGTAGCTTATGCGGCAAAAGCCTTCTGTACATTGGCCATGTGCCGGTTTGTGGCGGATGAGGGTATGTGTATCGATGTCGTTTCCGGCGGTGAACTTTATACGGCCATGAAGGCCGGTTTTCCGGCGGAGCGCATCGAATTTAACGGCAATAACAAATTGTATGAGGAAATTGAGATGGCTGTCGAGTACGGTATCGGACGGATCATTGTGGATGGCCTGTGCGAGCTGGATCTGATAGAAAAAGTGTGTGCGCAGAAAAATAAAAAAATCAATGTCCTTTTCAGAATTACTCCGGGTGTGAAAAGTGATTCCCATGATTATATTGTTACAGGGAAGAAAGATTCCAAGTTCGGTATCCCGCTGGATGACGATGTGATCATGCCGCTTATTAAAAAGGCGATAGATTCGCCTTATGTAAACTTCCTCGGATTTCATTTCCATGTAGGCTCGCAGCTGTTCTCAAACAGTTCTTATCTTCAGGCGCTGGATATTGTGCTGGCGCTCGTTAAAAAAGTGAAAGAAACATACGGATATGAAATCAGTGAACTGAATGTGGGCGGCGGTTTCGGCATTAAATATACAACTGAGGAAAGAAAACCGTACAGTTATTTCCTTGATCCGATGATGGAAAGAATCGGTCAGTTTTTCAAAGATGAGGGGATGACCCGCCCTGCAGTTGTGATCGAACCGGGAAGAAGTATTGTGGGAGAAGCGGGCATCACATTGTATACGGTCGGAAGTATTAAAGATATCCGCGGTGTGCGCAAATATGTATCTGTGGACGGCGGTATGACAGACAATATCCGCCCGGCGCTGTATCAGGCGGTATATGACGGTGTGATCGCCAATAAGGCCGAAGAAGCGAAAGAAGAAGTGGTCACCATCTGCGGCAAATGCTGCGAATCCGGAGATATTTTAATTCGGGATATTGCTGTGCCGTCACCGGAAGCCGGAGATACCTTTGCCATATTCTCCACAGGCGCTTACGGTTATTCGATGGCAAGCAATTACAACAAAAATGGAATTCCTGCGGTTGTTTTTGTAAAGGAGGGCAAGTCTGCGCTCACTGTCAAAAGACAGACCATGGATGATCTGATCCGCAATGAAGTCATTCCGGATTCTATGGCATAATTAAGACGAAATTGAGTGAAACTGCCGGGAGAATCCACAGCACAGTCAACATAAGATTGTGCTGCGGTTTTGCCCGGCAGTTTTATGTGACGTTTCCTCACCTGTTAAAATCTGTAATCTGAACCATCTCGTCCCATGTGCCGTGCCAGAAGCTGGCCAGCGGCGCATTGGCCCGGTTGATCAGACAGTCTGTGATCAGATAGCCTTTGATGCCAAGCTGTTGGGCAGCCATATCTTCCAGATTGTCATTGCCTGCCATAATACAGTTTTGAGGCTGTTTCCCCAGACTGGCGAGCACTTCCGTATAGTATGCCGGATTGGGCTTGCAGTAATGATAGTGTTCATATGTGGTAAACAGGGCAAAGTCCTCCGGATCAAATCCGGCCCAGCGGAGCCGGTTCATGGTAGCCACTTTAGGAAACAGCGGATTTGTGGCGGCAACCACCGTGTAGCCCTTTTGTTTTAATGTATGTACATAGGCGGTAATTTCAGGGCGGGCTTTCGTCGCGCCTTTGGCGATAGAAAATTCGTTGTTGTAAAAATCCGTAAAATCTTTTTCCACATCTGTTTTTCTAATGCCGAGACGGCTTTCAAAATTGTCCCAGAATACATTTTCATTTGTGTCCCGGCCGTCGTTGGTCATCATTTTTTCTGTACCTTCCCAGATGACTTTTTGGAGTATTTCAAAATCATAAGTTTGGCCGAATTTTAAATAAAGACCTTTAAAGTAAAGTTTAATAAATTCTTCCTGATCCATCGGCAGCAGTGTGCCGTCCAGGTCAAATAAAATCGTATCAATCATAAGTGTCTCCTCGCAGTATATCGTAAAGTTGACAGATGCATCGCCACCCGATACAATAAAAGACAGGCGGTATTGTTATTTTATCATTGATAAAATAAATGTGCAATGCGGCGGCAAAAAAATCAGGGGGATTTGTATATGGATCATAAAGAGTTGATGAAGATAGCCATGAAAGCACGGGAGAAGGCTTATGCGCCCTATTCCGGATACAGGGTCGGCGCGGCGCTGCTGTGTGAGGATGGCACGGTGTATACAGGATGCAATATTGAAAATGCGGCTTATACGCCGACAAACTGTGCCGAGCGAACCGCTTTTTTCAAGGCAGTCAGTGAAGGACAGCGCCATTTTGTGAAGATTGCAGTGTCGGGAGGCAGAGAAACGGCGGCGCCTTGTATGCCGTGCGGCGTCTGCCGTCAGGTGATGGCAGAGTTTTGCCGGCCGGAAAGTTTTAAAATCGTATATTTAGATGACAGCGGCGAAATCGGCGAAATGCTTCTTAAAGAACTGCTTCCGAAAAGCTTCGGCCCGGAAAATCTTGGCAGTTAAAAATATGGTGCATAAACAGAAAGAGTATGTTATATTTATGAAAAGTATATGATATTGAAATTGGAGTGAAAATGATGGGTAAATATTTTGGAACTGACGGCTTCAGAGGTGAGGCCAACGTAGATCTTAATGTGGAACACGCATTTAAAGTCGGCCGTTTTTTAGGCTATTATTTTGGAAAAGATCATCAGGCCAACGTGGTGATCGGAAAGGACACGAGACGTTCCAGCTATATGTTTGAGTATGCTTTGGCCGCAGGTCTGACAGCAAGCGGGGCCAATGCTTATTTGCTGCATGTAACGACGACACCTAGCGTTTCTTATGTGGTGCGTACGGAAAACTTTGACTGCGGCGTGATGATTTCAGCAAGCCATAATCCGTTTTATGACAATGGCCTGAAAGTAATCAATGCTCAGGGACATAAGATGGAAGCAGAAGTTGAGGCGCTTATTGAAGCATATATTGACAGTGAGGAAGATACGCTGCCGCTGGCAAAGCGCGAGCATATCGGCCGCACGGTGGACTATGCGATGGGCAGGAACCGCTATATCGGTTATTTGATTTCCATTGCAACTCGTTCTTACAAAGGGAAAAAGGTCGGTCTGGACTGCGCCAACGGCTCTGCGTCAGCGATTGCAAAAAGTGTTTTTGACGCGCTGGGCGCAAAAACTTATGTAATCCATGCTCAGCCGGACGGCACCAACATTAATTTGAACTGCGGATCGACACATATTGACGAATTAAAGCGGTATGTTGTTGAGAACGGTCTTGACGTCGGTTTTGCTTTTGACGGCGACGCGGACCGCTGTATTGCTGTGGATGAAAACGGACGTGAGATCAACGGCGATCTGATTCTTTATATTTGCGGCAAGTATATGAAAGAGAACGGCACACTGGCCAATAATACGATCGTAACGACCATTATGTCCAATTTCGGCCTGTATCTTGCCCTTGATGAAGCCGGAATCAGCTATGAAAAAACTGCTGTGGGTGATAAATACGTTTATGAAAATATGGTGAAAAACGGACATATGATCGGCGGCGAACAGTCAGGACACATTATTTTCAGCAAGCATGCCCGCACAGGCGACGGTATTCTGACGGCTATTATGATCATGGAAGTGATGCTTGAAAAGAAGATGACGCTGTCGGAACTGACAAAGCCTGTAGAAATTTATCCTCAGAAGCTTGTCAATGTTCGCGTGAAAGATAAGGCGGCTGCAAGGGCTGATGAAGATGTTATCAAAGCGATTGATGAAGTGAGCGGAAAGCTTGGCAATACTGGACGTATTCTTGTAAGAGAAAGCGGCACAGAACCGGTGATCCGCGTGATGGTCGAGGCAAAAGAGGACAATATTTGCGAACAGTATGTGAATCAGGTTGTTGATATTATCCGTGAAAAAGGTCACATGGCGTGACAGACAAAAGGGTGCTCCGTTTGTGCATAACGGAAGCACCCTTTTATTAAGTGAATTGATTTAATTCTTCATCATATTCATAGTCAATAAATTTTAATGTGCTCGTGATGACTCTCGGATTTAGATTCATACTTTTGCACATCTCATCAAAACTCGCATACTCATCACGGAGTTTCATATTGACAAAGCTTAAAAGCATTGCCGGATCTTTTGGGATATTCGTATATTCTGACATGAAAAACAACCTCTTTCTGTAAATCTTACGGAAGTACTGCCATTATAGCACTGTTTTGGTGTCTTTCCTATCATTATTTGTAATCAAGTCAAATTTTATATAGATTTTTCAGAATTTTTTTGTTATCGTAGTAGTGTAGTACAAAAGAGGAAGTGATTTTACATGATACTCATTACCGGCGGTTGCCGCAGCGGCAAAAGTGAATTTGCCGAAAAACTTATTTCAGGCAGCGGCAGCAGGTTTTTATATATGGCGACAGCCCAAATTACAGATGATGCTATGGCACAGAGAGTATTAAAGCATCAGCAGCGCCGCAGCAGCGCATGGGAAACCCATGAAGGCTATGCCGATTTATGTGAAGTGCTTAAAGAATGTTCCGGTAAATATGACGGTATTTTGCTGGACAGTGTGACAACGATGACGACCAATCTTTTGTTTGATTTTATCGGAGAAAAAGACTGGGATCAGTTTGATTTTTCACAGGTCGATTTCAAAGCGGCCTATGATTGGATTTTGGAACATTTCCGGAGGCTGGTGCAGGCGGCCGTATCGGCAGGGGTGCCTTTTGCGGCTGTTACCGATGAGATCGGGCTGGGCGTTGTGCCGCAGACGTACCTTGGCCGGGAATTTCGGGATATTTTAGGGAAAATTAATCAGTTTTTAGCAAAGTCGGCACAGGATGTATGGCTTGTGATCAGCGGTATTCCAGTAAAGATTAAAGACGGCGGACAGACTTTCGGGGAGGCAGACATAAGATGAAGTGGGTAGATACATTTATTCTGGCAGTACAGCTGCTGACCAGATTTCCTATTAAAAAAGAAGTTGCAGTAAAAGATGAAACACTGACAGACGGTGTTATTTTCTGGCCGGTGATCGGTCTGATCACGGGAGCGATTCAAGTGGCGGTTTATGTACTTTTGGAACAGCTGATGCCGCGCCCGGCTGCGGTTGTATTTACTGTGCTTGTGCAGCTGCTGATCAACGGCGGTTTTCATTTGGATGGGCTGTGCGATACGGCAGACGGCCTGTTTTCAGCCCGGACGAGAGAGCGCATGCTGGAGATTATGAAAGACAGCCGTATCGGTACTAACGGTGTCATTGCGGCAGTTTTTGATATTTTACTGAAGATTGTTTTGTTAAACCAGCTCGTTCATCCGATGATCCCGATACTGCTGATGCCTGTTGCGGGAAAAATGATTCAGGGTATTTTGATTTATCAGGCAATTTATGCGCGCAGAGACGGCCTTGGACATGCCTATATCGGAAAGATTGATTTCCGGACGCTGATGATCAGCACAGCTGTGGGCGTTGTGATCACGGGCGCCACACTGGCTTTTTCGGGAAGTCTTTGGCTGATCTTGATTCCTTTTATATGTCTGGCCGCAGCTTTCGGATTCCGCAGGTATATCGAGAGCAGGCTCGGCGGCATGACAGGCGATACGCTTGGCGCGGGATCTGAAGTGACAGAGATTTTATTTCTTGTATTGATCAATATTGCCGATACATTTATGCTTATTTGAGGGAAAAACGATGCGTTTATATTTTGTTCGGCACGGACAAACTGATGAAAATTTAAAAAACACTTATTACGGCCGGCTGGATGTGCCGTTAAATGCAGCCGGGGAAGCACAGGCAAGATCAGTTGCCCGGCTTTTGCGGTTTTTAGAACCGGATGAGATATGGATGAGTGATCTGCGCAGAGTGATACAGACCGTGGATATTGTCTGCCCCAAAATATATCCGAGGAAAGCATTTAAAGATTTTCGGGAGATGGATTTCGGGCAATGGGAAGGGCTGACATATGATGAAATACGGCAGACCTACCCGAAAGATCTGGCGCGCTGGTCAGATGACTGGCGTATGGCGGCGCCGACCGGCGGGGAATGTTTTGATCATTTTTTTCAGAGAGTTGACCAGACGTTTTCAGGTCTGATCCGGGACAAGGGCGATGGGAAGGGAACGGTTCTTGTTGCCGCCCACAACGGGACGCTGCGGATCATGTTTGCGCTTATGCTGGGCCTTGATGCCGGCGGAACGTGGCATTTTAATTTTGAACAGGACGCTTACAGCGTTGTCGATTATGAATATGATAATTTTACGATAAGAAAGATTAATAGTCGGGAACCGGTCAATGTATGAACGTGTATCCCGACTTTGTCGGAGGCGAACAATATGAAATTAGAGACAGCATTGTCAATGATCCGACCGCTTGATGAAGAGATTATGACAAAGGTATGGACAGCGTGGGATAAAAAGTGTATTCCGCTGAGAAGTCTGGGACGGCTTCAGGAAATGGTCGTGCATCTGGCCGGCATTTTGGAAACGCCGGAGCCTGTGCTTGGGAAAAAGGCGGCGGTTGTGATGGCGGCGGACAACGGGGTCATTGAAGAAGGGGTCACACAGACAGATTATCATGTGACGTCGACAGTCGTGTGCAATATGACCCGCGAGGACGCAACGATTGCCATTTTTGCAAGAATGGCCGGGGCTGATGTATTTCCCATTGATATCGGTATGAAAGATGATGTTTCATGTGACGGTGTCATTTGCAGAAAAATAATGCACGGGACAAACAATATGACCAAAGGAGCGGCCATGCCGCGGGAAAAAGCGGTAGAGGCCATCGAGATCGGGATTGATACAGTATTGGCGCTGAAAGAGGCTGGCTACGGACTTTTGGCTACCGGGGAGATGGGTATCGGCAATACAACAACGAGCAGTGCGATGGCTTCGGTTTTTTTTGATTTGCCGCCGGAGCAGGTGACCGGGCGCGGTGCGGGACTTTCCACCCAAGGTCTTGTCAGAAAGATTGCGGCCATTAAAAAGGCAATTTCTGTGAATAAGCCGGACAGAGATGACCCGATAGATGTATTATGTAAACTTGGCGGATTGGACATCGCAGGGCTGACCGGTTGTTTTATCGGAGCCGCAGCATGCCGTGTGCCTATTGTTATTGATGGCTTTATTTCGTCAGTGGCGGCCCTGTGCGCGGTCCGTATTGAGCCGATGTGCAGAGGTTTTATGTTTCCTTCCCACGTTTCTGCAGAACCTGCAGGAGATCTTGTTTTAAAGCACCTCGGATTGGAGGCTTATCTTCACGCTGGGATGTGTCTTGGCGAAGGCACCGGCGCTGTGGCATGTTTTAAATTTTTTGATGAGGCGCTGGAAGCTTACAAAAAGCTGCCGACTTTTGAGCAGGGACATGTGGAAGCTTACAAACCGCTGACATAGAGGTGAATAACATGGATTTATTTGAATATATGAGTGAAGCTGCCAGGGAAAAGGAAGCGCCCCTCGCTTCAAGGATGCGTCCGGTGACGCTGGATGAGATTGTAGGCCAGCAGCATATTATCGGAAAAGACAAGCTTTTATACAGAGCGATCAAGGCTGATAAGCTCAGTTCTTTAATATTATACGGGCCGCCGGGCACCGGAAAGACGACGATCGCCAAGGTGATTGCCAATACGACACAGGCCCGGTTTACACAGATCAACGCGACTTGCGCCGGGAAAAAAGATATGGAACAGGTTGTGGAGGCCGCGAAGCAGACACTTGGCATGTACGGCCAAAAGACCATTTTATTTATAGATGAGATTCATCGTTTCAACAAAAGCCAGCAGGATTATTTGCTGCCGTTTGTGGAAGACGGGACGGTCATTCTTATCGGCGCAACGACGGAAAATCCTTATTTTGAAGTCAATTCAGCCCTCATATCCCGCTCGATCATTTTTGAACTGAAACCTTTGAGCGCAGATGATATTAAAATCATTTTAAAAAAGGCGGTTTATGATAAAGAACGGGGAATGGGCGCTTACGATGCAGTCATTGACGATGAAGCACTGGATTTCCTTGCCGATGTCAGCAACGGAGACGCCAGACAGGCCATCAATGCGGCTGAGATCGCGGTGCTGACGACGGAGCGGAGCGGCGACGGGAAGATTCACATAACGATTGATGTGGCATCTGAGTGTATACAGAAAAGAGTGATAAAATACGATAAAGACGGAGATAATCATTATGATACGATATCTGCCTTTATTAAAAGTATGCGGGGCTCCGATCCCGACGCTGCCCTGTATTATTTGGCAAGGATGCTCTATGCCGGCGAGGATGCCGCTTTTGTGGCCAGAAGAATTATGATCTGTGCGGCAGAAGACGTGGGCAATGCAGATCCGCAGGCCCTGTGTGTCGCAGCAGCAGCGGCTGCAGCCACAGAACGGCTCGGTATGCCGGAGGCCCGGATCGTTCTGGCACAGGCGGCTGCCTATGTGGCCTGCGCACCGAAAAGCAACGCTGCCTGTGTCGGCATAGATGCGGCCATGGAAGCGGTGGCATCAACAAAAACAGCGCCGATACCGTTCTATCTTCAGGATGCCCATTACAAAGGCGCCTCAAAACTGGGCCATGGCATCGGCTATAAATATGCCCACGATTATAAAAATCATTATGTGAAGCAGCAGTACATGCCGGATGCTTTTAAAGACAGCGTTTTTTATCGTCCGGGCGATCTGGGCTATGAGGCACAGATGAAAGCTTATCTGGAGAAAATCCGGTCAGAAGCAGAGGAATAAACAAGAGAGAAAAGTTTGGAAGCAAACTTCCAAATCTGCCATTATTGACGCAGCAGGTGCGTCAGGAAAGAGGAAAGTTTGGAAGCAAACTTCCAAATCTACCATTATTGACGCAGCAGGTGCGTCAGGAAAGAGGAAACGATGGAATTATATATTTTCAGACACGGGCGCACGGTGTGGAATGCGCAGCGGAAAATACAGGGAGATACAGATATAGCCCTGGCCAAGGAAGGCATTGATATGGCCAAGGCTGTGGCAGAAAAAATCGCAGATATTCATTTTGACGCGATTTATTCCAGCCCGCTGCAGCGCGCCTATGAGACTGCCTGCATTTTGAGAGGCAGCCGGGCGCTTGAAGTCATCAAAGATGACCGCCTGAGAGAACTGAACTTCGGTGTGCTTGAGGGGACAAGCTTTGACAATATACAAAACAGCGCATGCGACCGGCGCTACAGTGTGTTTTTTACCCAGCCGGAATTGTATGAACGTCCGGAGGGCGGGGAATCACTGGAAGAACTGACGGATAGAGCGGCGGATTTTCTCAAAGATCTGAAAGCCAAGTATCATGGTGATGAGCGTATCATGGTCGTAGCTCACGGCGCCATGAATAAGGCGCTGCTTAAAAATATCCGCGGACTTGAGATGAAAGATTTCTGGGCCGGCCAGCTGCAGCATAATTGTGCGGCTGCCATTGTCAGAATCGACGGCAGACATTATGAAATGATTGATGAAAACAAAGTATTTTATGAATAAATTAAATGCGCGGTGCTGCGGCACTGCGGGAAATGAGGCAATGGTGAATAAGCCAGACAAAATGATTGTAATATCACTGGATGCAGTGGGAGGTATGGATGAAGCATATTTAAAAAAACTGCCCAACTTCAGCCGCTTTATGGCGGATGCAGTTAAGTGCAGCCATGTAGCCAGTGTTTATCCCAGTATTACTTATCCGGCACATGTAAGTATTGTGACCGGACGTTATCCTAAAAATCACGGTGTCATTAATAATACACTGCTTCAGCCCAATCGGGAGAGTCCCGACTGGTACTGGCAGAGGAAATATATTCAGGGGACAACGCTTTATGATGAGGCTATTAAAAAAGGACTGAAAGTGGCGGCGCTGCTTTGGCCGGTAACAGCAAAGTCCGATATTCAGTACAATGTGCCTGAAATTTTTGCAAACCGGCCGTGGACAAATCAGATTTTTACCTCCCTTGCCAACGGCACGCCGGCATATCAGGCCATATTAAACCAAAAGTTCGGCCATTTAAGAGATGGGAAAAAGCAGCCCCAGCTGGATGATTTTGTCCATCAGTCGCTGTTGTACACACTCGAAAAATATAAGCCAGATCTGACCCTTGTCCATTACACGGATGTGGATACGACGCGGCATATGTACGGCGTTGGTTCAAAGGAAGCTTTTGAGGCGCTCAGGCGGCATGACCGTCGCCTCGGCGAGATTTTGGCATTATGTCGGCGGCTTGGCATTGCCGAACATACGAATATCGTTATTTTGGGTGATCATTATCAAAAAGATGTGGAACGGGTCATCTATTTAAATGATCTGTTGTGCCGGCACGGTTATCTGACGATGAAAAACGGCAGGATAACAGACTGGAAAGCTATCGGAAAAAATTGTGACGGCAGTGCCTATATTTATATCCGAAAGGGATGCCGGGAGGTTTATGAGCCGTTATATAATTTATTTAAAGAACTTCAGTTTGATGAAGAGTTTGGTATAGAACAGGTTTATACCCACGGACAGGCAGTACAAAAAGGCGCTGACCGCCGATGCGCGATGATGCTTGAAGCAAAAGACGGATGGTATTTTCTGGACAGCGGACGCGGTATCAGTGAAAATGTGATGATCGATCAGGCGGATGCCCCATCGCCGCAGCTTCGGGCTGTTCACGGCTATGACCCGGATAAAGAAGATTACACAACATTTTTTATGGCTTCGGGTCCGGGATTTAAGAAAGATGTGCGCATCCCTTCGATGCGCCTGATTGATGAAGGACCGACACTGGCAAAGCTCCTGGGCGTCAGTTTAGGGGAAATCGATGGCAGAGTACTTGAGGAAATGCTTTTATGATAGATCATAAACTCTGAATTGGTTTGCAAAGGGAGGAAATTATGCTGAAGAATGTATCTAAAAAGGAATTGAGCTGGATTTTTTATGATTGGGCAAATTCAGCCTATACGATGGTCGTCACGTCAACGATTATGAGCCTGTATTTCCTGAGTTCCGCGGAAGCGGCGCTGGAGGGACAGGTGGAGAATCCGGCGGTTACAGCCAATGCTTACTGGGGATTCGGAAATTCTGTGGCAACGATCGCCATCGTGATTTTATCGCCGATTCTTGGAACGCTGGCAGATTATAAAGGCAAGAAAAAGAAATATTTCAATTTCTTTTTGACCATCGGGCTCATATTTACACTGATGCTTGCTTTTGTGCCCAGCAAATGGTGGCTGGCTCTGCTGATTGTTTTTGTTATTACATCAATCGGGTATACGGGAACTAATATTTTCTATGACGCTTTTCTCGTTGATGTCAGTGAAGATAAAGATATGGACCGTATTTCCAGTCTCGGATATGCCCTCGGTTATATCGGAAGCACGATTCCGTTTATTATCTGTATGGCGGTCGTTGTTCTGGCAACGCTTGAGATCGTTCCGATTTCTGTGGAAATGGCATATAAGATTTCATTTGTCATTACAGTCATTTGGTGGGGTGTTTTCAGTATTCCGATTATCAGAGATGTGCAGCAGCGTTACGGTATTGATCCGGAGCCGCATTATATCCGTAAAAGTTTTGCGCGCATCGGCAATACGCTAAAAGAAGTAAAGCAGCATAAGGCAATTTTTATATTCCTTTTGGCGTATTTCTGCTATATTGACGGTGTGGATACGATCATTAAAATGGCAACATCTTACGGCAGCACTATCGGTATTAACAGTATTATGCTGCTGGTCATTTTGCTTGTGACCCAGTTTGTGGCATTTCCGTTTGCGATTATTTACGGGAAAGCGGCACAGAAATTCGGAACGAAGCGGACGCTTTATTTTGGAATCCTGACATATTGTGTTATTTGTATCGTTGCATTTTTCATGTCGCCTGACAAAGACGTGAAAGTTCTGACGGTAATGTTTTGGATTTTAGCAATGCTTGTGGGTACGGCCCAGGGCGGTATACAGGCATTGAGCCGTTCTTACTTCGGCCGTCTGGTGCCTAAAGATAAAGCCAATGAATTTTTCGGATTCTATAATATTTTCGGAAAGTTCGCGGCAATCATCGGCCCGGTTCTGTTCGGTGCCATTTCCATTGCTACCGGAAAGGCAAATTACGGTGTATCCAGTATTATTATTCTTTTTATTATCGGCGCGATTATTTTCCACTTTGTGCCTGATGACTCAAAATTGAAAAACTAAAATATAGGTTGACTTTTCAAAGAAAACAGCGTATCATTTGCTAATGAGACTTAGTTTCAATAAGCGGTGAAAGGCGGTGGACGATGAAAAGTCAACTTTTTTTTAGATGTACACGGGGAATATTATTGAAAATCGGCCTGTTGTGTGCGGCGGCATCAATGACTTTAACCGGATGTCAGACGGAAGTATCAGATGACGGCAAGCCGGAGATTATATGCACGCTGTTTCCTCAGTATGATTTTGCAAGGCAAATTTATGGTGATCAGGCTGATGTGACAATGATTTTGCCGCCGGGAACAGAAAGCCATATGTTTGATCCGACGCCGGAAGATATGGCGCAGATATCCGATGCTGATGTTTTTATTTATACAGGAGATGAGATGGAGCCGTGGGCGGCTCAGATTGCGGAAAGTCTTGATGACACCGTCCTCGTGCTCGATCTTTCCCAATATGCGACATTGGAAGCTGAGGCTGAGCATGAACATGAGGAAGGTATCTTGGAGGAAGCCCATGAGCACAGCTATGATCCCCATTACTGGCTGGATTTGGACAATGCGCAGAAGATGACGCAGGCCATTGCCGCATTGGCTCCGTCGCTGGGAATAGAAGATACGGAAGCTGTGGAATCGGCCTGTGAGCGTTACACCAATAAACTTAAGGCGCTGGATCAGCAATTTTTTGATGCTGTGGACAAAGCTGAGCGTACAGATATTGTGTTTGCCGGAAGGTTTGCATACAGTTATTTTCTGAACAGATACGGGCTTTCTTACGAAACGGTCTATCATTCCTGCTCTGCGGAAGCTGATCCGGGCGTTGCCGAAATGATGCGCGTCATTGATTATATTCAGGAAAATGATGTTCATATCATTTTTTATGAAGAATTATCTTCAGGCAGAGTAGCGCAGACCATTGCAGAAGATACCGGCGCGGCGACAGCTGTGTTTTCTACGGCACATAATGTATCAAAAGAGGAATTTGATTCAGGTATCACGTTTACGGATATTATGGAAAATAATCTGAAAGTGCTCAAGGAAGCGATCGGGAGCACATCGGACGGGAGAGGAAGGTCATGAACAGTAAAATATTAAGTATCAGCGGCGTTTCTATCGCTTATGACAATGAAAAACGTTTTGCGGTGGAAGATGTCAGTTTTGATGTGGACTATGGAGAATATGTATGCCTGATCGGCAGTAACGGCTCGGGGAAAAGTACACTGCTTAAAGGCATTGTGGGGCTTGTGCCTGTAACGAAAGGAAATGTTGTGTGGGATATTACGCCGAATCAGTTCGCATATATGGCGCAGACAAATATGATCGACCGGCAGTTCCCGGCAACGGTCAGGGAAATTGTTCTCTCCGGAACACAGGAGAGCGGCCGCAGGCTGCCTTTTTATACAAAAAGAGATAAGGAAAAGGCGGCCAAGGCAATGGAAGATTTTGAAATTATGCCGTTGGCAGGCAGGCGCATCGGTGATCTTTCCGGAGGGCAGCAGCAGCGGGTGCTTTTGGCAAGGGCATTTTGCGCGGATCCGAAGCTGCTTATTTTAGATGAGCCGTGTGCCGGATTGGACCCGGTGATTACGGAGGAATTTTATAAACTTTTAAGCCGCTGTAATAAAGAACGGCATGTGACTATTGTGATGGCGTCCCATGATATGGAGCAGGTGGAGACCTATGCTTCCAGAGTGATTATTATGAATCAGACGATGGAATTTGACGGTTCGGTCAAGGAATGGCATCATAAGTATCATGTATCCTGCGGGAAGGAGGATTATCACCATGCAGTCACTGATTAGTATGTTTTCGTATTCATTTATCCAGAGAGCGCTGATTGTTGGCATTTTAATTTCTCTTTGCGCGGCGCTGCTCGGTGTTATCCTCGTATTGAAGCGGTATTCGCTGATCGGCCACGGGCTGGGCGATGTGGGATTTGCTTCTACATCTTTGGCAGTAGCGCTTGGACTGCCGGTGATGGCAGTTTCTATCCCGGTAGTGATCGTGGCTGCCTGCCTGATCATGTTTTACAGTCAGAGAATCAAATCCGGCGGTGATGTGACCATCGGGATAGTCGCTACGGGAGCGCTGTCGCTGGGTGTCATTATTACGGCAGTTTCCGGCGGCTTTAATGTAGATGTCAGCGATTACATGTTTGGCAGTATTCTTGCCATGAGTAATGCGGATGTGCTCATGAGTCTTGTGTTGTCCGTCATTATTATTGTAATGTATGTTTTGTTTTATAACCGGCTGTTTCTCATTACATGCGATGAGGCATTTGCCAAATCCAGAGGTATTAAAGTCGGATTTTATCAATTTGTCATTGCGCTGCTTACTGCTTTGACAGTTGTTTTAGGGATGAGAATGATGGGAAGCCTTTTGATTTCCAGCTTGATCATCTTTCCTGCCGTTACAGCCAAAAAGCTTGTTCAAAGCTTCCGCAGTGTTGTTATACTTTCTGTGATTTTTTCAATTATATGTTACATTTTCGGCATCATATGTTCGTTTGTATTTAATCTGCCGACGGGCGCAAGTATCGTAGCTGTCAACATGGTTGTCCTTTGTGCGGTCACACTGATCAGCAAAATACGGAGATCTTAAAAAAATTTAAATAAATTCTAAAGATGTCCAATGGGCAAAGGTTTCAGCTTGTATTCATTTGCGGGATGGGATATAATATTCCAAGAATAAGATAATTGAAGGGACGAGAGCAAGTGAAGCTAATAACTTTTGCAATACCGTGTTATAATTCAGAAGCATACATGCGCAAGTGTATTGACTCGATACTGCCGGCCGGAGAAGATGCGGAAATTATTATTGTTGATGACGGATCCTCTGACGGTACAGCAGCGATTGCCGATGAATATGCGGCAGCTTATCCAAGTATTGTAAGAGCTGTACATCAGGAAAACGGCGGCCATGGGGAAGCGGTCAACGCCGGTCTGCGCCATGCGAAAGGCATGTACTATAAGGTGGTGGATTCAGACGACTGGCTGGATTTAGAAAGCTTGAAAAAGGTTATGGATACAATCCGCAGGATTGTAGAGTCAAGAAAACGAGTCGATTTGCTGATTTGCAATTATGTGTATGAACATGTGGAAGACAATCAGTCGCATGTGGTCAGGTATGATAATGCGCTGCCGGAAAATAAGATTTTTGGCTGGAGTTCTATGAAGCGGTTCAGACCGGACCAGAATCTGCTGATGCATTCTGTTATCTACAGAACTAAAATATTGAGAGAGTGTCATTTGGAATTGCCGAAGCATACATTTTATGTGGATAATCTGTTCGTTTATATTCCGCTGCCGTATGTAAAGACGCTGTATTATCTGAACGTGGATCTTTACAGATATTTTATCGGAAGAAATGACCAGTCGGTCAATGAACAAGTGATGGTCAAACGTATCGACCAGCAGATACTTGTCAACAAGATCATGATTGATTCATACAGCCTGCCGAAAGATGTGAAAAATAAAAGGCTGGCGCAGTATATGCTCAGTTATCTGGCGATGATCAGCTGTGTAACATCGGTGATGCTTATTCTTGGCGGAACGCAGGAGCATGAAGAAAAGCGAAGAGAGTTATGGAAATCTTTTAAACAAAAAGATCCTGCAATGTACCGCAGAGTACGTTTCGGCCTGAGGGGTATCTTCAGCAATCCGATCGGACCGATTTCACAGAAGACAGTTGTCAGAGCATATCGTGTTGTGAGAAAAATTTTTAAGTTTAATTAATAAAAAACAAATAATTGTATATACAATATTGGATAAAAATGTTATAATATGCTTGATATCAGAAAAGGACTGTGCCCAGTATTCTGATATCAGGCATTTTGTTTTGAGGGCAAGAGGCGCGGGAGGCGCATGAATTGATAAGGGGTGATTCCAATGGATATCAATATCGGCGGATGTCTTTTTGATGCACAGGAATTGCTTGCCTGTGCAGAGTGAATTGAGAGAAATTATCAAACTTCTCTTTGCAGAGGAGGTATCATTATGAATAACAAAGAAAGATTAAGAATGATGCTTGCAGGGCTGATCGGTCTGTGGCTGATTATCGGTGTTGCTTTATTTATCGGTATTTCGTCAACGGCATACAGCAGTGTATTGACCGCTCTGACGATACTCTATATCGCATTGATACCGTTTGGCATCGGTGCACTTTATCTGACGGATAAGTTTTTTACTTCATAATAAAAACGTATGTCATTTTGGGGCGCCTTTCCGGGGAGGGCGCCCCTAAACTTTTCTTAAGATTTACATTTGGTTAATTGCATACTTCAATATCATATTCATAATATTGTTCCTGAAAGTGGATTGATTCTAAAATCTTATTTTGGTCAAAATACAACCCTTCAGGTGCAGCGACCAGCTTATCTTCCACATCATTATGACGATGAACTATTCCGATAATGCGTGCTGTATATTCTTTGACCGGAATATCTACACCAATTAAATATACGTCAAGTTCTTCACCGTCACCACCAAATACATTTGGTACATATCCATAATTCACAGGATAGATAAGGTCATGGTGCTGAGGATGTATACTTCCAATAGGTCTGTCTATTTTTATATTTACTGTTTTTCCGAGATAGGATTTTACAAGTGCTTTTCTCAACGTATAAACGATGAAATCATGTTTTCCTTTAAGATACATTTCCCTGCCGTTGTCAATAGGCACCTGCATGGCAAGGGAAATCTTTAACGCTTCATATTCTTTTGCAGCCGAAGGCGTGCTGTTCAAATAATCCCTAAAGTTTATATAATTTATCCAATCCATACTATGTGTATGGACAACATGGATGAAATGAGTTTGCAAATCTCCCGTACCCTCATAAAAGTTACCGCAGGCAAACAATAACTGATCTTTAATATATGCTTGGGCATTGGGACGATAGTAAAAACCATGATCTTTTAATTCTTTTTCAAAGCTGAGAATATCATCGAAATCATCAACTGCGAGCGCAATATCAATGATTGGTTTTGCCTTTATGGAAAATACAGAGGTGCTTCCCACATGCTGAATGTCTTTTATGACATCGCCTAATAGCTTTTTTAAACGAGAAATTGTGTTCTGAGCATTAATTTCCCAATCTTTTTCGTGTTCATAAAGTTTAACCGTTCCCCGTTTTAATCCAATCATGATTTCCTCTTTCCTGACGCACCTGCTGCGTCAATAATGGCAGATTTGGAAGTTTACTTCCAAACTTTAACATCCAACCGGAAATTAAACTTAGATATTTTTGAAGACTGCAAAAGTGAAGGGAGACCGATTCCTTTCGGAGCGGCTCCCTTAAGATATGCATCTTTGGACTTATTTCTTTTTATGCTTGGCAATCAGCTTGCCGATCTTTTCAGAAGGATCAAGCAGTTCGCTGATTGAGTGGTCGTGGTTGATTGAATCAATCAGCAGCGCGATATATTTGCTCAGGTCAACATTGACATAGTATTCGCGCTCAAGCAGTTCAGGTGTCTGATAGATGACGTTTGTTGTCAATACTTTATCGATGATGCCTTCTTTATAATAACGGTCAAATTCTTCCATACCGTTTGTAAAAAGTCCGAATGTAGCAGCAGCAAAAACACGTTTTGCCTTACGTTTTTTCAGTTCTTTGGCAACGTCCAGCATACTTTCACCGGAAGAAATCATGTCGTCGATAATAAAGACATCTTTACCCTCTACAGAAGAGCCTAAGAATTCGTGGGCAACGATCGGATTTCTGCCGTTGATTACTTTGGCGTAGTCACGGCGTTTGTAGAACATGCCGACATCAACGCCGAGGACGTTGGCATAGTATACGGCACGGCCCATAGCGCCTTCATCGGGACTGATGATCATCAGATGCTTGTTGTCCAGTTTAATATCCGGCACGCTTTTGCAGAGTGCTTTTAAAAACTGATAGGATGGCTGAACATTATCAAAACCGCTTAATGGAATTGCGTTCTGTACACGGGGATCATGGGCATCAAATGTAAGAATATTTTCAACGCCCATACTGGTGAGTTCCTGTAAAGCAAGAGCACAGTCGAGAGACTCGCGCTTGGAACGTTTATGCTGACGGCTTTCATAGAGGAACGGCATGATGACGTTGACACGTCTTGCTTTTCCTGCTACGGCAGCAATAATACGCTTCAGATCACTGTAGTGATCATCAGGAGACATCCGGTTTTCGTGTCCGCACAGAGAATATTTAATATTGTAATTAGTTACATCAACTAACAAATAAAGGTCTTTGCCGCGGACAGATTCATTGATCACACCTTTTGCCTCGCCGCTTCCGAATCTTGAACATCTGGCGTCGATTAAGTAATTGTCCTTGCGGTAACCGGAAAAGTGCAGAGTGTTCATATGATCACCTTCACGTTTGGTGCGCCAGTTGACAATATAGTTATTGACTTTCTGACCAAGCTCGCTGCAGCTTTCCAGTGCGATAATGCCAAGCTCACCTACCGGTATGTTCTTCGTAAAATTATCATTTTGGCTCATGATTTACCTCCGTATAATTGATATACAATAAGTTAACTCACATACATTCTAATCAATTCGACATAAGATGACAAGCCCTCAAAACTTTATTTTCTGAATTGAACAAAAAAGTAAAATTTAGGTAAAATTTTTTCATGAAATTGCCTTTTTTATTCGTATATCATCTCCTAAAATCAGTGTAACCTGATAGTGGCTGATTAAACGTGAAAAAATACGTTCGCTGTAATTCTCCTGAAGATCATCCAATGAAAGGTTGGTGGAGATAATGGTGGATTTTTGATTCATCTGCCGTCCGTTGATGCAGGAGAAAAGCTGAGCTGTCGTAAAAAAGTTGTTCATCTCAGTGCCAAGATCATCAATGATCAGCAAGTCACAGTCACGGATATAATCAGGCATTTCTTCCGGCTGCTCGGAAATTTCTTCCCGGCCGAAGGTATGCCGTTCCATGATTTCAATCAGCTGAGGCGCTGAGAGATAAATGACCGTATGGGCGCGGTCAAGAAGCTCTTTGGCAATGCAGTTGGAAAGAAATGTTTTGCCTACGCCTGTATGTCCATAAAACAAAAGGTTGGAATGGTCGGTATCAAAATTTCGGATGAAATCATGGCATGTCTTTAAAACGCTTTCCATATTTTCACGGGGACTGACGCCCAGCCGCGGATCTTTTTTGTCAGAATAGTACCGAATATCAAAATGATCGAAATTTTCTGCAAATAACCGTTCTTTAATGTTGGATTGGAGGTAAACAAGATCAACGACAGCCTGTTTGAAACAGTGGCATTTTTCGCTGCCGATGAATCCGGTGTCATGACAATCAGGACAGTGATAATGAAGTTCCAGGTAATCTTTTGGAAATCCGAATTTGGTCAGCAGAGCAAGTTTTTGTGCTTCTAAAGCGGCAATGTTATCATGAACAGCAGCACTGTCAATCGTCTGCCCGC
The DNA here is from genome assembly GCA_018716485.1 of Candidatus Scybalocola faecipullorum. Lineage (GTDB taxonomy): Bacteria > Bacillota > Clostridia > Lachnospirales > Lachnospiraceae > Scybalocola_A > Scybalocola_A faecipullorum. Next base: position 91,160 of record DVJY01000012.1, read on the forward strand.
TGATGCGGGCGCGGGCAAACTCAGCAGCTGTGGAAGCAATCTGTGCGTCCAGCTCGGCGAAAGAAGGTATTTTTTTATAAACCTCTTCAAGACGCTGCTGACGTTCCTTGGCTGCTTCCTGACGATGAAGATCATACTGCCGCATAATCGTGTTGTACTGTGAATTTTTTAGTGGCATAGGTTCCTCCTTATGAATTGCCCCGAAGCTTTTTCACAAGCTTTTGTTCAAGATCGCCATAGTCATAGACGCGCTGATCAAAATTGCCGAAGCGGTTCTGACTCCGGCGTACAGCCGCCGTTTTCTGGTCGGGAGTTTGAGCCGCGGAAGCGGCCTTTTTTGAGGCTCTGGCATTTTTGGAAGCTTCGTGGGCTTTGTCCAATGATTCCACATCGGCCATATTGGTCACATTTTTTTCTTTCCATTTCTTTAAAATGCGTTCAGTATACTCAAAACTGGGATTATGGATAGCAAGTATGGTGCGGCGGCAGGCCTCCAGAATTAAAGGCAGAGGAAAGCAGTATTCCTCATGCCAGCGCTTGATATAGGCAATCTCTCCTTCGCTTGGGCTGCGCCCTGTAATACCGAAAGCTTTGAGCACGGAAAAATAAGTTTTATTGTAGTATGTATTTTCAGCCTTGGCGGCTGAAACTGTCTGAATACCTTTCTGAGCCCATGATATAGCGACTTTTTCAATATAATGAATACTTCTGTGGTTGTTTGATGCGCAATATTCAAAAAGATATTCTATTAAATCGATTGAGAACCCCAGTTTTTCATTGAAAAAGACAACGGTATTCATATCAGTCTGTGTGATCGGTCGGCCGAGATACTGACTGATGACAAAGAAAAGCTGATCGCCATGGTTTTCAGAGGAAAAACGGCTGATATCCTGCATTGAATAGGAAGGCTTTTCAAAATCTGAAGATACATCAGGCCGTACAGAGGATTTCGGAGCCGTAACAGAACCGGTCTGCTCCTTAGGCAATATGGGATTAAATGTAATACCAAAAATCTGTGTGCCCGATGTGTCTGTATCAAGGGAGAGCAGAGATTCTCTTTCCCAGTATTTTAAAGCGCGGATAACGTCGCTTTCTGTCATGTTCAGTGTATCCGCCACAGAAGCAATAGATAACTCGTGATCAGGAACATTGTGCCAGCGGTAGAAGTAAAGATAAACCTTTAAAAATTCCCCGTTGGCATAAAGCATGTATGTGTCAAAAAAGCAGTTGGGGATCACTGTCGACGATATTTTATTTTTGGAATGTATTTTTAATGTACTCATGAAATTCCTGCTTTCTATCATCGTTTTTGGTTGAATGGCTGTGAGTTGAGTATAGCACATTCTCGGAAAATTGAGAATAGGAGGTTAAAAATGGGAATAGTGAAAAGTAATTGTGGTGGAAATTGTGGATAATGTGGATAAAAAGTGGACATAATCGAACGGACAATTTTATAAGACGTGAAAAATAGGGTATTTTGGCGCATGAATGTGGGAATTGGCGAAAAGACTGAAGAACAATTATGTAAATAAAAATATCCACAAGTTTATACACAAAAAATGTTCATAAACTTGTGGATATTGTGGATAACTATTTGGATAACAAATCTTCTCCAATATTTACAACGTTTCCGGCCCCCATAGTTATCAACAGGTCACCGTGATTACATTTTTCGGCTAAAAATTTTTCAATTTCCTCAAAAGAAGGAAAATAGTATGCCGGAATACCTTTTTTTTCAAGCAGCCGCTGAATATCTTTGGAGTGGATGTCTCCCGGATCTGCCTCTCTGGCAGGAAAGATATCGGCAAGAACGACATCATCGGCAAGAGAAAGCGCATCGGCAAATTCATGAAGGAATGCTTTTGTACGTGAAAACGTATGCGGCTGGAAAACACACCATATTTTTTGATGCGGATAATGTTTGGCGGCTGTTAAAGTTGCTTTGATTTCTGTCGGATGATGAGCATAGTCATCAATGACGGTGACGCCGTTAAATTCACCCTTGTATTCAAAACGGCGGTCAGTGCCTTTAAATGCCTTAAGACCTGTTTTAATGTCTTCCATAGATATATTCAGGGCACGGGCGGCAGCGATTGCTGCAAGTGCGTTTGAGACATTGTGGAGGCCGGTAACACTCAGTACAATATGATCCACATACTGTCCGTCATGCCAGAGATCGAAGCGGCCTTCGCCAAGTTCATCAAAGGTAATATTTTGAGCATAATAATTAAATTTAGAGTCTGTACCATAAGTAACGACCGGACATTGAACATGTTCGATAATGTATTCCGGATTTTTTATATCGCCATTGATGATAAGCATGCCGTCTTCCGGAAGTTTTTCGGCGAAAAGACGGAAAGAATGGCGGATATCATCGATATCTTTAAAGAAATCAAGATGATCTTCTTCTATATTTAATATGATATCTATTTTGGCATTAAATTTTAAAAAGCTGTTTGTATATTCGCATGCTTCGGTAATGAAGTTTTCAGAGCGGCCGATGCGGATATTGCCATGAATAGCCTTTAAAATGCCTCCGACAGAAATTGTCGGATCGGTGTCGGCCTGAAGAAAAATGTGTGTCAGCATGGAAGTTGTTGTTGTTTTTCCATGGGTTCCGGCCACAGAAATGGAATTTTTATAGTGGGTCATAATTTGTCCCAACAGTTCTGCGCGGTCAAGCATAGGGAGCCCTTTTTGGGAAGCGGCGGCAAACTCTGGATTGTCCGGATGGATTGCCGCAGTATAAATGACGGCGTGGATATCATCAGTAATATTTTCGGCGGCCTGCCCATAGAAAATGCGGACACCCTGAGATTCAAGGTGCTTTGTGATCGCTGAAGGCTCGCGGTCGGAACCTGAAACGGTAAATCCGCGGTCCAGCAAAATTTCAGCCAATCCGCTCATGCTGATGCCGCCGATTCCTATAAAATAAATATTTTCCGGCTTATTAAAATCAATATGGTACATATAAGACACATCCTATCTATAAAATTGGCAGGTTATATAAAAACCCATCATCATTATAAGCACATACCGCAAAAAAAGTAAAGATTTTATTCAAAATCTCCAATAAACATTAAATTTGATACTCCATTTGTACGGCAGAAAGACAGACAAAAGTTGACAAAAATGAAAAAATTAACAAAAATATAGAAGGAATTTTGTATAAATATGTCAAATAAAAAAAGAAATCCAAAAAAAACGGGTATAGAATATATATAAAAAATATGTTAAATCACAAAAAAAATTAGTAATTAGTGTTCACATTTTGACACATTGGTGGTATAATAGGAGGCAAATAAACAACAAGAGGTGGTAACGTGATTAAGAAGGAAATGATAGCCATGCTTTTAGCTGGCGGCCAAGGCAGCAGACTTGGTGTGTTAACAGCAAATGTGGCAAAACCGGCGGTTTCATTCGGTGGCAAATACCGTATTATAGATTTTCCGCTGAGCAACTGTATTAATTCCGGTATTGATACGGTTGGCGTGTTGACACAGTACAGACATCTTAGATTGAACACTCATATCGGTATCGGTATTCCTTGGGATTTGGACAAGAATTACGGCGGCGTAACTCTGCTCCCTCCATATGAAAAGAAAGAGGGCGCTGACTGGTATGCCGGTACGGCAAATGCCATTTACCAGAATATGGAATACATAGAGTCCTATAATCCGGAATATGTACTGATTCTTGGTGGGGATCATATCTACAAGATGGATTATGAAGTGATGCTTGATTTCCATAAGGCAAAAGGTGCTGATGTAACAATCGCATGTATGCCGGTACCATGGGAAGATGCAAGCCGTTTTGGTGTTGTTATTTGTGATGACAACAGCAACGTTCAGGAATTTGAAGAAAAACCGGAACATCCTCATTCAAATCTTGCTTCTATGGGTATTTATATTTTTAACTGGTCTGTACTCAGAGAGGCTCTGCTTACACTGAAAGATCAGCCGGGCTGTGATTTTGGTAAGCATGTTATCCCATATGTCCATGAAAAGAATCACCAGTGCTATGTTTATGAATTTAACGGCTACTGGAAAGATGTGGGAACATTGGGCGCATATTGGGAATCTAATATGGAATTGGTAGATATCATTCCGGAATTCAACTTATATGAAGAATTTTGGAAAATCTATACAAATAGTTATGAAACTGCGCCGCAATATCTGGGCGAGAATGCAAAAGTCGAAAGATGTATTATCGGCGAGGGCACAGAGATTTACGGTGAAGTCACCGGCAGTGTCATTGGCAGCGGTGTTGTCATTGGTGAAGGCACAGTGATCAGAGATTCCATCGTTATGTCCGGCTCTCATATAGGAGCGAACTGTGTCATCGATAAGGCTATCGTTGCAGAAAATGTTGCCATCGGTGACAATGTAAAGACAAGTGTGGGAGAATATGCAGAAAATGTGGTAAATCCAAAAGTTTATGCATTTGATCTGACGACGATTTCAGAGAATTCTGTAATTCCTGATAATGTATCTATTGGCAAAAATACAGCAATTGTTGGTGAGACAACAGCGGAAGACTATCCGAACGGATTGCTGGAAAGCGGACATTGTATAGTTAAGGCAGGTGAACTGTAATGAGAGCAATTGGTATGATTTTAGCGGGCGGTAACAATAACAGAATGCAGGAGTTGTCAAAAAGGCGTGCGGCAGCGGCAATGCCAATGGCTGGAAGCTACAGGGCAATTGATTTTGCTTTAAGTAATATGACACATTCTCACATTAAGAAAGTTGCTGTATTAACCCAATTTAATTCTAAATCATTAAATCAGCATATTAATTCCTCCAAATGGTGGGATTTTGGAAGAAAGCAGGGCGGACTTTACGTTTTGACACCGTCATTGACATCAGAGAGCAGCTACTGGTACAGGGGGACAGCAGATGCAATCTGGCAGAATATTGATTTCCTGAAAAACAGCCATGAACCATATGTGGTGATTGCTTCGGGCGACGGCGTTTATAAACTGGATTACAGTAAAGTTCTTGAATATCATATTGAAAAGAAAGCAGATATTACAGTCGTTTACACAGAGATGACTCCGGAGCAGGATGATCTGACAAGATTCGGTATTCTCAAGATGGACGACGACGGACGTATTATCGATTTTGAAGAAAAGCCGTTAGTGGCAAAAGCAAACTGTGTATCAACCGGCGTTTATGTAATCAGAAGAAGACATTTAATTGATATTATCGAAAAATGCAACGAAGAAGGCCGTTATGATTTTGTTCAGGACGTTCTTGTCAGATATAAAGAACAGAGAAAGATTTACGGTTATAAGATGGACAGTTATTGGAGAAATATCGCGACTGTAGATTCATATTATAAAACAAATATGGATTTCCTGAAACCGGAAGTGCGTAACCACTTCTTCAAAGAATATCCAAGCGTATTAACAAAAGTTGCAGATTTACCTCCGGCAAAGTATAACCCGGGCTCCTATATTAAGAACAGCCTTATTTCCAGCGGATGTATTCTGAACGGACGTGTAGAGAATTCGATTTTGTTTAAAAAAGTATACGTTGGAAATAACTGTGTGATTAAAAATTCAATTATTTTAAACGATGTTTACATCGGCGATAATACAGTGATTGAAAACTGTATTGTTGAAAGCCGAGACACGATCAGAGCAAATACCTCATATATCGGTGACGAAGGCAACATTAAGATCGTTGTTGAAGCAAATGAAAGATATATTATCTGACAGTCTACTTACTTCAGAAGTTGACTAAAAGAGAAGGGGGTTATGCTTTATGCAGATAACAGATGTAAGAGTGAGAAAAGTGGCTAAGGAAGGCAAGATGAAAGCCGTTGTTTCAATTACACTGGATAATGAATTTGTCGTTCACGACATTAAGGTCATTGAAGGTGAGAAAGGATTATTTATCGCTATGCCGAGCAGAAAAGCCGCTGACGGAGAGTATAGGGACATTGCCCACCCGATTAATTCAGAAACTCGTGATAAAATACAGTCGATCATTCTTCAGAAATACGAAATCGCTGTGATGGAAAGCGAATCCGGCGAAGAAGCATAAAATATAAGGAAAATAAAATAATAGAAAAGAAATTAGATAAAGCTCAAGGATAAAAATCTATCCCCGGTCAAATTTGACGGCCGGGGATATTTTTATGATGTTTTCAGACGCTTCCATACGACAGTGAGCATTGTAAAGAAGCAGGCGCAGCCTCCGAGAAAGTTGGAGATCGGTTCGGCAAGGAAAACACCGTTGACGCCAAGCCCTGCCACTGACGGAAGCCATATAGTCAGCGGGATGACGATAATGACTTTGCGAAGCAGGGAAAAGAAGACGGCATGCCGCGAAAAGCCGAGAGCGACAAAAGCGGACTGTCCGGCAAATTGGAGCGCCATCATAAAGAATCCGAAAAAGTACAGACGCAGCGCCGGAACGCCGCTTGTGATCAGATCGGGTTCTGAGTTAAAGAGCCGGATAAATAAAGCCGGGAAGATAACGACAAGAGCCCATATGGCAAATGTATAAATGATACACGAGATGGACATAAACCTGATTCCGGCTTTGACCCGGTCATATTTTTTTGCGCCGTAATTAAAGCCGAGTACCGGTTGGGCGCCGTTGGTCAGCCCCAGCACCGGCATGGAGATAATATCTCTGATGGAGTTGAGCACGGTCATGACTGCGACATACAGATCACCGCCGTAAATACCGAGCATTTTATTGCAGACCATCTGGACGGAAGCATTGGTGACGGACATAATAAAGCCAGACAGCCCAAGACCGCATATTTCTCCGGCTGTTTTTAAATGAAAGTGCATATACGAAAATTTCAGTTTTAAAATGGCCCTTTTCCCGGTCAGGAACAGCAGCACCCATACGGCGGATAAAAACTGGGAAATCACAGTCGCGTAAGCGGCGCCTTTGACGCCCATATCAAAGACAAAGATAAAAATCGGATCTAAGATAATGTTGGCCACAGTGCCGAGCATGACTGTGAGCATACCGGTTTTGGCAAAGCCCTGAGAGTTGATAAATTGATTCATTCCGAGACTGATCATGACAAAGACAGTTCCGAGAATATAAATATTCAGATAGTCAGCGGCATAAAGATATGTATCATCACTTGCTCCGAACAAATATAGGATTGGCCGGCTGAATATGCGGACAAACAGTGTCAGTAAAACACCTGTGATTACAAGCATTGTAAATGAAAGTCCCATAATTTTCTGCGCCCGCTCCTCGTTTTTCATGCCGCGGGCAATGGAACACAGTGGTGCGCCGCCGGTGCCGAACAGATTGGCAAAGGCAGTGATCACAGAAACAATAGGGAAACACAGGCCCATGCCGGTCAGCGCCAGTGTGGAAGCGTCGGGAAGGCGTCCGATATACATTCGGTCGACCACATTATATAAGACGTTGACAAGCTGCGCCACAGTCATGGGAACTGCCATATGGACTATGTTGCGAGACATACTGCCGATACCAAAATCATTGGATTGGGCTGTCATTGGCTGAGACATATAAAGATTCCTCCTCACTACAACTGAGATTTATTATAGTCAGGTGCTGATAAAAAAGCAAGAGGCGGACATCGTTGCACCGGGGAAGATTCTGTGTTAAACTAGCATCGATGTAGAGGATCATACGGTCGATGAAAGCAGGTGGTATTATGCACAAAGTGAAAATATCTGTCCGAAGGCTGGCGGAATTTATGTTAAAATCCGGAGACATCGACCGAAGTATCGGCGCAGTCAGCGATGCTGAGGCGATGGCCGAGGGACGAAAAATCCATAAGAAAATACAGAAGCTGGCCGGCCCGGATTACCGGGCAGAAGTGACACTGAAAACAGAATATGTCATCGACGGGACGTTGTCAATGGTGCTGGAGGGACGTGCGGACGGTATCATTGAGGTATATAAAATCGACGGAAGCGGCGAAGATGCCGCGATACGCACATGTTATACAATAGATGAAATTAAAGGGACATATACAGATGTTCGTTATATAGAGAATCCGCTGCCAGAGCATATGGGACAGGCCATGTGCTACGCATATATTTATGCTTCGCAGCATCAGCTGGAAAAAATTGATGTTCAAGTGACTTATGTAAATATCGAAAATGAAAAAATCAAGCGTTTTACGCAGACGAAAACATTTACAGAACTGGAGACATGGTTTCAGAGATTGATCAGCGGATATGCCAAATGGGTCAAATGGCAGCTGGCATGGCGGAGTGAGCGCAATGAGTCCGTTCAATCCGTGCATTTTCCGTTTGAATACAGAGCCGGACAAAAAAAGATGATTGCCGGAGTATATCAGACGATTGTCAGGCACAAAAAATTATTTATGGAGGCGCCGACAGGCACCGGGAAAACGATTTCCGTCATTTTTCCCGCAATGAAAGCGATGGGCGGGGGAATGGCAGAAAAGATTTTTTACCTTACGGCAAAAACAATCACGCGGACTGTTGCAGAAGAAACGTATCAGCTGCTGAGAACCCATGGACTTGCATTTAAATCGATCACACTGACGGCCCGGGAAAAAATCTGTGTTTTGGATAAAGCGGAATGTAATCCGGAAAGCTGTGCCCGGGCAAAAGGACATTTTGACCGGATCAACGATGCGGTATTTGATCTGATCACCCATGAGTCGGCGATGTCAAGAGAAGTCATCGAAGCATATGCTGAAAAATATTGTGTCTGCCCGTTTGAAATGCAGCTGGATGCCGCTTTGTGGGTGGACGGTATTATCGGCGACTATAACTATGTATTTGATCCGCAGGTTTATTTAAAACGATTTTTCGATGACGTCCGTCAGGATTATATTTTCCTTATTGATGAAGCCCACAATCTTGTCGACCGGGCAAGAGAAATGTACAGTGCGCCGCTGTATATGAGCCAATTCGAAACACTGAAAAAAGAAGTTGTTACTTACAATTCCAAACTGGCCTTGAAAATTGAAAAATGCAGAAAGTATTTGGCACAGCTGAGGGATGAATGTGAAGGATACAGCCGGCTGGACAGTGTGGGCGGCTTGGCAATGCTGCTGATGCGTATGACGTCAGATATGGAAATATTTTTGAAAAGTAAGACGCCTGTGTCTGTTCGGGAAAAAGTACTGTCGCTTTATTTGGAAGCCCGCCGGTTTATTCAGGTATACGACAATATGGATGATCGCTATATGATTTACGATGAGCGTCAGGAAAACAACGAGTTCATGGTCCGGCTGTTTTGCGTAGACCCGTCGGAGAATTTGGAAGAACGTTTGGCAAAAGGTATCAGTGCTGTATTTTTTTCCGCCACATTGCTGCCGATCCGGTATTATAAGGAACTTTTAAGTACGACGCCGGATGAAGACTATGATTTGTATGCGGACTCTCCGTTTTCGCCGGGACACCGGCTGATCATGCTGGCAGGAGATGTCAGCAGCAAATATACACGGCGGGGGAAAAGGGAATACGAAAAAATTGCCGAGTATATTATGAAAATTGTCAGGAGCCGCAACGGTAATTATATGGTCTTTTTTCCGTCATATGCCTTTATGGAGGAAGTTTATGCAGTCATCAGCGAAAAGGAATTGATGAAAGCAGGCAGCGGGCTTCGGGTCATCGTTCAGGAAAGTGCGATGACAGAGGAAGCAAGACAGAATTTTCTGGATCATTTCAAAGCAAAAGCGAAAACGACTGTCATTGGCATGTGTGTTCTTGGAGGAATTTTTTCAGAAGGTATTGATTTAAAAGAAGACCGTCTGATCGGGGCGGTGATTGTAGGCACAGGTCTGCCGCAGACCGGCAGTGAGCGGGAATTGCTGAAAAACTATTTTGACGGGAAAAACGGGCAGGGATTTGATTTTGCCTATCTTTATCCGGGGATGAATAAAGTGCTTCAGGCCGGCGGCAGAGTTATCCGGACAGAAAATGACAGAGGGGTTATTGCACTGCTTGACGAGAGATTTGGATACCGGCGATATGAGCAGCTTTTTCCAAGGGAATGGGTACCAAATATCCGGGTCAGTCTGGATACGATTGAGGAAAAAATCGACGCTTTTTGGGAGGACGGAGAGTAAAGACAAAAGACGTGATGTATTTTTTAGGGAACAAGCAATATTGGCAGCTTTTCGTGCTTTCTTTTTAGAAGGAAATCTTTTATAATAGTTATAACGCAGAGCATCTGCGGATATTAAAGATGGAGGTCTGAAGAATGAGGATAGGCTTTATAGGACTTGGTCTTATGGGCGAGCCGATGTGCTATAATATCATCAAAAAACATGACGATGCGGTGTATGTGTTTGATATTGATGAAGAAAAGACAGCGCTGCTGGAACGCAGCGGCGGTATCGGCTGCCAGAATGCCAGAGAGACTGCCTTAAACAGCGATGTGATTATTACCGTTGTTCCCCGTTCCGAACATTCACTATCGGTTTACAGTGAAATTGAGCCGGTAATGGATGAGACAAAAATCTGCATTGATATGAGCACTATTGACCCGGAGGCTTCAGAGAAAATTTATCATATGCTGAAGGCACACGGCACACCTTTTTTGGATGCACCAATTGTAAAGTCAAGAGATGCGGCATGGCTTGGTGATGTGGGCATTTACGTCGGCGGTGATTTTGAAGTCTACAAACAGATTAAACCGGTGCTGCAGTACATGGGCAGAAGTATTATGCACATGGGCGAGCATGGCAAGGGACTGATGATGAAAATCTGTCACAATGCTTTAGTTGCTCAGATTCAGAATGGCGTCAATGAAACATTGGCATTGGCACTTAAGGAAGGCATCGACATTGACAAGTTCAGCGCTGCGATTTCCTACGGCGGCGGTCAGAACTCATACTATGATTCAAAGCAGATGGCGCTTCGGTATAAGGATTATACGACGCAGTTTTCGGTAAGCAATATGGCAAAAGATTTGGAGATCTGCCATAATCTTGTCAGTCAGATGCATGTACATATGCCGGGGCTTGAAGTCGCCCGGGAAGTTTATCATGAGGCGATGGCTGCAGGTGACGGTGGAAAAGACTTTTGCTCGACAATTGAGATTGTCATCAGAAATCAGGAAAAGAATTAAAAACTAAGGGAGGAAACAGATTTATGGTTGTTACAATTTGTATAGGAAGTTCATGTCATTTAAAAGGATCCAGAGATATTATTTCAATTTTTCAGCGTCTCGTTTCAATGCACGGACTCAGTGATCAGGTAGAACTTACAGGTTCTTTCTGTATGGGTCAGTGTGAAAAGGGTGTCTGTGTTAAGGTGGATGATGAACTGTTTTCCGTAACACCGGCAACCGCAGAAAGCTTCTTTAATAAGGAGATCCTCGGGAGGGTTTAATCGTGGCAGTGATCGGCTTTAAAAAAGCACAGTGCAGAGACTGCCATAAGTGTGTCCGCCTTTGTCCGGTGAAAGCAATTCAGAGAAAGGATGAGCGGGCACAGTATATAGCTTCGGATTGTATTTTGTGCGGTCAGTGTCTGGAAGCATGTCCTCACCATGCGATTCAGGTATTCAGTGATATAGATAAAGTCAAAAAATATATTGAAGACGGCGAAAAGATAGTTATATCTCTTTCACCGGCTTATCTTGGGGCTTTTGACCGGACAGAGCCCGGACAGTTTTTGGAAGCGCTGGGTGGCATGGGATTTTATGAAATCCGTGAAACAGCAGAAGCAGCCATATATATTACAAATGAATATGACCGTATTCTGAAAGAAGGAAAGATGGATAATATGATCACTTCGGCCTGTCCGGTAATTAATACCCTGGTGGAAAAGTATTATCCTGAGCTGATATCTATGATGGCGCCGGTCATATCACCGATTGCAGCTCATGGAAAGATGTTGCGTGAGGAATTTGGAAATGATGTAAAAATCGTATCGATCACGCCATGTTTGGCTGAAAGCGTGGAAGTGCTCCATGATGAGCGGACATGCGGATATATCGATGCAGTCATCAGTTTTAAAGAACTGATCCAGTGGATGGATGATTTAAAAATCGATGTCAGAAAGTGCCGGACACATCATCACCGGCGGGTAAATCCAAAGGTCAACGGTATGTATGCGGCAGAGGGCGGCATTATTATGGCGCTCAGAGCCAAATCCGGTGAGCAGGATGGATATAAGCGGATTGCGGTATCAGGTATTAAAGAGTGCATGGATGTACTCCGCTGTGTGTCCGAAGGCGAACTGCATCACTGTCTTCTGGAATTGGAAGCATGCACGTCAGGCTGTGTCAACGGGCCGGTATCCGGCAAAGCATCAAGTGAACGATTCAAATCACAGATGCTCGTTCAGGATCGGACGATGAAGGATTTTCCTGAATACGAGGAAAAGTCACTTGATCTGCAAAAAGTATTTGAAGGACATCAGGAGAAAAAGGCTGAACCGACAGAGGATCAGATTCGTGCGATTCTGGCCAAGTTCGGAAAGGATACGCCGGAAAAAGAGCTGAACTGCGGCGCCTGCGGCTATAATACATGCAGGGAAAAAGCGGTCGCGGTGTTCAGAAAGCGCAGCGATATCGATTTATGTGTAAATTATATGTATGAGCGGATCCGGTCTTTATCCAATGTCATGATGTCGGTGACGCCGGAGATGATTATTATGGTCGATAAAGATCTGCGCATCAGGGAATTTAATAATGCTGCCGAGGTGGCATTTAATATATCCAGAGATGAAGCAGTGGAAAAGTATTTGTATGAAATCATCGACACCGAAGACTTTCAGGAAGTATTCCAGAATCAGCGCAGTATCATGAATAAAAAAGTTGTATACAAATCTTACGGATTGACAACGATTCAGAACATCATTTATGTGCGCAGGCAGGGGATAGCGATCGGCTTTTTCAGAAATATAACTGATGAAGAAAAAGAACGCGCCAAACAAAGAAGGCTGCGCATGGAAGGTGTTAATATCGCGCAGAAGGTTATTGATAAACAGATGATGGTTGCACAGGAAATTGCCGGACTTTTGGGAGAGACAACAGCCGAGACAAAGATGACGCTGACAAAGCTGCGCGACAGTATGCTCTCGGAGGAAGATTTATAGCCGTATTGGAGGGTGCCATGAATATCAGTTTGGAAGTATCTTATAAAAGCTTGTGCAAGCAGGGCGAGGAACTTTGCGGTGATAAGCTGGAAATCATAAAAACAGAAGATTCAGATATTATTATTTTGTCGGATGGTATGGGCAGCGGTGTCAAAGCAAATATTCTGGCGACGCTGACATCGAAGATTCTCGGTACCATGCTCAGACAGGGCGCCAGACTGGAAGACTGCGTAGATACAATAGCAAAGACACTTCCGGTGTGCAGTATCCGTAAGGTGGCATACTCGACCTTTTCCATCCTGCAGATTTTTGGCAACGGCAAAGCCTATCTGGTAGAATATGATAATCCGGGCTGCGTGTTTGTGCGCAGCAAAAAGATTATGAATATTCCATACAGAATTAAGAATATTGAGGACAAGACGATCAGAGAATATTATTTCGATGTGCAGCTGGGCGATTATTTTGTGCTTTTCAGCGACGGCGTTGTGCATGCGGGCACCGGAAATCTTTTGAGTTTTGGCTGGGGCTGGCAGGGCGCGGCAGAATATGTGCGTAAAGCCTGTGCACAGAATGTATCGTCTCCCCGTCTTGTGTCAATGCTATGCAGAGCGTGTAAAGATCTGTATATGGGCGCGCCGGGAGATGACACGACGGTGGCTGCCGTCAGCATTGTAAAACGCAAAAATGTCAATATTTTTACAGGACCGCCGACGTCTTATGATGATGATGCGGTGCTGATGCGCGACTTTATGACGACTCCGGGCAAAAAAATTGTCTGCGGAGGCACAAGCGCCAATATTGCGGCCAGAATTTTACGCAAAAAGATCATAACGTCAATTAATTATACAGATCCGGAAATTCCGCCGATCGCGACGCTGGAAGGCGTGGATCTTGTGACTGAAGGCGTCTTAACGCTGAATCGCTGTGCCAATATGTTGGAACAGTATAATAAAGGAGATCTTTCGGAAAAGTTTTTTGACAGCCTTGACGCTGATAACGGCGCAGCGATGCTGGCAAAAATTTTAATAGAAGAATGCACTCATCTGAATATGTTTGTGGGAAAAGCGATGAATGCAGCGCATCAGAATGTGGGACTGCCGTTTGATCTGAGTATTCGTATGCGTCTTGTGGAGAAAATCAAAGATGAATGCGAAAAGATGGGGAAAACGGTCACTGTGAAATATTATTAAAGGGAATTAAATTTCAAAAGAAAGGAATTTTTGACAATGAAAAGAACGTTTGGAACAGATATTAATAAGATCAGATATCAGGTATATGTAGAAGTTGCAAAAGCAGCTTTTGCAAATCAGTTGGAGGAAAAAAGAGACGAAATTCCATATACAATCATTCCGGGACGGACACCGTCCTATCGCTGCTGTGTTTACCGCGAAAGAGAAATTATCCGCCAGAGAGTCCGTCTTGCGGAAGGCCATGCTGCAGAAGCGGGCACAGAGAATAAAAATATCGTTCAGGTACTTCCGGCGGCTTGCGAAGGCTGTCCGATCAATCGTTTTTCTGTAACGAATAACTGTCAGATGTGTATGGCTAAAAAGTGTCTGGGCGCATGTAATTTCGGCGCAATTACTTTTGAACAGGGCCGTGCCCATATCGACCCTAAGAAATGTAAAGAATGCGGCAAATGTGCGGAAGCCTGCCCATACAATGCAATCGCTGATCTGATGCGTCCGTGTAAAAGAAGCTGTCCGGTTGACGCGATCACATTGGATGAAGATATGATTGTTGTGATTGATGAAAATAAATGTATCAGCTGCGGTCAGTGTGTGATCAACTGCCCGTTTGGTGCTATTTCCGATAAATCTTTTATGGTAGACGTTATTAAGCTGATCAATCAGGGGGCAAAGGTTTACGCCATGGTTGCGCCGGCGATTGAAGGTCAGTTTGGCGCAGATGTCAGCGTCGGCATGATCCGTCAGGCTATCAAGGCACTTGGATTTACAGATATGTATGAAGTTTCTTTAGGCGCTGACTTTGTTTCCAAAAATGAAGCAGAAGAACTGGCAGAGCATCTTAAAGAAGGCAAAAAGATGACAACTTCCTGCTGTCCTGCATTTGTAAATATGATCAAGAAACATTTCCCTCAGGTGCTTGATAATATGTCAACAACTGTATCACCGATGACAGCGACAGGACGTATCATCAAAGCGATGGATCCGGAGGCGGTATGCGTATTTATCGGACCATGTATTGCAAAGAAGGGTGAAGTTATTGATTCCATCACTTTCGGCGGCGCAGATTACGCGCTTACATATGAAGAACTGGCCGGTATGTTTGAAGCAAAAGAGATTGATCCTGCAGATTATGATGAAGAACTGCAGCAGGGCAGCAAGATGGGCAAGAATTTCTCTGTTTCCGGCGGCGTTACAGCATGTGTACTGGAAGTGCTTAAAGAGGAAAATGAAGATATCAGCGTAAAAGTAAATAAAGCTAACGGTGCGCTTGAGTGTAAGAAAGCACTGATGATGCTCAAGCTTGGCCGTCTGCCTGAAGACTTTATTGAAGGTATGGCCTGCGTCGGCGGCTGTGTCAACGGACCGATGATGCTGAATAAGAGCAGAACATTTATGAAAGACAGAAATGCTCAGATCAATAAAGCAGATGACAGAACAATTCTTGAAAATGTGGCTAAATACGATGAACTTGGCATTAATATGACAAGAGGCAGCGTTGAGTAATTCTGAATTCTCATATCATAAATTTTTCGGTGCGTCAATATGACGCACCGAAAAATTTGTGCCAAATCTTTTCTGTAAAAATTCCCATAATCTTGTGAATAATTTCTCTTGTATTTTAATCCCATTCCATATATAATAAGGACACAATATATAGTGTTTGTAAGAAAGAAAAACACAATATATGACGAAATTAAATAAAGGGGAAACGTGATGATTCAAAAGATTACAAAACGTAACGGACAGACAGTGCCTTTTGATTCCGTCAAAATTTTAAATGCGATCAGCAAAGCGAATAAGGCTGTGGAAGACGAGAAGATGACGACCACAGACCTTTTATTTTTGACCGAAAAGGTTTGTGACCGGCTGGAAGGGGAAGGGTGCACCGTCGAGCAGGTTCAGGATAAAGTGGAGGATGTATTGATCCACTATGATTATAAGCGCACAGCAAAGGCATATATTCTGTACCGCAACGAACATACGAAGATTAGGAATTCGCAGGCCGACTTGATGGATATTTACAAAAAGCTGACGTATTCCGATGCCAAAGATGAGGATATTAAAAGAGAGAATGCCAATATCGACGGCGATACGGCGATGGGGACCATGCTCAAGTACGGATCTGAAGGTTCAAAGTATTTTATTAATAATTATGTGCTTCCAAAGGACATTGCAGCGGCACATATGAACGGTGATATCCATATTCATGATATGGATTTTTATATGCTGACGGAAACATGCTGTCAGATTGATCTGATCCGGCTGTTTAAAGATGGTTTTTCCACGGGGCACGGACATTTGAGGGAGCCTAATTCAATCCGCAGCTATGCGGCGCTGGCATGTATTGCAATACAGGCGAACCAAAATGAAATGCACGGCGGACAGAGTATTCCAAACTTTGATTATGCGATGGCAATCGGTGTAGCTAAAACTTATGCAAAGGAATACTGGAAAAGTTTTATGACTTATCTGCGCATTAGTGAGCATATGTCTAAAGCGGATGCGCAAAAAACGGCGGACCAGTTTCAGAAAGCATTAAAGGAAAAGCCTTCTCTGCGCAATACAGAATGGGTGGAGGAGATCATCAGTACATTAGATATCCAAGGCGCTGATCATGATGTTTTAAAAGCTGCCCATCGATTTTCTGCTGAGAATGCTGCGGAACAGACAGATCGGGAAACGTATCAGGCGATGGAAGCGCTGGTCCATAATTTGAATACGATGAATTCGAGGGCAGGGGCACAGGTGCCGTTCAGTTCTTTAAATTACGGTACAGATACCTCGCCGGAAGGACGTATGGTTATCAGAAATCTGCTGACAGCGACAGAAGCGGGATTGGGCGGCGGTGAGACGCCGATATTCCCTGTACAGATATTTAAAGTCAAAGACGGCGTGAACTATAAAGAAGGAGATCCAAATTACGATTTGTTCCGCATGGCAGTCAAAACATCAGCGCAAAGGCTGTTTCCGAATTTCAGCTTTTTGGATGCGCCGTTCAACCTTCAGTATTACAAAGAAGGCGATTACAATACTGAAGTGGCCTATATGGGCTGTCGTACCCGGGTGATGGGCAATGTCCATGACCGTACAAGAGAAGTGACGTGCGGCAGAGGAAATTTAAGTTTTACGTCAATCAATCTGCCGAGATTGGGTATTGAAGCTCACGGCGATATCGATCAGTTTTATAAGAAATTAGATGAGATGATCGACCTTGTGATCCGTCAGCTTCTCCACCGTTTTAAAATCCAGTGTACAAAAAAGGTGCGTAATTACCCGTTCCTGATGGGACAGGGCATTTGGATAGATTCTGAAGATCTGGATATTGATGACAGCGTGGCTGAGATTTTAAAGCACGGAACACTCAGCATCGGATTTATCGGGCTGGCAGAGACATTAAAAGCGCTGATCGGAAAGCACCACGGCGAGAGTGAAGAGGCGCAGAAACTGGGACTTGAGATCATCGGGCATATGAGAAAGCGGATGGATGATGAGTCAGAAAAAACAGGTTTGAATTTTACACTGCTGGCAACGCCGGCGGAAGGATTAAGCGGCCGTTTTGTCCGTTTTGATCAGAAAAAGTACGGAAAGATCCAGGGGATCACAGACCGGGAATACTATACAAATTCTTTTCATGTTCCGGTATATTACCCGATCAAAGCCTATAAAAAGATTGAACTTGAGGCGCCATATCACGCATTGACCAATGCCGGACATATCAGCTATGTGGAACTGGATGGCGATACATGCAAAAATCTGGAAGCATTTGAGCGTATTATTAAGTTTATGAAAGAACAGGGCATAGGGTACGGTTCCATTAATCATCCGGTAGACCGTGATCCGGTCTGCGGTTATACCGGCGTCATCGGTGAAGTGTGTCCGCGCTGCGGACGCCGTGAAGGTGAAGCCGTCAGCATAGAGAAACTGAGAGAGTTAAGAAAGAAATATCCTGATGTTCCGGTGTACTGATCCGGCATCAGGCAGATAATACCATATAACAGCATTGACAGAAGGAGAGAAAGATCATGACAAGCAAAAATACAATGGCACAGCATGAAAGGGAAATCGGCGCACAGGTAGGATTTGAGAGAATCCGCAGAATTACAGGTTATCTTGTAGGGACGACAGACCGTTTTAACAATGCAAAAAGAGCAGAAGAAAGCGACCGTGTAAAACATGGTATCTGAGTATTTAAGAGTCAGCGGTATTGTAGAGGAATCTATTGTAGACGGCCCCGGACTTCGGCTGACCGTATTTACACAGGGCTGTCCTCATCATTGCCCGGGCTGCCATAACCCGCAGACACATTCGTTTGAGGGCGGGAAAATGATGCCGATTGAAGAGATTTTTCATATGTATTGTGAAAACCCGCTGCTTTCGGGCATTACATTTTCAGGAGGGGAACCATTCTGTCAGCCGGCGCCTTTGTATCGGCTGGCGCAGATGGTTAAATCCCGCGGACATAATGTAATGACTTATACAGGCTATATATACGAACAGCTTCAGACAATGGCAGAAACAGACCAGGCCATTGCCCGCCTTTTATCTGTCACGGATATTTTGGTCGACGGTCCGTATATCGAAGCACAGAGAGATTTGGACCTGAAATTCAGAGGCAGCGCCAATCAGAGAATACTTATTTTAAATAAAAAACTTGACAAGCTGATAGATTTAAATTAATATAACAGTAACTATTACTAATATTAATTTGATGGGAGGAGGCGGCCTATGAAATCTGTAAAGTTCAGCAGACAGAGAGAATGCATCAAAAATTATCTGATGTCACGCAAGGACCACCCGACAGCAGACATGGTTTATGAAGCCGTGCGGCAGGAGTATCCCAATATCAGTCTTGGAACCGTGTACAGGAATTTGAATTTTCTTGTGGAGCACGGGGATATTATAAAGATAAGATGTGATGAAAGCTGCGACAGATTTGATGCGAATATTTCAAAACATTATCATTTTATCTGCAGAAACTGCGGCAGGGTCATTGATCTTGAGATGATTCCCGTCGATCATATTGATGTTCTGGCGGGAGAGCACTTTAGCGGGGTGATTGAAGGTCATCAGGCATTTTTTTACGGACTGTGCGAAGTGTGTAAAAATTCGCAGACTGAAAAAAGTTGAAAAAACAATGAAAAACTATTGACAATCGGCAGTAAGTTGTGTATTATAATGATATCAGTAATCATTACTGATTTTTAACGAACCTGATAATATTGAATGATAAAGGAGAGATTACAATGAAGAAATGGGTATGTACAGTATGCGGTTACGTTCATGAAGGCGAGCAGCCACCAGAATTTTGTCCGGTATGTAAAGCACCTGCAGAAAAATTTAAAGAGCAGGCTGGCGAGAAGACATGGGCAGCAGAGCATGTTGTTGGTGTAGCACAGGGCGTCAGAGAAGACATTATCAAAGATTTAAGAGCAAACTTTGAAGGTGAATGTTCAGAAGTTGGTATGTATCTTGCTATGGCAAGAGTTGCTCACAGAGAAGGCTATCCGGAGATCGGTTTATACTGGGAAAAAGCTGCTTATGAAGAAGCAGAACATGCTGCTAAATTCGCAGAACTGTTAGGCGAAGTTGTTACAGACAGTACAAAGAAAAACCTTGAGATGCGTGTAGACGCTGAAAACGGCGCAACAGCAGGTAAGTTTGACCTTGCAAAACGTGCAAAAGAACTGGGCCTTGACGCTATTCATGATACAGTTCATGAGATGGCAAGAGACGAAGCTCGTCACGGCAAAGCATTTGAAGGTCTGTTAAAGAGATATTTCGGCGAATAATCTGACCGATAACAGTGCCGCGTACCGTTCGGCATAAGCATTTAATATTGTTTAATGAAGGGCAGTGTGACTTTTGGTAGTTGCACTACCCTTTCTTTTTATGGTATCATCAAAATAAGGATAAAGGAGGGTGGGCTGCGGATGTCAAAAAATGAGATAACAAAATATCGGCTTGCGCAGGCAATCAAGACGTGTATGCGGACAACTTCTGTGGATGATATTACCGTCAAAAGTATTGTAGAAACATGCGGCGTGACGCGCCAGACTTTTTACAGAAACTTTTTGGATAAATATGATCTGATTAACTGGTATTTTGATAAACTGCTTTTGAAATCGTTTGAGCATATGGGCAGCGGACGTACTGTCAGCGAAGGATTGACGCGCAAGTTTGAGTATATTCAGGAAGAAAGAGTGTTTTTCGCAGCCGCCTTTCGATGTGATGATCATAATTCGCTGAAAGATCATGATTTTGAACTGATTTTGAAATTTTATACAGATCTGATTGAAAAGAAAAGCGGCGCTCCCATGGATCCGGAGCTGAAATTTCTTCTTGAATTTTACTGCAGGGCGTCGATAGACATGACTGTTCAGTGGGTGCTGACGGGGATGCAAAAGACGCCGGCGCAGCTTTCAAAGCTGCTTGTGTCAGCCATGCCCGCCCGTCTGTCTGAACTGTTTTTAAAATTGGGTCTTCTGGAAAAGCTGTCGGATCATAAATAAAAGGAAAATTGGGCAGAAGTGACATATCTGAGGATGTGTCACTTTATTTTTGTGCAGTTTGTTGGTAAAATGAAAGTATCAGAAAGGCGGCATGACAAAATAAAAGACATTTTGCATCATGACACTGCGTAAAAATGAAAAGGAGCTTCCTGTATAATTCAAATATAGGGAATCCCGTGGAAGGTGGTTGAGAAAAAAGGATACCTCAGAGTAAAATAAGATTTGCTGACTTTGCGGGTTAGTAAAAATCTTATTAAACAGAGAGGTAT